>DATMGE010000056.1:0-58322 GCA_035555795.1 Rhizobiaceae bacterium | reverse complement strand
TTGCCGGCGCGTCGATATCGACCACGCCAGCGGGATAACCCGGCCCGACCGCCAGCTTGTCCATATAGACGTCCGGCGCATAGAGCAGGCTGCCCTTCTCGGCGATGGCGATCACCGCCAGCGAATTCGGCAGGTTCTTGGCGCAGATCGTGGTGCCTTCCAGCGGGTCGAGCGCGATGTCGACTTCCGGCCCGTCGCCCTGCCCCACTTCCTCGCCGATATAAAGCATCGGCGCCTCGTCGCGCTCGCCCTCGCCAATCACCACCGTGCCCTTGATCGGCAGGCGGTTGAGCTCCGAACGCATGGCGTCGACCGCCGCCTGGTCCGCAGCCTTCTCGTCGCCGCGGCCGCGCAGGCGCGCGGCTGCCACGGCTGCGCGCTCCGTTACGCGCACCAGTTCAAGGGTGAGAATGCGGTCGAGGCCCGAATGCGCCGTCTTTGCCATGGAATTATTCCCTGATGTTTGCGGGAGGGCGCATGCGCCCGGTCGCGCATCTTCTGTCAAAGACGGGCAGCCACGGCAAGTCCGCGACCCGCCGCCACGACAGAAGAATCGATTAAATCCCGGATCGCCCTTCGCTCAGGCGGCCCGCTCGATGCGGATCACCTGCGGCTTGGTCACCGCATGCCCATCGCGCGCGATACCGTCCACGGCCTTGCGCACGGCCGCTTCCGTGGTCTCATGCGTCACCAGGATCACCGTCTTCTGGTTCGCCTCGTCGTCGCGATTGGCGTGCTGCACGATCGATTCCAGCGAAATCTCGTTCTCCGCCATGCGCCTGGCGACCGCCGCGAACACGCCCGTGCGGTCATGCACCGTCAGCCGGATGAAATAGCCGCCCTCATGGCTGCGCATCTTGGCCTTGCGATAGGGCTTGAGTTCCTTCGCCGGCCAGCCGAACACAGGCCCGTGCTGGAAGCCCGGCCGGCTCTTGGCGATGTCGGCAATATCGCCCACCACCGCCGACGCGGTGGCGTTGCCGCCCGCGCCCGGCCCCGACAGCAGCAATTCGCCCAGAATGTCGGTCTCGATCGCAACGGCATTCGTCACGCCATTGACCTGCGCGATCACGCTGGCCGTCGGCACCATGGTCGGATGCACGCGCTGCTCGATGCCGCTCTCGGTGCGCTGCGCTACGCCCAGCAGCTTGATGCGGTAGCCGAGGTCGCGCGCGGCGCGGATATCGGCCTGCGTGATATTGGAAATGCCTTCCAGATAAATGTCGTCGGCCGCGATCTTCGTGCCGAATGCGAGGCTGGTGAGGATCGACAGCTTGTGCGCCGTATCGTTACCCTCGATGTCGAAGGTCGGATCGGCTTCGGCATAGCCCAGCCGCTGCGCATCCTTGAGCACCGCGTCGAAGGAGATGCCTTCCGCTTCCATGCGCGTCAGGATGTAGTTGCAGGTGCCGTTGAGGATGCCGAACACGCGCGTCACCGAATTGCCGGCAAGCGCCTCGCGCATCGTCTTGATGACCGGGATTCCGCCCGCCACCGCCGCCTCGTAATTGAGCAGGACGCCCTTCTTCTCGGCCGCCTCGGCCAGCGACACGCCATGCCTGGAAAGCAGCGCCTTGTTGGCTGTCACCACATGACGGCCCGCCTCGAGCGCCGCCTTGACCGCCTTCAGCGCCGGCCCTTCATCGCCGCCGATCAGCTCGACGAACACGTCGATCTCCGCATCCTTCGCCAGCTTCACCGGATCGTCGAACCAGGTCACGCCGGTAAGGTCGATGCCGCGGTCGCGCTTGCGGTCACGCGCCGACACCGCCGTCACGGCAATGTCGCGCCCGCATTGACGGGTCAGTTCGGACGCCTTTTCGGCGAGCACGCGCACCACCGATGCGCCAACCGTGCCGAGACCGGCTATTCCGATACGCAATGCTTCCGCCATGACCGCGCGGCCCCTCGATCGTTCTGGAGCAAGTCCAGCAGGAGATGGAGCATTTCCGCGATCGCCTGAGAACGGAAATGCCGTGGATTGGGAAAGGCGCTCAGCGGCGAGCGCTGAGCGGAATGACGTTGTCGAGCTGCTGCGGCGCGGTGGACAGGAACTTCTTGATGCTGCGTGCGGCCTGCCGGATGCGATGCTCGTTCTCGACCAGAGCGAGACGCACATAATCGTCCCCGTGCTCGCCGAAGCCGATGCCGGGCGCCACCGCCACGTCGGCCTTCTCGATCAGCAGCTTGGAGAATTCCAGCGAACCCAGCGCCCGGAACGGCTCGGGGATCGGCGCCCAGGCAAACATCGTCGCCGCCGGTGCGGGAATCTCCCAGCCGGCACGCGCGAAGGCATCGACCATCACGTCGCGGCGGCGATGATAGATGCGCCGCACTTCCTCGATCTCGCTGCCGTCGGAATTGAGCGCGGCCGTCGCCGCCACCTGGATCGGCGTGAAGGCGCCGTAGTCGAGATAGGACTTCACCCGCGTCAGCGCCGAGATCAGCCGCTCATTGCCGACCGCGAAGCCGATGCGCCAGCCGGGCATGGAGAAGGTCTTGGACATGGAGGTGAATTCCACCGCCACATCCATCGCGCCCGGCACTTCCAGCACCGAAGGCGGCGGCGCGCCGTCGAAATAGATCTCCGAATAGGCCAGGTCCGACAGGATGATGAGTTCGTGCTTGCGCGCGAAGGCCACCACCTCCTTGTAGAAGTCCAGCGTCGCCACATAGGCGGTCGGGTTCGACGGATAGTTCAGGATCAGCGCCAGCGGCTTCGGCGTCGAGTGGCGGATCGCCCGCTCCAGCGCCGGAATGAACTGGTCGTCGGGTTCCACCTGCATGGAGCGGATCACGCCGCCCGCCATCAGGAAGCCGAAAGCGTGGATCGGATAGGTCGGGTTGGGACACAGGATCACGTCGCCCGGCGCGGTGATCGCCTGCGCCATGTTGGCGAAACCTTCCTTGGAGCCGAGCGTGGCAACAACCTGCGTATCGGGATTGAGCTTCACCCCGAAGCGGCGCGCATAATAGTTCGCCTGCGCCTTGCGCAGACCGGGGATGCCCTTGGATGAGGAATAGCGATGGGTGCGCGGGTCGCGCACCACGTCGACCAGCTTGTCAACGATCGCCTGCGGCGTCGGCAGGTCGGGATTGCCCATCCCCAGGTCGATGATATCCGCGCCACGGGCTCGGGCGCCGGCCTTCAGGCGATTGACCTGTTCGAAGACATAAGGCGGGAGCCGGCGGACCTTGTGAAACTCTTCCATTTTGGTTCCAGTGCGGATGGGCGTTGAACGCGCCGGCTATATACCTATTTGCCAAACCGGTCGATAGCGGGCGCCGGGCGCGAAGGGCTATTCTTCAATGACGCGAAGCGCTTCCGGGCCGTGATTCTCGCCGAGGCGCTTCAGCGCGGCGACATCGTTCGGGGCCCGTGTTCCAGCCTGCGCCTGATGTGCCCGCTGCGCGGCCTGCAGCCGCGCCGTGCCGGCGGCCCGCTCACCCTCGCTGAACTGGGTCGTCTGCCCCCTGGGGCGGATGTTCAGGTTGGGATAGGTACCGGTATTTCGCGCGCGCGGATCGGTATCGATGGGGTCCGTGGTGCAGCCCGCAAGCGCCGCGACCGACAAGAACAGGCCTGTCGCGAAGATAGCACCGGCGCGACGCCGGGATGTGATATCAGGAAAATTCATTCCGCCCCGCCTTCGCGTCATACAACCGACGCAGTTGGACCCGTAACGGCCTCGCATGGTAATGTGTCAATAAAAAGCAGTCGGGAGGAACGTCAAGCTCATGGCGAAGGATCGCGATCCGCATTCCCGGGAAGAGGAGGCAAAATCCTCCGTCGAACAGTATCTGGTCAAGGACCCGGATCGTTTCGCGCTGAACATCGCCCGCATGGTCGAGGAGGCCGGCAAGGCCGCCGCCGCCTGGACCGCGCCGCGCGAGAGCGGCGAGGTACGCGACCATGTGGCAGAACCCGCCGCCGATATGGTGCGCACCTTTTCCAAGATCACCGAATACTGGCTGTCCGATCCCTCCCGCGCGCTCGAGGCACAGACCCGGCTCTTCTCCAGCTATATGGACATCTGGTCGAATTCGATCCGGCGTCTGTCGTCGGAAGATGCCGAAGCGCCGCCTCCGCCGGCCGCAGCGCCCGAAAAGGGCGACAAGCGCTTCCTCGACCCCGAATGGAGCCGCAACGCCTTTTTCGACTTCCTCAAGCAGGCCTATCTCGTCACCTCGCGCTGGGCGACCGACCTCGTCGAGGACGCGGAGGGGCTGGACGAGCATACGCAGCACAAGGCGCGCTTCTACATGCGCCAGATCAGCAGCGCGCTCTCGCCCTCCAATTTCCTCCTCACCAATCCTGAGCTTTTCCGCGAGACAGTGGCCAGCGAAGGTGAAAACCTCGTGCGCGGCATGCGCATGCTTGCCGAGGACATCGCCGCCGGCAAGGGCGAGCTCAAGCTGAGGCAGGCCGATGCCAGCCGCTTCGAGGTGGGCAGGAACCTCGCCACCACGCCCGGCAAGGTGATCGCCCGCAGCGATGTCGCCGAGATCATCCAGTACGAACCCGTCACCGAAACGGTGCTTAAGCGCCCGCTGCTGATCTGCCCGCCCTGGATCAACAAATTCTACATTCTCGACCTGAACCCGGAAAAATCCTTCATCAAATGGGCGACCGAACAGGGCCATACGGTCTTCGTCATTTCCTGGGTCAATCCCGACTCGCGCCATGGCCGCATGGGCTGGGACGACTATATTCGCGACGGGATCCTCTTTGCGCTCGACACGATCGAGAAGGAGACGGGCGAGCGGGCGGTCAATTCGATCGGCTATTGCGTCGGCGGCACGCTGCTTGCCGCCGCCCTCGCCCTCTTCGCCAGGACCGGTGAAACGCGCATCGCCAGCGCAACGCTGCTGACCACGCAGGTCGACTTCACCTATGCTGGCGACCTCAAGGTCTTCGTCGACGAAGAACAGATCGCCGCACTGGAACAGGCGATGAGCGGCAAGGGCTATCTCGACGGCAACCGCATGGCCACCGCCTTCAACATGCTGCGCTCGGGTGATCTGATCTGGCCTTACGTCGTCAACAACTACATTCGCGGCAAGATGCCGATGCCGTTCGATCTGCTCTACTGGAATTCAGATTCCACGCGCATGGCGGCCGCAAACCACTCCTTCTACCTGCGCAACTGCTATCTGGAGAACAATCTCGCCCGCGGGCGCATGGAGATCGACGGCCAGACGCTTTCGCTGGCAGAGGTCAGGACGCCGATCTACAACCTGGCCACCCGCGAAGACCACATCGCCCCTGCCCGCTCGGCCTTCTTCGGGTCCGCCTGCTTCGGCGGCCCGGTCGAATTCGTCCTGACTGGTTCCGGCCACATTGCCGGCGTGGTCAATCCGCCCGCCGCGGGCAAGTATCAATACTGGACCGGCGCCACGCCCGCCGGTGAACTGGATCGCTGGCTGGAAAGCGCCAAAGAGACCCCCGGTTCATGGTGGCCGCATTGGCAGGCCTGGGTTTCGGAGCTCGATGGAAAGACGGTTCCCGCGCGGCCAGCCGCAGGCAAGCTTCCCGCGCTAGAAGCCGCTCCGGGCTCCTATGTGCGGGTTCGTGTCTGACTTGCAATAACGGTCATTTTTTTAACGGATACAAAACGTGATCTGCTTGACAGTGTCAAAAGGGTGACACGAAACGCGAAGCAGACCAATTTGCGCCACGCGAACGCTGAGTGACCGCCAAAAAAGACTCGGCCCGGTCCTGCCTGAATGGTCGAGACTTCCTAGCCAACACGAGAAGCCTGCTTCTCGCGGAAACTGAAGGGAAAAAAGTTGAGGGGACAGGCAACGCCGCGCGCAGGCAGAAACCGCCTTGCACCATTTGCAGTGCTTTCGGCGACCTTGCTTGCGTCATGCAGCATGACGGGCGACCCCGTCGAGCGCCTTGGCTTGACGCCCCAGAGCCTGTCGCTTGCCGCCGGCGCGCAGGGCTCGCAGCCTTCCTCTGCACAGGCCGTTGCCGGAGACCTGCCGGCAGGAAGCGCGAATTATTTCATCATCGCCGAAGACGATCCCGTCCTCCCCGATCAGGTCGCCGCGGTTCCCACGTTGCAGTCCGGCGAGGCGCCGGTTGTGGTCGCGGCCGCAGCACCCTCTTCCACGGAAACCCAGGCCAGGCTTGCGCCCGCACAGGCAAGCAGCGAGCCGCAGACGACTGCTTCCACCGGGCCGGCCGTACTCACCGAATCCCAGAGCGCCGCCCTTGAGCAGCGCCTCGGCGGCGACCAGCCGCAGCAGGCTGCCGCAGTTGAAGAGCAAGCCCGCCCGCAGCAGATCCTCACCAATCCCTCCGCCCAGCAGGTTTCCGACGAGCAGCCCGCTGCACGCACCCAAAAGCGCGGCATCTTCGCCTCGCTCTTCGCGCGGCGTCCCCAGGCGGATGTGGGCGGTGGCCAGCGCCCGGCGGCTGCGGACACGGCAGCGGCGGCGCAGACCGCTTTCGCCGCGGCAAGCGCCGGCAGCGGCCTGGCTTCGCCCGCACCTGCCCCGCGACCGGCCGCCCAGCAGGAGCAGGAGGTTCGCGTGCGCCAGCCGCTCGTGACGCTCGCCTCGACGGGACCGGCGGCGGAGCAGACCCGGCCGCGCGGGCTCTACAGCAACGATGCGCTGCCCGGCGTGCGCCAGGGCGCGCTTTTCGAGATCAAGCGCCGCAATGGCCTCAACGACGATGCCGACATCGACCTCTACGAAGACGAGGAAGTGAAGGTTGCCTCCGCCGCCGGCCTGGCGCGGCTGGCCCCTAATGGCCTTCTCAAGCAGACGGACAATGTGGACATTGCCTGCCTGAAGCCGTCACTGGTGCGCGTATTGAAGAATATCGAGGCGCAGTACGGCAAGAAGCTGGTGGTGACATCAGGCTACCGCAGCCCGCCCCGCAACCGTGCGGCGCGCGGCGCAAAGAACTCGCTCCACATGTATTGCGCCGCAGCCGATGTTCAGGTCGAAGGCGTCGGCAAGTGGCAACTCGCGCAATTCATCCGCTCCATGCCCGGTCGCGGCGGCGTCGGCACCTATTGCCACACCAATTCCGTTCACGTGGATGTCGGCCCGGAGCGCGACTGGAACTGGCGCTGTCGCCGCCGCAAATAATCGGCGGTCAGAAAATATCTTCATACCGCTCGCGACGGGTTGCTCCCTGCCGGGAAGCTGAGTATAAGACGCCTCGTCTGAGCGCGCCCATCGTCTAGCGGTTAGGACGGCGCCCTTTCACGGCGCAAACAGGGGTTCGATTCCCCTTGGGCGTACCAACGACTTCAAGGGGTTAGCCCCTCCTTCCCAAAGTCGTCAAATATTCATCGAATATCCCGACTCGACAACACCCATACAGTTTCTACCAATACGCGTTTGCGCGGATTTGCGCTACTATTTGCGATTCGGTCGGGTGGCCGTCAGACCCAGAGAGCGATCCGAGCGGATCGGACTCGGGCAAAGGTTCAGGACAGCGCGCGGTAGCCGCCGGAGAAGAACACCAGGGGATCGCCCTCGCCGGGTGCCGACCAGTCGAGTACGCGGGCGATCACCAGTTCGTGGTCACCCGCGGGCGAGACCGATTCAATGGCGGCGTCGAGCCAGCCGATCGCTTCGGCAAGCACCGGATGCCCGGACGGGCTCGCCTGCCATTCGTGCCCGGCGAAACGGTCGATACCCCTCTGCGAGAACCCCCGCGCCACCGCCTCGTGCTGCAAGCGCAGCAGCGAGACGGCAAAGCCGCCGGCAGGCTTGATCTGCGCCCAAGAGGTGCTGGACAGCATGGGGCAGAAGGCGATCAGCGGCGGATCGAGCGACACCGAGGTGAAGGAATTCACCGCCATGCCGGCAGGTCCATCCGCGGCAGCCGCCGCGACCACCACCACGCCGGTCGGATACCGCCCGAGCGTATCGCGAAAGCTTCGCTGGTCACGGAGTTCCGCCGGCGGCAGCAGGGTCTGTGTCTGCACCAGGCTCATCGTCACGTCTTCATCTCCCTCTCGGATTCTGGGTTGAGGATATGAACGTATCAATAAGTGCGCAACACGTATTATTATAGTACGTTTCAGCAATCCCGAAAGCGGCTTGACAGGCGGCTTGTGCGAAGCAAAGATCGCGTATCGTAAAAGTGCACAGAGTATCAATAAGGTACGTTTTGCACGAAGCTTGGAGAGTATCCGGATGAACATCGCCGTCGAGACCCCGCTCGCGCCCTACCCGGCGACTTACCCTGAGGTGAAGGGCCGGCCGACCCTGCTCGAAGAGGTCCGCAAGCTCGAACCCATGTTCCGCGATGCGGAGTCGATCATCGAGAATGAGCGCCGGGTCCCGGACGAGATCACGGACGCGCTCTATGAAAACGGAATGTACCGCGCCTTCATGCCGCGCGAACTTGGCGGCCTGGAGGTGCACCCGCTCGAATGGCTGGACGCCGTCGAGGAGATCTCCCGAGTCAACGGCTCGATCGGCTGGCTGTGCATGCTCCATTCCGGCCAGACCTTCATCAAGCCGGAGGTGATGAAGAAGCTGCTCGCCCAGGACCGCTGGATCATGGCCTCGAATGTCGGGCGCGCGGGCGGCAAGGCGGTCCGGGTCCCCGGCGGCTACCGGATCAGCGGCCGCTGGTCGTTCACCAGCGGCTCCCCCGAGGCCAACTGGCTTTCCGGCCGCTCCATCCTCTACGACGAGAATGACGAGCCGGTGATGAACCCCCGCGACGGGCTCCCTTGGTTCATCGTCGGCCTGTGGCCGGCGAAGGACGCCACTCTGATCGACACGTGGGACGGCCACGGCCTGCGCGGCACCGGCTCCGGCGATTTCGAGATCAAGGACCTGTTCGTTCCACGCGAGATGGTCAACGAGGCTGGAATCTGGAAGCGGCCTTACGACCGGGCGCTCTACCGCTACTGGTTCAACGTGATGGCCCATGGCGCGCACGCCCTCGGCCTCGCCAGGGCGGCGATCGAGGAATTTACCGAACTGGTGCATGTCTCTGCGCGGCGCGGCTCCTACAGGCAGGCGCGGCTCGGCAAGGAGCAGATCCACCAGATCGCGCTCGGCAAGGCCGACACGATGGTCCGCGCTGCCCGCGCCTATTTCTGGCAGCTCGTCGCCGAAGCCTATGACGACGCGGTGGAGAGCTGGCCGGTCAATTACGACCTGCGGGTTCGGCTGCAGGCGGCCCTGCTGAACACGGTGCATGTCTCCCGACAGGCGATCGAAATGATCTTCCAGCAGGCCGGCGCGCCGGCGGTGTTCCGGGGGCGCCGTCTCGAGCGGATCCACCGCGACATCCTCACCGCCGCTAATCATGCGCTGATGGCCGAGGCGGCCTTCGACCGGGTGGGCCAGTACCTGATGTCGAAGGACCTGCCGGACGGCCCCGAGATCGAGATCGGCGGCATCGGCTTCATTCCGGGCCCCCACCCCCAGCACGACCGGCGCAAGCCCTGGCAGGAATGGGTGCGCGAGGCCGAAACGCGACGGCCGGAGGAAACCTCGACGCCGTCCCCTTAATAGAGCAGGGTTGATCCGCACAGCTCATCAGCGAAAAACGGAGTTCACGTGTCCTCACTCACCGTGCATTCCCTGCACAAGTATTTCGGCGTGTTCCACGCGATCAAGGGCGCTGACCTCCAGATCGCCGAAGGGGAGTTCGTCACGCTGCTCGGCGAGAGCGGCTGCGGCAAGACCACCACCCTACGCTGCATCGCCGGCCTGGAGGTGCCTTCCTCCGGCCGTATCGTGATCGGGGACCGGGTGGTCTACGACCGCGAACAGCGGATCGAGATCCAGCCGGAGAAGCGCGAGACCGGCATGGTGTTCCAGAGCTATGCGCTCTGGCCGCACATGACCGTGATCGAGACGGTGCTCTACCCGCTGCGCCGCCGCAAGGTGAAGGGCCCGGAGGCGATCAATCGAGCACGCGAAATCCTCGAAGTGGTCGGTCTGGAACGGTTCGCCAACCGGGCTGCGACCTCTCTCTCCGGCGGACAGCAGCAGCGCGTCGCGCTCGCCAGGGCGCTCGTCATCCGCCCCCAGCTCATGCTCTATGACGAGCCCTTGTCGAACCTCGACCCTTCGCTGCGCCGCCAGGTGCGCGACGAGATCCTGCGCCTGCACAAGCTGAACGGCACCACTTCCGTCTACGTCACCCATGACCTCGAAGAGGCGATGCACCTTTCCGACCGGATCATCGTGATGCAGTCCGGCCTGCTGGAGCAGTCCGGCACGCCAGCGGAAATCTTCTCGAAACCCACCAATGAATTCGTGGCGAAGTTCGTCGGCTTCGAGAACCTGCTTCCGGCCAAGGTCGTCTCGACGGCGGGCGGCGAGATCGTGTTCCAGCTCGACGCGACCGGCGAACGTGCGGCGCTGCCAGCCTCGGCGGCGGCGAAGCCCGTCGTCGCCGGAGAGCAGGTCAGCGTGGCCTTCCGCTCCGCGAATGCCCTGGTGCACGGCCAGCGGCCGGTGGACTCCGGACCCGGTCTGTTGTTCCGCGGCACGATCGAGCGGGTCGACTTCCTCGGCTCGCGCAACGAGTACCGGATCGTCAGCGGCGAGGCGAACCTCAGGGTCACCGAGTCGGAGCGCGCCTATCGGCGCGAGACGATGCGCCGCGAGGCCGGTGCCGACGTCTGGGTCGAGGTCGACGCCGACCTCGTCTCGATCATTCCGGTCGGCGCCGCGGCTTTCGGGGAGGACCAGAACAGCAGCTCCCCCGCGCCGGCGGCAAGCCGGATACCGGCATGAGAGCCCCTGCGCAGTCTTTCGCCGGCGGGATGAAACCTTATCGCCTGCCGGCCGACTGGCGGGGCGAGCGGCTGGTCACGAAGCTCCTGCTCGGGGTTTCGGTCGCGGTCCTCTTCATCCTGTTCCTGCTACCGCCGATCATGATGGCGATCGCGGCATTCCGGATCGGCAACCTTGCCGGCCAGGGAGAATGGAGCATGGGACCGTTCCTGGAGACGCTCGGTCGAGGGAGTACCTGGCGGGTCGCGCTCAACTCCATCATTCTATCCGCCGCGTCGAGCCTCGGCGCGCTCGCGATCGGCACCTTCCTCGCCTGGGTCTCGGTGCGGACCACCACCCCGCTGCGCCGCTGGATGACGCCGGTGATGGGCGTGATCCTCGTCATGCCCTCGCTGTTCTACGGTCTCGGCTGGTACCTGGTCGCGAACGGCAACGCAGCCCCGGTGAACATCCTGCTTCGGTCGTGGTTCGGCATCACCGGCTCGCCGCTCGGCTCCGGCTGGCTGATCATGATCGTCGTCGTGATCGGCTATGTGATCCCGGTCGGCTACCTTTTCATGGTCGGCCCCATGGCGCGGATGGACGCCGCCCTCGACGACGCGGCCCGGATGAGCGGAGCCTCGCGGGCTTCCGCCTTTTTCACCGTGACGCTGCCGCTGCTGCGTCCCACCATGTTCGGCGTGTTCGTGCTGATGACATCCTATGGCTTCAGCGCCTTCGAACTGCCGCTGCTGTTCGGCATCCAGGCCAACATCCATGTCTTCTCGACAGCCGTCTACACGACCCTGACCGGGCAGGACGCGATCCCGAACTATGCCGGGGCGAGCACGCTGTCGCTCATCCTGATGGTGCTGGTGGCCGGGCTCGTCGTGATCCGGTCATTCATCCTCGGCAGCCGCCGCTATTCGACCATCACCGGCAAGGGCTTCCGGCCGGAGCCTAAGAATTACGGCCGCATCCAGTGGGCCTTCCTCGCGGTGTTCCTCATCGCGGTCCTCTGGGCCGGCGTGATCCCGCTGGTGCAGATGATCATCGGCTCCTTCCAGCCGCTGTTCGGTCTCTCGCTCGGCTTCACCACGGCGAACTATGAAGCCGTGCTCGCCGACCGGCGCACCGGCTCCACCATCGCGCTCACACTGCTTCTCGCCGCGCTCGGCGGCTTCCTCGCGGCCTTCATTGCGCTAGTGATGAGCCATATGGCAAATCGCGGCGGGCAGTTTACACGGCTCGTCGCAGCGCTGGTGTCCTGGGCGCCGGTGGCGATCCCCGGCGTCCTGCTCGGTCTCGCGCTGATCACCGCCTACCTCCCCGTGCCGGGCCTGAGGAGCCTGATCGGGACGCCGCTGATGCTTCTGCTCGGCTTCATCGTCGTGGTCACGCCGATTGCAACGAGAGCGATCGAGGGCGGGGTGCTGCAGATCTCGGCCGAGCTGGAGGAGTCCGCCCGCATCTCCGGCGCTTCCAAGATAAGCACCTTCTTCACCGTGGTCGTACCACTGGTGCTGCCGAGCTTCCTCGCCGGCTGGTTCATCGCCGGCATCGGCGTCGCCGGCAATCTCAGCCTCCCGGTCCTGTTGTCCTCCCCAACGATGCAGACCGTGGCCGTACAGGCCTACGATGCTTACCGGCAGGGCTACGCCACCCAGGCGGCGGCGTTGTTCCTGCTGCTCATGCTCGCCGTCGCCATTGTCGGCGGCATCGCCTGGGGCCTGGCCCTGTGGGGGACCCACCTGCTCAAACGGGTCCGCATTGCCCGCATCGATCGAGCAATCACAACAAGAGGGAGTGAAGCGCATGTTTAGGAGGAAACGACAGCTCACGGCGATGGCGCTTGCCATCCCGCTGGCGCTTTTGGCAGGGGGGACCAGTGTAAAGGCTCAGACGGGTGCCTATGACGGGGCTCTGGGGACCCAGGAGCAGGAAGCCAAGTTCAAGGAGCTCTACGACGCCGCCATCGCCGCCGGCCAGAAGCAGGTGATCGTCTACGGCCCGCCCCCCGCGCGGGTGCTGCTGGATACGTTCCATGCCCGCTTCCCCGGTATCGAGGTCATCTACCAGCAACTCCAGAGCGCCGAACGGCTGGCGAAGCTCGAGCAGGAGAAGCAGACCGGCAATTTCGTCGCCGACATCGCCTCGGACGGCCGGACCCCGGTGGTGTCGATGGCCGTCGACGGCTGGTGCCAGCCGCTCGAGCACATCATGGACGTGCCCGCGGAGTGGCGCGGCGTCAACGATACCGTGCAGTTCCAGCAGGTCGCCGTCTTCGGCATGGCGGTGAACACCAATCTTCTCGACGTCAAGGAAGCGCCGAAGAGCTGGCGGGACCTCACTTCTGAGAAGTGGAAGGGCAAGGTCGTGATGGTGACGCCCGCCGCCGGCGGCGCCGCGGCATTCACCTTCGCGCAGATGGACCATCCGGAGGAGAACAACACCAAGTACGAAGGCATCAAGGAAGGCATCAAGGAGAATATCAGCCTTGTCGCCCGGGACGCCTTGGTACTGCAGGAGGTGGCCGCGGGCAACTACCCGATCGGCGCCCTCGCCTACTATCCGTATTTCGTCCAGATCAAGGCGCAGGGCGCTCCGATCGAGTTCGTGTTTCCCTTCGCCGAGGGCGGCGGGAACATGTGGACGAAGAGCGCGCAGTGCCTTATCGAGAACGCGCCAAATCCGATCGCGGCCGCGCTCTACATGAACTGGGAATTCAGCAAGGAGGGCCAGCAGACGCTCTCCGACTCCGGCCTGTATCCGGTGATGCCGGGCACGCCGGGACCAGGCGGGCTCCCGCCGCTCGACACGGTCGAATTGCTCGAGCAGTTGCCGGACGAGGAGGCGATCAAGGCCTATGGTCCCTACGTCAAGGAGGTGATCACCTTCTTCGGCGGCGGCTGAAACCGGGAGGCGTCGCGCGGTCTGTCCCCGGTGCGCCTGCCCCGGGGAGAGGCCGTTCTCGGATGTTGGAATCACATGGCGTC
The DNA here is from genome assembly GCA_035555795.1 of Rhizobiaceae bacterium. GTDB lineage: Bacteria > Pseudomonadota > Alphaproteobacteria > Rhizobiales > Rhizobiaceae > RCIO01. Next base: position 44,610 of record DATMGE010000056.1, on the reverse strand, counting down.
GCACAATGCGGCCAAATCAAAGAGATGGAGCGGCGGCACCCATAAGCCGGGCGCCAGCCGCTCCAATTGCGACTGAAGGATATGCAAGTGCCGGAGCAACGAGCGGAGGGAAAGGTTTCCACCACAGTCCAGCGGGCAGGTGCGCTGCTGCGGCTGCTTGCGCAACATCCGCAGGGACTTGGCATCACCCATCTGACCCGCGAACTGCACACCCAGCGCGCGCCGCTATATCGAATCCTTCAGGCCCTCCAGTCGCAGGGGCTGGTGCGCCGGAACGAGCGGAAGCAATACCTTCTCGGCGTTGCGACGCTTGAGCTCGCCCGGGCCTATTCCTCGCAGTTCCCGAGCGGGGTTGAAGCGATCCTTGCCGCGCTCGCCAACGAGACCGGAATGACGGCGACGCTGAGTTCCGAGGACGACGACGTGCTCACCACGATCGTCTCCAAGACGCCGCGCACCAATGGCGAGCATGTTTTCACCCCGCCCGGCTTCCGCCATCCGAGCGGAGCGCTGTCGCTCCGGGTTGCGGTCCAGGCGCTCAGGCCGCCTCGCGACGACGATCCGGAAGAGGTGCTTGAGGCGCGCCGGCTCGGTTATGCGATCGGCCGGGGAACGGTCGTGCAGTCGCGCTACGGCGTCTCGGCGGTGGTGCCCGGCGCGGGCGAGACGGGCACGGTGCTCGTGCTGTCGCTGGTGACGCTCCGCGAATTCGACCACCGATCCGTCGCCGAGCCGCTGCTGCGCGCGGTGCAGGAACTCGGCCACGCCATCGCCCAGTCCTGAGCGGCCTCCCAGCGCAGATCCGCCATGGATGAATGCTACGACGCAATGCCGGCCTGCTTGAGCAAGCGCTTTTCGACCGCCGGAATGACCGCCGCAAGGCCGCTTTCTTCGAGATAGGTGCGGAAGCTGCCATAGCGCCCGTCAATATGGGCCAGGAGCTGGTGCATGGCTTCGGCCTCGCTCGACAGCAGCCTGCCGGACGTCGCCTCGTCGAGCCCGCGGGTCATGGCCTGCAGCTTCAGGCGGTCCATCAGCGGCCGGGCGATGGTCGCCGTCAGCGCATAGTCGGCGGCGATATCGTCCCGCTCCACCCCTGCCAGCGACAGGAGCAGCGCCGCCACGATTCCGGTGCGGTCCTTGCCTGCCGTGCAATTGAACAGCACCAGCCCGTCCGGGGCATCGGCAATGGCGTGGACAACCTTTACGAGCGCCGGGCGGCACCGTTCCACGGCGTCGATATAGCGCGCCGAGAGGCTGAGGCCGCCTGCCCCAGCCATGAAGGCATCGACCGGCGCAAGGCCATCGAACAGCGATATCTGGCTGTAAGAAACGCTGTCATGCGCCGCGAAGCGGCTGGGCTGGCGCTCGATCTCCGCTGCGCTGCGCAGGTCGATGACGGCTGAGAGCCCCAGCTCCAGCAGCGTCGCCATGTCGGCGGCGGTGATCTCGTGCAGCGCGTCCGCACGCAGGAATGTCCGCCACGGCGTCTCGCCGCTCGGCGCGGTCCTGTAGCCGCCGAGATCGCGCACATTGAAGGCGCCCTGAAGCCGTATATGTCGGGTATTTGTCATCAGCGGATACCGGATTTCATGAAGGATTCGACAACCTGCCGTTGCAGGACGAGGTAGAGCAGCAGGATCGGCAGCGAGGCGAGCGTCGCTGCCGCCATCAGCAGACCCCAGTCATTGCCCTCCTGCGTCATGAAGAACTGGAGGCCGATCTGCACGACGGAGTTCTCGATGCGCCGGATCAGCAGCAGCGGCCAGAAATAATCGTTCCAGGCCGAGATGAAGCACAGGATCGAAACCGAGGCGAGCGGCGCCCGCATGGAGGGCACGACCACCTCCGCAAGCGTGCGCAGGCTGCCGGCCCCGTCCATGCGGGCCGCCTCCACGACCTCGCGGGGGAAGCCGCGCATGGCATTGTAGAGCACGAGCACGGCAAAGGCCGCCGCCGCATTGGGAATGACGAGACCGGCCAGGCTGTCCAGCAGGCCGAGCTTCGTCGCCAGCACATAGTTGGGGATCATCACCACCTGGAACGGCACCAGCCACGACAAAGCGATGAGCGAATGGGCCAGGCGGCCGCCGGGAAAGCGCCATCGCACCAGCGCCCAGGCCGCAAGCAGCCCCGTGGCCACCTGCGCCAGCGTGGTCGCCATAGCCATGATGAAGGTGTTCCACAGGATGCCGAGGATCGGCATCGCCTTCATCACGTCGCGATAATTGTCGAGCGTCGGCGCGGATGGCCACAGCGCCGTCGAGAAAATCTCATTGGCCGGGCGAAACGAGGTCTGCACCATCCAGTAGACCGGAAACAGCGCCAGCAGCGACAGCGCGACCATGACGGCATGCGCCCCCACGCGCGCGAGGCGGGCATTATTCGTCATAGACGGCGAACCTCTTCATGAGCGCGAGACAGGCCAGAGCAACCAGTCCGAAGACGGAGAAGACGAGGATGCCCGCCGCCGTGCTCCAGCCGGCCGACATGGTCATGAAGCCATATTCCCACATCAGGTAGTAGACATTGGTGGTCGAGCCGAGCGGGCCGCCGCCGGTCAGCGCATTGATATAGACGAAGCTCCATTGCGCCCCGAACAGGATGGTCATCATCGTCAGGAGCAGGATCGTCGGTGACAGAAGCGGCACGCGAATGTCCCGCACGATCTGCCAGCGGCTAGCACCATCCATGCGCGCCGCTTCGATATAGCTCGGGCTGATGGCGCTGTCGGCGGCAGCGAAAAGCAGCGTCGAGAAGCCGATCAGCTTCCACCCGGTGATCCAGACAAGTGTCCACAGCGCCACCTTCGGGTCGCGCAGGAAACCCACCGCGTCCAGGCCGAGCCCCTGGAGCCAGGCATTGACCAGGCCGTGATCCTCGTTGAGCAGCCAGCGCCAGACGATTGCCGCAACGATGGGCGCGACGATCATCGGCACGAAGATGAGCGCGCGGTAAATATTGCGCATCGGCCCCTTCAGGCCTGCCGTCAGCAGCGCCACGACAAGCGGCACGCCGACCGACAGGGGCAGCAGGCCGACCGTGTAAAGCAGGGTGTTGACGACCGCCCGGCGCATGTCCGGCAGCGTCAGCAGGTTGACGTAATTGTCGAGGCCGACATAGCGCGGCTGCGAGCGCGGCAGCATGTTCCATTGATAGAAGGACAGCTCGAACGCCTGCAGGAGCGGGACATAGGTCCACACCACGAGCACAGCGATCGTCGGTGCCAGATAGAGCCACGGCTCGGCCATGCTCAGCCGCAGGCGCGGCAGGCGGCGCGGGACGGCGCGTGGGAGAGAAATGGCTGTGTCGGTCATCTCGGATCGGAAGGGTTGGCCCCGGAGCACACGGCTCCGGGGCTGGTCCGGCTGGGTCAGTTCGGCATCAGCGGCTGGGCGCGTTCCTGCGCGGCGCGCAGCACCGCACGCGGATCGCCCTCGCCGAAGACGGCCTCGGTCATGGCGTCCTTCATCATGTTCTCGACCTGCCGATAGTTCGGCCCGCCGAAAGCGACGTTGGGCGTCAGGCGATCGAGCTGATCGAGATTGGCGCGGTACTTCGGATTGGCTGCGATCCAGTCCTTGAGGTAGCGCGGATCGTCGAGTGTGCCGAGGCGCAGCGGCAGATAGCCGATCTTGGTGGTGATGACGGTAAAGGCCGCGTCGGAGGTGAGGAACTTCATCAGCTCCCATGCGGCGCGCTGCTTCACCGGGTCCTGCGAGAACATGAAGATCGCGGAACCCGAATTGGTCGGCGCGGTCGGCTTCTCGCCGAAGGACGGCATCGGCGCCAGGCCGAGCTCGAAATTGCCCTTGGCGGCGCTCTCGAGACGGTTGAGCACGGCCGACGTGTAGAGGAACATGCCGAGATTGCCCGACTGGAACGTGTCGATATGCGCTCCGACATCGATACGGGCATGCGCACCGGCGTCCATCAGGTCACGCAGCATCGCCACGGCATCGGCCTGGTCCGTATCTGCGAAGGTGAGCTTGTTGCCCTCGCGCACCTTGCCGCCATTGGACATGACGATCGACTGGTAGACGAAGGTGCCGTCGGTCGGCCCGTAGGCGCCGGGGAAGAAGCCGTGCTTGCCGGTCTTCTCGGCGATCGCCTTGCCTGCTGCCTTGACCTCCTCCCAGGTGCGCGGCGGCTGGTCGGGATCGAGACCCGCCTGCTTGAACAGGTCGCGGTTGATGAACATCACCGGCGTCGAGAATACGTAGGCCAGGCCGTAGGTTTTGCCCTCCACCTCACCGAGCGCAAGACCCGAGGGAACGAAGCCGGCTGCGTGGTCGGCAAGGTCCTGCCCCACGACATCTTCCAGCGGCTGCGCGCCAAGCTGCTCGGCGGCGTAGATCAGGTCGCGGAAGACCAGCTGCGCGACATCGACATCCTGTCCGGCCACCATGTCGGCCTGAACCCGGCTCAGCACTTCGTTGGAGGGCGCGCCGATCGGCTCGACCTTGACCATCGGATTGGCCTTCTCGAAAGCCGCGATCAGTTCGAGCGTGGCTTCACGGCCGATCCCGGCGGTCGCGAGATTGTAGTTGTAGAAGGAGATCGTCACCGGCTCGGTGATTGCGTCGGCCATTTGGGCGCTTGCGGCGCCGAGAGTGGCGGTCATCGCCGCCAGGCAGGTCGAGGCTGCGATAGCGAGGAATTTTCTGCGGATCATGGCTTTGTCCTTTTTCGCGACTGGGATTACTCGGCCGCCACGGGTGCGGCGGCGGCGCGCTGCAGAAGCATTTCGAGCGGATAGACGTTGAGCTCGGCGCGATCGGTCGGCTGCGGCACGAAGGCGACGGTGAGGCCGCTGCGGCGGATGGTGCCGATGGCGAAGGACGAGCCGCGCACCATGCGCAATATGTCGTTGCGCAGGATGTCGGTGGCGGCGTGCTGGCCGGTGCCGACGACCACCGGGATCCCGTTCCAGACCGATACGCGGTCGTGATGGATATGGCCGGAAAGGATGCCGACGATGTTGCGGCCCTTGAGCAGCGCGCCGAGTCGCACCGATTGCTCATAGGCGATATGGCGCCAGTGGGTGAGCTCGGGACCGTCGCCAAGTGCCGGCGGATGGTGCGAGACGATCAGCTTCGGCAGGTCGGCATGGGTATCGAGAACACGTTCGAGCCAGACGAACTGGGCATCGTCGATGGTCCCGCCAATATAGCCGGGTGTACTGGAATCGAGCGTGATGACATGAATGCCCTCGATCACCGTGTCGTGGTCGTAGGGCGCGTCGGTGGTTGCCGCCGGAATGTCCATGCCGGCATAGAAGCCCTCGCGGGTATCGTGGTTGCCGAGCGCATAGACGACCGGCAGGTCGGTGGCTTCCATGATCTGGCGGAGCAGCACATAGTTTTCCGCCTCGCCGCGATTGGTTAGGTCGCCGCTCGCCACGATGAAGCTCGGCCGCGGCTCGATGGTGGCCACCTGCGCGAGGATCTGCCGCAGCGTTTCGGCCGTATCGCTGAACAGGTGGCTGTCGGTTGCCGGGTCGCCGATGTGAAGATCGGTCAGGTGAACGAAAGTGACGTCTTGAGACATGCGTCTGCTCCGGTTTTCGCGATGATTCCGATGTCGATGTTCCGCGGCTCGACGAGACGGCCGTCATCCGCGCGGAAGGCGTGAACGGCATCAGCGGAAACCGCGATGCCGAAGGAGCCGGAAGGCAGGTCCGTGCCTAGCGGCAGCACCACGGCGACATTCGCGCCTGCGACCGTGCCGTGAAGGTGGAGTTCGTTGCCGAGGTCTTCCGTCATCTCATGGGTGAAAGGCAGGACGCCCGCGCCGTCGATATCGCCCGTCAGCCGCGTGGCGGCGGGACGGAACGCGATGTCGAGACGCGTGTCGCGCGGCAGGTCGAAGACGAGCCGGGGCCACGGCACGAGGTCGCCCGCCACCTTCGCGCGGCCGCTGCCGTCGATCGTGGCCGGCAGGAAGTTCATCGGCGGCGAGCCGAGGAAGCTGGCGACGAAACGGCTCTGCGGATGGCGATAGACCTCGGAGGGCGTGCCCGCCTGTTCGATCAGCCCGTCCTTCATCACCACCAGCTTGTCGGCGAGCGTCATCGCCTCCACCTGGTCGTGGGTGACGAAAACGCTGGTCGTCTTCAGCTCGCGATGAAGGCGCTTGATCTCCAGGCGCATCTGGATGCGGAGCTTGGCGTCGAGGTTCGACAGCGGCTCGTCGAAAAGGAAGATGCCGGGCTGGCGCACCATGGCGCGGCCCATGGCGACGCGCTGGCGCTGGCCGCCCGACAGGGCCGACGGCCGGCGCTCGAGCAGCTTTTCAAGGCCAAGCGTCTCGGCGATGCGCTGGACTCGCGCTTCGCGCTCCCTGCGCGACACGCGGGCGACCTTGAGCGCATAGCCGATATTCTGCGCCACCGTCATATGCGGGTAGAGCGCGTAGTTCTGGAACACCATCGCACAGCCGCGCCGCGCCGGGTCCACCGCGTTGACGACCCGTCCGTCAATGGCGATCTCGCCGCCGCTGATATCCTCCAGCCCGGCGATCATGCGCAGCAGCGTGGACTTGCCGCAGCCCGAAGGCCCGAGGATCACGACGAACTCGCCGTCCTCGACCTCAAGGTCCACGCCGCGCACGGCCGGCGTCTTGCCGTAGAGCTTGTGGACGGAGCGGATGTCGATCGATGCCATAGCCGTCTACCCGTATTCGGTTCAGCGATGGCGGTGGCATATCGGTGGTGCTTGATGGTTGGATGACGGTTCTCGAATGCTGTTCGAACCTGTGAACAACCTCCCTCGCCTCAGCCGGGACGACAGAACATCGGCGCCACGACGGCGACGATATGGGCGATCACCGTGTCGGCATCGGAAAAATCGATCGTATGGCTGGTCAGCACCTCGTTGCGCCGCCTGTTGCGCGTGACCTGCGAGCGGATGCCCAGCGCACAGCTTATGCGCCAGCCGATTTCAGCCTCGCTGAGCCATGGCGCCAGCGACCTGAAATAGAACATGAATACGCGGTGATGCTCGATGCTCTCGATAAGGTTGCTGTAGAGTTCGGGATGCCCGCTTCGCTGCGCCAGCGTCGTCATGTGGCGAAGCACCGGATATCGCGATCCCGGATCGAGGCTCCAGCGCACGGAAGGACCGATCAGCGCCGCGATGACGCCCTCCAGCGCGGGCGGCTCGGGCGCGGCATCCTGCACCGCCTTGTTCAGCATCGTCAGGCGCTCCGCGTTCAATCGCTTGTAGACGCGCTCCGCCGTCGTGACGATGAGCTGTTCCTGGGAGCCGAAATGATAGGCGACGGCGGAGGGCGGCGTGCCGGCAACCTGCGCGATCCTGCGGGCCGTCATCTGCTCGATATGGTCTATTTCACACAATAGCTGCTCGCAGGCATCGATCAGCCTGATTGCCGTCTGGTTCACAGCACGCGTCCTTGCCCCAGGGAAAATGCAGCAAGCTAGCGCATCGGTATTGCCGCCTGATGACAGGGACGCGCCGACATGTGAGCCGGCTTCATGCCGCTCGCCGCTTCATTCCCGGGGCATCGCGCTTTCCGTCTCCGCATGTTCGCGCAGATTGCCGGTCAGCATTCGCGCCAGCTCGAAGAACCGGCGCACATCGCTTTCGGCGATTCCCTCCAGCGCGACGCGATTGGTGTGCCGCGCGCATTCGACGAGGGCCGGCCGCAGCGCCAGCGAGCGCTCGGTGAGGAATACATTCACCTTGCGCCGGTCGCTGCGGTTGCGCACACGGCGCACGAGCCCTTCCCGCTCCAGCGAATCCAGCGTTGCCGTGGATGACGGCGTCTCGATGCCCAGATGACGCGCGATCTCCGCCTGGGTGATGCCGTCATTCTCCCACAATAGCCGCAGGTGCTGATATTGCGCCACGGTCACCGAATGGCGGGCAAGTTCGCGCCGGAACACTTTCGAGAAAGCGAGTTCCGCCTCGCGCAAGAGCCCGCCAAGGCCGATGCCCGCCGGCGGCTTCCAAGCCGGCCCCTGCCCGCTTGTTCCTGTATCTGTCACGTCCCGTTCCCGGTCTGGCGGGCGCGTTGCTGCCGGCGCGCCAGCTTGGCCGGCGAAAACGTTTCTTCGAGATTGAAGAGACGCGCTGCATTTCCGCCGAGAATATTGCGCTTCGCGGTCTCGCCGAGAAATGGCAGGTCGTAGATGACGCTGGGCAGGTCCATGTCCCAATGCGGATAGTCCGACGAATAGAGAAGCTGCGTCTCCGCCCCGATCATGCCGAAGGTCAGTTCCAGCGCCCGGTGGTTGTCGACCATTTCCATCGGCTGGTTGGAATAGTACATCTCGCGCATATAGTCGCTCGGCTTGCGCTTCAGCAGCGGCGCGTCCGACGAGCGCATCATGAACTCATTGTCCAGCCGCTGCATCAGGAACGGAATCCAGGCCAGCCCGCTCTCGATCCAGATCGTCTTCAGCCGCGGGAAGCGCTCGGGCATGCCGTTCACGACCCAGTTCGTCATATGGACCATATTGTGCCATGCGAAGCCGAGGGCGTGGACGCCGATGAACCGGTTGGTCAGCGCCAGCGACTGGTCGCCCCAGTTGAAGGCGGCATGGAAGGCCAGCGGCAGGTTGCGCTCCTGCAACGCCGCATAGGTCGGCACATAGGCATTGTCATAGACGCCGCGATAATGCGGCGCGGTCACGACGAAGCCGATCACGCCCTTGCGGTCGCCGAACGCCTCGACCATCCTGGCGCATTCGCCGGGCTCGTTGAAGGGCAGGTAGAGCATCGACTTCAGCCGCGGTTCCTCCGACAGCACCCGCTCGCAAAGCCAGCTATTGTAAGCCCAGGCTAACGCAACCTCGACCTCGACGCGCGGACAGACCGACAGGTTGAGCATCGGGGTCGGAAACATACAGGCCACGTCCACGCCCATGGCGTCCATCCAGCGGCGCATCACGGTGATGTCGCGGTGCGGCGTGTCGGGCACTTTTTCCTTCGTCCGGCTGGGATAGCGCACGATGCGGCCCGCCAGCGCCTGATAGGCACCGTCGACGGATCCGATCCCGCCCGGCCGGTTGCCCTGATATTTCGCTTCGTGGCGCATGACGGGATCCTCGATGAACTCGAAGATCTCGTCCCAGGATTCCGTTTCGTAATGGTGCGAATCCACGTCCACGATCATGAAGTCGTCATAGCCGCGCCGGCTGGCCTGCTCGGCAGCGTTCTTCAGATGGGTGGAGGTGTGGAACGGCTCCGATGCCATATTGCGGAAATCCGCGGCGGATTGCTGGAGTTCGGGCGATTGCAGCTGCATGGAGTGCCTCACAATTCCGCATTCGTGTCGGGTTCGGGGCGTTCGAGCCTTCCAAGGCCGGACATGGTCTGCCAGCCGCCCAACTCGAAAAGCTCCAGCCCCACCGTATCCATCAGCGCCGTGCAGACGATCGCGACATCCGTGACCGCTGGTCGGCTATTGCCGGCAAAGGGCGCCGGCTTCTCGCCGCCCTGCACCTTGGCCGCATAGAGGGCGACGAGATCGGCCAGCAAGGCACCAAGCGCCTCATTCGGTATCGAGGATGTCGCATCCCGCTCCATCGCCTGCCTGGCCAGATGCGCCACCCGTTCCGCCGTGGCGGTGAAGTCCAAAGCCACGTCAGGCGACGACATAGATCTCTCCATCGCGCTCGAAAGCCTCGAATTTGGCAAGCCGCAGGCGGCCATCGATCGGATTCACGCCAGTCTTCAGGTCGAATGTATAGCCGTGCCATGGACAGATGATCTGCATCTCGTCATCCGCGAACCGCTTGCCGCGATAGGCGCCGTCCGCCGCGATGACTTCGATCACGCGCGGCATGCGCACGCCCTCGCAGGCGGGCCCGCCCTGATGGGGACACAGGTTCCTGTAGGCGAACAATTCGCCCTGCTCGCGCAGGATGGCCAGTTCGATGCCGCCAACCTGCTGGATGCGCGTATCGCCGTCGGAAAGCTCCTCCGACGCACAGACCCTGATCTCGGCCATGGGCTCCTCTTCCCAATAAGAGAAAGTATCCTTATAATAAGGATCCTTATTATTTGCAAGCAGGCGGGCGCCACTGTTCCCCGGAATCGCCGCAAGCGAAAACGAAAACGGAGCCGCCCGTGGGCGGCTCCGCGATAGTGGCGGCTAAGACCGATCTCCGGCTACATCTTCCAGCCGTCGATCATGATCAACTCGTCCAGCTGTTCCTTGGTCAGGGCCTTGTCCATATATTTGAACTCGATGGCTTCCTTCATCAGGTCGCCGACGCCGAGCATCACGTCGGGATCGACATAGTCGCGCGTGTCGAACTCGTCGCGAACCATGCGGGCCGTCTCGAGGTCGATCTTCGCCATTTCGGCATAGGCCTGCAGCCCCTCATCGCCGGAATAGAGCCATTCGATGGAGGCGCGATAGGCGTCCATGAACTTCTTCACCATCTCCGGCCGCTTCTCGAGCGTCTGCAGATTGGTGATGATGAGACGGACGGTATGGTCCTTCACGCTCGGCAGGTCGCGCGACGTGGCGATCCTGCGGATCTGGCCTTTCTGGATCTGTTCCAGGCCGAAGGGCGGAGCCGACCAGCCGATATCCACCTGGTTCGACATCACCGCCGTCAGCGTGGCCGGCGGTCCACCGGTCGCCACCAGTTCCACATCCGCGCCCAGCAGGTTCTTGAAGCCCAGCGCGAAAGTGTGCGTGGACGAGCCGTTGCGCGAATAGGCAAGCGTATTGCCCTTGGCGTCGGACATCGCCTTTATCGGCGAGTCCGCCTTGACGTAGTAATAGGCGTCGTCGCCATTGGCGGCCGAGCCGATGATGCGGATGGGCGCACCCTTGGAGAAGGCGCCCATCACGCCCTGCGTGCCGACGGCGATGCCGAGATCGGCGCTGCCGGAAATGACGATCTGCTGCGTCTCGCCGCCACCCTCCGTGTAGAGAATGTCGACATCCAGGCCGTGCTCCTTGAACAGGCCTTTCTTGACGCCGAGCTCGGTGATCGAGGCGTCGAATTTTCCGCCCTGCCCGATCGCCACGACGACCTTTTCCAGGTCCTGGGCCCAGGCGGATACGCCGCTTGAGACCAGGAACGCGACGGCGATGGCCACGCGTCTTGTCATATGCATCATGCCACTCCTCCCATTGTGGTACCACACCAGTCCGCCGAAGCGGGTCGACCTTGCAGCGCTCTATTCCGGACGCATGTGGCTGAACCTTCCGATCAGCGCATTCACCGATATCGCGACTGCAAAGATGATGAGGACAAGCCCGTACATCGCGGGCATGTCGAATTGCTGGTAGAAGCGCGTGACCATGAAGCCGAGGCCGTTGCGCGCGAACTTCATCTCGGCCAGCAGCACGCCGATGACGCTGACGCCGAAGGCCAGCCGCAATCCGTTGATCAGCGGCTCGCGCATGGCCGGAAACAGGATCTTCATCGCCATCTGGTAACGGTTGGCGCGAAAGCTCCGCCCGACCCTGATCAGGACCGGATCGATCTCGCGAATGCCCGCCGCCGCCGAAAGCGCGATGGGAAAGAAGGTGGAGATTGCACCCATCGCGATCTTGGACGGCTCGCCGATGCCGAACAGCATGATCAGCAGCGGAAAGAAGATGATCTTCGGCGTCGGCCCGAGATAATAGACCAGCGGCTCGAACACGTCGGCCACGAAGGGATTGGAGCCGATGACGATGCCGGCCAGCAGGCCGAAGGTGCCTCCGATGACAAGCGCGAAGGTGATTTCCATCACGGTGACGCGCAAATGGGCGTAGAAGTCGGGCGACCGCAGGATTTCCACGACACCCTGCCCGATCGCCGTCAGAGTGGGTACGACGTCCTCATAGAGCAGGCCCGAGCGCGCCAGCAGTTCCCACAGCACCAGGAGGGTCAGGATGGTCGCCGCGCGAATGGCAAGCGTGGTGCGGCCCTGCCCCGACCGCCGCGCGCCGCTTCTCGCTACACTGATATCCGCAGCCATTTTTCCGCTTTCTCGACGACGATGAAGAAGAGGATGCTGATGATGACGACGAAACAGACGGCGGCGTAGGTGGCCGCCAGGTCGTAGCGCTCGGCCAGTTCGCCCACCAGCCGCCCGAGACCGCCCAGCGTGATCAGATATTCCACCGCCACGATGGTGATCATCGTGTAGATCAGGCCAAGCCGCAGCCCGAGGAAGATCGCCGGCAGCGCCGAAGGCAGCACGATCTTGAAGAACAGCTGCGGCTGCGTGAGGTTGAAGCTGCGGCCCACATTGAGGAGAACGCGCCGCGTGCCTGCAATGCCCTCCACTGTCTTCAGGATGACCGGCGGCAGGCCGGTGACCAGCGCGATCATCACGATCGTCGTGGAGTTGCGGCCGAACACGACCATGAAAAGCGGATAGAGCAGCACCATCGGTGCTGCGGCGAAACCGGCGATCCAGTTGCCCCATGCCAGCCAGAGCGGCTTCCAGCGCGCAAGGAGCACACCGGCAGGAATGCCGATGAAGACGAGCCCGGCCGCACCCGCCAGCACCTCGCCCATCGTGATCCAGAAATAGCCGAAGACGTTCTCATCCACGATGACGCGGTAGAAGGCGGTGACGATTTCCGTCGGATACGGAATGACGTAGCGGTTGAGCAGGCCGAGCCAGATCGCCAGTTGCGCCAGCGCAAGCACGATCAGGACGCTGCCCCAGCGCAGCACGAATGGCACATAGCTGGACGCCGGCCTTCGCGGATTGCTCATGGCGCGCTCCTCATGCGAGCTGCTCCGAAGCCTGCATCCCCCGGGTCGCTTCCTCGCGCAAATCGTTCCAGATCGTCGCCACATAGCGGCCGAACGCATCGCTGCCGACGATCTCGGAAGTGCGCGGCCGCGGCAGGTCGATCTTCACTTCCCGCTTCAGCGTTCCCGGCCGGTAGCTCATGACCAGGATGCGGTCGGACAGTTGCACCGCCTCGGTGATGTTGTGCGTGATCAGCAGGATGGTCTGGTTCAGTTCCTGCCGGATCTGGAGAACCTTGTCGCCAAGCAGCAGGCGCGTCTGCTCGTCGAGCGCGGCAAAGGGCTCGTCCATCAGGAGTAGCTTCGGCTCGGCGGCCAGCGCCCGCGCCAGCGAGACACGCTGGCGCATGCCGCCGGACAGTTCGCTCGGCAGGCGCTTCTCGAAGCCGCTGAGACCGACCAGCTTCACGAAACGGGCCGCCTTGTCGAGCCTTTCCGATTTACCCATGCCGGCGATTTCGAGCGGGAAGGCAACATTGTCGATGACGGTGCGCCAGGGAAATGTCGATTCCTCCTGGAACACCATGCTGATGTCCCGGTGCGGCCCGACGATCTTGTCGGCGCCGATGCGTATCTCGCCCCGGCTCACCGATGTCAGCCCGCCAATCATGCCGAAAAGGGTCGACTTGCCACAGCCGGACGGGCCGATCACCGACAGGAACTCGCCGCGCTGGACCGCAAACGACATGTCGTCGACCGCGCGCAGCGGCCCTTCGACCGTCGCGAATTCCTTGCTGACATTGCGGACCGCCAGGACCGGCGCCTCAGCAGGACTTTCTGCCGTGACAGCGCTGATTGGCTGCAACATGGTCACTCCTCCCCATCGAGGCCGAAGCCTCCGTGCCGTACGGTTCCCCGCGCCGCGTCTGCGGCCCGATCGATCCAGTCTCCTCCCCGGTCGATCGCGAGGCCTGTCGGCCATTGTTGTCATTGAGGCTACGGGCCGCGTAGCGACATGGTCCAGTACATAAAAGTTCTAGCTGCCATACGACGAACAACGGGCGCGGCATTGGCGCCCTCTCGCCACCCTAGCCTCCCGTCCCCGTGCCGCGCTCACCGACCGCGTGCACGACCGCGCCGGCGGTCGCCGCCGGATAGCCAGGCTCGATCCGCACATCCACCACCGCGACCCCGCCCTTCTCGACAATGTCGATCGCGGCCGAATAGGCTGCGGCGAGGTCTTCCGTCTTCCTGACCGGACCGAACCCGCTCGCGCCCTGCGCACGCGCCATGGCGGCGAGATCGAGTTCGGGGTCGATCATCTTCTGCCCGATCCACTTGTTCTCGACCGGCCGCCCGCGCATGACCGCCATGCGCTCCTGATGCAGTTCGTCATTGTAGAAGGAGGCATTGTTGGCGATGACGACGAGCAGCGGGATGCGGTAGCGCACCGCGGTCCAGATCGCCGTCGCGCCCATGATGAAATCGCCGTCGCCGCAAATGGCGATCGGCAGCCGGCCGCTGCCGCGCAAGGCCAGCGCGCCGCCAACGGCAATGCCCGGCCCGCCGCCGATGCCGCCGCCGGAATCCGATCCCACATAGTCGAGCGGGTGCCTGAAGTGCCACCACTCGCCCTGCCAGGAAATGGGAACGTGAAGCAGCGAAAAGCGCCGCTCCCCCACAGCATCCCTGAGCGCCAGTGCGAGATCGCTGCCATAGAGCTTGCCGTCGCCCGGCTGCCCCTCCTCCGCGCCGTCGGCTGCGGTGCGATGCCAGGGAGCCCGCTTGCCGGCGGGAAGTTCGGCCAGAAGATCGGCCGTCACGGCATCGGGATCGGCCGAAAGGAACAAGTCGACCGGCGGCAGCGCCTGATAGTCCATGCTCCAGCCATTATGGATGCGATGGTCGAGCGAGATGCTGACGATCCGCGTGCCGTCGCCGATGCCCCCCGCGGTCAGCGTCCCGCCGAGATCGACCCAGTCGAGGCTGACGAGCAGGTCGCATTCGGCCAGCAGCTTCCGCGCGGCTGGCAGAGGCGAATTCGCCGGCGGCGTCGCATGCAGGGGATGGTCGGTCGGAAAGGCCGCGCCGACCTTGATGTCGGTCAGCACCGCCGCCCCGAGGCGCTCGGCCAGTTCGATACGATCCGCCCAGGCCGTCTCGGAACGCGAGACGCGGCCGGCCAGGATGACCGGCCTGCGCGCCGCCTCGATCATCGCGCGCAGACGGCCGAGTTCGGCCGGGCCGGCGGATGGGCGAATGGCCGGCGCATGGCGCGCCGCGTCGAGCGGCGGCAGCGGCGCCTCCAGGGGCGCTTCCTGCATGCCGGCGTCGAGATTGATATAGACCGGCCCCATCGGCATCGTCTCGGCGATCCAGCTTGCCCGGATCAGCGCCTCGCGCGCCGCTGCCGGCGAAGCCGGCTGGTCGTCCCATTTGGTATAGTGGCGCACCAGCGCGCCCTGGTCCCGCGCCGTGTGGATCCAGTCGATCCACGGCCGCCGCTTCGCCGCGTCGACCGGTCCGGTCGCCCCGATGACCAACACCGGCATGCGGTCGCACCATGCATTGAAGATCGCCATCGTGCCGTGCATCAGGCCGACATTGGAATGCACTGCCGCCGCCATCGCCTGGCCCGTGACCTTCGCATAGCCATGCGCGATCGCCACGGCATGTTCCTCATGCAGGCAGAGCAGCATTTGCGGCGTCTGGTTGCCGAGGAAATTGACCAGACTGTCATGAAGGCCGCGAAAGCTCGCGCCCGGATTGAGCGCGATATAGGGGATGGCAAGGTCGCGCAGCGTCTGCGCCACTACGTCGCTGCCGAAGCCGGCCGCGGACGCCGCCACGCCGACCGGCGCTTCCACCTCTCCCATTCCGGCGCGCCCGGCCGGTTCAGCTTGCAAACGCTTCAACTCTCTCCTCCTCCAGTTCATCGGCCGGCCGCGACGAGAGCGACAGCTGGCCTACAGGCTGAACACCTCCGTGGTCGCGGGATGGAAAAGCTCCTCCACCTCCACCTTGCGGGGCGAAAGGCCCTGTTCGTGATGATAGCGCAGGAAGGTCGACAGCGTGTTGCGGTTGGCCTCCAGCCCATAGCTCCATATGTCGCCGCCCATCAGGGCGCGGGCGCGGGCCAGATTGTCCTCCACGAAGGGCATCGTCACCTTGGTCGCCGAAGTGTCGGTCAGCAGGCTTTCGCACAATGCCTTCGACTGCGAGAATGCCTTGAGCAGCGCGCCGGGCAGCCAGGGATGCCTGTCTGCAAGCGAACGGCGCACGCCCAGCAGATGCATGATCGGGAAGATGCCGGTCGCGCGATAATAGTTTTCCGCTTCCGTGACCGTATCGGGAAACAGGCGGCCGACCTGCGGATGGCCGGCATCGAAGCAGCGCGGCGAGCGCGGCCCGATGAAGCCGTCGATCTCGCCCGACATCAGCATGCCGTCGAGCGTCGCGCCTTCTGGCGCTTCGCTCATCTGGATGTCCGGCGGCAACGTCACCTTGATCTTCTCGGGACGCCCCGGCGTATCCATGCCGCCGCGCACCCAGCGTATCTCGGACGGCTTGACGCCGTAATGTTCTTCGAGGATGCCCCGGCACCAGACATTGGCCGAAAGCTGGTATTCGGCGATGCCGATCCGCCGGCCGCGCAGGTCCTCGGGCCCGTTGATGCCCTTGTCCTTCCGCACATAGAAAGAGGTGTGCCGGAACGCCCGCGACAGGAAGATCGGGATGGCGATGTAGTGCGGATCGCCCCGCGCCACCGAGATCGAATAGGACGACAGCGACAATTCGCTGATGTCGAATGCCTGATGCCGGAACGCCCGGAAGAACATCTCCTCCGGCGTCAGCAGCATGCAGATGGGATCCACCCCGTCGATCTGCACACGCCCATCGGCAATGGGCCGCGTCCTGTCATAATCGCCCATGGCGAGCGAAAGACTGAGCTTCTCCGTCACAAAACCCTCCCTATGTGCCGAAACATGCGGTGCCGGGGGCAGCACTGCGGCTGGCCTCCGGGCACCATAATTCAACTATGATACGCGATAGCCGTCGCGGATCACCTGGGCGAAGGGCACGGGGGCCACGGTCGCCCGCACCTCAACCTGCCGGTGCGGCTCCACCGCCGGCTTGCGCGTGTTCGGGTTCTCGCCCCACAGCACCGTCACCTCGCTGCCCGGCTTCGCCAGGTCGAGGTCGACAGAGGCCAGCGAGATGAAGGCCCGCTCATTGGTGATGTAGCCGACATCGGTCGACATGCCGACCATCCTGCCGCCCTTCATCACCTTGTCGACATGGTAGAAGGCATAGCGCGACTTCGGCATCTCGATGAACTTGGCCGGCAGGCCCGGCTCGAACTGCGAGCGCATGATCGCCGTCACGTCATCGACGTTCCAGTGCAGCGTCACCTTGGTGCGACGCGGCTTGACGGCCTCTTTCTCGATCGCCTCGCGGCCGACGAAATCGTGGTCGAACTTCACCACCTTGTCGTAGCCGATATCGTGCGGCGTGAGATAGTAGTCGGCGATGTCCGGCGAATCCATGCTGCCGCCCAGCGAGCCTACCGCCGTTGCCGGAAGCCATTCCCGGAACGCCTTCTCCTTGGGCCCGAAGATGGCCGACATCGGACGCGGGATCCAGCCGGACTCCAGATTGGCCGTCGAATAGGCACGCGCGCCGCCGCGCTTGAGGCCGAATTCGTCGCCCTTGGCCAGAATGGCCTCGAGCACCGCCTCGCCATCCTCCCACGGCCCGAATATCTCGAAGCCCGGCTGCCCGGCCATGCCGTGCCGCAGCGCCGCCACCGGCCTGCCGCCGATCGTCATATTGGCCATGTGGAAGAACTTCACCTCCGGCACCGGGCCGCCGATGATCGCTTCCATCAGCGGCTTGGCGTTCGGTCCCTGCAATTCGTAGCGATAGAGCTTTGGCGGGCCCTTGCGGCGGTTCGAATTGTCGTCGCGCCGTATCTCGACATCGTAGCCGCCCTTTTCCAGATGGTACTGAACCCAATTGATGATGGACGGGTTGGAGACGAGGTCGAAGCTGCCATCCTCCATGTGGAAGAGGATGCCGTCGCCGATGAAATAGCCATCGCTATTGGCGGCCACATACTGCTTGGCCCGGCCCGGCCCGAAATTGGCGAACGAGTTCACCGCATGGTCCGACAGCCCCTTCAGAGCATCCGGCCCGCTGATGAACAGGTTGCTCATATGGTGCGACTGGTCGAGCAGCACGACCGTCTCGCGCCAGGCCATCTGCTCCGAACGCCAGTTGGAGAATTCGGGACGTACCGGAAACTCGAAAGCCGGATATTGCGAGTTACGCAGGAAATCGACGGGATTGCCGACCCGCCGGATTGCCGTTTCAAGATTTTCCGAGACCATTCTTCGGCTCCTCCAAAATGGAAATTTGACGCCATGATCCCGGGCCGATCCGCTTGAGAGCGGGCACGGATGTGCACCCGCGAAAGCGCGTGCTTTCGCTGCTCGACTGCCGGGATTCCTCCTCCACCAGAATTCACGCCTCGACCGGAGCCGAGCGACGATCAAACCCTAGGCAACCGGCTGCGGAAGGTCCAAAACAAAAGCGGCATGGCTGAATGACGATAACGATATGGCGGCGCGGGTGCCGCTATCTCCGGGGCCGGCCAAGCGGCCGGCAATGTTCGCCAAGGCGTTCCGTCAGCGTCTCGATCGCCCGCTCGACAAAGAGCGCGAAGGCCCGTTCCGACTGCAAGGGCGTGATGCGGGCGCGGCGCACGAAATAGAGCGTGCGTATAAGTTCCGGCTCGATGATCGGGCGGGCGCAGAGCGTGCCTGAATCGAGCTCGCCGACAACGGAGCCGTAGGGCATGATGCCGCTGGCGAGACCCTTTTCGATGAGGTTGCGCGTCGCCGGCACGGATTGCGCCTCATAGATCACGTTCAGCGGCACAGACAGCCTCTCCGCCGTTTCCTCCGCCAGGCGGCGGATGACGTCGCGCGGGCCCGCCAGCACAAGGTCCCTGCGCGCCGCCTCGGTGAAGGAAACCGGCTCGGACGAATCGTCGAGCTCGGGCGAGGAGATGAGCAACAGGTCCTCCTCCATGATCGGCCGGCCGGTGATCCTGTTACGGTCCGTATTCTGGTAGGTGAAGGCCGCATCGAGATCGCCGGCTTCCAATGTGGCGACCAGGCTGAAGCTGAGTTCTTCCACGAGGCTGAAGAAGACGTCCGGCATCATCTGCCTCGCCTCCAGCAGCAGATCGGGGCCAAGAAGCCGCATGGCGCTGGGCGTGATGCCGAAGCGTATCGCCTCCTGCATGCCGCCGGCGAAGTTCTTGATCTCCTGCTGCACGTCCTCCATCGCCTGGAGGATGGCCCGCGAGCGCTCGAAGAGCAGCGCGCCCGCCGCTGTTGGCTCGATGCCGCGCGAATGACGCACGATCAGCGCGACGCCGAGATCTTCCTCCAGGTTGCGGATCTGGAGCCCCAGCGCCGGCTGCGCGATGCGCAACTGGTCGGCCGCCGCCGTCAGGCTTCCCGCTTCCACCACCTTCACGAAATAGAGTAGCTGCCTGTTATTGATGGGAGGCTCCAATGCGGATCGCGTGCCAGACCTGCTTGCCCCGCCAGATAGGCATTGCGCATTCTCCCGGTCAATCTCGTATGGCCGCGCCCGCTTGACTCGTCCCGGCGATCCGGCTTCTACAGGACATCGATTGTGAGAAACATGCCAAGCACCGATGCGCGGGACGATGCCCGCCTCGCCCCCCTATCCGGAGATTCGACCGAGGCGCCGCAGCCCGTCCGCCGCGGCATCGTATTCACTCTCGTTGCCCTGACGCTGCTGATGATGTCGATCGATTCCACGATCGTGGCAACGATACTGCACTCCCTGCAGCATGAGATGGGTACGACCGTCAATTGGGCGGGATGGACCCTTACCGCATATTCCTTCGGCTTCATCGTGATGCTGCCGATCAGCGGCAAGCTCAGCGAACTCTATGGCCGCCGCAGGGTTTTTCTGGGCTCCGTCATCGTCTTCACCATCGCATCGCTTCTGTGCGGGCTGACCGACAACATCTTCGCGCTGATCGCGCTGCGCGCTCTTCAGGCGGCCGGCGGCGCGGGTTTCACGCCGTCGGCAACCGGCATCATCGTCGACTATTTCGGCAGCGCCCGCGACCGCGCCATCAGCCTTTTCGGCAGCATCTTCCCGATCGGCGCCATGATCGGCCCGATCTTCGGCGGACTGTTCGTGACCTACTGGACATGGCGGGGCGCCTTCTTCATCAACGTGCCCATCGGGATCGTGGTGGTGATACTGGCCTTGCGCTACATACCACGCGACCCGCCGCGCCAGGGGAAGGAGCGCCCGAAGCTCGATGTCGTCGGCATGGGGCTGCTTGCCGGCGGCCTGCTCGCCTTCATGCTCGCCGTCAGCTATCTGGGCGAAACCGGCGCCGATCCCTTGTCGCCCGCCTTCGCGGTGCCGGCGGTCCTTTGCATCGCCGCGGCCTGGATGTTCTTCCGCCATATCGGTCGCTCCTCGGACCCGTTCATCGCGCCGCGCCTGATCCACGGACCGAGCTTCGGCGCGGTCAATCTCGTCAACATGATCTTCACCGGCGTCACCATCGGCGCGGTGGCGCTCGCCCCGCTCTATGCCGCGAACCGCTACGGAATCGACGCCTTCAACGCCGGCACGCTGCTGGTCGCGCAGGGAATCGCCGCCATCCTGATGTCGATCACCATGGCGCTGATGCTGCGGCGCACCGGCCACAGGCTGCCGATCTATGCCGGCGGCATCGCCATCGCCATCGGGTTGATGCTGTTTGCCATCCGGCCGCCATTCGGCATTGCGCCCTATGGCTGGCTGGCCGGCGCAGCCTTCCTGATCGGCGCGGGCATGGGATCGCTCAACCCGGCCAGCCGCAATGCCGGCCTTCAGCTTGCGCCGAGACAATCCTCCACCCTTGCCGCGCTGCGAACCCTGTCGCTCCAGACGGGATCGATCGCCACGATCTCGATAACCACGGCAAGCCTCGCTGGCACCGCCGAGCCCGGAAACGTCCAGGCATGGGTCTACGCCGTCGCCGCATTGCTCCTCATCGCGGCGCTGCCGCTCGTCTCGCGCGTGCCGGAACATCGCGGAGCCTGGTGACCCGCGACGTCGCAGCGCGATTGCCGGAAATTGAAGTTGACCGTGGCCTGCCTTGGGCGTTGGATGGATTGGGGGGAGCGGGCTCGGCATGCCGGCTCGGCAGACGGCCGATACCATGGCGCATGCAACAGGCATCGCGATCTCCTTTCCGACAATCAGGAGATCGGTCATGCCTTCCGCCAAACCAACCCAGCCAATCAAGCTCTACCGTGCCGAACTGTCAGGCCATTCGCACCGGGTGCAGCTGTTCCTCGCCCTGCTCGACCTGCCCTTCACGCTGATCGATGTCGACATGGCCCATGGCGCGCACAAGCAGCCGGACTTCCTGGCCCGAAATCCGCTCGGCCAGGTTCCGGTCATCGAGGACAGCGATGCCTGCCTCTACGATTCCAACGCGATTCTCGTCTATCTGGCGAAAAAATACGATGACGGGCGCTGGCTTCCCGAGGACCCGGTTTCCGCCGCCCGCGTCCAGCAATGGCTGTCGCTGGCCGCCGGCCAGATTGCCTACGGCCCCGCCGCGGCGCGCATGGCCAATATCTTCGGCGCGCCCTTCGATCACGAAAAGGCCGGCGCAGCCGCCAACCGGCTGCTGACCGTGCTCGATGGCGAGCTTTCCCGGCGCAACTTCGCCATCGGCGATACGCCGACAATCGCCGACATTGCCGGCTACAGCTATATCGCCAAGGCGCCGGAGGGCGGAATTTCGCTGGAGCCCTACCCTGCGGTCACGGCCTGGCTTCGGCGGATCGAGGCCCTTCCGGGATTTGTCCCGTTCAAGGAAACGCGGGTTGGCCTGCTGAGCGGGAAGGCGGGCTGAGCGCGGCCGCAGCCCACACGCAACTCCCGATTCCCTACCAAAAGGGCGGCATCGATGCCGCCCTCTCGCAGTTCCGGCAAATGCTCTGGATCAGCCGTGCAGCTTGGCGGTGATCTCGGCCACGCGCTTGCCCTGATAGGTAGCGCCTTCCAGCTCCTGGGCGGACGGCTGGCGCGAGCCATCCGAATCCGACAGTGTCGTCATGCCGTAGGGCGAGCCGCCGCGGATCGTGTCCACGCCCGACTGCCCGGCATAAGCGTAGGACAGCGGCACGATGATCATGCCGTGATGCTGCAGCACGATCTGCGTGGTGATGATGGTCGTCTCCTGGCCGCCATGCTGGGTGGCCGTGGAAGCCATGACGGAACCGACCTTGTTCACCAGCGCGCCCTTGGCCCAGAGCGACCCGGTCTGATCGAGGAAATTCTTCATCTGCGAGGACATGTTGCCGAAGCGCGTCGGCACACCGAAGATGATGCCGTCATAATCGGCCAGTTCGAGCGGATCGGCGATCGGCGCATCCTGTTCCAGCTTGTAATATGCGGCCTTTGCGACGCTGTCGGGCACCAGTTCGGGCACGCGCTTGATCGTGACGTCCGCGCCGGCCTGTCGCGCGCCCTCGGCGGCAGCCTTTGCCATCTGTTCCATATGGCCCCAGCTCGAATAATAGAGCACCAGTATCTTCGCCATCTTCCTTGTCCCTAATCCATGTCGATGAACTGTATCTAGGCCGGGCTAGAGGATTGGCATATCACCCGTTCCGGCGACGCACCGTTCACCCGAAGCGTTTTGCAGCGGGCTGGGAGCGCATGGATTTGCCGGAACGACCATTGTTCCGGCGCGATTGCGCCCCGTCACCGGCGGGTCTATCAATCCATCCCTATCGCACGCAGGAACCTGCCGCATGTCCGAGATCGTCACCGCAGCCATGATCGTCATCGGCGACGAAATCCTGTCGGGCCGCACCAAGGACAAGAATATCGGCCACCTCGCCGACATGATGACGGCAATCGGCATCGACCTCGCCGAAGTCCGCATCGTCGGCGACACGGAGGCCGCCATCGTCGAGGCGGTGAACGCCTTGCGGGCGCGCTACACCTACGTCTTCACCACCGGCGGCATCGGCCCCACCCATGACGACATCACCGTCGACTCGATCGCCGCCGCCTTCGGCGTCGCGTGCGATTACGATGCGCGCGCCTATAAGATGCTAGCCGACAATTATGCGGCGCGCGGCCTCCCCTACACCGAGGCGCGCATGCGCATGGCGCGGATGCCGGTCGGCGCGGAACATATCGACAATCCCGTCTCGCTCGCGCCGGGCTTCCGCATCGGCAATGTCCACGTCATGGCCGGCGTCCCGGCCATATTCCAGGCGATGCTGGACAATGTGGTGCCGACGCTGCGCACCGGCGCAAAGCTGCTTTCCGCCACGGTCCACTGCCCGGTCGGCGAAGGTGTCATCGGCGGTCCGCTCGCCGATATCCAGAAGGCCTTTCCCGAAACGATCATCGGCTCGTATCCGAAATTCCACGACGGTTCCTTCTGGACCGAGCTTGTGGTCCGCGCTCGCGACCCGCAAATGCTGCAGGATGCCACGGCAGCCGTGGAAGCGATGGTGGCGGAACTGGCCCCGCAACCGACGGCATGAAAGAGCCCGCCCAGCCGCGTCACACAGATCGTGCGGGTTCGGGCGCAAGATCGTATAATGATGACGCTTCCGTCCGATGGCCGACGCCATCGGAAATATGCGCGCAGCGGGCGATTTGACGTCGATCAACGCGACGCCGGCGTTGCGCATACAGACTGACTGAGGCAACGATTGCGGCTTGTGCCGTTCTGGAGGTGTGCAAATGGACTACAAGACCATCCTCGCCGTGCTTCATGGCGAAAAGGACAGCGACCGCGTCCTCGACGCCGCCCTGCCGCTGGCGCAGCGCTTTTCCGCCCATCTCATCGGCGTGCATGCCGAGGCGCTTCCGGTTCCGCTTGCAACGCCGCTGGGCTTCCCCGACGTCGAATTCATCCAGTCCAGCGCCGACGACGCCGACAAGCGCGCCGCCGCCATGAAGGCGCATTTCGAGGCGCGGGCCAGCCGCGAGGGCCAGTCCGTCGAGTGGCGCTCCATGCAGAGCCTCACCGGCGACAGCGCCCTGTCGGCGCTGCAGGTGGCCCACGCCGCCGATCTCGTCGTCGTCCAGCAGTCGGATCCCGAAGAGACCTATGCGCGGTCGCCCGACAATGAGGCGCTGCTCTTCGAATCCGGCCGGCCCGTTCTCTTCGTTCCCTATGCGATGGCGGTGGACACGGCATTCGAGCGCATCCTCGTCGCCTGGAACGGCACGCCGGAAGCCGCACGCGCGGCCTTCGACGCCCTGCCCTTCATCGTCAAGGCGAAGTCCACCGAGATTCTTTGCGTCGATCCCCGCACCGACGCCTCACAGGACGGCGTGGTGTCCGGCGCAGATATTGCCGAGGCGCTGGCGCGCCATGGCGCCAGGGTCACGCTGTCGCCGGTCGAATCCGCCGGCGTCGATGCCGGCAATGTCATTGAAAATCACGTCGCGGAGAACGGCGTCGGGCTGCTGGTCATGGGCGCATTCAGCCAGTCCTGGCTGAGACAGTTCTTCTTCGGCAGCGCAACGCGCACCCTGCTGCGCTCCATGCCGGTCGCGACGCTGATGTCGCGCTGAAGCGACTGCCCGACATGCGTGCGGCGGCCTGCCCGCCGCACCACTTGCAACGGCGCCGTCTTTGGCGTTAATCCCGGGTGCATTCCCTGTCCGCATCGGCGGGCGCAACCTGCGGAGTGCACCCGGCATGTCGCTTCCTGAAAAGGCATTTCCCGTCACCTGGGACCAGTTCCACCGCGACGCCCGCGCGCTCGCCTGGCGCCTTGCCGGCGTCAATGGAAAATGGCGCGCCATCGTATGCATCACGCGCGGCGGGCTGGTGCCAGCGGCGGTCATCTCGCGCGAGCTTGGCATCCGCCTCATCGAGACCGTCTGCATCGCCTCCTATCACGACTATACCGATCAGGGCGAGTTGAAGGTCCTGAAGGAGGTATCGCCGGAACTGCTTGAAAACGATGGCGAAGGCGTTCTGATCATCGACGACCTGACCGATACCGGCAAGACGGCGGCGATCGTCCGCGCCATGATGCCCAGGGCGCATTTCGCCGCGATCTACGCAAAACCCAAGGGCCGCCCCATGATCGACACCTTCGTCACGGAAGTGTCACAGGATACGTGGATCTACTTCCCCTGGGACATGGGATTCGCCTACCAGAAACCCATCGCCGAAAGCGAGCACGGCTGACCGCCGCGCCGACCCGGACATGATCGCAAGTCATGCGCCGCCCGGTCACCAGGGCAGCGCGGGAATTGCGTGCACAATCGCGGCATAAGCTTGAATTATCAGCTTCTTAACCATAGATTTGGTAAGCTGGCAAACAACGGAATCGACATTCGTGCTTTCCTACACGACACGCAAACAGCTCATGGAGAGGATCCGGACCTTGTTCGGCGGCACGCCATGCCGCCTGCAGGTGGCCGCCCTGCCCTGGCGCATGGGTGCGGACGGCGTGGAGGTGATGCTGGTGACCAGCCGCGGCACCGGCCGCTGGGTACTGCCCAAGGGGTGGCCGGAAAAGAACGAGCATCTTCACGAGGCCGCCGCCCGCGAGGCGCTTGAGGAGGCCGGCCTCTCCGGCACGATTTCGCCGGGCGCTTTCGGGCGTTTCTATTACGGCAAGGTGCAGGATTCGGGCATGGAGTGGCGCTGCGAGGTGCATGTCTTCCCGCTCGAAGTGGACGACATGGCCGAGACATGGCCGGAAGTGGGCCAGCGCCAGCGTCGCTGGTTTGCGCCAGCCGAGGCCGCCACGCTCGTCGCCGAGCGCGACCTTGGCGAGATCATCGTCCGTTTCGGCGCCAGTTCCCGGCAGCAGGCCGCCTGACCTTCGTGGAATTGGGCGCTTGCAAGCCCGTATCCGCGCGGTTGCGTCGTCATTTTATCTTTCCAGAAGCGTCGTATCTGGAATATTCCGGGCTTCATTGACCCGCTTAGCGATCCTGCGGCCGGGCAGTGAAACAAAGATAGGGCGAGCGCGGGCGCGTGCGGAAGGAAACTCTCGACAAGGATCTCGACAAATTCGGCAAACTCGGTGAAGCGGCGGGGTTTCTCTCCCGCGGCCTCGTGGCGCCCGGGCTTGCGCTCCTGTTCCTGTCGCTTTCGGCAATCGCCGCCGCGGTCTTCGCCTTCGGCCAGCCATATGTCGTCATCGTGGTGGTTGCGGCGGCGGTGGCCGGCTACATGGCGCTCAATATCGGCGCCAACGACGTCACCAACAATGTCGGGCCGGCGGTCGGCGCGCGGGCGATCACCATGTCGGGCGCGCTGCTTCTGGCCGCCGTGTGCGAGATTGCCGGCGCCCTCATAGCTGGAAGCGACGTGGTTACGACCATTTCGGAAGGAATCGTCGACCGCAGCAGCGTTGCCGATCCGGATATATTCGTCCGCCTCATGCTGGCGGCGCTGTTTTCGGCCGCCCTCTGGATCCATCTGTCGACATGGATCGGCGCGCCCGTCTCCACCACTCATTCCATCGTCGGCGCCGTTTTCGGCGCGGGCCTGGGCGCGGCAGGCGCTTCCGCCGTCGATTGGTCCACGGTCGTCTCCATCGCGGGCGGCTGGATATTCGCACCCTTCATCGGCGCGCTGTTTGCGGTTGCCATCCTGTTCCTGCTCAAGACATGCCTGATCTATCAGGACGACAAACTCGCCGCCGCGCAGCGCTGGGTGCCCCTGTTCATCGCGCTGATGGCGGGCCCTTTCGCCGCCTATCTCGCCACCAAGGGCCTGCGGCAGTTCATGTCGGTCCCGACGGCACAGGTGGTGGCGATCGGGATTGGCGTGTTCGGCCTGTCCTGGGCGCTTGCGGCCGTGCAGGTCCGGCGGCAGGCGCGCAACCTCACCAACCACAACCAGTCTCTGCGGCAGCTGTTTCATTTTCCGTTGATCTGCTCCGCCGCGCTGATGTCCTTCGCGCATGGTGCGAACGACGTGTCCAACGCCGTCGGCCCCCTCGCCGCCATCGTCGACACGATCCTGCATCATGATGTCGCCGAGACCGCCCCGATTCCGCGCTGGGTGATGCTGATCGGCGCCTTCGGCATTTCCGCCGGCCTGCTCCTCTACGGCCCCCGGCTCATCCGAATCGTCGGCGCCGAGATCACCCGCCTCAACCCCATGCGCGCCTTTGCGGTGGCGCTTGCCACGGCCACCACCGTCATCGTGGCTTCCTGGCTTGGCCTTCCCGTCAGTTCCACCCATATCGTCGTTGGCGCGGTCTTCGGCGTCGGCTTCTTCCGCGAATGGTACACCGCCAATTCCACGCGCCGCCGGGCCTATATGGAGCGGCGGATGCTGCGCCGGCAGCAGGCGCGCGAAGCAGCTGGAATCACTGCCGCCGACCAGCAGCCCCCGGCCCGCGACAAGAAAGCCCCGCGCAGCGAGGTTCGCCGCCGCAGCCTCGTCAGGCGGGCGCATGTGCGCACCATCGCCGCCGCCTGGTTCACGACGGTGCCGGCGGCGGCGCTGCTGGCGGTCGTCACCTATCACCTCATCGACCTGATCTGGTAGCCCGCCAGGGGCTCGGATCATCCCCGTTATTCACATGCGAACCCCACAAGATGTTGGGGTCATAAAACCCGCACAAACGAATCCTTGACGGTTGCGGGCGAGTCGATTTTGATGGGCCATGCGCGCTCGTGACGTGCGCAGTCGGGCGGGTTCTCAATCCGGCTCAAATCAGCGTTTTCATGCGTCCACACAGGCGTAGCCGCCCTCGCAGGCTGCTTGCCGAGGGGCGTTTTGCGTGCGTTCTTTTCGGGCTCGTTCAGTTTTCGCCTCTGGAAAAAACCTGCTGTTAACGCTATATTTAGCGTTTACGGCGATAGTTGAAACTAGATATAGCGTTATCTCTCTCGGCAAGGATGCCAGCGCACTTTGACGAAAGAGACGTGCTTCCGCCCGCCGGATGACCGCACAGAAAGGTCGTCCGGGCTGCGGCAAAAGAGAGTGGGATATGTCGCCGGGGCGTGCCGGGCGGCATCGGAATTGGGGACTGGCGGCTGATCCGGATTGTATGCGGCAATCCTGTGGACAGACGCTATATATAGAGACCAAGGACAATCACGATGCGCATCGAACGTCGCTTCACCAAGTCTGGCCAGTCGGCCTATGCGGAGATCGAATTCCGCAAGGCAACGTCGGAGATCAAGAATCCCGATGGCTCGGTCGTGTTCCGCGCTGCCGACATCGACGTGCCGGCACAGTTCAGCCAGGTCGCGACCGACGTTCTCGCCCAAAAGTATTTCCGCAAGGCCGGCGTGCCTGCGCGCCTGAAGAAGGTGGAGGAGAACGACGTTCCCTCTTTCCTCTGGCGTTCCGTGCCCGACGAGTCCGCGCTCTCCGCTTTGCCCGAAGATGAGCGCTATGGCTCCGAGACGAGCGCAGCGCAGGTCTTCGACCGTCTCGCCGGCACCTGGACCTATTGGGGCTGGAAGGGCGGCTATTTCGCCTCCGAGGACGATGCGCTCGCCTATCGCGACGAGCTCGCCTACATGCTCGCCACCCAGCGCGTGGCGCCCAACTCGCCGCAATGGTTCAACACCGGCCTTCACTGGGCTTATGGCATCGATGGTCCCGGCCAGGGCCACTATTATGTCGATCCCTTCACCGGCAAGCTCACCCGCTCCAAGTCGGCCTATGAGCATCCGCAGCCGCATGCCTGCTTCATCCAGTCGGTGCAGGACGACCTCGTCAACGAGGGCGGCATCATGGACCTGTGGGTGCGTGAGGCGCGCCTGTTCAAATACGGCTCCGGCACCGGTTCCAACTTCTCCATGCTGCGCGGCGAAGGCGAAAAGCTTTCCGGGGGCGGCCGTTCGTCTGGCCTGATGAGCTTCCTCAAGATCGGCGACCGCGCCGCCGGCGCCATCAAGTCGGGCGGCACCACGCGCCGCGCCGCCAAGATGGTTATCGTCGACGCCGACCATCCCGATATCGAAGCCTTCATCGACTGGAAGGTGACCGAGGAGCAGAAGGTCGCCTCCCTCGTCACCGGCTCCAAGATCGTGCGCAACCACATGACCGCCGTCATGAAGGCCTGCGTGAACTGCGAAGGCGATGGCGACGACTGCTTCGACCCTTCCCTGAACTCCGCGCTCAAGCGCGAGATCAAGGCTGCCAAAAAGAACGGCGTGCCGGAGAACTACATCCAGCGCGTCATCCAGTTCGCGCGCCAGGGCTATACCTCGATCGAATTCAAGACCTACGACACGGATTGGGATTCGGAGGCCTATCTCACCGTTTCGGGCCAGAATTCGAACAATTCCGTCTCGTTGAAGGACGACTTCCTGCGCGCGGTCGAGAATGACGGCGACTGGAACCTCACCGCCCGCAAGGACGGCAAGGTGATGAAGACGCTCAAGGCCCGCGAGCTGTGGGAGAAGATCGGCTATGCCGCCTGGGCCTCGGCCGATCCGGGCCTGCACTTCAACACCACCATGAACGACTGGCACACTGCGCCCGAGGCCGGCCCGATCCGCGGCTCCAATCCGTGCTCGGAATACATGTTCCTCGACGACACGGCCTGCAACCTCGCCTCGATCAACCTGCTGCCCTATCGCAATGCGGACGGCACGATCGATATCGACGCCTAT
This sequence comes from Rhizobiaceae bacterium, assembly GCA_035555795.1. GTDB lineage: Bacteria > Pseudomonadota > Alphaproteobacteria > Rhizobiales > Rhizobiaceae > RCIO01. The sequence continues at coordinate 15,233 of DATMGE010000056.1, read as the reverse complement.
GAGCACACGGTGCGCCTGTGGACCATGGTGCTCGAAATCTCCGTCATGATGGCGCAGTTCCCGTCGAAGGAGATCGCCAAGCTCTCCTATGACTACCGCACGCTCGGCCTCGGCTACGCCAATATTGGCGGCCTGCTGATGACCTCGGGCATCCCCTATGATTCGGCAGAGGGCCGCGCCATCTGCGCCGCCCTCACCGCCATCATGACCGGCATCTCCTATGCCACTTCGGCCGAGATGGCGGCCGAACTCGGCGCCTTCGCCGACTACGAGCGCAACCGCGAGCACATGCTGCGCGTGGTGCGCAACCACCGCCGCGCCGCGCATGGGGAGGCTGCCGGCTATGAGAAGCTCGCCGTCAACCCGGTGCCGATCGTCCATGCAGACCTCAAGCAGGCTGATCTCGGCGCCCGCGCCAAGGCGGCCTGGGACCGCGCGCTGGCGCTGGGCGAAAAGCACGGCTACCGCAACGCGCAGGCCACCGTCATCGCGCCCACCGGCACGATCGGCCTCGTCATGGATTGCGACACGACCGGCATCGAGCCCGACTTCGCGCTGGTGAAGTTCAAGAAGCTCGCCGGCGGCGGCTATTTCAAGATCATCAACCGCGCCGTGCCCGAGGCGCTGCGCACGCTTGGCTATTCGGAAAGCCAGATCGCCGAGATCGAGGCCTATGCCGTCGGCCACGGCAACCTCAACCAGGCGCCGGGCGTCAATCCGTCGTCTCTGAAGGCCAAGGGCTTCACCGACGAGAAGGTCGCGGCCGTCAATGCCGCGCTCAAATCGGCCTTCGACATCAAGTTCGTCTTCAACAAGTGGACGCTGGGCGAGGACTTCTGCAAGGAAACCCTCGGCCTCACCGACGAGCAGTTGAACGACTTCGCCTTCGAGATGCTGCCGGCGCTCGGCTTCGGCCGCAAGGACATCGAAGCCGCCAACATCCATGTCTGCGGTGCGATGACGCTGGAAGGCGCGCCCTTCCTGAAGGAAGAGCACTATCCGGTCTTCGATTGCGCCACCCCCTGCGGCAAGATCGGCAAGCGCTCGCTTTCGGCGGAAAGCCATATCCGCATGATGGCCGCCGCCCAGCCCTTCATCTCGGGCGCCATCTCCAAGACCATCAACATGCCCAACGAGGCGAGCGTCGAGGACTGCAAGAGCGCCTATCTGCTCTCCTGGAAGCTGGCGCTGAAGGCCAATGCGCTCTACCGCGACGGCTCCAAGCTGTCGCAGCCGCTCAACGCCTCGCTCGTCTCCGATGAGGAAGACGAGGACGATGTCGTCGAGGCGCTGGTCGCCGCACCTGCCGCCGCGCAGGCCGTCACCGTCACCGAGAAGATCGTGGAGCGCATCATCGAGCGCGTGGTGCGCGACCGCGAGAAGCTTCCCAACCGTCGCAAGGGCTACACCCAGAAGGCGATTGTGGGCGGCCACAAGGTCTATCTGCGCACCGGCGAATTCGACGATGGCCGCCTCGGCGAGATCTTCATCGACATGCACAAGGAAGGTGCCGCCTTTCGCGCCATGATGAACAATTTCGCCATCGCGATCTCGCTCGGCCTGCAATATGGCGTGCCGCTGGAGGAATATGTGGAGGCCTTCACCTTCACCAAGTTCGAGCCGGCCGGCATGGTGCAGGGCAACGACGCGATCAAGAACGCCACGTCGATCATCGACTATGTGTTCCGCGAACTGGCGGTGAGCTACCTCGCCCGCCACGACCTCGCCCATGTCGACCAGTCCGACTTCTCCAACACCTCGCTCGGCAAGGGCATCACCGAAGGCAAGGCAATCCCCTTCTCCAAGGGCCTGACGCGTGGCGCCTCACCCCTGAAGGTCGTCAGCGGCTCGACCGGCGGCCAGGATCCGAAGGGCTCCGCCACCAGCGGCGCGGCCACCCCTGCCCGCGCAGCGCCGGCAGCCGGCTCGCCGGTCCGCGCGGTTGCCGCCGGCGCCACGGTCACGGCGCTGAAGCCCGCCGTCGCCGGCCTGCAGGAAGAGGCCATCGCCTTCAAGCGCGACTATGAGGAGCGTGCCAAGGAACTGGCGGAAGAAGCGACCGACGACGCAACCTTGGATGTCTCCGCCGACACCACCGGCGAAAACCTCACCACGGCGCTCTTCTCCGACAAGGCCGCCGCCGATGCAGCCTCCGCCAAGGCACTGGCCGCCGAACGCCGCCAGCAGTCGATGATGCAGGGCTACACGGGCAATTCCTGCTCGGAGTGCCAGAACTTCACCATGGTGCGGAACGGCACATGCGAGAAATGCGATACGTGCGGCGCGACGAGCGGGTGTAGCTGAGGTAACTGGCTCGAAACTGGGACAGGCACGTAAGAAAAATATGATAACGTCGGCTAGGTTGAAAGATCAAGCCGACGTTATAGTGGCCGCCTCGGAGAAACGGAGGAGCTGCTCGTGTCAACGCTGGAACTCAATAAATATCCACCGACTTATGTATGTGCTAATTTTCATCACGCCCCCGAAGCTGTAGCGAAATGCTTCGATGAGGCATGCGCAGTCATTGAGTTTAGCCCGGCGGCATCAGCTATAATGAGTCGGAAATGCCTGGAGATCCTTCTTAAATTCCAGGGATTCAATGAACGGTCTCTCAAAAGGAATTTAACTAGCGCATCAAAAAATGGAGAGGACATATATTCATTTACTTTATTCGTTGAATTTTCTCGAACAATCCAGTTTATCTGAAATCTAGCAGCACATCCACTTCGATCCATAAAAGAAAAAATATTTTTAGACATTGAGTACGAAGATGCAGAATGGTGCCTAATCCTAATTAGACATCTTATTTATCATTATTATGAAATGCCTGCTGAATTTGAGCAAAGAAAAATGAGTTTAACCGGCCGGCTGAAACTTCATCTCGATAGGAAATTACCTACTAAGATTTCCTAGTAAGATAAGATTCTACCTTTTGACGAAGTGGATTTTAAAAAGAGTGATATTACACGAAATAATACACTCTTGCTGCAGCGGTCAGGAACAGAAGTAGAATACCCCTTCTCTGTTGGCAGAAAGACAGCCGGCACGACATTCCACCCGAAATCTATCCACGCCTTCCGCTCCTGCCCTATCCTTTGCCCTGCCTTCGCGCGGGAAACGGATGCGCAGCCGAACATCCGGGCGAAGGACGGTGCCGGATCGTATGGCTGCGGTAGCCATATGGGCGATGAGCCCCCAGGTCCGGGCGCTTGAAGGTGCCAAAGGCACCCGGCGCAAGTACACCGGCGGGGCGCGAAGGTCGCGCCACTCAATACTCAATCGGAAGGCTCGGCCCAGCGCCCCGCTTCCTGTTCTTTGACAATGGCCAGGCGGGAAACCGGGCGTGGCGCGGATGATTCTCGCCCCTCGGCGAGGCGGACGGCCCACGGCATAGATTCTCGAGTCAAGCCGTGACGCCAGTGAAGCGCGGAACGGCGCCGAACCAGAGCCCCGCTCTATTCCTTCAGCCGATACTGCTTCTGCATGTCCACCGCATAGTCCGGCGGGGCGATCTCCCACCAGTTCTCGGCGGCGTCCTTATTGTGCGACCAGCGCATATAGGGGTGGTCCATTTCATAGAACACGCCGTGGCGCATGAACTCGGTGGTCTTGATCTGCGTGGGATAGATGTTGGCGAGGTTCACATTGGGGCCGAGCTTGTGCACCAGCCAGGCGATGATGGGCGAGTTGCCCATCTTGCGGGCGTCCCACACCTCGAAGATCATCCGGTCGGAATTGACCTGCCGCACGACGTCGAGGAACTGCGCCTGCCCCTCGGCATTTTCGAGGTAGCTGCCGATCAGGTTGCGCACCACCATGCCTTCCCAATAGATATGGTCGGCGCCGGCCTCGATCATCTGCATGGCCTGGTCCACGACCATGTCGACATGGACCAGATCGCGGTTCTTGCGCGTCTCGTCCTTCCAGGCCCATTTCTTGCCGAGCTCGCTGACGACCTTGAACCCCTGGTCCTTGACCATCTTGATCTCGTCGCGGGTCTGGGCGAGCGACGCGCCGCTGGCGTGGTTCTCCACCTCCACCTCGTTCACGCCGAGCGCCTTCAGCATGTCGAGATATTGCTGCATCTTGCCCTGCGCCTTGGCGATCTCGAACTGCGTGCCGCCCAGCGCCACATCGATATTCATGTCGCGATAGTCGGCCACGGCCCGCTCGACGATGCGGAAATCCTTGTGCCACAGCGTGTCGATGAGCTTCACCCGGTCGACGAGATCCTGGTTCGACTTGATATAGGCAGGCCCCTGATTGGCTACGTCGATGATAAGGATCATGGTGATGCCCGTCGTGCGGGGCTTCTTGGTGCGCCGCGAGTCGCGGTTCAGCTGCTCCTCGAAGTCGCGCATCATTTCCTGAAGTTTCATTCGCTTCCCTCCTCCCGTTTGGCGGCCGCTCGTCGGCGGCAGAATGTACGTACATTCATGTTGCGATGACAGAGCATTTTTGCGCGGAAATGAAAAACGGCGACCGCATGCGAGGCCGCCGCTTCGATTGCATATGGCGGGCGATCAGTGGATCGGCGCGAGCGCCGGCCGGCCACGGATCACATCGGCCGTCTTCTCCGCAATCATGATGGTCGGCAGGTTGGTGTTGCCGCCCGGCTCGTCGGGCATCACCGAGGCGTCCACCACGCGCAGCCCTTCGATGCCGCGCACCCGCAATTGCGGATCGACCACCGCCTGGTCATCGATGCCCATGCGGCAGGTGCCGAGCGGATGCTGGTTGACCTGCGTGTTGTCGCGCACCCATTCGGCGATCTGGGCATCCGTCTTCACATCCGGGCCGGGCTTGACCTCGCCACTGATGAGGTCGCCCACCGGCGGGGTGAGATAGATTTCGCGCACCTGCTTCACCGCGTCGACCATGCAGTCGAGGTCCTGCTGTTCGGAATAGAAATTCAGCAGGATGCGCGGCAATGTGGCCGGATCCTTGGAGCGCAGTTTGACCCAGCCGCGGCTGAGCGGATGGAGCAGGTTCGGCCCTACGGCGAAACGATGCACCGGCGGCGCGGTCATGCCGGGGAACCAGACCTGCGCATCGAGCCCCACCGAGGAGCAGATCATCTGGATATCCGGGCGCGCCGAGCTGGTATTGCGAGTCCTGAAGAAGATGTTGGCGGGCGCGGCATTGGTGGCGAAAGGCCCCGAGCGGGTCAGATACCATTGCGTCATGCCCATCACGACGCGGTCGAAACGCAGCTGTTGTAGGAAGGTGCGCGTCGTATTGGCCTTGAAGACCATGTGCATGATCGGATGTTCCGACAGGTTCTGGCCGACGCCCGGCAGGTCGTGCACCACGTCGATATCCATCTCGCGCAGATGATCGGCCGGGCCGATGCCCGATAGCATGAGAAGCTGCGGCGAATTGTAGGAGCCGCCCGACAGGATCACCTCGCGCGCCGCATGGGCGCTCTTCAGCTTGCCGTCATGCCGGTATTCGATGCCGATTGCCCTGCCCTTCTCGATCAGGATACGCGTCGTCAGCGCATGGGTCACCACGGTCAGGCCGGGCCGCTTCATGGCTTCCTTGAGATAGGTAGCGGCCGTGCTCTGCCGCTCGCCCTTGCCGACCGAAAGCTCGACGCGGCTGATGCCGTCATGCTCGCCGACCGACTGGTCGTCATTCACCGGCAGGCCGTAATTACGGGTGGATTGCGCCAGCAGGTCGTAGAGCATCAGCGGAACATTGGTCTGGGTAATGCCGACTGGACCGTCCGCGCCGTGATATTTGCTCTCGCCACGCCAGCTGGACTCCATCTTCCGGAAATAGGGCAGCACGTCTGCATAGCCCCAGCCCTCCAGCCCCTGCTGGCGCCACAGATCGTAATCGAGCGGATGGCCGCGCAGGGCGATCATGCCGTTGACGGAAGACGAGCCGCCCAACGTGCGCCCGCGGCGGATCGCGATCCGGCGATTGTTCATATAAGGCTCCGGCTCGCTCTCGAACCGCCACAGATAGGGGCTGCTGTTGGAAACCTTGGTGAAGGCGAGCGGAACCTTCATGAACGGATGGTCGTTGGGGCGCCCTGCTTCGAGCAACAGGACAGTGACGCCGGCATCCTCGGTGAGGCGGTTTGCGAGCACGCAACCGGCTGAACCGGCGCCCACGATGATGTAGTCATATTCCGTCATGACGTTCCCCGCTGATGCTTTTCACGATGGCTACACATGTGCGGGCGGCGCGTCTGCCACGGCATGCGCCATTGGCGGCGGGCGACACTCGCAGTCAATCGGGGCAGTCCCCACGATTCAAAATGGCCGCGGCAAGCGGTGATAGGGTCGCTCGACACAACAGGCCCGCGCACATCGCGGCCAGCGAGGAGCGAACACGATGAATGTCAGCAATATCACTGCGGCCGAAAAGCGCGTCGCGGACTTCCTGGGCGCGCCCAAAAAGCTCCTGATCGGCGGAAAGTGGGCCGATGCCGTATCCGGCGAGACCTTCGAGGTCGAGAACCCCGCCACCGGCGAGATCATCGCCCATGTGCCTGCCGGCCAGAAGGCGGATATCGACCTGGCCGTGGCCGCCGCGCGCAAGGCGATGGACGGCCCGTGGTCGAAGATGGTGCCCGCCGAACGGGCGCGGCTTCTGTGGAAGCTCTCCGACATGCTGGAGGCGCAGGCGGAAGAGTTCGCGCTGATCGAAACGCTCGATAATGGCAAGCCTTATCGCAACGCCCTCAACATGGACCTGAAGACCTGCGTGGAGAACCTGCGCTACAATGCGGGCTGGGCCACCAAGCTCAATGGCGAGACCATGACGCCGTCCAACCCGGCAAACCTGCTTGCCTATACGCTGCGCGAGCCCGTCGGCGTGGTCGGCCTCATCGTGCCGTGGAACTTCCCGCTCACCATGGCTGTGAACAAGATGGCCCCCGCGCTCGCCGCCGGCAATGTGGTCATCCTGAAGCCGGCCGAGCAGACGCCGCTGACCGCGTTGCGGCTGGGCCAGCTCGTCCAGGAGGCAGGCCTGCCGGAAGGCGTCGTCAACATCGTCACCGGCTTCGGCCATACGGCGGGTGCGGCGCTCACCGAACATCCCGGCGTCGACAAGATCTCCTTCACCGGCTCGACGGAAGTCGGGCGGACGATCCTCAAGGCGTCGGGCGGCAATTTCAAGCGGCTGATGCTGGAGCTTGGCGGCAAGTCGCCCGTCATCGTCTTCCCCGATGCCGACATGAACAAGGCGATCGAGGGCGCCGCGCGCGGCATCTTCTCCAATAGCGGCCAGGTCTGCGCGGCCAATTCCCGCCTCTATGCCCATCGCGACGTGTTCGACAGGGTCGTGGAAGGCATCGCGGAACGCGCGCAGAAGCTCAAGGTCGGCATCGGCACGGCGCCGGACACCGAGATCGGGCCGGTCGTGTCGCGCAAGCAGATGGAACGGGTGCTGAACTATGTCGATCTCGGCCGGAATGACGGCGCATCCGTCGTCACCGGCGGCCGCCAGCGCGGCAGCGAAGGCTATTTCGTCGAGCCCACCGTGCTGGTCGAGACACGCAACGACATGCGCGTGGTGCAGGAGGAGATTTTCGGGCCGGTTCTGTGTGCGATGTCGTTCGACCTCGACGACATCGACCGTATCGCGGCGGAAGCCAATGACACGATCTACGGCCTCAATGCCTCGATCTGGACGCAGAACATCACCGTCGCCCATCTGATGGCCCGCAAGATCAAGGCCGGCATGGTGCGCATCAATGGCGGCGGCGTCGACCACGCCTTGCCCTTCGGCGGCTACAAGCAGTCGGGCTGGGGCCGCGAATATGGCCGCGAAGGCGTGGAGGCCTATACGGAGCTCAAGACGGTCGCCATCGCCATGTAGCGGCAAATCAAGGAAAAGGCCGCGCTTGCGGCCTTTTCCTCATTTGATCGATGGCTGAAATGCTCAGCTTGCAAGGCGCTCCTGCGCCATCGCGCATTCGCGATATTCGCGCGGCGACATGCCGAACTGGTTGCGGAAGCTGCGGCTGAAATGGCTGACCTCGGAGAAGCCCCAGCGCAGCGCGATTTCCGTAATACTGTCCTCCGCACAGCGCGGGCTGCGCAGCTCTTCCGCCGAGGCGAGCAGCCGCTGCTCCTTGATGAAGGCGGAGACGGTCGTGCCCGCGCCCTCGAAGGCCCTGTGCACATGCCGCACCGAACAGCCTAGCGCGCGCGAAATGTAGCGCGGCGACATGTTGGCATTGCGCAGGTTGGAGCTAATGAAGCGCGTCACCGTCAGCGCGCTCACCATGTCCGAGGCATCGCCCAGATCCTCATCCGCATCGCCCCGCGCCTCCTGAAGCAAGGGGCTGACCAGCGACGCCATCACCATATCGAGCGCGCGCGTGCCGAAAGCCGAAAGCTCGTTTGAGCGGCTATGCACCTGAAGGAGCAGTGTCGCGACCAGCGAGCCGAGCGCGGAATCGCTGCGGATCGGCACGGTGGTGGGAATATCCGTCGAACCGACGCGGTCGAACAATATCTGCTCGGGTATGTTGAATGACAATTGGCGGATCAGGCCGCGATTGACGAATTCGCAGCTCTCGTTCGGCGAAAGCAGAACCATGTCGGCCGGATTGAGCATGGCGATGCGCTGGCCCTGCTTGACCATGGAGCGCCCGCGCGCCTGATAGACGAGGCAATGGTGGCGGCCGGGACGACTGGCCGAATCCGCACCGCGATAGAGCGAACGGGCATTGGTCTCGATGCTCGCATAATTGATGCCGAGAACGCTGAAGCGCTGCAGCGATCCCCTGAAGGCTGAGGTCGGGCCGGCAAGCCGCGTCTCGAAGCCGCCGGCTATCTTTCCCGTCGCGTCGTTCCACCGCTCCCATGCCGGCGAGCCGGCATTTGCGACATAAGCCATAGTCTCCTCCACGGTTTATGTAACATGTTTTCTTTCAGGCTAGACCAATCCGGTCGCGGCGGCAATCTGCCAACCTTAGCCAGGTCATTGTCTGGACAAGCTATCTGCTTCCCTTCGGCTGATACAGAAAAAACATTCCTATTTTCCGTCGCCTCCGGCCACATTGAAAGTGGCACGCGCCGACAAGTTACCGGGTCTTTCGCGGACTTTGGCGGCACCGAGGGCCATGCAACACTTTGGCAAAATGCCGGCAATGCACGGACACATGAGGGGACCGCATGAAGATCACCGACGTCACCGTTACCCTGTTCGCCTGGGACACAATGCCGGTGGTCGGCTACCATGGCGTGAAACGCAGCGCGACCGACGTGCACGACCAGGGACTGGTGACGATCCATACCGATGAGGGGCTCGAAGGGCACGCCTTCCTCGGCAAGGGCCTCTCGCCCGCATCATCGGATGCGGCGCTGATGGTCAAATATCTGAAGCCGCTGCTGGTCGGCCAGGACCCGCTCGACCGCGAATTGCTCCACGAGAAGCTGTGGAAGCGCAAGGTCGTCTCCAGCATCCGCACCATCGGCGCGATCGACGTCGCCCTGTGGGACCTTGCAGGCAAGATCGCGGGATTGCCGATCTACAAGCTGCTCGGCGGCTACCGCACCAGTATTCCGGCCTATGTCAGCTCCGATCACCTGCCCTCGCCGCAGCACTATGCCGACGAGGCGGTGAAGTACAAGGAACTGGGCTACATCGCCTACAAGATCCATCCGCCGGAAAACTGGCGCGACGACATCAAGGTCTGCGAGGCGGTGCGCAAGGCGGTCGGCGACGACTATATGCTGATGCTCGACTCGACTTTTTCCTACCAGTTCGAGGAAGCGCTGCGCGTCGGCCGCGCCATCGAGGAAATGGGTTATTACTGGTACGAGGACCCGCTCGGCGACCACGACATCTACAACTACATCAAGCTGAAGCAGAAGCTCGACATCCCCATCATGGCGACGGAGCGGCCGGAAGCCGGGCTTGAAGCATATGCGCCGTGGATCACCAGCCAGGCGACCGATTTCCTGCGCGGCGACGTGCTGATCAAGGGCGGCATCACCAATGTGATGAAGACCGCGCATCTCGCGGAAGCCTTCCGCATGAAATACGAGGTCCATACCGGCGGCAATTCGCTGGCCAACCTCGCCAACTTGCATATCGAAATGTCGATCCGCAACACGCAGTTTCACGAGCTGCTGCTGCCGCTGGAGGCGATGAACTACGGCGTGGTGAACGAGATCACCGTCGACAGGAACGGCCTCATCCACGCGCCGACCGGCCCCGGCCTGGGGGCCGAGATCGATTTCGCGATGATCGAGAAGAAGAAGATCGCCGTGCTGAAATAGCTGTCGGGCCGGGTGTTCGGCCCCCGAAAACAAACCGTCTCATGGGAGGAGACCAGATGAACATTCGCAACAGTTTCAAGGGACTTGCGCTTGCAGCCTCGCTGCTGGCGATGGTCGCCAGCGCCCAGGCCGTCGAGCTGCGCATCGCAGCCGGCGCGCCGCCGTCGCATCCCGCATCGGACCCGATGTACAAGACCTTCATCGACAGCCTGGCGTCGAAGCCGGAGCTCGACATCACCGCGAAGGCGATGGGGCTGGAAGTGTCGGACCTGCGCTCGATGATGTCGAACCTGCAGAGCAACGTCATCGACGTCGGCAACATCCTGACATCCTATTACGCAGCCGATTTCCCGCAGAACAGCCTCGTGGGCGACCTCGCGCCGCTGGGCAAGAAGGGCCTCGCCATGACCGGCGCGGTAACCGAATACACCGCCACCTGCGCCGAGTGCCTGGCGGAGTTCGACAAGCTGGGCACGGTCTATCTCGGCACCGGCTCGACGCCGACCAACTGGATCCACACGACCAAGCCGGTCAATTCCGTCGCCGACCTCAAGGGCCTGCGCGTGCGCGCCGGTGCTGCGCCCTTCGTGCGCTGGGCCGAGGCGATGGGGGCGGCACCGCAGCAGATCTCCTTCAACGAGGAGTTCGAGGCGCTGTCCACCGGCCTACTCGACGGCACTATCGCGCCGCCGACCAACCTTGCGGCGAGCCGCCTGTTCGAGGTGATCAAATACATCATCCCGGTGCCGATCGGCACCACCCATGCGGCGGCGAGCTTCACCTTCAACAAGGATACCTGGCTCAGCCTGACGCCCGAGCAGCGGGCGCACGCGCTGCGCTCCGCCAGCAAGGCGCTGGCCTCCTTCGAACCGGCCATGCGCAAGAGCGGCGACGAGGCCGTGGCCAAGGCGAAGGAAATGGGCATCACCTTCGTCGATCTGCCGGCGGACCTCGAAAAGGCCAACAACGACTACGAGGCCAAGGCCATGGCCGACGTCGCCGAGGTCGGCCGCACGCGTTACAAGATCGCCGATTCCGACGAGCGCGTGAAGCGCTTCGCCGCATTGGTCGAGAAGTGGAACGGCCTGATCACCGACGAACATGACGATCCCGAGAAGATGGCGGATCTCATGCACCAGGAGATCTGGTCGAAGATCGATCTCGAGAACTACGTGAAGTAGCTCACGCGGCCGGGGCAAGCCCCCGGCCCCTTTTCCAGGCTATGAAAATGGACACGATCGGCAGGCTGCTGCACCGCGCCTCCTTTACGCTTGCGGTCATCTCGGGACTGGCCGTCTTCGCGACGATGCTGATCGTCTGCATCGACGTGCTGCTGCGGTTCAACCACAGCGGCCTTCCGGGCACGACCGAGATCGTCGCCTACTATCTGATGCTGTCGGTCGGCTTTCTGCCCCTCGCCCTTGTCGAGCGCGTGGACGGAATGATCACGGTGGATGCGGTCTACGCGATGATGGGCGCCGCCCTCCAACGCGCCATACGCATCTTCGCTATGCTCTTCTCGGTCGCCGTCTATGCCGCGCTCGTATGGGCCACCTTCAACGAGGCGATGAAGAATTTCCGCTCGGGCGCCTATTACGACACGTCCGCCTATCTGCTGGTCCTGTGGCCGGCCTATTTCATCGTCCCGTTCTCGATCGCACTGGCGCTGCTGGTCGCCATCCACCGCACGGTGGACCTGATGCGCGGCGGACCGCTTGAGCCGCCGTCGCCCGACCCGGTGCCTGACGCCCCGCATGGCGAGGGTGCCGCCCCCGACTACCCGACAGGTGAAAGATGAGCTCCACGGCGATTGGAATAACCGGCCTTGCCGCGCTTGCGGTGCTCTTTGCTCTGCGCGTGCCGGTCGGGCTGGCGCTGATCGGCGTCTCCGGTCTGGGGCTGTGGCAATTGCTGAGCGCCCGCGCGGCCTGGGGCCTGCTGCAATCGGTGCCCTATCAGTTCACCGCGAGTTGGACCCTCAGCGCGGTGCCGATGTTCCTGTTCATGGGCTATATCTGCTTCTATTCGGGCATGACGACGAGCCTGTTCGAACTGGCCAAGGCGCTCCTGTCGCGGCTTCCGGGCGCGCTGGCCATTTCCAGCGTCGCCGCCTGCTCCGCCTTCGCCTCGGTCTGCGGCTCTTCCATCGCCTGCGCGGCCGCCATGGGCCGCATCGCCATCCCCGAAATGGTCCGCGCCGGCTATGACCGCAATATCGCCTGTGGCGTGGTGGCGGCCGGCGGCACGATCGGCGCGCTGATACCGCCGTCCATCGTGTTGATCCTGTTCGGCATCTTCGCGCAGACCTCAATCATCCAGCTTTTCCTCGGCGGCATCGGCATGGGACTGGCCACCGCGCTCGGCTATTCGCTGGTGATCGTCGCGATAAGCTGGCTGCGGCCCAACCTCATTCCCCGCCGCGCGGCGGCCGTCGCGCCGGGCGCGCTGATGGCCAATCTCAGGCAGATGGGCCCTCTCGTACTGCTCCTGCTGGGCGTCTTCGGCGGGCTTTTCGGCGGCATCTTCACCACAACGGAAGCGGGCGCCGTCGGCGCGACCATGGCCTTCGTCATCGCCGTAGCCCAGGGACGCTTCAGCCGCACGATGATGGTCAAGGCGATGACCGAAACCGTCATCACCTGCGGCTCGCTCTTTATCATCGGCGTCGGCGCGACCATGCTGACGCGCTTCGTGTCGATCAGCGGCGCGGGCGACCTGATTTCCAGCATGGTGATCGGCTGGGACCTGACCTACTGGCAGTTCATGCTGCTGGTGATGGTGGTCTATCTCATTCTCGGCACGTTCATGGACGGCATCGGCGCGATGCTTTTGACGCTGCCAATCTTCCTGCCCATCGTGGAGGCGCAGAACATCAACCTGGTGCTGTTCGGCGTGCTGATCGCCAAGCTGATCGAGATCGGCATGCTGACCCCGCCCTTCGGCCTCAATGTCTTCGTCATCAAGAGCGTGGTGGGCAATCTCACCTCGCTGACCGGCGTGTTCCGCGGCGTCACGACCTTCATCGCCATCGACATCGCGGTCGTGCTACTATGCATCGCCGTGCCGGCAATCGTGATGTTCTTCCCCACGCTGATGAGCTGAGGCCTATTCCGTCCAGCGCGGCTTGCGCTTCTCATTGAAGGCGGCGAGGCCTTCGCGCGCGTCGGAGGTCTGCGCGGTGAGCATGATCTGGCTTTCGGCAAAGGCCAGCGCCTGCTCGAAATGCATCGCCTGCATGGCGGCGATGGCCGCCTTGCCACGGCGCATGGCGACCGGCGAATTGCCCTTGAGCACGCCGACAAGCCATTCCACCTTGGCGTCGAGCTCTGCCGCCGGCACGATATAGTTGATCAGCCCGATCTCGCGCGCCCGCTCGGCCGAAATCAGCTCGCCGGTGAACATCAGCTCGGCCGCGTGGCGCGGCAGGATCAGATGGCGGAAATAGACCTGCACCTGATGCGGGAACACGCCGACGCGGGCCTCCGGCAAGCCGAAGCGCGCATGGTCGGCGGCCACGACGAGGTCGCAGAGCGACATCAAGCCGGTGCCGCCGGCCACGCAGGCGCCGTTGATGCGCGCCACGATCGGGATTCCCATGGTGCGCACATAGCGCGCCAGGCGGCCGAAATCGGTCGTCGGCTCGTCGAACTGGTCGCCGAAGACCGAAGTGCCCTGCTGGAGATCGCCGCCGGCGCAGAAGGCCTTTTCGCCGGTGCCTGTCAGCACCACGCAGCGCACCGAGACGTCCTCGCTAGCCGCGCGCATGCCCGCCGCGATGCCCTCGATGACATCGTTGTTGATGGCGTTGCGCCGCTCGGGTCTGTTGATGGTGATCCACAGCGCTTCGCCGCGCCGCTCGATCAGGATCGGTTTTTCATCGGCCATCTGCGCTTCCCCCAATCGGATTCAAATTCTCAATTCGGCCTGACAAGCCCTTGATCGAGCCATGCTTTCGGCACGTCGATTTCCATTTCCAGCGCCATCTGGCCAAAGGCCTTGCCCTGCGGGTCGATGCGCAGCGAGGCCATGCCGCCGCCGCCCAGCGCACCCTGAAGCAGGAAGTTGAGCGCGTCGAGGCCCGGCGCCTCGAACACCTCGCCAGGTCCGGTGACGATGCCGTCAAAGTGCTTCAGCAGGCGTTCCACCGTCACCTCGCGACGGATGACCGGCAGGAATTCCGGTCGTCGCGCAAAAATGGCGATGTTGGAACTGTCGCCCTTGTCGCCGGAGCGTGCCAGCGCAATGCGCCGCAGCGGAATGCGCACCGAGCCCGCATCGGGCGCGGCCACCTCTCCAGTGGGGCGCGACGGCTCGGGAACGGCGCCGTCCGTCGGTATCTCCACCGCGAAGGGTTCGGCATCGCCGATGCTGACGCGCGGCACCGGCATGTCCGCCTTCGGCACGAAGAAGGTGAAAAGCCGCACGACCGGCGTCGCCTTCGGCCGGCCGCCGAAAATGCCCGTCGTGCCCGGCGCGAAGGAAATGCCGATGGAGCCAACTTCCTTCGACATGAGGTCGAGCGCGGCGCGGTCGGGATGCTGCACGACCAGCCGCAGCAGCACTTCGCGTGTCGCGCGGGCACGGCTGCCGCCGGCATAGCTTGCCTCTGCCCCCAGCGCCTCGATATGAACGGCGGTGAAGTCCGCCATGCCCTTGGCTTTGAACAGCGAACGAGATCGCGTCACCAATGCTTCTGCGGTGCGCTCTGCCTTGTGCGCAGCATCCGGTCCCACGATCGAGATCGTGGCGATGGCGCGATAGCCGTCCTGATACGTCGCCGACACCTTGTAGGTGGGCGATGGCGGCTTGCCGCGTGCGCCGGAAACGTGGACGCGGTTCTCGCCCTCCTGCCGCAACCGGACCTGGGAAAAATCGGCCGTCACGTCCGGCAGCATGTAATTGGCCGGATCGCCGACCTCGTAGAGCACCTGTTCGGCCACCACGCCGGGTGTGATGAGGCCGCCAGTGCCCTCCGGCTTGGCG
>DATMGE010000055.1:0-33268 GCA_035555795.1 Rhizobiaceae bacterium | reverse complement strand
ACATCGTCTTCTCGGAGGACGGCCAGCTGATGACCGCCTCCTTCATGGACTACCAGATGCCGCGTGCCGACATGCTGCCCTTCATCCACAGCGAGAGCAACGAAGTGCTGACCAAGGCCAATCCGTTCGGCATCAAGGGCGCTGGCGAGGCCGGCACGGTCGGCGCGCTGCCCGCCTGCATGAACGCGATCCAGAACGCGCTTGCGCCCCTCGGCATCCGCGACTTCGACATGCCCGCCACCCCGCTGCGCCTGTGGGAGGCGATACAGGAGGCGAAGCGGGACGAAGCCGCCTGACGGATTGAAAAAGGCCGCTCGAAGCGGCCTTTTTTGTGCATTTATTGCGCCGGCTTCGCCGCCACCGGCTGCTTCTTCACCTTGATGCGCCAGACGATGTTCTGCGTCGCCTCGGTGACATAGAGATAGCCGTCATGCAGCGCGAGGTTGGTGGTGAAGTTGCCGGCGCCTTCCGGCAGGCGCAGCTTGCC
Source organism: Rhizobiaceae bacterium (assembly GCA_035555795.1). Classification (GTDB taxonomy): domain Bacteria; phylum Pseudomonadota; class Alphaproteobacteria; order Rhizobiales; family Rhizobiaceae; genus RCIO01. The sequence goes on along the minus strand of DATMGE010000055.1, from coordinate 32,781 downwards.
ATATTCGAAGCCGTTGGAATCGAATATCACCACTTCGCCGGCGCCGAAATGCGCGGCATAGACATTGCCCTCGCTGTCCACCGTCAGCCCGTCCGGCCCGACGCCGCCTTCCAGGCGCGCGAAGACATAGGGCGTGTTGTGGATGCTGGCCGGCTTGAAGCCGGGCGCGGCGATGATACGGTTCTGGCCGTATTCCGAAATATAGATGTATTGTCCGTTCGGCCCCACCGCCACGCCGTTGGGGAAGGACATGCCGTTGATGTAGAGCTGCGCGACCTTCTCCTCGCCCGGCGCGACGTAGAAGACGCGGCCCGTGCGATCGACGGCGTTCGAGCCGTAGGGCTCGGTGAAGTAGATGCCGCCTTCGGCATCGAAGGCCAGATCGTTGAGGCCGCGGAACTGCTCGGTCTTGATCTGCCCGACCATCAGCGTGCGCTCGCCCGTCTCTGGATCGACCGACATCAGCCCGCGCTGGCGGTCGGCGACGACGAATTTGCCGTCCGGCCCGAACTTGGCGCCGTTCGGCGCGCCGCCCGCCTCGCCGACGGTGATGCACTGGTCGCCTTCCACCTTCAGGATCTCGCCGGTCAGATAGCCGACCATCCACATCGTGCCCTGCGCATCGAAATTGACGCCCTCGATGAAGCCGCGGCAGGTCACCGCCTTCTCCCAGACGCACTCGTCGCAGATTTCCGAGATGGTCCGCCGCTCGCCCATCGGCGCCGGCTGGGCCAGCGCGGATGCGACGCCGCCAATGGCCGTCAATGCAGTGATTGCCGCAATCAACCTGTGCATGTCGTTCCTCCCAAAAAGATTGTGGTCTCCTCAGCCGGCAAGCCGGCGTGGCGACTGTACATCGGGTCACTTAATTTGTTAATTATCAAATCGCGGTTGTGGATCGGGAGGCGCATTTGCAGGACAGCGAATATGTGGTGGTGGGCGGCGGCACCGCCGGCTGCGTGGTGGCGGCGCGGCTGGCCGAGGGCGGCGCGCGGGTGACGCTGCTGGAAGCCGGACCGGTGGACCGCAATATGTGGATCCATATCCCGGCGGGCGTCATGTACCTGCTGAACAACCCCGCCGTGACGCTCTCCTTCCCCACCGAGGCCTCGCCCAAGGCGGACGGCCGCAGCTTCCAGTGGCCGCGCGGGCGCGTGCTGGGCGGTTCCGGCTCGATCAACGGCATGATCTTCGTGCGCGGCAGCCGTGCCGATTTCGACGGCTGGGCGCAGAGCGGCGCGCGCGGCTGGTCCTTCGACGACGTGCTGCCCTTTTTCCGCTCGATGGAACATTACGGCGGCGGCGAGGACCAATGGCGCGGCCGCGAAGGGCCGCTCAGCGTCGAGGATCCACGCTTCGTGCTGCCGATCACGCGCCGCTTCATTGATGCGGCGGTGGCCGCCGGCCACAAGCGCCTGACCGATATCAACCATCCGGATGCCGAAGGCGTGGCGCTGGCGCAGATGAATCGGCTCGGCCGCTTCCGCGGCTCCACGGCGCGCACCTTCCTCAAGCGCGCGCAGGCGACCGGCCGCCTCGACGTGGTGACCGGCGCGCAGGTGACGGAACTGCAATTCGACGGCGCGCGCTGCACCGGCGTGACTTTTTCGCGTGGCGGCACGAGCCAGACCATCAACGCCGCGCGCGAAACGATCCTGTCGGCCGGCGCGCTGCAATCGCCGCATCTGCTGCAACTGGCGGGCATCGGCGATCCGGACCATCTGGCCGGCGCGGGAATCGCCGTCCGCCATGCGCTGCCGGGCGTCGGGCGCAACCTGCAGGACCATTACGGCGTGCGGGTCTGCGTGCGCATCGAGGGCGCGCGCACTGTCAACGAACTGTCGCATATGCCCCGCGCGGCATGGCAGGCGGCGCGTTTCGCCTTGTTCGGCGACGGAGCGCTGACCACCGGCATCACCGCCGCCATGGTCTTCTGCCGCAGCCGCGAGGGCCTCGCCTCCACCGACCTGCAACTGCTCTTCTCGCCCACCAGTTTCGACCAGCAGCGCTTCGGACGCCTCGAACGCGAGCCGGGCGCGTCGATGACGATCTGCAACAGCCGGCCGCAGAGCCGCGGCACCGTGCTCGCCCGCTCCGCCGACCCGCACGAACTGCCGCAGATCGCGCCCAACTATCTGGGCAGCAGCCATGACATGGACATCCTCAAGGCGGGCATCGCCGAGGCGCGGCGCATCTTCGCCACCGAGCCGCTGGCCGGCCATGTGGCGCACGAGACCATGCCGGCGGCCGGACAGGATCTGGACGACTATATCCGTTCGGCCGGCCACTCGATCTACCACCCGGTCGGCACCTGCCGCATCGGCACCGATCCGCTTGCCGTGGTCGACCCGGAATTGCGCGTGCACGGGATCGGCGGGCTGCGCGTGGTGGATGCGTCGGTCATGCCGACCATCACCTCCGGCAACACCAATGCGCCCACCGCCATGATCGGCGAAAAGGCCGCCGCCATGATCCTGGCCGGCCGCCGCGACGCCTCACGCGATCAGGCGGCCTAGCAACCGAACCGGATAGACAGGCTGTGCTTCGGGGCAGCCGGCCGCATGCGCGGCACACAGGGAGACAAGCATGACCGTCATCGATGTCCACACCCATATGCTCGGCCGCGACTGGTGGGAGCTGCTGCGCAATCATGGCGGCCCGCAATATTCGGTCGGCACCGGTTTCGACGGCCGCGAATGCGTCTTCTCCGACGGCGCGCAGTTCCTCACCACCCATCCGGCGCATTTCGACTATGCGCTGCGCATCAAGGCAATGGACGAGGCCGGCGTCGATGTCGCCATCGTCTCGCTGACCAGCCCCAATGCCTATTTCGGCGATGCCGAGATCAGCACGCGAGCCGCGCGCCTCGTCAATGAGGAGATGGCCGCTGCGCAGCGACTCTATCCCGACCGCATCCGCTGGATGGCCTCGCTGCCGTGGGAATATCCCGACCATGCGGTGGCCGAGTTGCATCGCGCCCATGCCGCCGGCGCGGTCGGCGTGATGGTGATCGCCAATATCCACGAGCGGCACCTGACGGAACCCGCCTTCGCGCCGATCTGGGCTGCTATCGATGCACTGGAACTGCCGGTTCTGGTGCACCCGACGACGCCGCCCGGCACTGCGGCCCAGCAGCTGGACGAGTTCATGCTCGCCTCCTCTGTGGGCTTCATGTACGACACGTCGCTGGCGATCAGCCGGATGATCTTCGACGGCTTCTTCGACCGCTACCGCAAGCTCAAGATCATCGCCAGCCATGCCGGCGGCACGCTGCCCTACATCGCCGGCCGGCTCGACCGCATCCACGAGCAGCTCAAGGCGGCGCGGGTGAAGATCGAGCGGCGGCCGAGCGAGTATCTGCGCGAGATCTGGTACGACGCCATCGCCTACCGCATCGAGGCGCTGAAACTGTGCATCGAGATTGGCGGCGCGGACAGGGTCATGTACGGCTCGGACTTCCCGCATACGATCGGCGACATGAAGGGCGTGCTCCACCGCGTGGACGCGCTCGATGCGGCAACCGCCAAGGCGATCCGCCAGACCAATGCGGAGCGCATTTTCAAGCTGTAGCTCGCTACCGTCTGGAGGCTCTTGGCCGCGGCGGAGATTCCCTGTCGACGCCGGGATGATCGTGACTGCTGTCGGCCAGCGTCTCGATGACCCGGCAGTCGCACACCCGGCCGCGCTCGCATTCATCGACCGTCCGCTGCAACTCGGCCCGCAGCACCGTCAGATGCGCGATGCGCCGGTCGATGCCGGCAATATGCCGCCGCGCCATCTCGTCGACTTCGGCGCAGGACTGATCCGGCCGCTCGCTCATGGCCAGCAATTCGCGGATGACGTCGATCTCGAAGCCCAGTTCGCGGGCATGACGCACGAAGTTCAGCCGGGCGGCGTGACCGGCATCGTAGCGCCGCTGCTGGCCTTCCGTGCGCGGCGGCGAGGGCAGCAGGCCGATCTGCTCGTAATAGCGGATCGTCGGCACCTTGATGCGCGATCGCCGCGCCAGTTCCCCGATCGAAAAATCCATTGCAAAGCCTCTTGAACCTCTAGTGACTATAGAGATTACGGTGACTTCGTAAAGGAGACACCTCATGGCCGATCATTGTTGCAATCAGGAATCAAACAGCAGCTGCGCGCAGTCGCATCCGGCGCATTCGACAGGGAAGGATGTCGCTGCGCACAAGGTCGCGGATAGCTGCTGCTCCGGCGGTGTACCGGTCTTCGACGGCATGGACCCGCGCTACAAGCGAACCCTGTGGGCGGTCATCGGCATCAACGGGGTGATGTTCGTGACCGAGATGATGGCAGGCCGGCTCTCGGGATCGCAGGCCTTGCAGGCCGATGCGCTGGACTTCCTCGGCGATACGGTCACCTACGGCCTCAGCCTCGCCGTCATCGGCGCGTCCTTGCAGACAAGAGCCGCTGCTGCGCTGTTCAAGGGCCTGTCGCTGAGCCTGATGGGGCTCTGGGTGTTCGGCTCGACCCTGTATCATCTGTTCGTGCTGGATGCGCCGCGCGCCGAGATCATGGGCATTGTCGGCTTCCTTGCGCTCGCTGCCAATCTCGCTTCGGTCGGCCTGCTGATGCCCTACAAGGACGGCGACGCGAATGTGCGCTCTGTTTGGCTCTGCTCCCGCAACGATGCCATCGGCAATGTGGCGGTGATGATCGCAGCGCTGGGCGTTTGGGGCTCCGCGACGGCATGGCCCGACCTGATCGTGGCTTCGATCATGGCGGGTCTGTTCCTGACCTCGTCGGCGCAGATCCTGCGTCAGGCATGGAGCGAATATCGTCAGGGCCGCGCGCCAGCCGCAGTCACAGGGTGAGCGCGACCGGCGTGGCTTGACGAAAATTTTCCGAAACCCCTTGTCGGATCGCCGCCGCGCCCAACGTCCTTGTCATATCCAACAAGGGAGCAGAGCCATGCCTTACATCGAAGGATTCGTCGCCGCCGTTCCGACCGCCAACAAGGAGGTCTACCGCAAGCATGCGCAGGAAGCCGTCGCCTATTTCAAGAAGCTGGGCGCGACCCGGCTGGTGGAGTGCTGGGGCGACGACGTGCCGAAGGGCGCGCTGACGGATTTCTACAAGGCGACCCAGGCGAAGGACGACGAGACGCCGGTCTTCAGCTGGATCGAATATCCCGACAGGGCAACGCGCGACGCCGCCAACAAGAAGATGATGGACGACCCGTCCATGGCCAATATGGAAATGCCCTTCGACGGCAAGCGCATGTTCTGGGGCGGCTTCGAGATACTCATCAACGAATAGCGGTCTCGCCGGGCGCTACCGATGCGCCTTTTCGCCCTCCCCACGTCGGGGAGGGCGTCCAGCAAGAATGCGCGGGCGGTTTCGCACCCAAGCGTTCGGCGGTTCCATCAAAAGCGGAAGCCCTATCGTTTCCGCCGCTTGCGGCCGTAGAGCTCGAGCCTGTGGTGAATGATCTCGTAGCCGAGCTCGCGCGCGATCGCGTCCTGCAATTCCTCGATCCGCCGCGAATGGAACTCGATCACGTCGCCGGTGTCGACGTCGATCAGGTGGTCGTGATGCTCGCCGCTGGCCTGTTCGAAGCGTGAGGGACCGCCGGCGAAGGCATGCCGGTGGATCGCGCCCATCGTCTCCAGGAGCTTCATCGTGCGGTAGACGGTCGAGAGCGAGATCGACCGGTCGATGAGCTTGGCGCGTTCGTAGATTTCCGTCGCGTCGGGATGGTCCTCGGTCTCGGCGAGGATGTCGAGAATGATCCGCCGCGGCCGCGTGATGCGCACGCCGGCGCGCCGCAGCTGCTTCTCGTAATCCTGTTTCGACGGCGTGTGATTCATGCGCCGGACTATGGTCCAGTTGACAGCCAGTTGCAAAAGAAAGCTGCGCCGGTTCGCGCGTCACCGGTGCTGCTTGCGCTGCCCTTAATCGCCCTTCCGGGCACTCTTCGTTCACAGGGAGAAGAACGCCGCTCGCTTGCTTGCTTTCCGCCTCTTCTGCGGCGCGGGCGATTGGCGAAAGCGAAGATGAAGGCTTTCTTCTCCCCGTTCACGGGGACAAGTGCCCGGCAGGGCGATGAGGAGCAGCGTGGCAGCCGGAGATCATGCTTCCGAGCGGACAAGACGCGACACGCTCCGGTTCTCCCGCGAGCCATATTCGACGAATCGCATTTTCTTGTTGCAAACGATTTGCAATTGCATATGATCAATCTGGAACCATTCCAGACTGCCTCCCTCCGGATCGGACCCTGCATGCTTCGCCGCCTTCTCGCCGCCATCATCCTCGCTTCCGCAATTGCTGCTCCCCACGCCGCGCAGGCGGAGAAATTCAAGGTCGTCACCTCCTTCACCATCATCGCCGACATCGCCCGCAACGTGGCCGGTGACGTTGCGGCGGTGCAGTCGGTCACTAAGCCGGGCGCCGAGATCCACAATTACCAGCCCACCCCGCAGGATATCCTTGCCGCGCAGGATGCCGACCTCGTCCTGTGGAACGGCCTCAATCTCGAACAATGGTTCGAACGCTTCCTGCGTGGCTTCCGCGACGTGCCCAACGTCGTCGTCTCGGAGGGCGTGGAGCCGATGGGCATCGCGGAAGGGCCCTATGAGGGAAAGCCGAATCCCCATGCCTGGATGTCGCCCGCCGATGTGAAGATCTACGTCGCCAACATCCGCGACGCGCTGGAAAAATACGATTCCGGCAACGCCGACACCTATCGCGCCAATGCCGAAGCCTATCTGGCGAAGATCGACGCCGTCGCCGGGCCCGCGCGGGCCGCGATCACGGCCTTGCCGGAAGATCGCCGCTGGCTCGCCACCTCGGAAGGCGCTTTCTCCTATCTCGCCCGCGATTTCGGCCTCAGGGAGCTTTATCTGTGGCCGATCAATGCCGACAGCCAGGGCACGCCCCGGCAGGTCCGCAAAGTCATCGACGCCATGCGCGAGCACAAGGTGCCGGCGATCTTCAGCGAAAGCACGATCTCGCCGGACCCCGCCATGCAGGTCGCGCGGGAAACAGGCGCGCGCTATGGCGGCGTGCTCTATGTCGACTCGCTCTCCGAGCTCGACGGGCCGGTACCGACCTATCTCGACCTGCTGCGCGTCACCACGGAGACCATCGTCAAGGGGCTCGCCGAATGAACGTCGCCGCGACAGCCGGTGGCGCGTCCGGCCTCGCCGTAACCGGCGTCACCGTCACCTATCGCAATGGCAATACGGCCCTGCGCGACGCCACATTCGCCATTCCCGCCGGCACGATCACCGCGCTGGTCGGCATCAATGGCAGCGGCAAGTCCACGCTCTTCAAGGCGATCATGGGCTTCGTGCCGCTGGCGCGGGGCAAGGTCGAGATTTTCGGCGAGCCTGCCGGCCACGCGCTGAAGCGCAATATCGTCGCCTATGTGCCGCAAAGCGAGGATGTCGACTGGAACTTTCCGGTTCTCGTCGAGGACGTGGTGATGATGGGCCGCTACGGCCACATGAACTTCTTGCGCATCGCGTCGGCCCGCGACCGCGAGATGGTGGACATGGCGCTGGAACGCGTCGGCATGTCGGCCTACCGCAAGCGTCAGATCGGCGAGCTTTCCGGCGGCCAGAAGAAGCGAGTCTTCCTCGCCCGAGCGCTGGCGCAGGAGGGCCGGGTGATCCTGCTCGACGAGCCCTTCACCGGCGTGGACGTCAAGACCGAGGACGCCATCATCTCACTCCTGCAGGAATTGCGCGCCGAGGGCCGCGTCATGCTGGTCTCCACCCACAATCTCGGCTCCGTCCCGCGCTTCTGCGACCGCGCCGTGCTGCTCGACCGCACGGTGCTGGCCTATGGCCCGACCGCCGAGACCTTCACCCATGACAATCTCCAGCGCGCCTTTGGTGGCCTGCTGCGGCGCCATACGCTGAGCGGCGCCGACCTCCACGATGACGACGATGCGCGCGCCGTCACAGTGCTCACCGATGATGAGCGCCCGCTGGTCTTCTATTCGGAAGGCGAGGGCGGCTCACCGCATGCCGAACAGCCCTCCGATACGGGCCCAAAGCCATGATCGCCACGCTGATCGAACCCTTCACCTATGGCTACATGCTCAACGCCATCTGGGTATCGGCGCTGGTCGGCGGCGTATGCGCCTTCCTGTCGGCGTATCTCATGCTCAAGGGCTGGTCGCTGATCGGCGATGCGCTGTCGCACGCCATCGTGCCCGGCGTGGCCGGCGCCTATATGCTGGGCCTGCCCTTCGCGCTCGGCGCCTTCCTGTCGGGCGGGCTCGCCGCCGCCACCATGCTTTTCCTCAACCAGCGCACGCGGCTGCGCGAGGACGCCATCATCGGCCTCATCTTCTCCTCCTTCTTCGGGCTGGGCCTGTTCATGGTCTCGCTCTCGCCCACCTCGGTGAACATCCAGACCATCGTGCTCGGCAACATCCTCGCCATCACGCCGGCCGACACCTGGCAACTCGTCCTCATCGCCGGCGTCACGCTTCTCGTGCTCGCTGCGAAATGGAAGGACCTCATGGTCGCCTTCTTCGACGAGAACCATGCGCGCTCCATCGGCCTGCGCCCCGGCGTGCTGCGGGCGGTCTTCTTCACCCTGCTCGCCGCATGCACGGTGGCGGCCATGCAGACCGTCGGTGCCTTCCTCGTCGTCGCTATGGTGGTCACGCCCGGCGCCACCGCCTACCTCCTCACCGACCGTTTTCCGCGCCTGATTCTGCTCTCGGTGGCGATCGGCGCCGGCTCCAGCTTTTTCGGCGCCTATGCGAGCTACTTCCTCGACGGCGCCACCGGCGGCATCATCGTCGTCCTGCAGACGCTGGTCTTCCTCGCCGCCTTCCTCCTCGCGCCCAAGCACGGGCTGCTGGCCGCGCGGCGGCGTGCTCGGGCTGCGCTGGAGGCAGGCGCATGATCCGGAAGGCGTCGGATAGTGCGGTCACCCATGTGCCGTCGCAGACCCCCGCCTCTGACCCCTCTCCACAAGGGGGAGGGGAATCGCGAACGCCGCGCCTTTTCCTCGGCCAATGCCTGCCAGTTGGTGCTGAGCTTTCAGAATCCCCCTCCCCCTTGTGGGGAGGGGTGAGGGGTGGGGGTAGTTCCCGCTGCCTCGTCCCGACCGGAGAGGAGTCGCGCGCATGACCTTCGACCTCCTCGCGCTTCCCTTCCTCGTGCCCTTCATGCAGCAGGCGATGATCATCGCGCTGCTTTCGGCGCTGCCGATGGGGCTCCTGTCGCCCTTCCTCGTGCTGAAGGGCTGGTCGCTGATGGGCGACGCCATCAGCCATGCGGTACTGCCCGGCATCGTGCTCGCCTACATCGCCGGCCTGCCGCTGGCGCTCGGCGCCTTCGCCGCCGGCATGTTCTGCGCCCTTGCCACCGGCTATCTGAAGGAGAACAGCCGCATCAAGGAAGACACGGTGATGGGCGTCGTCTTCTCCGGCATGTTCGCGCTCGGCCTCGTGCTCTATGTCGGCATCCGCACCGACGTGCATCTCGACCACATCCTGTTCGGCGACATGCTGGGCACGAGCTGGGGCGATATCGCCCAGAGCGCGGCCATCGCGGCAGTCGTCGTCGGCGCGGTCGGCCTGCTGCGGCGTGACCTCGCCGCACATGCCTTCGATCCACAGCATGCGCGCGCCATCGGCCTGCCGGTGCGCCTGCTGCATTACGGCCTGCTGGCGCTGATCTCGCTGACCATCGTCGGCGCCTTGCAGGCGGTGGGCATCATCCTCGCCATCGCCATGCTGATCGCGCCCGGCGCCATCGCCTTCCTCCTCACCCGCCGCATCGGCCCGATGCTCGCCGTGTCGCTGGCGATCGCCTGCCTGTCGTCGGTGCTGGGCGTCTATGCGAGCTTCTTCATCGATTCCGCCCCGGCGCCCACCATCGTGCTCTTGATGTCGGCGCAGTTCGTCGCCGCCTTCGCCTGGAGCCAGTGGCGCGACCGGCGCATCGCGCAACAGGTCGGGTGAGGGGTCAGCCGACCCCCACATATTTGCGCACCAGCCCCGGCTCGGCGCGCAGGCGTTCGACATCCACCACTTCGCGAACGCGGCCTGTCTCCACGAAGGCCACGCGGTCGGCCACGGGCAGCACGGCGTCCACGCGCTGCTCCACCAAGAGAGTCGAAACGCCGGTTTCGCGTAGCGCCGAAACCGTCTCGCGGATGCGCGCGATCATCGCCGGCATCAGCCCCTCGGTCGGCTCGTCGAGCAAAAGCACGTCAGGTTCGAGGCACAGCGCCCGGGCCATGGCGAGCATCTGCTGCTCGCCGCCCGACAGCGTGCCGGCGCGTTGCGACAGTCGCTCGCGCAGGACGGGAAACAGGTCGAGCACCCGTTCGCGCGTGGCCGATCCCTTGCCGCGCGTCATAAGGCCAATGGTCAGGTTCTCCGCAACGCTCATCTCCGCGAAAAGCCGCCGCCCCTGTGGCACATAGGCGATGCCCGCGCGCGGCACCTCATGCGCCGGCAGTTCCGTCAGCTCCACGTCACCCAGCCGGATTGACCCGGCGCTTGCACGCACCAGCCCCATGATCGTCTTGAGGGCTGTGGTCTTGCCAGCGCCGTTACGGCCGAGCAGGCACAGCACCTCGCCGCGCGCCAGCGTGAGCGAGAAGTTGCGCAGCACGGCGGCATCGCCATAGCCTGCCTGCACGCCCGTCATGGTGAGTGCATCAGCCATTGGCGGGCGCTCCCAGATAAGCGGCCTGCACGGCGGCGTCGGCACGGATCGCGTCGGGTGGCCCCTCGGCGATGATGCGGCCGCGATCCATCACCGTGATCGTCTGGGCAAGCTGCATCACCACGTCCATATTATGCTCGATCAGCAGCACGGTGGCGTCTTTCGCTACATCGCGCACCAGCGCCACGAACCCCTCGATCTCGCCGTCCGAAAGCCCCTGCGTCGGCTCGTCGAGGATGAGCAGGCGCGGCTTTAGCGCCAGCCCCATGGCAAGCTCCAGCAGCCGTTGGTGGCCATAGGCAAGCTCGCGGGCAAGCATGTTTTGATGGCCCGCCAGCCCCACCTTCTCCAGCAGCGCCGTTGTCTCCCGCCGCAACGCATCACCCGCATGGCGCTGGGCCGCCAGCGCCACATTGTCGAAGACGCTGAGATTGGCGAATACGCTGGTGATCTGGAACGTATAGGCGATGCCCAGATCGACGCGCCGGTGCGCCGGCATATCGGTGATGTCTCCCCCGTCAAAGAACATGCGCCCTTCGGACGGCGCGACACGCCCGCACAGAAGCGAAACCAGCGTCGTCTTGCCTGCCCCGTTCGGGCCGATCAGCGCGCGGATGTCGCCTTCCGGCAGGGTGAAATCGACGCCGTCCACCGCCGTCAGGCCGCCGAAGCGGCGCGTCAGCCCCTTGGTCTCGATCAGCCACGTCATGGCAGCCACCGCAGCCAGCGCGCACGCAGCGAGCCGAGCAGCCCCTTGGGGAAGAACAGGATGAGCAGCACCAGCGCCACCCCGACGACGCCGATGGAGCTGAAGTCCCAGCCGGGCAGCCAGCGATTCAGCGCATCGTTTGAGAGATCGACCAGATAGAACATCAGCACCGTGCCGGTGAGCGGGCCGAGCACCGTCGCCGCACCCCCGACCAGCACCCATAAAAGCGGCAGGATCGAATAGGCCGTGGCCGCAAAGCCCGCGCCCATATAGCCGAACAGCAGCACATAGGCGGCGCCTGCCGCGGCGCAGATCGTGCCCGACGCCACCACTGCGCCGAGCTTTGTGGCGAAGGTGTCGTAGCCCAGCATGCGGGTGCGCTCCTCGTTCTCGCGGATCGCCACCAATACCCGGCCGAAGCGCGAGCGCACCATTGCGAGCGTCGCCAGCAGCACGATCGAAAACAGCGCCAGCGCCGTGAAATAGCGCGTGGCCGGATCGGTGAAATCGAGCCAGCCGAAGCGGCGCTGCGCCTGGCTGAGCGTCAGCCCCTCGTCGCCGCGCGTGATGCCGCCGAAATAGATCACGACCAGATGAAAGACCTGGCCGAACATCATGGTGACGATCATGAAGGCGACGCCGGTTGTGCGCAGCGCAAGCAGGCCGATGCCGAGCGCCAGAGCCGCGCCGGCGCCGATGCCCGCCGCGAAGGCCGCCGGCAGCGGCCAGCCGAGATGGTAGACCGTCAGTCCCGCGCCATAGAGGCCGGCGGCGAAGAACATGGCGTGGCCGAGGCTGAGCAGGCCGGCATAGCCGAACAAAAGATTGTAGCCCATGGCGAAGGTGGCGAGCACCATCACCCGCGCCAATATGCCGTGATGATAGGCAGGCAGCACGAATTGCAGCGCGACGAGCGCCGCGATCACCGCCAGGTGCAGGATGATGACGCGACCATCTTTCATCGGGCTGTCGTCCCGAACAGGCCTTGCGGGCGGAAGACGAGCACCAGCGCCACAGCCGAGGTCGCGACGATCTTGGCCAGCGTCGGCGAGAAGAAGACGGACAATATGCCGTCGGAAAGCCCGATCAGCAGCGCCGCCACCAGCGTGCCGCGCAGCGAGCCCAGCCCGCCGATGATGACGACGATGAAGGACAGAAGCAGCGGGTCGTGCCCCATCAGGTAGTGCGCCTGGCTGATCGGCACGATCAGCACGGCGGCGAGCGCCGCCAGCATGGCGCCGAGCGCGAAGACGCCGGCATAGACCCGCTCGACGGGAATGCCGAAGGCGGTCGCCATCTCGCGGTCATATTGCGTGGCGCGCATGACCAGGCCGATCCGCGTCTTCGTCAGCACGAACCATGTCGCGGCGATCAGCGCGGCCGATGCGGCGATCACCGTCAGCTTGTAGGCCGAATAGCCGAACCAGGGCAGCTGCAGGCGGATGTTGAAGGGCGGCTGAACCGGCCGCGCATCGGCGCCATAAAAGGTCAGCGCCGCCTGCTGAAAAATGTAGAGCAGGCCGATCGTGGCCACGATCGTCGCTTCCGGGTCGTAGTCGAGCCGGCGCAGTACCAGACGCTCTGACACGAGCGCAACCAGGCCGACGACCAGCGGCGCGACGATGAGCGCTGCGACGAAACCGAGTGCGGGGTGGCCGGCGACGGCATTCGCCACCGCCCATGCGATCACCGCGCCCAGCATGTAGAACTCGCCATGCGCGACATTGACCACCCGCATCACGCCGAACACCAGCGACAGGCCGAGCGCCGTCAGCGCCAGCACCGCTGCCATGACGAGGCCTTCGAGCGTGGCCAGCATGAAATAGGGTCCGAAGCCCATCAGTCGTCGCTCAGAGGCGGCCAACGCCGCGAAGTATGGACGATGGCAAGAATGAAGACGGCCTCCTCGCCGAGCTGATAGACCAAACGATAGCTGGGATGCGGGATCGCCTCGCGCGTCCCGAGGACAGCGCCGGGTCGTCCCATGAAAGCTGCCGCGCAACATAAGCTGCCAGCTTCTCGATCCGCGCCTGCATCTCTCGGGCAGCGGACGGATTGTCAGCCCCGATATAGGAGATGATCTCCCTGAGGTTGTCTCTGGCTTGGCTGGTCCAGGTCAGCTTCACGCTGCATCGGCCTCGCCGCGCTTGCGCTCGATATTATCCAGCAGCCTGTCCATCTCCGCAGTCACCTCTTCATGGCTGTGCACGCGCCCCGCCGCGATGTCGGCTCTCGCCTTGTCCACCCTGCGCTGGAGCCAAGCGACATATTCCCCGTCCTGTTGGACGAAATCGCGCATGAACTCCCGCACGATCTGCGAGGCCGGGCGGTCGGCTTGAGCCGCTGCTGCCATGAAGGCGTCGCGCAGTTCGGCATCAAGCTTCATCGTGAAGACGGCATCCTTGGCCATGTCGGCCTCCATTGCATACTGACGATGTATATACGCCGTCAGTATGCTTCCGATGTCCGGATCGCGCAAGCGCTGAGTGATTTCAGCAAAAGTGCGCAGCGGAATTGCGTGGAGGGGATGCTACAGCGCCTGCGTCGTATAGTCGGCTTCCGGCTCGTACATGCCGTCTTCGATGGATGTGCGGTGCACCACCTTCAGCCGGCCTTCGCTCACCTGCGAGATGTTCTGGTGGCCGAAAACCTGGTGCAGCTTGCCGTTGAACAGCTTTTCGCCCTGCGGATGCTCGATGCCGTCGGCGAAACTGGTCAGCGCCTCGGTCGCCTCGATCAGCTTGGCGCGGTCCTGCGGCCCCTGATAGCCGGCGTCTTCCATCGCCTTCTTGAGGATATAGAGCGTCTCCCAGCAGCCGAACATGTGACCGGCGGTGGATACATCGCGCGCGTCGCTCGCACTTGCACCCTTGTCGTCGAGGCCGACCGCGGCGCGATATTCCTTCACCGCCTCGCTGTCATTCTCCTGCGCGTAGCGGGGCATGCCCTCCCAGAAATAGGTGCCGTCGAGGAATTCGAGCCCCGGCGAGGCGATGTCCACCGCCTCCAGGCTGTCGATGAAGCCGAAAAGCTTCGGTCCGCTGGTGCCGTAGAACTCCCCCAGCTCCTTCACGAAGGTCAGCACGGCCGGGCCCACCATCACGTGGTAGATCACGTCCGTATCCGCTGGGATCTGCGGGAAATATCGCGTGAACGAGGTTTCGGTCGGCGGAATGGCGATCTTGGCGACAACCTGTCCGCCCGCCTGTTCGAAGGCCGGCGGGAAGAAATCGCGATGATCGTGGCCGAAGGCATAGTCGGGGAAGATCATGGTGATCTTCTTGCCCAGATTGCCCGAGATCCACGGCGCAACCGAGCGCGCCTGCGCGCGCACATCGGTGATGCCCGGCTGGAAAACATAGCGGTTCAGCGATCCGGAGGCGACGTGATAGCCCTCGCTCACCACATAATAAGGCATCTTCAGCTCGCCCGCCGCCGGCGCAGAGCCCACGACGACATGGCTGAACAGCGTGCCATAGACCACATCGGTTTTGTGCTGGTTAGCGAATTTCTCGACCACTTCGGCACCGCGCCTTGCATCGGTGCCGTCATCCTCGGTGACGATCTCGACCGGCCGGCCATTGATACCGCCCGCATCGTTGATGCGCTTCACCGCGGCGGTCGTCGTGCGCTCATACCAGCGGCCATAAGCGGCGCCGATGCCGGTGCGATGGCACTGGAAGCCGATGCGGATCGGCGCGGAAGACTGCGCCTGCGAATAGCGGACGAAGCCCGGCGCCGTTGCGAGTGCGGCGGCAGCTCCCGCACCCTTGATCAATCCACGTCGGGAAACGCTGTTGCGCAGGAAGCGCAGTGTGTTTTCGGCCATGCGGGCGGTCCTTTCAATGCCGGATGCGCGGGTCGCCAACAGCCGGCGCACGCGAAATGCTGCATAGCAGCGAAACTTCCCATGGGGCAACATGCGCCGCGCGCCGCGCCTTATATGTCGCGCCTCACGCGGTGGGGGTGGAAAGCAGCCACAGGCCGAAGGCGGTATAGGCAACCATCAGCACCGCCAGCGGCAACTGGCTGAGCACGGCGCGCTTTTCGTCGCCATGGATGCGGTAGGCGATCACATGGGCGATCAGCACCGCCAGCACATGGCCGCCGATGATCGCCCCCGCCTGCAGGTTCCAGATGATCCAGGCCGATTCCAGCCCCATCGTCACGCCCGCCACCACATGATAGCGCGCCGTGCCGAACAGGTTCGCGCCGTTGGACAGCGGGTCCGAGATCGCCGCAAAGGCATATTGGCCGTTGATCGCCAGCACGATCAGATAATGCGCGAAATGATAGGCGAGCGCGATCGGCACGATCGACCAGACGAGCAGGCCGGCCTGCTGCCAGAACGGGATTTTCGCGCCAGCCAGCCGCCCGCCGGCCGCGATCGCGCCGAGGAAGGCGCAGGCGACAACGGCGAACATTCCCGCCATGCCGAGCGTGTTGGCCGCGATCACAGAACTGCGTCCCTCGAATTCCAGCGGGTTCACGCCGATCAGCGCCAGCCATCGGAAGGTGTGCATCAGCCCGTCGAACGAAACGGTCGAGAGCGCCAGAAGCAGGGACAGCGTGCCGCTGGGCGTCAGCGGCGGCGCGTCCACCAGCTTGCCGCCCGGTGGCAGAAGGCTGAACGGCGCTTCCGCCTTCCGCGAGAAAGGCGACAGCCGGCCGATCATGCCGAAGAAGATGGAGAATGGCTCCACATGCCGCGTCCAGGCGGCATGCCCGGCCAGCAATATGCCGGCAAAGGTGAAGACCCAATAGGCCGCCACGGCGAAGGCCAGCCGGTCGGGATCGGTCGGCGCGGGGTCGATCAGCTCAAACCATGCGAAGGCGAAGAAGAGCCCGATCGCCGGCCGCTGGCCGACCCCGGCGGGCAGGCGCAGGAAACCGTTGTCAGGATCGCGCCCGACGATCCTCGCGACCAGCCATGCCGGCCCGTACCATGGATCGAGCCAGCGCCATATATTGCCGAGAAGGCCGGACAGAAGCGTCATCCCCGCCCACCATACCGTCCAGATGATCAGCGGCAGCGGGTTGGAAAGCGGGTCGCGGCTCCCTTCGAAGCCGGCAAAGACAAGCCCGCCAAGGACAAGGAAGGAGAACCACGAGGTGACGGCGCGCCCGTCGATGCGCAGCCGGGCCAGGGCCAGCCGCCATCGCGCGATCTTCAGCAGCGGCGCGGCAGGCAGGAAAGCCAGCACCACCGCACTCAGCGCCACCGCGGCAGCGCCGCCGGCAAGATAATATCCCGTCGGCAGCAGCATCACGAAGCCGCGGTCGGCGGCATGGGCAAGTGCTGCCGTCGGCCATAGGCCCAATGCCGCCGCGATGCCCCATCCCAGCCGCTTCTTCATCCAGGCGCCTCCCGCGACCTTTTCTTTTCGTCCCGTGCCGCATAAAGCATTTCACCGCGAGGTGGTAATGCCTCGCGCGGCACGAAGCGGCCAGACAGGAGAGAGGCGCGATCTCGCCGAAGCCGCTTTGCGCTTTCGGGATTGCGCCGGACGGTGAATCCGGCAGGCCTGAGGGAGAGGGCATTGGCAAGGACTGACATCGCGCGGCGTGTCTATAATCACGCCTGGAAGCTCGATCCCATCGTGCGCAGCCTGCTCGATACGGATTTCTACAAGCTGCTGATGCTGCAGATGATCTGGAGCCTCTATCCCAAGGTCGACGCCACCTTCTCGCTCATCAACCGTACCAGGAGCGTGCGTCTCGCCGATGAAATCGACGAGGGCGAGCTGCGCGCCCAGCTCGACTATGCCCGCACGCTGAAGCTCTCCAAGAAGGAGATGATCTGGCTGGCCGGTAACACTTTCTACGGCCGCAAGCAGATATTCGATCCGGAATTCCTCGCCTGGCTGGCGGATTTCCAGCTGCCGGAATATGAGCTGAAACATGTCGACGGCCAGTATCAGCTCGACTTCCACGGCCGCTGGACCCACACCACCATGTGGGAAATCCCGGCGCTTGCCATCATCAACGAGCTGCGTTCGCGCTCCGCCCTCAAGGGCCTCGGCCCCTTCGCGCTCGACGTCACCTATGCCCGCGCCAAGGCGAAGATGTGGGACAAGGTGGAGCGGCTGAAGAAGCTGCCCGAATTGCGCATCTCCGACTTCGGCACCCGCCGCCGCCATTCCTTCCTGTGGCAGCGCTGGTGCGTGGAGGCGCTCAAGGAGGGCATCGGCGAGGCCTTCACCGGCACCTCCAACGTGCTGCTCGCCATGGACACCGACCTCGAGGCGCTGGGCACCAATGCCCATGAACTGCCCATGGTTGCGGCCGCGCTGACCAACAGCGACGCCGAATTGCGCGCATCTCCCTACAAGGTGCTGCAGGACTGGAACACGCTCTATGGCGGCAATCTGCTGATCGTCCTGCCGGACGCCTTCGGCACCGCCGCCTTCCTGCGCGACGCACCCGACTGGGTGGCCGACTGGACCGGCTTCCGCCCCGACAGCGCCCCGCCCATCGAGGGCGGCGAGCGCATCATCGAATGGTGGGAATCGAGGGGCCGCGATCCGCGCGAGAAGATGCTGATCTTCTCCGACGGGCTCTCCGTCGACACGATCATCGACACCTATCGCCATTTCGAGGGCCGCGTGCGCATGGCTTTCGGCTGGGGCACCAACCTCACCAACGACTTCGAGGATTGCGCGCCCATCCCCAACGACCGCCTCAAGGCCATCTCGCTGGTCTGCAAGGTCACCGAGGCCAATGGCCGCCCGGCGGTGAAGCTGTCGGACAATCCCAACAAAGCCACCGGCGAGCCGGCCGAGATCGAACGCTATCTGCAGGTCTTCGGCGATGCGGATCGCGTCGTGCAGGCGGTGCGGGTCTGACCGGCCGCGCGGTGCGATCAGGAGGACATGACGTGAACGGCTTCCCCTTCGCGATCGCGGTGGCGCCGAACGGTGCGCGGCGCGGCAAGACCGACCATCCGCGCCTGCCCATCGTCGCCGGCGAGATCGCGCGTGACGCCGCCGAGGCGCTCGCTGCCGGTGCAGCCATGATCCACATGCATGTGCGCGACGCGGAGGCCCGTCACGTGCTCGATGCCGGCCTCTATCGCGAAGCCACCGCCGCGGTGCGAGAGGCCGTGGGCGACCGGCTGGTCGTGCAGGCCACCACGGAAGCGGTCGGCCGCTACACGCCGGCCGAGCAGATAGCGCTGGTCGACGCGCTGCAGCCGGAATCGATCTCCATCGCGCTGCGTGAAATCCTGCCCGAAGGCGGCGACGAGGGCGCAGCGCGCGATTTTCTCGCCCGTACCGTCGGTGCCGGTATCCTGCTCCAGCTCATCGTCTATGACGCGGCCGAAATTGCGCGGATGGCGGACCTCCAGGCCCGCGCGATCCTGCCGGCCGGGCCGCTGGCGCTGCTCGCCGTGCTCGGGCGCTATACCGAGACCGGCGGCACCGATGCCGAGCTCGACGCCTTCCTGGCCGCCGGCGTCTCCCGCTTCCCCTGGATGCTCTGCGCCTTCGGTGCGCGTGAGGCGCATTTCATGGCCCGCGCCGCTCGCCACGGCGCCCATGCCCGCGTCGGCTTCGAGAACAATCTGTGGCTGCCTGACGGCCAGCTCGCAGCCTCCAATGCCGCGATCGTCGCCGCCACGGCTGAGGCCTGCGCTGCCGCCGGCCGGCCGCTCGCCACCGCCGCCGACCTGCGCCGCCTGTGGAATGTCGCCCCGCCCGCGGTGGTTCAGGCATGATGGCACCCGACTACACCGCCTGGATCGGCCGCACGGAAGAACGGTTCGAGCGCATCGCACCTGGCCCGCTCGATCGCCTCTCGGCCACGCTCGACCGCGACGACCCGCCCTTCGCCGATGGAGCGGATGTGCCGCCGCTCGGCCATTGGCTCTCCTTCCTGCCCAATGAGCGGCAATCGGGCCTTGGCGTCGACGGCCATCCGAAGCGCGGCGGCTTCCTGCCGCCGGTCGACCATCTGCCGCGCCGCATGTGGGCGGGCAGCCGCATATCGTTCCCCGGTTCGCTGAAGGTGGGCATGGAAGCGGTGAAGCGCTCTACCATCGCCTCCGTGGCGCAGAAGGACGGCGGCAGCGGCCCGCTCGTCTTCGTCACAGTGCGCCATGAGATCGGCGAGCGTGGCGGCCCGGCGCTGGTGGTCGACGAGCACGACATCGTCTATCGTGGCCTCTCCGGCCCCGCCGCGAAGCCCGCGCCGCGGGCATCGCAGGGCATCTGGCACCGCAGCCTCGTGCCCGACGACGTGCTTCTGTTCCGCTATTCGGCGCTCACCTTCAACGGCCACCGCATCCATTACGACCGCGCCTATGTCACCGGCGAGGAAGGCTATCCGGGTCTCGTCGTCCATGGCCCGCTGATCGCCACGCTGCTGATCGACCTGCTGCGCCGCGAAATGCCGGGCGCGCGCGTGGCGGAATTCTCCTTCCGCGCCGTCTCGCCGATCTTCGACGGCCATCCGCTCCACCTTCACGGCAACCCGCCCGACGGCGAGGGAAGGGTGGAATTGTGGGCGGCCGGTCACGAAGGCGGCCTCGCCATCACCGCGCAGGCCCGGATCGCCTGACAGGAACGTTAACACGCTAACAAAAGGCTGGATTATGCCGCCTGCCTGTGCGAGTCAGGCCGACGACATGCCACCACGTCCTGCAACTCATTTCCGACAGACCCGCCGGCTGAAAGGCCGTGCGCGGAACAGCGCCCGATGATCTGGGTTCGCTACGTTGCGACGCTTGCGCTCGGCGCGCTCGGCGGCTGGATATTCTACCATTTTCATATTCCGCTTGCATGGATGCTGGGCGCCATGACGCTCTGCATCGTCGGCGCCCTGATGCGCGCGCCGCTGGCCCAGCCGAGCTGGCTCACCGGCCCGATGATTTCCGTGGTCGGCGTGATTCTCGGCGCGACCTTCACGCCCGAAATGTTCCACGATGCCGGCCGCTATGCCGTGACCATGGGCGGGCTCGTCCTCTATGTCATCCTGACCGGCCTTATCTCGGTCTTCTATCTGCGCCGGTTCGCGGGCTATGACCTGCCCACTTCCTATTTTTCCGGCATGCCCGGCGGCTTCGCCGAAATGATCATCGCCGGCGAGCAGTTCGGCGGCGACGGCAGGCGCATCGCGCTGTCGCATTCGTCGCGCGTCTTCATCGTCGTTTTCGCGCTTCCGGCCATTATCGCGCTGCTCGGCTACAATGCCAGCGGCAGCACGGCGCGGCCCAGCCTTTCATTCCTGTCCGACACGCCGCTCAGTTCGTGGATCTGGCTTGCCGCCTGCATCGTCGGCGGCTCCTTCGCCGGCCGGCTCCTGCGCCTGCCCGCGCCGATGATGGTGGGGCCGCTGCTGGTGAGCGCGCTGGTGCATGGCACCGGCCTGACCGACTTCACCGCGCCGCCCATGCTTGTCATCGTGGCACAGGTCGTGCTGGGCACGGGCGTCGGCAGCAGGTTCGTCGGCGTCAGCCCGATGGAGATCCTGCGCGCGCTCGGCCATTCGCTGGCCTGCAACGGCGTCATCGTCGCACTGACCCTCCTGTGCGCCTTCGGCATCGGGCATATTACCGGCATGGGCGTCATGCCGCTGCTGCTTGCCTACTCGCCGGGCGGCCTGACGGAAATGAGCCTGATGGGCCTCGCCCTGAACGTGGAAGTGGCCTTCGTCGCCACGCACCACATCGTGCGCGTGCTGCTGGTCATGTCGAGCGCGGCACTCGTATTCTCCCTCCTGGCGCGCAAGCCGCGTCCCTGAACGTCACGTCATCCACACCCAGCCTTGACAAGGCTGCGCTTATAATTCACATGTTAATTATATAGAACAAAGCCGGGGCGAAACCAGTCTTGCCGCATATGACGATCGAATATTCGGCCAATCTCGATGGCCGGACCGACATGGGTGCATTCTGCAGCGAAATCCTGCAGGCGATGCTGGCGACCGGCTATTTCGAGATCGGTGCGGTGCGCGTGCGCGCAGTCCGATGCGCGGAATATGCCATTGCCGACCGGATGCCGGAAAACGCCTTCATCGACATGTCTCTGCGCATCGGCCAGCGTCCGGACCGCACGCCCGAAAGCCGCAAGGAGGTCGGCGAGGCCATCTTCCGCAAGGCGGCGGACTTCCTCGCGCCCTTGTTCGAGACCCCTCACTTTGCGCTCTCCTTCGAGATAAGGGACATCGATCCCGATCTCAGTTGGAAGAAGAACGCCATGCATCCGCGCCTGCGGAACCAATAGAGGCCAACATGTCCAAGCTTGAAGAGAATCTGAAGAAGGCCGAGGCCTATCTGGCGCGCTTCGCCCGCGATGGCGTCAAGAACCAGATCGGCGGCGAGGCTGTCGATGCCGCCGACGGCGCCACCTTCGATACGGTGTCGCCCGTCGACATGAAGCTGTTGGGCAAGGTCGCTCACGGCAAGGCCGCCGACATCGACCGCGCCGCCAAGGCCGCCACGGCTGCCTTCCCCGAATGGCGCGCAATGCCCGGCGACCAGCGCAAGAAGCTGCTCCACAAGGTGGCCGACGCCATTGTCGCGCGCGCCGAGGAAATCGCCTTCGTCGAATGTATGGACACCGGCCAGGCCTACAAGTTCATGTCGAAGGCCGCACTGCGCGGCGCGGAAAACTTCCGCTTCTTCGCCGACAGGGCGCCCGAGGCGCGCGACGGCCAGGCGATGCGCGCCGAAGGCCAGCTGAATATCAGCTCGCGCTCGCCGATCGGTCCGGTCGGCATCATCACGCCGTGGAACACGCCTTTCATGCTGTCCACCTGGAAGATCGCGCCGGCGCTCGCCGCCGGCTGCACCATCGTCCATAAGCCGGCTGAATTCTCCCCGCTCACCGCCCGCCTTCTGGTCGAGATCGCCGAGGAAGCCGGCCTGCCCAAGGGTGTGTGGAACCTCGTCAACGGTCTCGGCGAAGACGCCGGCAAGGCGCTCACCGAACATCCCGACATCAAGGCCGTCGGCTTCGTCGGTGAAAGCCGCACCGGCTCCATGATCATGAAGCAGGGCGCGGACACGCTGAAGCGCTTCCATTTCGAGCTTGGTGGCAAGAACCCGGTCGTGGTCTTCGCCGATGCCGATTTCGAGCGCGCGGCGGATGCCGCCGTCTTCATGATCTACTCGCTCAATGGCGAGCGCTGCACCTCATCCTCGCGCCTGCTGGTGGAAGAATCCATCTACGAAAGCTTCACGCAGAAGGTCGCCGAGAAGGCCAAGCGCATCAAGATCGGCCACCCGCTCGATCCCGACACGGTCATCGGCCCGCTCGTCCACCCGGTGCACGAGAAGAAGGTGCTCTCCTATTTCGAGATCGCGAAGCAGGAAGGCGCCACCATCGCCACCGGCGGCAGGAAGGTCGACGGCCCCGGCTGTTATGTCGAGCCGACCCTCTTCACCAATGCCAACAACAAGATGCGCATAGCGCAGGAAGAGATTTTCGGTCCCGTGCTCACCGCGATCCCGTTCAAGGACGAGGCCGAGGCGCTTTCATTGGCCAATGAGGTGCAGTATGGCCTTGCCGGCTATATGTGGACCTCGGATGTCACCCGCGCCTTCCGCTTTTCCGATGGGCTGGAAGCCGGCATGATCTGGGTGAACTCCGAAAATGTCCGTCACCTGCCCGCGCCGTTCGGCGGCGTGAAGAATTCGGGCATCGGCCGCGACGGCGGCGACTGGTCCTTCGATTTCTACATGGAAACGAAGAACGTCGCCTTCGCCACCGAAGCCCACAAGATCACCAAGCTGGGCGGCTGACGCCGCCCCCGCCGTCGCGCCGCGGCGGCTTGCGCTATATCAATAAACATCCGCTTGCCGCGTGCCATGGAAGGCCATCCGGCAAGCTAGGAGGAAACAATGCCAGTACCCGCACCAAATCTGCATCCGGCGTTCAACATCGTGCGCCTCAGCCATGTCGAGTTCGTCGTGCGCGACCTCGCGGCAAGCCGCGCCTTCTATGTCGATACGCTCGGCCTGCAGGTCACCTATGAAGACAGCAACTTCATCTACATGCGCGCCATGGAAGAGCGCGGCCATCATTGCATCGCGCTGAAGAAGGGCGACGACGCGACGGTGAACGTGCTCGGCTTCAAGGTGTTTTCCGAGGAAGACCTCGACAAGGCCGAAGCCTTCTTCAAGGGCAAGGGCCTGCCCACCGCATGGGTCGAGCGTCCGCACCAGGGCCGCACCCTGCGCACGCAGGACCTCTACGGCATCCCGCTGGAATTCTACCACAAGATGGATCGCCTGCCGATCATCACGCAGAAATATGCGCTCTATAAGGGCGTGAAGCCGCTGCGCATCGACCACTTCAACATGTTCACCGTGAACGTCGACAAGTCGGTCGAATTCTACAACGAGCTGGGCTTCCGCACGACCGAATATACCGAAGATGCGGAGACCAAGAAGCTCTGGGCTGCCTGGATGCACCGCAAGGGCGGCGTGCATGACGTCGCCTTCACCAATGGCCGCGGCCCGCGCCTGCATCACACCGCCTTCTGGGTGCCGACCCCGCTCAACATCATCGACCTGCTCGACATCATGTCGACCACCGGCTACCTCGCCAATATCGAGCGCGGCCCGGGCCGCCATGGCATTTCCAACGCCTTCTTCCTCTATATCCGCGACCCCGACGGCCACCGCATCGAGATCTATTGCTCCGACTACCAGACGGTCGATCCCGATCATGAGCCGATCAACTGGGACCTCAAGGACCCGCAGCGCCAGACGCTCTGGGGTGCGCCCGCGCCGCGCAGCTGGTTCGAGGAAGGCTCCACCTTCGCCGGTGTCGAACTCGGCGAAGCCGAGCTCAAGGCCCAGCCGATCGTCGCGCCATGACCGGCCGTCCGCGCATCGCCGGCTTCGTTGCCGAAGGAAAGACCCGCTACGGCCTGATCCGCGAGGACGGCGTCGTGGACCTGTCGTCGCGCAACAAGTGGCCGACGCTGCGCGAGGTGATTGCCGACGGGGCGCTCAAGCGCCTCGCCGACAGCGGAGCCGGCCTGGCTGCCGACTACGCCGTCTCCGACATCACCTATGCGATCCCGGTGCCGCATCCGGAAAAGATCCTCTGCGTCGGGGTCAACTTCCCCGACCGCAACGAGGAGTACAAGGATGGCTCGGCTGCGCCGAAATTCCCGTCGCTGTTCCCGCGCTTCCCCGGCTCCTTCGTCGGCCATGGCGTGCCGCTGACGCGCCCCTTCGCCTCGCCGCAGCTCGACTATGAGGGCGAGGTGGTGCTGGTCATCGGCAAGGAGGGCCGCCACATCGCCGAAGCCGACGCGCTCGACCATGTCGCGGCACTGACGCTGTGCAACGAAGGCACGATCCGCGACTGGGTGCGCCACGCCAAGTTCAACGTCACCCAGGGCAAGAATTTCGAAGGCACCGGCTCCATCGGACCATGGCTCGTTCCATATGAGGATGAGAGCCAGCTCGCCGACATCCGCCTTACATCCAAGGTGAATGGCGAGTTGCGGCAGGACGACCGCTCCAGCCGCATGACCTTCGGCTTCCGCTTCCTGATTTCCTACATCTCGACCTTCACTAGGCTGATCCCGGGCGACATCATTGTCACCGGCACGCCGACCGGCGCTGGCGCCCGCTTCGATCCGCCGAAATGGCTGGTTCCCGGCGATGTGGTAGAGGTTGAGGCGGATGGCATCGGCATCCTGCGCAATGGCGTGGTCGACGAGGTCCGCCCATGACGTCGATGACGCCTGATCAGGTGACGAAGGCCGCCGCCGCGCTCGATCAGGCGGAGAAGACCCGCAAGCAGATCGGCATATTGAGCCTTGCCCATGCCGGCATGGACATGGACGACGCCTATGCCGTGCAGGCCGAATGGGTGAAGCAGAAGCTTGCCGCCGGCCGCCGCAAGGTCGGCTGGAAGATCGGCCTGACCTCCAAGGCCATGCAATATGCGCTGAACATCGACATCCCTGATTCCGGCATCCTGCTGGACGACATGGTGTTTGGCGACGGCGCGGTCATTCCCGCCGACCGTTTCATCCAGCCGCGCATCGAGGCGGAGATCGCTTTCGTCATGAAGGCGCCGCTCAAGGGCAACGTCACCATTTTCGACGTGCTCAACGCCACCGATTTCATCGTGCCGGCCATCGAGATCCTCGACACGCGCATCGTTCGCGTCGATGCCGAGACGAAGAAGATCCGCACTGTTTTCGACACGATCGCCGATAATGCCGCAAATGCGGGCATCGTCATGGGCGGCCGCCCGATGCGTCCGCTGGATACCGACATGCGCTGGATCGGCGCCATCGTGTCGAAGAATGGCGAAGTCGAAGAGACCGGCCTCGGCGCCGGCGTGCTCAACCATCCGGCTACCGCCGTCGCCTGGCTCGCCAACCGCCTCGCGCAATATGGCGGCGGGTCGATCGAGGCCGGCGATATCGTGCTGTCGGGTTCCTTCGTCCGGCCGGTGGAATGCCCGCACGGCTCGACCATCCTCGCAGATTACGGCCCCTTCGGCACGGTAAGCTGCCACTTCGCCTGATCCACTGCCTTTTTCGAGGAACGCGCCATGCCCGCACCGGTAAACAGCTTCAAGGCGGCGATTGCAGCCGGCAAGCCGCAGATCGGTTTCTGGCTGGCGCTGGCCAATGCCTATACCGCCGAGATCGCCGCCCATGCCGGCTTCGACTGGCTGCTGGTCGATGGCGAACATGCGCCCAACGACATTCCGTCCATCCTCGCGCAGTTGCAGGCCATCGGCACGGCCAGCCATCCGGTCGTGCGCCTTCCCATCGGCGAGGCCTGGCTCATCAAGCAGGCGCTCGACATCGGCGCGCAGACGCTGCTGATCCCGATGGTGGAAAGCGCGGAGCAAGCGCGCCAGCTGGTGCGCGCCGTGCGTTATCCGCCCGAAGGCATGCGCGGCGTCGGCGCCTCCATCGCCCGCGCCTCCGCCTTCAGCCGCATCGGCGACTATCTCAACACGGCCGATGAGCAGGTCTGCCTGCTGGTGCAGGTGGAAAACCGTGCCGGCCTGGCCGCGCTCGACGAAATCCTCACCGTCGATGGCGTTGACGGCGTCTTCGTCGGCCCCGCCGACCTCGCCGCCGATCTGGGCTATATCGGCCGCCCCGGCGTGCCGGAGGTGCAGGCAGCCGTCGAAGACGCGCTCACCCGCATCGTGAAATCCGGCAAGGCCGCCGGCATCCTCACCTCCGACGAGGCGCTCAACAAGCGCTATCTCGAACTCGGCGCCACCTTCGTCGCCGTCGGCACCGACGTCACCATGTTCGCCCAGTCCACCTCCGCGCTGGCGAAACGCTATAAGGGCGGCACCGAAACCGCCCCCGCCGCCAAGGGCAGCTATTAGAGCCTGTCGCAAGCGCTTTTTCGACTTTAGCCCGCCCCTGATCGCCCTGCGGGCACTTCTCCCGTAAGCCGGGAGAAGAACGCTGTCCCGTGTTCTCCACGTCTTCTGCTACGCCGGCGATTGGCGAAATCGGAAATGGCGGCAGCCGGATGAGCGGGCGGCACGAACCTCCAAAATACCGCATACGCCGCTACCGGCCCCGTCCGTTCTCAGAAGGAGCCGCCAAACAGGCGGCCATCCCCGCACCCTATGCATGTGTTGCCGCGAGGGGTTGACCAAACTTTTAACTTGTTAAATAACAGGTCCGAATTCCGGTGGCTCGAAGAAGCCGCTTATATGCGAGAGGAACGAACCATGAAGGCTGCCCTGGTCAACCCGATGGGCTTGGACAATCTGAGGATCGTTGATGTTCCGGAGGTGCAGCCCGGTGCCGGCCAGGTGCTGGTGGCGCTGAAGGCGGCGTCGCTCAACTATCGCGACATCCTCGCGGTCGAGGGCGGCTACGGCTCCATGCAGAAGCAGGAGAGCCTGATTCCGCTGTCCGACGGTGCCGGCGAGATCATCGCCGTGGGCGAGGGCGTGCGTGAATGGAAGGTCGGCGACCGCGTCGTCGGCACGTTCTTCCCCGACTGGCAGGCAGGCCCGCTGCGCGTCGAAGCCGTGATGACCGATCTCGGCGGCCGCATGGATGGCGTGGCGGTCGAGCAGCGCGTCTTCCGCGCCGATGCGCTGGTCAAGATCCCCGACAATATGAGCTTCATGGAAGCTTCCACGCTGCCCTGCGCCGCGGCCACCGCCTGGAACGCCGTGATCGAAAACGGCAAGGTCGGCCCCGGCATGACCGTGCTCACCCAGGGCACCGGCGGCGTCTCGCTCTTCGCGCTCCAGTTCGCGGTGATGGCTGGCGCGGAAGTCTACGCAACCTCCTCGTCGGACGACAAGCTGGCCAGGCTCAAGGAACTCGGCGCCTCCCACGTCGTCAATTACCGCGAGGATGCCGAA
The DNA here is from genome assembly GCA_035555795.1 of Rhizobiaceae bacterium. Classification (GTDB taxonomy): domain Bacteria; phylum Pseudomonadota; class Alphaproteobacteria; order Rhizobiales; family Rhizobiaceae; genus RCIO01. The sequence continues at coordinate 5,089 of DATMGE010000055.1, read as the reverse complement.
TGGGGTAAGACGGTGATGAAGATGTCGCGCGGCCGCGGGATCGACCACGTTGTCGAGATCGGCGGCGCTTCCACCCTCAAGCAGTCCATGCGCTGCTCCGCGCTTGGCGGCATGATCTCCATGATCGGCGTCGTCGGCGGCCCCAAGGCCGAGCTCAACGTGCCGATCGTCGCCATGCAGGACATGGTGATCCGCGGCGCCAATGCCGGCTCGCGCGTAGCGCTCAAGCGCATGGTCGCCGCCATGGGCCATCACGGCGTCAAGCCGGTGATCGACAGCAAGGTCTTCGGCCTGTCGGAGCTCAAGGACGCGCTCGTCTACCTCAAGAGCGGCCAGCATATCGGCAAGGTCTGCATCGAGATCTGATCATGTCGCAGCATGTGATCGTCGAGAAGCGTGACGGCATCGGCCGCATCACGCTCAACCGCCCCGAGGCGCTGAACGCGTTGTCGCGTGAGATGATCGAGGCGATCCGCGCGGCTGTGGCCGCTTTCGCCGCTTCCGGCGAGGTCAAGGCGCTGCTGCTCGCCGCCAATGGCCGCGCCTTTTGCTCGGGCGCGGACCTCTCCGACCCGATGATGGGCCAGCACCTGCCGCAGGACCAGAAGGGGGCCGCCTGCGCCGCCACGCTGGACTCGCTGATGAATGCGATGATCCGCGAATTGCGCGACGCGCCGTTTCCCACGGTCGCAGCCGTCAATGGCATCGCCGCCGGCGGTGGCGTCGGGCTGGCGCTGGCGCTTGACATGGTCGTGGCCGCGCGTTCGGCCAATTTCATCCTCTCCTTCACCTCCAAGCTCGGCCTGATCCCCGATCTTGGCGCTTCCTGGCACCTGCCGCAGCACCTTGGTCGCGCCCGCGCCATGGGGCTGATGCTGACCGGCGCGCCGCTTTCGGCGGAAGAAGCGGTGCATCAGGGCCTGATCTGGACCGTGGTTGAAGATACGAGCCTCGTCGCCGAAGCCGATGTGCTTGCAGCGAAGCTCGCCGCAGGCCCCACGCTGGCGCAGGTCGCCACGCGTCAACTGGTCGACGGAGCGCTCAGCCGCGATTTCTCCGCTCAGCTCGATGCCGAGCGCGACGGTCAGGCCGCCATGGTCGGCACCGACGACGTCGCCGAAGCGATGAAGGCTTTTGCGGAAAAGCGTAAACCCGTCTTCAAGGGCCGCTGACATGGCCGGCAATCCCGACGCACAGGCCGTCCGCGCCTTCATGGCGGCGGGTTCGATCGGCCCGGTCGACGTCACCAGCAATCCGCTCGCGGCTGCACTTGGCGCGCAACTGGTCGCGGTCGATGCCGAGGCCGGTGAAATCCGGATGGTCTTCCGGCCCGACGACACGTTCAAGCAGGGCGCCGGCGTGGTTCTGGGCGGCGCGGTTTCGGCCATGCTCGACTTCGCCATGGCCTATGCCTGCTTCGTCGTTCTCCCGGAAAACCAGACCGTCGCCACCACCTCCATGACGACGAATTTCCTCGGCGCCGCCCATGGCGGCATGGCGGTCGAGGCAGTGGGCCGCATCGACAAGACCGGCCGGCGGGTGATGTTCACCTCGGCTGAGCTGCGTGCCGGCGGCAAGCTCATCGCCAACGGCAGCTCCTCGCTGCTGGTGCTGGATCTGCGCTGAAGCGCGGCCGCCTGCCGGGTGTTTTCCAACAGGGGCGGCTTCTTTCACGTCACGGCATGACGAACCCATTGAGAGCGACGCCAGCCGCAAACGTCAGCAATTGGACTCATCAACCTTGGTCATCCTCGGGCCTGACCCCAGGATCCATGCCGTGACAGAGCGCTGGGCTGAGCAGGATCACGCGACCGTCCTGCCCGCTTTCATCCCTTCCTGTTGAACGCCGGCCGCTCGCGGGCGAAGAAGGCGCGCATGCCCTCGGCGATGTCCGGTCCGGCACCCAGCTCGGCCGAGTGCCGGCGCACCAGCGCCTTCACGCCCGCCTCGCTCATCGTGCCGTTGGCGCGCAGCGCGTCCTTCACCAGCCGCTGCGCCATGCGCGGCCCGCGCGCCATGCGGCGGCCCAGCTTCTGCGCCTCCGCCAGGGCCGTGCCCTCGGCCACCACGCGGTTCGCCAGCCCCCAGGCTCCCGCCTTCGCCGCGTCGATTTCGTCTCCGAGCAGCATTAGTTCCAGCGCGCGCCCATGGCCGATCTTGCCCGGTGCACGCAGCGTTCCGCCGGCGCCCGGATAAACGCCGAGCTTGATTTCCGGCAGCGCGAAACGCGCCTTCTCGCCTGCCACGACGAGGTCGCAGGCCAGCGCCATTTCCATGCCGCCGCCCGTCGCCGCGCCCTCCACTGCTGCGAGCGTGACCGTATTCATCGCCGCCAGCCGGTCGAAGGCGGCGTTTTCGAGGTCGAGCAGCGACATCGGCCCGTCGCCCTTCTCATGCAGCGCCTTGAGCTCGCTTATGTCCGAACCGGCGCAGAAACCGCGTCCACCGGCCCCGGCGATCACCACCGCACCCACCGTCTCATCCGCATCGAGCGCGTCCAGCATCCCGGCCAGCATGCGCAGCATGCCGCTGGTCAGCGCATTCGCGGCGCCGTTGTCGATAAGCAGCGTCGCGACGCCATCCTCGCGTTCCTCGTGGATCGTGGCCAAGATCGTTCTCCCGAATTACTTAACTCGTTAAGCTATAAGCCGGCCCGGCGCGCCTGCCAAGCGCGGCCGGCCTGCAATATCTGTGCGCCATGGAGCAGCGGCGCCGCGGATTGCTTTCCTTTCCGGCAGGAATCGTCTTTTCTGGTGCATGGCATTGTCGTGACGCAATGCCCCCGGAGGGTGTGTTGGACAGCGCGAAACAGCCGAGCAGGACGCATGTGCGCATGCGCGAGTTTTCCAAGTCGCTGCCCATGTCCCTCCTGCGCGCCCGCGAAGCTGTCATGCTGCGCTTCCGTTCGTCGCTGCGCATGTTCAACATCACCGAGCAGCAATGGCGCATCCTACGCGCGCTGACCTCGATCAGGGAAATCGAGGTCACAGCGCTTGCCCATGCCACCTTCCTCCTGCCGCCCTCATTGTCGCGCATCCTCAAGGATCTGGAGGAGCGCGAACTGGTGAGCCGCCGCGCCGACCCGGAGGACCTGCGCCGCAACCTCGTCTCGATCACGCCGAGCGGGGTTTCGCTGATGGAGCTGGTGGCGCCGCATCAGGAGGGCATCTATTCGGAGATCACCCACGCCTTCGGCGACGAGAAGCTGCAAACTCTGCAGGCGCTGTTGCGCGACCTCGAAGCGACGCTTGCCGAACTGTCGCCGGTCAGCATCCCCGAAGGTGCCTATGGCGATGAGATCGGCCAGCTCGCCCGCCCGCTGCCGCGCGGGCGGCCACGCAAGAGTAAGTGATCACTTGCTGAGTGGTATGAGCGCCCGCAGGCGCGGATCGCGCAGCCACAGCCCGCCCCATGTGAACAGGCCGAGATAGACGCCGAACAATATGTGGCTGAACAGCGGGCTGCCGATGCGCACATGCGTGGCCACCGCGCCGCCGAGATAGGCGGTGAGCAGGATCGCGCCAAGCACGGCGGTGCGCGGCCAGGCATAGAGCGCCGTGCAGGCAAGCGTCAGCACGCCCAGCCAGCGCGCCATCTCCACCGGCCAGCCGAGCTGCGGCATCGTGTCGATCACCGGCTGCAGCGGCGGCAGCTTGATTGCCCCGTCGAACAGCAGGAAGGCGATGAGCAGGCCGGACAGCGTCCAGCCGGCAATGCGCGCCGGGCGCGATATGGGGTTTTGTTCGGTCTGCATAGCCCTCTCCCTCATGCCATCATGGCGGATACGCCCCAAGGACGTCGCGGCCGACGCCATCCCGACAGCGCGCGGCGGAATTTGCACGGCAGCGACTTTCTCGACAAGGGCAAGGCGGGCTGGTATCAGCCGCGCAACCGAACGGATCCCGAGACATGACCGAAACGATCGCTGAGGCGGTGTCGCGCCGCCGCACCTTCGCCATCATTGCCCACCCCGACGCCGGCAAGACCACGCTGACGGAAAAGCTGCTGCTGTTCGGCGGCGCGATCCAGCTCGCCGGCGAGGTGAAGGCCAAGAAGGACAAGATCCAGACCCGCTCCGACTGGATGAAGATCGAGCGCGAGCGCGGCATCTCGGTCGTCACTTCGGTGATGACCTTCGAATATGGCGACAACGTCTTCAACCTGCTCGACACGCCGGGCCATGAGGACTTCGCCGACGACACCTATCGCACCCTGTCTGCGGTCGACAGCGCCGTCATGGTCATCGACGCGGCGCGCGGTATCGAGCCGCGCACGCTGAAACTTTTCGAAGTCTGCCGCATGCGTGACATTCCCATCGTCACCTTCGTCAACAAGATGGACCGAGACGCCCGCGACACCTTCGAGATATTGGACGAGATCGAGCAGAAGCTGGCGCTCGACACCGCGCCGATCACCTGGCCCATCGGTCAGGGCAAGACATTTGCCGGCACCTACCATCTGGCCGAAAATGCCGTGCGCCGGGGCGACAGCGAGACCGAACGCACCCCGGTCAACGGCCCCGATTCGAACCGCGCCGCCGGCCTGCTGCCGGACAATGACCGGCCCGCCTTCATCGAGGAACTGGAGCTTGCGCGGGAAGCCTGCCGCCCCTTCGATCTGGCCGCGTTCCGCGAAGGCCATCTCACGCCGGTCTTCTTCGGCTCCGCGCTGCGCAATTATGGTGTCCGCGACCTGATCGAGGCGCTGGGCGACTGGTCGCCGCCGCCGCGCGCGCAGGAGGCCGATACCCGCCGCGTCGAGGCAACGGAGCCGAAGATGACCTCCTTCGTCTTCAAGATCCAGGCGAATATGGACCCCAACCATCGCGACCGCATCGCCTTCGTGCGCGTCTGTTCCGGCACGCTCCAGCGCGGCATGAAGGCCAAGCTGGTGCGCACCGGCAAGCCGATGTCGCTCAGCGCGCCGCAATTCTTCTTTGCCCGTTCGCGCATCACCGCCGACGAGGCCTATGCGGGCGATGTCGTGGGCATCCCCAACCACGGCACGCTGCGCATCGGCGACACGCTCACCGAAGGCGAGGAGCTGCTGTTCCGCGGCGTGCCGAACTTCGCCCCGGAAATCCTGCGCC
>DATMGE010000054.1:0-53996 GCA_035555795.1 Rhizobiaceae bacterium | reverse complement strand
AACCACTTCGTGACCGACACCGAGGCCGAGATCGCGGCGATGAAGGAATATGTCGCCGCGCAGGGTGCTGAGGCTGTGCTGTGCAAGCACTGGGCGCAGGGTTCGGCCGGCATCGAGGAGCTTGCCCACAAGGTGGTGGAGTTGGCCGAGAGCGGCCATGCGCAGTTCTCGCCGCTCTATCCGGACGAGATGCCGCTGTTCGAGAAGATCAACACGGTTGTGAAGCGCATCTATCGCGGCTCGGAAGCGGTTGCCGACAAGGCGGTGCGCGACCAGCTGCATCAGTGGGAGCAGGCCGGCTACGGCAACCTGCCGGTATGTATGGCCAAGACGCAGTACTCGTTCTCGACCGACCCGAACCTGCGCGGTGCGCCGGTGGACCATGTGGTGCCGGTGCGCGAGGTGCGGCTGTCTGCAGGCGCCGGCTTCGTCGTCGCCATCTGCGGCGAGATCATGACCATGCCCGGCCTGCCGAGGTCGCCCTCCTCGGAGCGCATCTTCCTCAATGACAAGGGACAGATCGAAGGACTCTTCTGAGCGATCGATCTGCAGCAAATGATGAAGGGGGCGGCTTGCCGTCCCCTTTTTCGTTTAGCGGCTGCGCGCGACAAGCTGTTCGAGATTGTCCACGACCTTGCCCAGCATGACCATGAACCGGGCCTGTTCGGCCTCACTGAGGCCTTCGAAGGCGGCATCGTTCACCGACCTGCCGGCATTGCGGACATCCTTGGTCAGCGCCAGGCCGCGCTCGCTCAATGCGTAGAGCACGCTGCGTCCGTCCTTCGGGTCGGGTTGCTTCACCACAAGTCCGTCACGCAGCATTCGTGTCAGGGTGGCGGCCATTGTCGGCTGTTCGATCGCCGCAGCCGCGGTCAGGGCGCGTTGCGACAGGCGCTCGCCCTTCGCCAGGGCGAAGATGACCGGCATATAGGCCGAGGACAGGCCGAGCGGCTTCAGCTTCAGGTCGATGGCGCGGGCAAAGAGGCGCGCGGCCCAGTTGGTCATGTAGCCGGAGGATTTGTCGCGCTCGAAGAACATAGCTTGCTATACATCTGCATCGTATGCTATATAAATCTTGTTCCGGTCGCAAAGCAACAGGAGATAGCCATGCGGTGGAAAAGCGGTACGGACAGCTATGGTGCGGTCGCCGTTTCCATTCACTGGCTGACGGCATTGGCCGTTCTCGGCGTGCTCGGCACCGGCCTGTCGCTCGACAGGGTAAGCGACGAGAGCGAGATCGGCGTCCTTCGCATCCATGTGATCTTCGGGATCACCGTCTTCGCCCTTACCGTCCTGCGTATCCTCTGGTGGCTTTTTGCCGACCGGCGGCCGCTGGAGGCGCCGAACCAGCCGCGCTGGCAGACGGCCGTCGCCTGGGGCGTGCATCGCCTCCTCTATCTCGTCATCCTTCTCATGGGCGCCAGCGGCATCGCCATGATCGCGCTGTCGGGGGCCGGCAATATCCTGTTCGGCGGCGAGGCGGGCCCGCTGCCCGATTTCTTCGACTATGCGCCGCGCGGACCTCACGGGCTGGGCGCATGGCTGCTGATGGCGCTTCTGGCGCTCCATATCGGCGCGGCGCTCTTTCACCAGTTCATCCTGCGCGACCGGTTGCTGGCGCGCATAGGCATCGGCCGCCGCGCCTGACACCCCGCTTCCGCCGGCCGCGCGACCGCCCTATATGGGATGCCGTAGGCTGGCGGAGACATATGGCACCGATCACCGAACTCGTACGCGGCATGCGCGGCGCAAGGCTGCCGCTGCTGCCTATCGTCCTGTGCGCCATCTGCGGGACGGCGCTCCTGCTGTTCTTCCTTGTCGCGGACGAAGTCGCAGAGGCGGAGCTGACGAGCTTCGACCAGTCGATCCTGCTGTTCTTCCGCGACCCTTCCGACCTGTCGCAGCCCATCGGGCCGGCATGGCTGGAGCAGACGATGATCGAGCTGACGGCGCTGGGCGGCTATCCGATCCTCGTCGTCATCGTCGCGATCGTGATCGGCTTCCTGCTGGTGTCGGGCAAGTTCGGCCCCGCCGCCTTCGTCTTCCTGTCTATCACCTCCGGCACGCTGGCGAGCCATCTGCTGAAGCTGGTCTATGACAGGCCGCGTCCCGACATCGTCGACCATCTGGTTTCGATCCATACGCCGAGTTTCCCGAGCGGCCATGCGACGATGAGCGCGGTCGTCTATCTCACGCTCGCCTCGCTCATCATGCGCCTTGTCGAGTCCAACGCCGTGCGCGCCTATCTGCTTGGCGTGGCGATCCTCCTGACCTTCCTGATCGGCATGAGCCGCATCTATCTGGGCGTGCACTGGCCGAGCGACGTCCTGGCGGGATGGGCGCTTGGCGTGGCCTGGGCAAGCCTCGCATGGGTGGCCGTCGCGGTTCTTCGCGCATGGCGGGAGCGCTGATCCGCCGCCGACCGGCTGCCTCGGCGTGCGGACCGCTTTCCGCCGGAAGGCGTCTGATCTAGAATGGGGCATGCGGGCGAGGGGGTCGCCTGCGTTTCTCATGGGAGGAATGGAAATGCGGGGAGTTGCTCTCTGGTTCTTCGCATCCGCAGTCGTCTACGTCACTTTCGGCATGCTGTTCGGAATCTGGATGTCCGCCAGCCATGACCACACGCTTGCCGGCGCCCACGCCCATCTCAACCTTGTCGGCTGGGTGACGATGGCGCTGTTCGGCATCTACTACCATCTCGTACCGTCGGCGGCCGGCACCCGGTTGGCGACGCTGCATTTCGCAGTCGCCACGATCGGCGTCTGGCTGATGGTTCCGGGCATTGCGCTCGCGATCCGTGGGCAGACGGAACTGCTCGCCGTCCTGGGCTCCTTCGCGACGCTCGGCTCGATGGTCATCTTCCTCTACACGGTCGTCACGCGCAGCCAGCGCGCGCTCGCATGACCAGGCTTCCGCCGCGCAATATCCAGTTGCGCGGCGGAGGCTTCGCCGCTATGGAATTCGCATGAACATGCGTTCGATCAAGACCCTGTGGTGGTGGGCTCGCTAGCAAGCGGCCGATGAGCGCATGCGCGTGTGATGAGGTGGCCGCAACGGGATGTCCGGGCGGCCTTTTTTCGTTATGAAATGCCCGGCACCCGCCGAGCAATTCCAGCAAAAGTGCGCAGCGGTTTTGCGCTCGGAATTGCGGGAACAAGAGGCTGGAGCATTCGGTGCTTCTGTGAGAAGCGGAGAATGCTCCAAACGGGTGAATGGAGACGGGAATGTCAGTCGAGCAAGTTCCGGGCGGTGCCGAGCGTTTCGTGACCAAGGGTGGCGTGGTCATTACCCGCCAGCGCCACGAGACACCCTACAAGGGCGCCATCGAGGCCTATATCGACGCGCTCGACACGCGTCGCGGCTGCGTCTTCTCCTCCAATTATGAATATCCGGGCCGCTATACGCGCTGGGATACGGCGATGGTCGATCCGCCGCTGGTCATCTCCGCGCGCGGACGCGCCATGCGCATCGAGGCGCTCAACAAGCGCGGCGAGGTGCTGCTGCCAGTGATCCGCGAGACGGTTGCCGCGCTGGCCGAAGTGACCATCACCGAAACGACGCCGCAGCTCGTGGCGCTCGATGTCGCGCTGCCGGGCCGCGTCTTCGCCGAGGAAGAGCGTTCGCGCGTGCCGACCGTGTTCACCGTGCTGCGCGCGCTGGTCGATCTCTTCCGCACCGAGGACGACAGCGATCTCGGCTTCTTCGGTGCCTTCGGCTACGATCTGGCCTTCCAGTTCGACCCGGTCGAGCAGAAGCTGAAGCGGCCGGACAGCCAGCGCGACCTCGTGCTTTTCCTGCCCGACGAGATCCTCGTCGTCGACCATCATCAGGCGCGCGCCTGGCACGACCGCTACGACTATGCCGGCAAGGGGTTTTCGACCGAGGGGCTGGTGCGGGGCGGTGAAGCCACGCCATTCAGGCGGCCGGATCGCATCCCGCCGCGCGGCGACCATGAGCCGGGCGAATATGCCAGGCTGGTGGAGAGCGCCAAGGAGAGCTTCCGCCGCGGCGACCTGTTCGAGGTGGTGCCTGGCCAGATGTTCTTCGAGCCGTGCCAGTCGAAGCCGTCCGACATTTCGCGCCGGCTGAAGGAGATCAATCCGTCTCCCTATTCCTTCTTCATCAATCTCGGCGACAATGAATATCTCATCGGCGCGTCGCCGGAGATGTTCGTGCGGGTCAATGGAAGGCGCGTCGAGACCTGCCCGATCTCGGGCACGATCAAGCGCGGCGACGACGCGATCTCGGATTCGGAGCAGATCCTCAAGCTGCTGAACTCGAAGAAGGACGAGAGCGAGCTCACAATGTGCTCGGACGTCGACCGCAACGACAAGAGCCGCGTCTGCGAGCCTGGTTCCGTACGCGTCATCGGACGGCGGCAGATCGAGATGTATTCGCGGCTGATCCACACGGTGGACCATATCGAAGGCCGGCTGCGCGAGGGCATGGACGCGTTCGACGCGTTCCTCAGCCATGCCTGGGCGGTCACCGTCACCGGCGCGCCGAAACTGTGGGCGATGCGCTTCATCGAGAACCATGAGAAGAGCCCGCGCGCCTGGTATGGCGGGGCCATCGGCATGGTCCACTTCAACGGCGACATGAATACCGGCCTCACCTTGCGCACCATCCGCATCAAGGACGGCATCGCCGAGGTGCGCGCAGGCGCGACATTGCTCTACGATTCGGATCCCATGGAAGAAGAAGCTGAGACTGAACTGAAGGCGTCGGCCATGCTGTCGGCAATCCGCGAGGCGTCGGCTGGAAACGCGGCCGGACCGGAACGCGCCGCGGCACGTGTCGGCGAGGGCCTGTCGATCCTTCTCGTCGATCACGAGGACAGCTTCGTCCATACACTGGCCAACTATTTCCGCCAGACGGGCGCGACCGTCTCCACCGTGCGCACGCCGGTTCCGGAGGAAGTGTTCGAGCAGGTGAAGCCGGACCTCGTCGTGCTTTCGCCCGGACCCGGCATGCCGAAGGATTTCGACACCAAGGCCACGATCGACAAGGCGCGCAAGCGGGGCCTGCCGATCTTCGGCGTGTGCCTCGGTCTTCAGGCGCTTGCCGAGGCCTATGGCGGCGAGCTGCGCCAGTTGCACATTCCCATGCACGGCAAGCCGTCGCGCATCCGCGTCAACAAGCCGGGCGTCATCTTCTCGGGCCTGCCCGACGAGGTCACAGTCGGCCGCTATCATTCCATCTTCGCCGACCCGGTGCGGCTGCCCGACGACTTCCTGGTGACGGCAGAGACGGATGACGGCATCATCATGGCCTTCGAGCACAAGCGCGAGCCGGTGGCCGCGGTACAGTTCCATCCCGAATCGATCATGACGCTCGGCCAGAATGCCGGCATGCGCATGATCGAGAATGTGGTGGCGCATCTGCCGCGCCGCGCCAAGGTGAAGGCTGCCTAGTTCCTGTCATGGCTAGCATGTCGCCCAAGCAGAGAGTGGCCCGACTGGCAGCCGCGTCGATCTTCGTCGGCCTGGGCGTCATGGGGCTCAAATTCCTCGCCTGGTGGCTCACCGGGTCGGTCGCGCTCTATTCGGACGCGCTTGAGTCCATCGTCAATGTGATCGCCGCGCTTGCCGCCTTCTGGGCGATCAACGTGTCGCACAAGCCGGCCGACAGCGACCATCAGTACGGACACCACAAGGCGGAATATTTCTCCGCCGTGCTGGAAGGCGTGCTGATCGTGCTCGCCGCCATGCTGATCCTCCTCGAGGTCTGGCGCGTGTGGCAGGCCGGAACGATCGAGATCGATGCGCCCTGGGAAGGCCTTGCGGTCAACGGTATCGCAGCCCTCATCAATGCCGGCTGGGCGATGATCCTCATCCGCTCCGGCCGGGCCGCGCGATCGCCGGCGCTGGTTGCGGATGGTCATCACATCATGACCGACGTCGTCACCTCGGTGGGTGTCATTGCCGGCCTGGTGGGCGCCGTGCTCACCGGCTGGATGTTCCTCGATCCGCTGCTTGCGGCGATCGTCGCCCTCAACATCCTCTGGCAGGGGTGGAAGGTGATCGGCTCATCGCTCGACGGGTTGATGGACCGCGCCGTCGACATGGACGAGCATGTCCGCATCCGCGACATCATCTCCGCCAATTCGGCCGGCGCATTGGAGGTGCACGACCTCAAGACGCGCATTGCCGGGCGGGCCACCTTCATCGAATTCCATCTGGTGGTCGATGCCGAAATGACGGTCGGCGACAGTCACGCCATCTGCGACCGTATCGAGGCGGCGCTGCGCGAGAGCATCCCTTCCGTGCGCGTCGTCATCCATGTCGAGCCGGATGACGAGGCCAAGCTGCCGAAAGGAACGGTTGCCGTTCCCTTCGCCTGATGTTCTGATTCAGCCTGGGCGGCTATCCCGCCGCGCCTGCGCCACTTTTGCCGCTTGGCGCTGGCGTCCGAGCTCCATGGGACGAATGAGGTTCTTCGCCTTCTCGTTCTGCACGGCGCGCATTCCTTCATGCGCGGAACGCGAGTTCGGGTGCGACCCGGCCGCCTCCTTCGTGCCCTGCTTCAGCGACAGGGCCCGCCTTGCATTGTCGGCAAGCGTCGTCTTGGCGGAAAGGCGTCGGCGACGTTCCACCTCATTGTTGAGCCGCCGCATTGCCATCGCCAGAACATCCACCTTGAGATGCGAGCCTGCCTCGCCCGCAGAGGCCTTGGCACCCTTCGGCTCAGCCTTGCCACGCAATTCGCGCCGGCGTCGGTGCGCCTCGGCACGCGCGCGGTCCCTGCGGCTGCGCAGGAGGCCGGCGAGGGCGCGCAGTTCCTTGTCGTCGATGTCTCGTATGGCGGGATGATGGGTCTTGGCGACGATGTCTTTCTCGTCGCCATCGAGTGCCCGCTGCTCTTCGCGTGTTGAAATGGCCATCGGCGCCTCCTCTTCTTGCAAGATGATCGTTCCCAAACGTCACCATCGTGCCTGGCGTTCCCGCCTACGGCAAGCTGCCTGTGCGGGGCAAGCGCGAGAGGAGCCTTCCACGCAGGTTCGAAAGGGGCTATCTGGCAGTTGATGCAGCCTTCCCCGCCTTCGGAGTCCGCCGGTCCCTGGACCAGTCTGCCGCGCTGGCAGCAGTGGGGCCTGCTCGTCCTCATTTCGGTGTTGCTCGACCTCCTGCTCAAGCTGGCGGGTTTTCCTGCTCCCTTCCTGATCGGCGCCATGATCGCCGCAGTGCTGGTCGGCACCAATGGCGCTTCGGTGCGGCTGCCGGCGCCGATGCTCAATGGCGCGCAGGCGCTTGTCGGCTGTCTCATCGCCGCGTCGCTCTCGCCCGACTCGCTGCCGGCCTTCCTGCGCGACTGGCCGGTGCTTCTCGGCGCGGTGCTCGCCACGCTGGCCGGGTCGAGCCTGCTCGGCTGGCTGATCAGCCGCTACCAGATCCTTCCCGGCACGGTCGGCGTCTGGGGCTCGGCTCCCGGCGCAGCCACGGCGATGGTCCTCATGGCGGGGGCATTCGGGGCCGACCAGCGGCTCGTCGCCTTCATGCAATATCTGCGCGTCGTGCTGGTCACGGCCGTGGCCACCCTCATCGCGAAACTCTGGGTCGGCGGCGATGCGGCCGCGCCGCAGATCGAATGGTTTCCGGCGATCGAGCCGCTGCCCTTCGTGGCCACCATCGCCGTTGGCCTTGCGGGCGCGGTGCTGGGCCGCATCATAAGATTGCCCAATCCGTTTTTCGTCGGACCTATGCTGCTGGGGCTTTGCCTGCAATTCGCCGGCATCGCCCAGTTCCAGCTTCCCGAATGGCTGCTGGTGCTCGCCTATACCGCGGTGGGATGGACGGTGGGCCTCCGCTTCACCCGGCAGACCCTGATGCAGGTCCGCACCGCGCTGCCGCATGTGGCCGCCGGCGTCATTGCGCTGATCCTGTTCTGCGCCTTTATCGGCTTCATGCTGGCCGAGTTTGCCGGGGTCGATCCGCTGACCGCCTATCTGGCGACGAGCCCCGGCGGCATGGATGCGGTGGCGATCATCGCCGCTGGCTCGTCCAATGTGGATATGTCCTTCATCATGGCGTTGCAGATGCTGCGCTTCGTCATCGTGCTCATCACCGGCCCATGGCTGGCGCGCACCATTGCCGAGCGCGTGCGCCATAAGGATTGACCGTCCTTTCTGTGGCCCTTTGGCCACAATGGCGGCCTTGCCTTTTTTCAGCCCCTTTCCGTCCAGACGGCCGCCACCTTTTGCCCGCAACAAGTTCCCGCCCCGGGCGTTATCGGGGCCAGGCAAACAAGAATTCAAGGTTTCACTATGTGTGTCTCAGCCCAGCGCGGCGCCTTCGTGCGACTTGCCGCGATATTCCTCTTTCCGCTTCTTCTCGCCGGTTGCATGTCGTCAGGCGCAAATGTCGTGAAGGTCGATCCGGGACCGGATCCCTATTACGTCGCGATGTACGGTCCGCATCCGGATGAGCGTTTCCCGCTCCCCGCCACCGACATCCGCCGCGTCGACAAGAAGTATTTCCGCCAGCAGGTTCGCTATCCGCGCTGGGAGAAGCCCGGCACTATCGTGATCGATACGACCAACCGCTTCCTCTACCTCGTGCAGGAAGGCGGCATGGCGATGCGCTATGGCATCGGCGTCGGCAAGCAGGGGCTGGAGTTGGAGGGCGCGGCGACGGTCGGGCGCAAGGCCGAATGGCCGCGCTGGACGCCGACCGCGAACATGATCGCCCGCGAGCCGGAGCGCAATGCGCAATGGGCCGGCGGCATGGAGCCCGGCCTGACCAATCCGCTCGGACCGCGCGCGCTCTACCTCTACCGGAATGGCAACGACACGCTGTTCCGCATCCACGGCACGTCGGAGCCCTGGTCGATCGGGCTCGCGGTATCGTCCGGCTGCATCCGCCTGTTCAACCCCGACATCATCGACCTCTATGGCCGAGTGCCGGTGGGTGCCGAGGTGGTCGTTCTCCAGCACGAGCCGGTGGAGCCGGAACTGGCGCCTGCGCCGGATCCGCAAATGCCGATGGCTGCCGCGCCTGCTGGCGTCGTCCGCCCGGTCGCCTCGTTGTAAGGCGCAATTTCAGCAAAAGCGCGCAGCGGTTTTGCGTCCGGAAATTGCGTAGAAGCAAAGGGCATTCCCGCGATTCTGTGAAGGGCGGGAATGCCCCAGAAGGCTGTCAGCCGCGGACCATCTGGTCCGCATAGGCTGGCCGCCCGGCCTCGGCCACCGAATATTCGGCGCGGGGTATGGGCGCGCGGCCGCGGATCATGTCCGCGGCCTTCTCGCCGATCATGATCGACGGCGCATTGGTGTTGCCGCCCGGCACTTCCGGCATGATCGAACTGTCGCAGACCCGCAGGCCGGCAATGCCGCGGACCCGCAATTGCGGGTCGACCACAGCCATGTCTCCGGTGCCCATCGAGCAGGCGCCGACAGGGTGGCGCACGGTGTTCACCGAATTGCGGATATGCGCTTCCAGCTGCGCATCGGTCTCGACCGATGGCGGCGGCAGGTTTCGGGTGGAGACGAGATCGGCCAGCGGCTTCGTCTCGTACATGGCCTGCGCCATCTTCACGCCCCGCATCATCGTCTCGACATCGGCCCGCTCGGACAGGAGGTTGAGCTGGATCAGCGGCTTGTCGAGCGGATTGGCCGAGCGCAGCTTCATCCAGCCGCGGCTTTGCGGATGCAGCAGCACCACCACATTGTTGATGCGGTCTTCCTGGCGCCTGCCGATGCCCGGCATCCAGACCTTGCCGTCCCAGCGCACCGGGTTGAAATACATCTGGATGTCGGGGCGATCGAGCCCTTCCTGCGTGCGTATCATCAGCTGTGCGCTGCTGGCCTGGTTGGCGAAAACGCCCTTTCCGAACAGATACCAGCGGGCGAAATTGAAGCCGGCGCGGTCGAAGCGCAGTTCCCGGAGCAGGGAGCGCGGCTCCCGCGTGTCATATTCCACGATGGTCGACGCATGGTCGGATATGTTGCGGCCGACGCCCATCAGCTCATGCACCGGCTGGATGCCGTGGACGCGCAGTTCGTCCGGTCGGCCGATGCCCGAGAGCATCAGCAGCTTGGCGGAATTGTAGGCGCCGGAGCAGACGATCACCTCTGCATCGGCATAGGCCGTCTTCGGCTGGTCGTGCCAGAGATATTCCAGGCCCACGGCGCGGCCGTTCTCGACGATGATGCGCGACGCCTGCGCATGCGTCTCGATGGTCAGGTTCGGGCGGCTGCGCGCCGGTTCCAGGAAGGCGCGGGCGGTGCTCATGCGCTGGCCGTCGGCGATGGTCGTGTCGGTGTTGGCCACGCCTTCCCATTGCGTGCCGCTGAAGTCCTCGCTCAGCGGATAGCCCAGCTTCTGCGCCGCCTCCATGATCTCATTGCCGAGCAGCGGCTTCTGGTCGATGGGCGAGGTCCGCAGCGGCCCGTCGCCGCCATGGAACTCGTTCTCGCCGCGCCAGCTTCCCTCCGACTTGCGGAAATAGGGCAGCACCTCGGCGAAGCTCCAGCCCTCGCAGCCCATCTGCCGCCAGCCGTCATAGTCGCGCGGATGGCCGCGATGATAGGCCTTGCCGTTGATCGAGGACGAGCCGCCCAGGGCCTTGCCCTGCGGCAGGTCGATGCGGCGATTGTTGGCGTGCGGTTCAGGCTCGGTCTGGAAGTGCCAGCTCATGCGCGGCGGATTGCCGCGATAGAAGCCGATGCCCATGCGCATCAGGATGTTCTTGTGCGAACCGCCGGCTTCGAGAAGCAGCACCTTGACGTCGCGATCCTCCGTCAGGCGGCTTGCGATGACCGCGCCTGCCGATCCGGCTCCCACGACGATGTAGTCATAGCGCGCTGCCATGTCGTTCCTCCACGCACGTTATTTAACTTGTTAATTTCACAGCCGCTTCGCCCGGTCAAGACGGCCGGCGCTTGTCAGCGCGGCGGCGCTTGTGTATGAAATCGCCCATGTTCACGCGCGCACCCAGCAAAACGTCCTTCTCCGCATTCGCGGATGCGACGACGCGCGCCTTCGTCTCCACGCTCCTTCTTCTCGGCCTTAGCGGCGATCGCCGGGCTCGCTGAAGGAGCGCCCGGCGGTCGACGCGCCGATGGCTGCCAGCTCCTTTGGAATCCTGTATTTGAATGAGCTATGCGCGGGAATCGCCCTGGAAGGGCGGCCGGGCGCAGGAGAGACCAGATGAACAAGCACACTCCCGTCAGCGGCGCGGCCAAGGGCATGCCGGACGCATCGCGCAAGTACCAGCCCTATCCGCAGATCGACCTCAAGAACCGGCAATGGCCTTCCCGGCGCATCGAACAGGCACCCATCTGGTGCTCGGTCGACCTGCGCGACGGCAACCAGGCGCTGGTCGATCCCATGGGGCACGACCGCAAGGAGCGTATGTTCAAGCTGCTGCTCGACATGGGCTTCAGGGAGATCGAGGTCGGTTTCCCCTCGGCGTCGCAGACCGATTTCGACTTCGCCCGCTGGACCATCGAGCAGGGCGGCGTCGCCGACGATGTGTCGCTCCAGGTGCTGGTGCAGTGCCGGCCCGAATTGATCACCCGCACCTTCGAGGCGCTGGAGGGCGCGCACCGTCCGATCGTCCATTTCTACAACTCGACCAGCGAGTTGCAGCGCCGCGTCGTCTTCGAGAAGGATGTTGCCGGCATCAAGCGCATCGCCACCGATGCGGCGAAGATGATCACCGACATGGCGGCGAAGGCCGGTGGCGGCTATCGCTTCCAGTATTCGCCCGAGAGCTTCACCGGCACCGAGCTGGAAGTGGCGCTGGAGATCTGCAACGCCGTCACCGAGATCGTGAAGCCGACGCCGGAGAACAAGCTGATCCTCAACCTGCCGGCGACCGTCGAGATGTCGACGCCCAACATCTATGCCGACATGATCGAGTGGATGTGCCGCAACATCGACAATCGCGACAACATCATCGTCTCGCTGCATCCGCACAATGACCGCGGCACCGGCATCGCGGCCACCGAGCTCGGCCTGATGGCCGGCGCCGATCGCGTCGAGGGCACCCTGTTCGGCAATGGCGAACGCACCGGCAATGTCGATGTGGTGACGCTGGCGCTCAACATGTACACGCAGGGGCTCGACCCGCGCCTCGACTGCTCCGACATCACGCGGATGAAGGAAGTCTATGAATATTCCAACCAGATGGCGATCCCCGAGCGGCATCCCTATGTCGGCGAGCTCGTCTATACGGCCTTTTCCGGCTCCCATCAGGACGCCATCAACAAGGGCATGAAGGCGAAGGCCAAGTCGAATACCGGCTTGTGGGAAGTGCCCTATCTGCCGATCGACCCGCAGGATGTCGGCCGCGACTATGAGGCGATCATCCGCATCAATTCGCAGTCGGGCAAGGGCGGCATCGCCTATATCCTCCAGTCCGACTACGGCCTCAACCTGCCGCGCAACCTGCAGGTCGAGTTCAGCCGCGACATCCAGGCCATCACCGACGCCGAGGGCAAGGAACTGCCGGCCAAGCGCATCTATGAGGGCTTCATCGAGACCTATGTAGACCAGCCGGGTTCGCGGCTTGCCTTCGTCGACCATCACACCAAGGCCGATCTCGACCACAAGGGCCGACGCCTCGTCGATGCGGTGATCCGCGACGGGGATCGCGAAGTAGCGATCGTCGGCACGGGCACCGGTCCCATCGACGGCTTCGTGGATGCGCTGTCGCGCCATATCGGCGTGCAGCTCTCGGTGCTCGACTATTCGGAACATTCCATGCATCGCGGCTCCAACGCCGCCGCCATCTGCTACATGGAAGTGGAATATCCAGGCGGAAAGCTGTTCGGGGCGGGCATCGACACGAATATCGTCACGGCGTCGCTCAAGGCGGTCGTTTCCGCCGCCAACCGCATTCTCGTGAAAGGCTGAACCGGCGGCGATGGAGCTCTTCGCGCACGAGGCCGGGGCAGGGGATGAAACGATCGTTCTCCTGCACGGCTTCGGCGGCACGCATCGTGCATGGGATGCCGTCCTGCCGCCGCTTGCGGCAAGCCATCGCGTCCTCGCCTACGACCTGCCGGGCCATGGAGCTTCGCTGGACTGGCCGCAGGCCGGACCGGCCAAGGTCGCCGCGCGCGCCGTCCTTGGTGACCTTGCACGGCGTGGCATCGCGCGCGCTCATCTGGCCGGCCATTCGATGGGCGGCGCGGTGGCCGTACTTGCCGGGCTCTTCGAGCCGGCGCGCGTGGCCTCGCTCTCCCTGCTTGCGCCCGGTGGCTTCGGCCCGGAGATCAATCACCGTCTGCTGATGCGCTTCGCCGCCGCGCGCGACGCGCGCAGCCTGCGCTCCTGTCTCGAAGCCATGGTTGGCTGGTACAGTCCGGTGCCCGAGGACGCGGTCGCGGCCGCGCTCGAAATGCGGTCCGACCCCCGCCAGACGGCCATGTTGCAGCAGATCGGTGCGCAGCTGGCGCTGGACGGCCGGCAGGGCGAGATTCCGCGCAGCAGGCTTGCCACCCTCGCCATGCAGGTCCAGCTCGTCTGGGGCAGGATCGACAATGTCCTTCCGGTCTTCCACGGCGAGAACCTGCCGGCGTCCTTCGCCATGCATGTCCTGCCCGACACCGGCCACATGCTGCCGGACGAAGCGCCCCAATTTGTTGTGGAGCGTATTCTGGCTTTTGCCTCTTCCGGTTCCTGACGTCTCGAATTGGCCCGATTGTCGTCATTTGACCGATTGTGTTAACCTTTTGTTCGCAATCTGCCCGGAGCGGTCGTGATGAGTGAAGCGTGGGACGCCAGAAAAGATGCGGAGCCGCCCGCGCCGCTCGCCGATGCCATGCGGCAGGTGCGCAACGACCTTGCCGACCGCGACGACGTGGTGGTGGAACTGCGCGAGGCCTACAGGACGCGGCTCGAACTTCTCGCTGCGGAGCTCGCCGATGTCATCGCCGACGTGCCGGAAGACCATCGGGTCTTCGACTTCGCCATATCGTCCGGCAGCCAGCCGCGCTTCTGGATCGATGCCGTCGCCCATGTCGGGCTGGCGCGTGACCGCCGCACCTACCGCTTCGTGCGCGACACCCGCGCCGGCCGCGTGGTCATGGCCGAATCCACCGAGATCAGGCCCATCTCGGACATGGTGACGCGCTATGTTGCGGAGCGGATCGTCGAGCGGGAGCGCAATCTCGACGCCCCGGTCCAGCCGCTGCCGCCGATACCGGCCGCCAAAGGCGTTGCGCCGGCACAGGAGCCGCGCCCGTCAGGCTTTCTGTCCAGCCTGGCGCTTTTCGGGGTCGGCATCGTTGTAGGGGCGGTGGTGGTCCTCGCCTTGCTGCGCGATCGCGTGCCGGAATTGCAGAACCTGCTGCAATAGTTCAGCGCGCCTGAAGCGCCCGCACCAGACCGGGATAAAGCTCTTCCTCGCAGTGGAGATGCAGCGCGGACGCGCCTTCGCCGATGCCTCGCCGCATGAGCTTCGCGCGCCAGTTTCCCGGCTCGCCGCCAATGTCGAAGATATTGTACTGCGCCGGCGGCTTGGCCGATCCGGTCGCCTGGCCGGCGGCTGCCACGCCCACCACCGGCACGCCGCCGTCGCGGCCTTCGATCCAGTGCGTCGTCGGCAGGTGGGTATGGCCGTGCAGAACCAGCTCGGCGCCATATCTGCGCACCACCCGCTGGAACCTTCCGATGCCGAACAGGCGCTTGTGCGGCGCGGTTGCGCCCCGCACCGGCGGATGGTGGATCAGCACCACGCGGAAAAGACCCTCCCTTCCGGCCTGTTCGAGATGGACGGCCAGTTTCTCGGCCTGTCTTTCGGGAAAGACGCCGCTCGCCATGAAGGGCGCACTGGCGCGCGCGGAGGATACGCCGATCAGCGCCAGCGGGCCGCGCCGCTGCATATAGGGGAAGGCGAGGCGGTCGGGCGGCTGGTTCGCGCCGTCGCCGCGCATCCACGAGCCCCAGGCGCGGCAGGCCTTGTCGAGCGCGCCGGGCACATAGGCGTCGTGATTGCCCGGCACCAGGCTGACGCGGTCATGTGGCCCGAGTGCTTCCAGCCACAGGCGCGCCACCTCGATTTCGGCATCCAGCGCAAGGTTCACGAGGTCGCCGGTCACTGCGATGTGATCGGGCTCGTCGGCCTTCACGCCCTCGACGATGCGGCCGATGACGGTGTCGTCCATATGTTTGCGCCGGTTGCGCTGCCAGTTGATGTAGCCGGTGATCCGCTTGGAGGCGAGCTGGCGATAGGTTACATCCGGCAGCGGGCCGATATGGATGTCCGAAAGATGCGCAAGCCGATACATCCTTCCCTTTTACGGGAAGGGCATTTCCATTGTCACCTCCGCAGCGCCGAATGCGGCTGTTGACCGCGCCGGAAGCTCACGAGGATTTAATCGGCCGCGATGAAACGCCATCTCCCTCGTGGCGTTGTCCCCTCATGCAGGGAGAAACGTCATGAGCCGACATGTCCATCAATTTCCACGTGAACGAACGCGGATCGCCGTCTGGTCGCCATGGGGCAAGCTTCCCCTCAGCCGCGCCCGGAACGACGAGGCGCCGGCCTCGCCCGAAAAGCGGGCGCGGCGCCTGAAGCTGCTGGAAGCCATCGCCTCGCGGATCCATTCCGGACCTAGGCCCGAGGAGCGCTGAGGCGCTCGCGGTCATGCGGCCGGTTGAAGTCCAGCTCCGGGCCGACAGGCACGATGCGCGTCGGATTGATCGTGTCGTGGCTGGCGTAGTAATGCCGCTTGATGTGGGTGAAATCGACCGTCCCGGCCACGCCGTCATGCTGGTAGAGGTCGCGCAGATAGTTGGACAAGACAGGGTAGTCCTCGATCCGCCGCAGGTTGCATTTGAAATGGCCGTGATAAACCGCATCGAAGCGGATCAGGGTGGTGAAAAGCCGCCAGTCCGCCTCGGTCAGCCGATTGCCGGCAAGGTAGCGCTGGCCTGACAGGCGCTTCTCCAACTCGTCCAGCGCGCCGAACAGTTCGGCAAAGGCCTCCTCGTAGGCCTCCTGCTTCGTTGCGAAGCCGGCCCGATAGACGCCATTGTTGATCGACGGATAGACGCGTTCATTGATCGCATCAATCTCGCCGCGCAGGGCCGCGGGATAGAAATCGAGCGAGGCATCGCCCCATTGGTCGAAGGCGCTGTTGAGCATGCGGATGATCTCGGAAGACTCGTTGGAGACGATCGTCTCGGTCTTCCGGTCCCACAGGACCGGCACCGTGACGCGGCCGGAATAGGCCGGGTCGGCGCGCGTATAGATCTGGTGCAGGTAGTCCAGCCCGTAGAGCGTGTCGCCGGTGGCGCCGTCCTCCTTGAGGAAGGTCCAGCCATTGCTGCCCATGAAATGGTGGACGACGGATACAGAGATCACGTCCTCCAGTTTCTTCAGCTTGCGCAGGATGAGCGTGCGGTGCGCCCAGGGGCAGGCCAGCGAGACATAAAGGTGGTAGCGGCCGGGTTCCGCTTTGAAGCCGCGCTCGCGCCCTTGCGCCGGCTTGCCGTCCACCGTCACCCAGTCGCGCCATTGCGACTGCGAGCGCTCGAACCGGCCGCCCGACTTCTTCGTGTCGTACCAGACATCGTGCCAGGTTCCTTCGACAAGCATTCCCATGACATCACCTCTCGTTTGCAGCCATCATCTAGGCCGGGCGGCGTGTCGGGCAAATGGCGCGCGGCGTGAACGCATTGTCACCCGTCAGGCGCGGGGGCGTTGCAGACGGCTCGAAAGGATGCTAGCCAAGCGCACTTTCGGGAGAGAAATCCGTGCAGCCCTGCCGTTTTCAGCGACGACGAATGAGCGCCCGCGCCTGAGCGCCACGCTTGCGGCCGATTTCTGCCGCCTCTGTTCCTGCTGAAAACGGAATGCCGATATGAACGTCGCCGACGTCGTCTACCTGCTCGAAGAACCTGCCCACGACAATGCCATCGAATGCCTCAATGCCGAGGCGTTCGGCCCCGGCCGTTTCGCGCGCGCCGCCTACAAGATCAGGGAAGGCGGTCCGCATGCGCGCCACCTGTCCTTTGTCGCCATGAGCGACGGCAAGGTCGTCGCCTCGGTGCGCCAGACGCCGATCGCCGCCGGGGGCGGGCGTTCGCTGCTTCTCGGGCCCCTTGCTGTCATTCCGGCGTGGAAGAATCTCGGCATCGGCCGCCGGCTCGTCCGGATGGCGCTCGATGCGGCTGCGCAGGCGGGGTGGCACTCGGTCGTCCTGGTCGGCGACGAGCCCTATTACGGCCCGCTGGGCTTCGCCCGCATTCCGGACGGGCGCCTTTCCATGCCCCGCCCGGTCGACCCCAACCGCCTGCTTATCCACGAGATCGTTCCGGGCGCGCTGGAAGCGCTTTCGGGGGACGTGGTCCATGTCGATCTGGCGCATCCGGCCAGCGCGGATTCCGCATCATCCACAGTTGCCGCACCCGGCGCGGTTGCCGCCTTGTGATCTTGCCGTCCAGTCTATAGGCGGTGAGAAACAAGGAGCATCGACATGACCAGTGAAGCCATGAAGCCGACCGGAGACCTGACATTGCGCACGCAGGCGATGCCGGCGGACGCCAATGCCGCGGGCGATATTTTCGGCGGCTGGGTCATGGCGCAGATGGATTTGTCATGCGGCATCCGCGCGGCGGAGAGGGCAGGCGGGCGCGTCGTCACGGCCGCCGTGAAGGAAATGGCCTTCGCCAAGGCGATCAAGGTGGGCGACACGCTCGCCATCTATACCGATGTCACCAAGGTCGGCCGCACCTCCATGACGCTGCGCGTGGAGGCATGGGCGCGCCGCTACCTCACCGACGTGATGGAACTGGTCACGCATGCCGATTTCGTGATGGTCGCGCTCGATGCGGACGGACGGCCCAAGCAGGTGCCTGCCGAGGAATAGGGCATTTCCAGCAAAAGTGCGCAGCGGTCTTGCGTCCGGAATTGCGTAAAACAAAGGGATAGAGCCTTCGGTCAGTTGGCACGGCTGTCGTCGAAGCGCGCCCGTGCGGCGTCGATGCGGTCGATATTGCGCCGCGCCCATTCGCCCAGCGCACGCACCGGCGCCTGCAATTCCTGACCCAGTTCGGTGAGTTCATACTCCACGCGCGGCGGGATGGTCGGAAAGACAGTGCGGGTGACGAGCCCATCGCGCTCGAGCCCGCGCAGCGTTGTGGTCAGCATCTTTTGCGAGATGCCGCCGATCATCCGGCGCAATTCGTTGAACCGCATCGGTCCGCCAGCCAGCAATTCCACCACGAGGACCGACCATTTGTCGCCGATCCGCGACAGGACGGAGCTTACGGCGCGGCATTCAGCGGTCACATGCGGGTGACTGAGTGTCAATCGGGTGCCTCCTTGTGCGTTGCATGGATAGTCTCCTATGTAGCCTCGGTATCTATCGGATACCAGTCTAATCGAGAGGTTCATTCATGTCCAAACCCAAGATCGCGGTGGTGATAGGCTCGACACGCCCCAACCGCTTCGCCGACAAGCCTGCCCAGTGGATCGCCGACCTTGCCCGCGCCCGCGGCGACCTCGAGGTCGAAGTGCTCGACCTGCGCGATTTCCCCATGCCGATGTTCGATGAAGAGCTTTCTCCCGCCTGGGCTCCCTCGAAGGACGAGGCCGCCCAGCGCTGGCAGAAGAAGGTGGCCGAGTTCGACGGCTTCATCTTCACCGCGGCGGAATATAATCGCGGCCCCACCGCGGTGCTGAAGAACGCGCTCGACTACGCCTACAATGAGTGGGGCCGCAAGGTTGCGGCCTTCGTTGGTTATGGCGGCGTGGGGGGTGCGCGTGCCGTAGAGCAGCTTCGGCTCAATGCGGTCGAGCTCCAGATGGCCCCCATCCGCGCTGGCGTGCACATTCTGTGGCCCGACTATGCCCAGGTGGCGCAGCAGGGCAAGAACCTCTCGGAACTGGAACATCTCAACCAGTCCGGCCGCGACATGCTCGACCAGTTCGTCTGGTGGACCAAGGCGCTCAAGACCGCGCGGGACGCGGGCAAGTAAGTTCCGGCGATACATTCGGGACTGAAAGAGGCGGCCTTGGCCGCCTTTTTCTTGCGTGGCGGCCTACAGCTTCCGCTCGCGGCGGGTTGCGGTCAGCCGGCGCGCCAGCACCTTGTCGATGCGCCTTGCGTCGAGATCGACCACCTCGAAGCGCCAGCCATGGTCGTCCACCCATTCGCCCGTATCGGGAAGATGGTGCATGATCGACAGCACGAAGCCGGCGACCGTCTCGTAGTCGCGCCGTTCCGGCAGGCGGATGCCGAGCAGGTCGGCCATCTCGTCGGCAGGCATGTAGCCGGCCAGCAGCCAGGAGCCGTCCTCGCGCTGGACCGCCGGCGGGCCATCGCCGTCGGTGTCCACCTTGAAGACGCCGGTGATGGTTTCGAGAATGTCGGCGGGGGTCACGACACCCTCGAAGTGGCCATATTCGTCATGGACCAGCGCCATCGGCACGTCCGCCTGACGCAGCGTCGAAAGGATGTCGAGCGCGTCGGCATTGTCGTGGACGACAGGCGCCTTGCGCACGAAATCGCGAATGTCGATCGTATCCTTCTCGATCAGTGCGGCGAGAACCTGCCGCGTGACGACGACACCGACCATCTCGTCGATCTGGCCTTCGGCGGCGGGCAGGCGGGTATGATGCGTGTCGAGGATACGGGCGCGGATCGTCGCGGGATCGGCGGTCACGTCGAGCCATACGATTTCGGTGCGCGGCGTCATGATCGAGCGCACCGCGCGGTCGCCGAGGCGCATCACGCCGGCGATCATCCTGCGCTCGTCGCTTTCGATCGTGCCGTGATGCTCGGCTTCCGCGATGATGGTGCGGATCTCCTCGTCGGTCACCTTGGCTTCCGATTCGGCCGACTGGCCGAGCAGCGCCAGCACGGTGCGGCCGGAAATGTCGAGCAGCCAGACGACCGGCGCCGCGACGGTGGCAAGCAGCGTCATGCCCGGCGCGATGAAGGCGGCCACGGCCTCGGGATTGCGCAGCGCGATCTGCTTGGGCACGAGTTCGCCGATGATCAGCGAGGCATAGGTGATGAGGGCGACGACGCCGCCGACGCCGATCGTGCCTGCCATGCCGGCCGGCACGCCGGCGGCCGCAAGCGCCTCGGTCAGGCGCAGGCCGAGCGTCGCGCCCGAAAAGGCGCCGGAGAGGACGCCGACCAGCGTGATGCCGATCTGCACCGTCGACAGGAAGCGTCCGGGATTGGAGAGAAGGGCGAGTGCCGCGCCTGCGCCGCGGCTGCCAGCGTCCTTCTGGGCTTTGAGGCGGGCGGGGCGCGATGAGACGACCGCCAGTTCCGACATGGCCAGCACACCGTTCACGACGATGAGGGCGGCGACGATCGCGATTTCTATGGCAAGCATGGTGGGCGCATGCCTAGCATCGCGCCGTCTCTCTGGCGATAGGTAATTTGCGGGCGCCTATCGGCAGGCCACATAGCCGTTGCGGCGGTTCTTGATGTCGAAATGGAAATGGTCGGCATGGTCGCGGTTGTAGCCGGGGCCGAGCACGGTGGTGAAATAGTCGCAGCCGCCCGCCCGCACATTCTTCAGCAGCCCCTTTTCGCGGAAGCGGAAGAAGCCCGGCTTGCGCACGTCGATCTCGCGGCCGTTCTTCAGGGTGATGCTCATCACGTCGAGCGCATTGCCCTTGGAATGTTCGGAAGCGACCGAGGTGCCGGCAATGCGGCGGCAGGAATAGCTCGACCCTTGCCTTATGCTCTCGACGCCGGAGAAATAGCGCCAGCGGGCGGATGAATTGAGCTCGTTCTTCGTCCAGCTCGAAAAGGCGAGCGCCATCTGGCAGGTGAGGGTGGCGGCGGGCTTGAGCGAAATGCCCTTCGGCAGGCCGCTCACCTTGATCGGCCAGTCGATGGCGCAGGACCCGCCATCATTGATCGGTGCGAGGTCAGTATAGCTCACCCCCATGCGCTTCAGTTCCTTGCGGCAGGCGATTTCCTCCGCCGGCATGACGGCCGGCTCCACCAGTTCGGGAACGAATTGCGGATAGGAACTCATATAGGGGTTCGACGGGACCAGGGTTTGCAGGCCGCGCGCGGGCGCGGCCGCACTTGCCGCGACCGACGATGTGCGCGCGCCGACATCCACCTCCGGCGTGAGCACGCTGGCTGCGTTGCAGGAGGTGAGAAGCGCCACTGCTGCGAACAGAAATGCGCCGCGACGCATGGCGGCCTGGCGGGTACGCACGAACATGTCCCCGAATCCCGATCCTTGAAGGCCGGAAGGATAGACCCTGCGGGTAAAGGAAATCTCAGCGCCGGCCTTCACGCCTGCGGCGGAAAGATGGCGGCTACTGGCAGTAGGTGCCGCCATTGCGGCGCTGCGCGAGGTCGAGATGGATATGGTCGGCATGGTCGGCATCGCTGCCGGGGCCCAGTACCGTCTTGAAGGGGCCGCAGGCCGCGCCCCGGAATTCGCGCAGGAAATCGCGCGAGGCGAGGTCGATGGGGCCATAGGCCTTGACGGTCAGCGACCGGCCGTCGGCCAGATCGAAGGCGGCGATGTCGAGCGCGTTGGCGAATGCATGTTCCGACAGTTTGGAGGTGCCGTTGCGCGGGCGGCAGACATAGGTCGAGGCATGCGCGATGCCGCTTATGCGCGCGCCCAGCCGCGCCTCCGCGATGCGCGATGCCTCGCCGTGAAGAAACTGCGCTGCCGCGCGGGCAAGGGCGCAGTTCATGATCGCGGCGGGGGCCAGCGCCACATCCTTGCCGAGCCGGGTGACCTCGAGCGGGAAGTCGCTCCTGCAACCCTGCGGCTCGGAAATCGCTGGCTGGGTGGTGAAGACCACCCCCATGCCCGTCAGCTCCGCGCGGCAGGCCATTTCCTCCGGCGGTACGATGCGCGGCTTGCTTTCGACCTTCTCTCCGGCTTCGCGTCTTTGCCGTGCCGGCGGCTCCTCCGGCTTTCCGGGCCGCTCGTCGGGTACGGCCATCGTTTCGGGAAGCGCCTGCCCTTCCGTCTCTTTCGGGGATTTTTCGTCGGGGCGGGGCGCGGGAACCGGCTGGGCGGAAGCGGGCGCGAGCAGCGCCGCCACAATCAGCATCGTCAACAAGCCGCACCGCCTCGCCATGATGAAAATAATGGTGCGCTGGAGGCGAGCGGCAATATGCCGGCTGGTCACGTTGCGTGTCGAATTGTTCAAGCGCCGATGGCCTCGAGGCCGGATTCCAGCCATTCGGCCAGTTGCGGCATGCCGAGCAGATAGTTCGCCGCCTTTCGCCGGCCGCGCTGCCGGGCGTCCTCGACCGCCTTTTCCCACTCGGCCAGCGTGAAGTCGCCGCGTCCCAGCCAGGCGAGCGCGATCAGGTCGGCGCATTCGTCGACATTGAGGTCGCCGATCAGCTCGCGCAGTTCCGTGCCGGTCAGGTCCTCGCTCTCTTCCTCGACCAGCCCGTCATGCTGATGGCCGTCATGCGTCTCGTCGTTCAGCTCGATCTCATGCTCGCCGCCGGCGGTATAGTCGTCGCGGAGGTCGGCCTCCAGCGCGCGCGCCTTGAGGATGAACAGCCGGACCGTGTCCGGATCGATGGCGAGTTCCCACTCCCTGGCGGCATGCGTTTTCACGACGCGATCCTTTTCGGGCCTCCTGGCGGCATTGTGCAGCAAAAGCCGGGCGCGGCAAGCGCGATCGGCTCGATTGACAGGGCCGGGCCGCCGGATGAAATGGCGACATCCTCCACGATCGGGTTTCCCCATGTCCCTCCTGTTGTCGCCGAAAGTCGCGCCGATCCTTCTCCTCGTCGCGTCGAACATATTCATGACCTTCGCCTGGTACGGCCATCTCAAATTCAAGGCCTCGCCGCTATGGCTGGTGGTCTTCGCCAGCTGGGGCATCGCCTTCTTCGAATACTGGCTGGCGGTGCCGGCAAACCGCATCGGCCATGCGGCCTATTCGGCGGCGGAGCTGAAGACGATCCAGGAGGTCATCACGCTGGCTGTCTTCGCCGGCTTCTCGGTGCTCTATCTCAAGGAGGCGCTGACCTGGAACCACCTTGCCGGCTTCACTCTCATCGCGGCGGGCGCGGCGATCATCTTCAGGGCGTGATGCGGCGCGCCCGCATTGCCGGCACGATCTCGACGGCGAGGATGGCGAGCAGGATCAGCGCGCAGCCCGACAGGGCGGATGCCGGCAGCCGCTCGCCCAGCAGCGCGGCGCCGAAAATGGCGGCGAAGACCGCCTCGGTGGACAGGAAGAGCGCCGCCTGCGGCGGCGTCGTGTAGCGCTGGCCGACGACCTGCAGTGTGAAGGCGATGCCGCCCGCCACGATGCCGGCGAAGACGATCTCTAGCCATGCCTGCCGGATCGACGCCATCGCAATCGGCTCGAAAACCAGCGCTCCCGCCATGGCGATCACGCCGCAGACGGCGAACTGTGTCACGGCAAGCGTGACCGGACGGCCGCTCACGACTGAAAAACGCCCGATCAGCACCATCTGCGTGGCCCAGAAGACGGCGCACAGGATGGTCAGCCAGTCGCCGCGGGTAAGCGCCGCGAGGTCGCCGCCCGACAGCAGCGCGATTCCCGCCAGGGCAAGCATGGCGCCCGGCCAGATCACCGGATGCGGCCATTGACGGAAAAGAATCACGCCGACAAAGGGCACCATCACCACATAGAGGCCGGTGAGGAAGCCTGCATTCGTCACGCTCGTGGTCTGCAGCCCATATTGCTGGGCCAGCATGCCGGCAAAGAGAAGCAGGCCGACAAGGCCGAAATTCCGCCATTCGTGCCAGGCGAGGGGACGTTCGGCCCGGGCCGCCTCGCGCAGCGCGAAGGGCAGGATCGTGACCGTCGCCAGGAGGAAGCGCAGCCCGATGAAGAGCTGCGGGCCGATCGCGTCCATGGCGGTCGATTGCGCCACGAAACCCATGCCCCAGATGGCGCCTGCAATGAGCAGCAGAAGATTGGCGCGGGAGCGGGACAAGCGGTTCCTTTCGGCGGCTTCGGAGTTCGTTCCGGCTCAGGAGCTAGCAGAAGGCCCCGTCCGGCGGATGCGCCATTGGCATCGAAATGGCAGGCCACCGGCGGCGACAGGGCAGTCAGGCGGCAAAAACGGATATTGCCGCATATGGGCCGCAAGCTCCGTTTTTTACGTGAATTGTCCGGTCGAATTGCTATATATTGCTTCGCGTACGAGAAAACGGGTCCACGGAGCTCCGGCTCCTGGGCCGTTTTATTTTTTTGTCCCCCGCGCTGTCCGCGCGGCTTTGGCAATTGAAGAGGTGCATCGAAATGAACAAGGTTCCCATGACCGCTGGCGGATTCCAGTCGCTCAAGGAGGAACTTCGCTGGCGCCAGCAAGAGGAACGTCCGCGGATCATCGAGGCGATTTCGGAGGCGCGCGCGCATGGCGATCTTTCGGAGAATGCGGAATATCACGCCGCCAAGGAGGCGCAGAGCCTGAATGAGGGCCGCGTCTCCGAGCTGGAGGACCTGATCGCCCGCGCCGAGGTCATCGATGTGGCGAAGCTCTCGGGCGAGAAGATCAAATTCGGTGCGACGGTCGTGCTGGTGGATGAGGATACCGAGGAGCAGAAGACCTACCAGATCGTCGGCGACCAGGAAGCCGATGTGAAGTCGGGCCGCATCTCCATCTCCTCGCCGATCGCGCGTGCGCTCATCGGCAAGGAAGTGGGCGACGCCATCGAGGTCAATGCGCCCGGCGGCGCCCGCGGCTACGAGATTCTCGAAATCGCCTTCGTCTGACCTCCCGGCAAAAGCCGGGTCCGATCAATATCGCAGCGCGCGGCTCTCATGCAGACCGCGCGCTTTTTGCGTTCAAAGCGCCACAAGTCCCTCATCCTTGACCTGCCGGATCGTCAACGCGGTGCGGACGGTGTCGACATTGGGCGCCGAGGTCAGCGTCTCGATCACGAAGGACTGGAAAGTGGCGAGGTCGCTCGCCACGCAGTGAAGCAGGAAGTCCGAATCGCCCGAGACCATCCAGGCGGCCCGCACGATGGGCCAGCCGCGCGTCAGGTCGGCGAAGGTCCGCAATTCGGCCTCCGACTGGTGGTGCAGGCCGATCTGGCAGAAGGCGACAACCTCCTTGCCGAGCGCCGGCGCATTGAGAAGCGCCCTGTAGCCCCTGATGACGCCCGTTTCCTCCAGATGCCTGACGCGCCTGAGGCAAGGCGGCGCTGAAATACCGACACGGCGC
This sequence comes from Rhizobiaceae bacterium, assembly GCA_035555795.1. GTDB lineage: Bacteria > Pseudomonadota > Alphaproteobacteria > Rhizobiales > Rhizobiaceae > RCIO01. The sequence goes on along the minus strand of DATMGE010000054.1, from coordinate 28,876 downwards.
GACAGCTCCACATTCGTCATGCGGCCATCCTCCTGCAATTCATGCAGGATCTTCCAGTCGACCGCGTCCAGAACGGCTTTCTTCATGCTGTCTCCATCACGCCGGCGCATGCGCCCGGGCGAGAATCGCTACGCGCTTCAGGCGTGTTGCGCCGAAGGTAGAATCTTTCGCGGATGGAATGAAGCATTCCGCCCGAACGGCAGCCACCGCGACTTGTATGCGGGTGCATCAATATCGTATACACGTCGCATCAGCATCCGGCTGTGTGAAAGCGTGGCGACGCCTTGCGAAACAGGGCATGTCGCCATTACATCATTGCAACTCCCGGCTGCGCGTTTGCGCGGCCCAAGCCGTGTGCGTGCAACCCAGCGACACCGAGCGAGAGGCACCTGAATGAGTTCGCGCCATTTCCCAGTTCTTATCATCGGCTCCGGCCCCGCCGGCTATACGGCTGCGATCTATGCCGCGCGCGCCATGCTCAAGCCCGGCCTCATCGCCGGCATGCAGCAGGGCGGCCAGCTGATGATCACCACCGATGTGGAAAACTATCCCGGTTTCGCCGATCCGATCCAGGGCCCCTGGCTGATGGAGCAGATGCTCAAGCAGGCCGAGCATGTGGGCACGGAGATCATCAACGACCTGGTCGTCGACGTCGATCTCGACGTTCGCCCCTTCCGGCTGCGCACCGACAGCGGCGCCGAATATACCTGTGACGCGCTGGTCGTCGCCACCGGCGCGCAGGCCAAGTGGCTGGGCATCCCCACCGAGCAGACCTTCATGGGCTTCGGCGTATCGGCCTGCGCCACCTGCGACGGTTTCTTCTATCGCGGCAAGGATGTCGTGGTGGTCGGCGGCGGCAATACCGCGGTCGAGGAGGCGCTCTACCTCGCCAATCTCGCGCGCCATGTGACGGTGATCCACCGCCGCAACGAGTTCCGGGCCGAGCGCATCCTGCGCGAGCGCCTGCTGAAGAAGGACAATGTGACGGTGATGTGGGACACGGTGATCGAGGAGATCACCGGCGAGCCGGCCAAGGCGCCGATGCCGCCATCCGTCACCGGCCTTCGCCTGCGCAATACGCGCACCGGCGCGATCTCGGAAATGCCGGTCGACGGCGTCTTCGTGGCGATCGGCCATGCGCCGGCGGTGGAACTCTTCAAGGACAAGCTCAAGCAGAAGCCGAACGGCTATCTGTGGACGGCGCCCGATTCGACTGCCACCGATGTGCCCGGCGTCTTCGCCGCAGGCGACGTCACCGACGATATCTATCGCCAGGCCGTGACGGCCGCCGGCATGGGCTGCATGGCAGCGCTGGAGGCGGAACGTTATCTCGCGGAGATCGAGGCTCACCGGGAAGCGGCACAGTAGGGACAATGCGGCAAGGCGGGCGAAACCGCCACTGAGGGGAATGACATGTCACTCGACTGGGACAAGCTGCGGGTCTTCCACGCGGCGGCCGAGGCAGGCTCGTTCACTCATGCCGCCGAGACGCTGCATCTGTCGCAATCGGCCATATCGCGGCAGGTCAGCGCGCTGGAGCAGGATATCGGCGTGCCGCTCTTCCACCGGCACGCCCGCGGCCTCGTTCTGACCGAGCAGGGCGAGATGCTCTATCGCACGGCGCATGACGTGCTGATGAAGCTGGAAAGCGTCAAGCTGCGCCTGACCGAGGCGAAGGACAGGCCGTCGGGCCTGCTGCGCGTCACCACCACGGTCGGCCTCGGCACGGCCTGGCTCACCGCGCGCATCCCCGAATTCCTGGAAATGTATCCCGACATCCAGATCCAGCTTATCCTCGCCAATGAGGAATTGGACCTGACATTGCGCCAGGCGGACTGCGCGATAAGGCTGCGCCAGCCGCAGCAGCCGGACCTGATCCAGCGCAAGCTGTTCACCGTGCATTTCCACATGTACGCCTCCGCCAGCTACATCAACAAGCATGGCAAGCCGTCGTCCATCGCCGATCTCGACCGCCATCGCATCGTCAATTTCGGCGAGCCGGTTCCCGCCCATCTGGCCGATATGAACTGGCTGGAGATTGCCGGCCGGCCGGAGGGCTCCCGCCGTACGCCGGTCCTGCAGACGACCAATATTCAGTCGATCAAGCTGGCGGTGGAGCTGGGCGCCGGCATCGCCATTCTTCCCGACTACGCCATCGAGAAGGACAGCAAGCTCGTGCTGCTCCTGCCCGAGACCGAAATGCCATCCTTCGACACCTATTTCTGCTATCCGGATGCGATGAAGGGGCAGGCGCGGCTCAACGTGTTCCGCGATTTCCTGCTCGGCAAGGCGCGCGGCTGGTCGTTTTGACCCGTACCGCGTGGTACTGCAAAAATGCATGGCTGCCTTGCAAAAGTTGATGCTTGTTAAACAGGCAGCAAACGCCCATATCCCAATCACTCCCGGGCGCGTTCTCCTCCCATTTTGCGCCCTCGAGTGTTCCCCTCTGGAGGTTTTGCCTTTACGGCATCTTCCATAAACTCAGCCGGATCTCCCATGATCCGGCTTTTTTCTTTTCAGCGCCTGTTTCTTCTTGCGCGCGCATGCGTGCTCGAACCTGCACAAATACGCGGCAGGCCCGCCCTCATTCCGCACACTGCCTCACGCGGCCTTGCCATGCGCGTTCAGCACCTCGTCGGCGGCACGGCCGGTCAGTTCGGCCATATGGTCGAAGGCCGCCCGGTAGGTGCCCACCCCGGCGGTGGCCGAGCGCAGTTCGACGATGAGGTTGCCCATCTCCGCCAGCGGCATGGTTGCCTCCACGACATCCCAGCCGGCCCATCCGGGGCGGGCGTCATAGCCGAGGATCTGGCCGCGCCGCTGCGGAACCATCGCCGTCACCCGCGCGGTGGCGTCGGATGGCGTGTAGATCTCCACCTTCATCACCGGTTCCAGCAAAGCGGGGCTGCATTGGGCCATGCCTTCCTTCATCGCCAGCCGTGCCGCCTGCTGGAAGGCCATGTCGGACGAATCCACCGTATGGTAGGAGCCGTCCGCCAGATTGACCGCCAGGTCGACCACCGGAAAGCCGAGCGGCCCGGCCTTGAGATAGTCGCGGATGCCTGCCTCCACTGAGGGAATATACTGCTTGGGCACGACGCCGCCGCTGATCGTGTCGGTGAAGGCGAAACCGCTGCCGCGGGGCAGGGGCTTGATGTCCACCAGCACATCGCCGAACTGCCCGTGGCCGCCCGACTGCTTGCGGTGGCGCCCGCGCTGGCTGACGCTCTTGCGGATCGTCTCGCGATAGGGGATCGACGGCGCATGCGCCTCGACCGGTATCTGGTAGCGGCCCTCCAGCCGTTCCACGACGACGCGCAGATGCATCTCGCCATGGCCTGAAACGATCGTCTCGCTGCTTTCCTGGTCCTGCCTGATGTCGAGCGAGGGGTCTTCCTGGCCGATCTTCTGCAATGCGGCCGAGAGCTTCACCTCATCCTTGCGCTCGCGCGGGCGCATGGCCACGGCGAAGACGGGGCTTGCCCTGTCGGCCTGCCAGAGGGCGGCGGGTGCGGCCTTGCCGGTGGCTACCGTTTCCCCCGTCGCGATATCGTCCAGTTTTCCCAGCGCCGCGACTGTGCCTTCGCCGGCATTGGCGATCTTGGTCAGTTCGCGTCCCACCATGCGATAGAGGCCGGAGATCCGGCCGCTTGCGCCGGATGAGGCAGTGACCTCATCCGCATCCGCCAGCTTGCCCGCCAGCATGCGGCTGACCGAAAGCTTGCCGCCATGCGGCGTATGGAAGGTCTTCATGACCTGGGCGAGCGAGCCCGAGCCCGCCGTGAGGCCGAGCCGTTCCCGCGTCAGCGTGACATCCGGCGCGTCGTGGCGGATCGCCTTCAGCAGGCGCAGCACGCCATTGCCCTTTTCGGCCGCGCCGATCAGCACCGGGGTCACGGCGCCATTGCGCAGGTCGGCGGCGAGATCGTCGAAAACCGCATCGCGCGGCGGCTCGATCTCGTCCAGCAACTGTTCCATCAGCTGGTCGTCGTGATCGGCAAGCTTCTCCAGCATGGAGAAACGCGCTTCCACTTCCCGCGCCTTGTCGTCGCCGGGAATGTCGGCCACCGTGCTTTCGGCATATTCGCGATAGATATAGGCGCGCTCCAGCGCCAGATCGATCGAGCCGATGACGATGCCGCCCTTGCGCAGCGCGATCTGGCGTAGCAGCAGGGGTATGGAACTGACCGGCTGAAGCAGTTTCAGCGTGTCGCGCACGCCGATCGTGGCCTTGTCCATCTTGTTGAGGAAGATCATGCGCGGCAATTGCAGCGCGTCGAGCCGGTGCAGGATCATCTGCAAGGCGGGGATTTTCTTCTCGTCGGCCTCGGTGACGATGACCGCAGCATCGCAGGCGGCGAGGATGGCGTCGGCCTCGCCGGCGAACTCCACCGAACCGGGGCAATCGACGAATGTGATTTCCTCGCCCATGAAGTCCGTCGTGGCGAAGGTGGCCTCGACGCTCATCGCATGGGCGCGGGCCTCGGGCGAATTGTCACCGACCGTCGTGCCGCTGCCGACCGCCGATTGACGGGCGATCGCGCCGGTGCGTGCAAGGATTGCCTCGAAAAGTGTGGTCTTGCCGGTTGCGAAGGGACCGATGATGGCGACGCATTTCGGTCCCTTGCTTCGCTCTCCTGCGCGTTTTCCCATGGTTGCGACCTCCTCTCTGACGTGCCCGGGCCGGGCTTCGCTGAGCGGCGGCCGGCCATGCGGCCGTCGCGCGGGAGCGATATCTGCGTATCGCCATTCCCAAGGGGCATCGTGTCACGGCAGCGGGAATGCCGCAAGATTGAAAGGTCAGGCGCTCCTGGCGAGTTGCGGGGCGGGGCTGCCTTGCCTGAGCTGCGCGAGCGGCTGCGCCTTGCCGAAATGATAGCCCTGGAAACGGGTGCATCCGGCGGCGCGCGCGAGGATGAATTCCTCGTCATTCTCCACGCCCTCCGCCACGATCGTCAGGCCGCGCACCCTGGCGATCTGCACCAGCGCCGCGATGAAGATCTGGGCGATCCCCTGGCGCGAAATGTCGCGCACATAGCTGCGGTCGATCTTGATCGTGTCGATGGGCAGCGACTGGAGATAGTTGAAGCCGCAATGCCCGGTGCCGAAATCGTCCAGCGCTATGCGAAAGCCCATGTCGCGCAGCCGGTGCAGGCGCTCCAACACCTCGGGAGTGCACGACATCGCAGCCGTTTCGGTGATTTCGAGCACGAACTGGCTCGCATCGCGCCCCGTCTCGGTCAGGGTTCGCTGGACCATCTGCACGATCTCGTTGCGCTTGAGCTGCTCGCCCGAAACATTGATGCAGACGCGCTGGCCGTCGAAATGGTGCGCGTCCTGGCAGGCGCGCCGGAATACCCATGCGCCGACCTGGTCGATGAGCGTCGAACGCTCCGCGACCGGAATGAATTCCGCCGGCGAGATGAGCCCGCGCACCGGATGGCGCCAGCGCACCAGCCCCTCTACGCCCGTCCGCCGCCCGTCCCGATCCACGATCGGCTGATAGTGGAGTTCGAGCTCGTTCATGAACAGAGCGGCGCGAAGTTCCCGTTCGAGATAGCGCCGGCGCCGGATCTCGGTCACGAAGGCATCCTCGAACACCGTCACGCGCCCGCGTCCATTGGCCTTGCTGTCATAGAGGGCGAGGTCGGCGCGGTGGATGAGCTCCTCCGTGTCATTGGCGTGGACGGGCGCAAGCGCCATGCCGATGGATGCACTCAGCGGTATCGTGTTGCCGTCGTGCTCGATGCCGCGCCGCAACGCTTCGATGAGGCGGTTGGCAACGGTGATGATGGCGGAGCGTTCGTCGCTCCGCAGCGCGATGGCGAACTCGTCGCCGCCGAGGCGGCCGATCAGCGCGCCAGGAAAAAGTTCATGGGCGCTGCGCACCAGATGGCGCAGCGCGGTGTCGCCGAGGCGATGGCCCATGCTGTCATTGAGCTGCTTGAAATAGTCGAGATCGACCAGGAGCAGGGTTGCCTTGTTCGGCTGCAAGGCGGGTCCGAGAAGCAGGCCGAGCTCCGCAAGGAAATGGCCGCGGCTCATGGCGCCGGTGAGCGCATCGCTCTCGATGATGCGCTGGCGCGACGCTTCCACCGTGGAGGCCTGGTGCAGCTTGTGCTGCAGCGAGCGGCGAAGATAGGACAGCGCCGCCATGCCGAAGGCGAGCGCCACGATGCACAGCGTCAGCGCCCATCCCACGGCGGCGCTGCGCTCGCCGATCAGGTTTCCCGTAGCGGCGAAGACGAGCGCGCAGCCAAGCAATGCTTGCGTCAGCAGGTAGATGCGGCCATTCTGTCCCTGGATCGCCGATATGAGAGCCATGCAACGCCTCTTCTTGTTTTGCGCGCACGATAGGGGCAGCCCTTTAAGAACTGGTTGGCGCGACCGTCACGAAACTGTCGTGATTTCGTCATGGCCGGAGCGACGGGCCGGCTGATGGCGCGTCCGGTACCGGCCGAACAGGCGGAAACCCGCTTCCAGCGCCTGCGCGACGATTTGCGCCGGGTCTATTACGGCCAGTCTCGCGCCGCGCTGCGGTTCCAGCTTTCCATTGCAGTGCTCGACCTGGCGATCATCGGCTTCTTCGTCATATCGCCGGTGATTGCCGGCCGGTCCGCCTTTCTCTGGATCGACTATTCGGTCGCGGCTTTCCTCTTCGTCGACATCACCGCGCGGGCGCTGGCTTCGACAGACATGAAGCGCTGGATCAGGCAGCCGACCGCGCTCGTCGACATCTTCATCTTCGTCACGCTGCTTCTGCCGGACACGCTCGCCAATCTCGGTTTCCTGCGCATCCTGCGGCTGTGGACGATCTCGCGAAGCGGCATGCTGTGGCGGCCGCTGGAGCGCGCCGGCTATGGCGAGTGGCGCGACACCGTCCATGCGGTGATGAACCTCCTCACCTTCCTCTTCGTGGTGACGGGCTTCATCTATACGAGCTTCTTCCGCGACGGCAGCGGCTTCGGCGGCTATGTCGATGCGCTCTATTTCACCGTTGCCGCCATGACCACCACCGGCTTCGGCGACATCGTGCTGCCGGGGCCGTGGGGCAAGCTCACCTCGATTGCCGCGATGATCGTCGGCATCTCGCTGTTCGTGCGGCTGGCGCAGGCGCTTTTCCGGCCCAACAAGGTGTATTTCCCGTGTCCGGAATGCGCCTTGCAGCGGCACGACCCGGATGCCGTGTTCTGCAAGGCCTGCGGCCACAAGCTCAAGATACCCGACGACGGCGAATAGTCCTTCGCCGCCTCATCTCTATCGGCGGGACCGGTGGACGGTCCCGCCATGCGGCCAATTGCGTCCTAGTCGGACGCAGCGCAGGAGAAGTTCGCGGCGTCGTTCACGTCACCGCTGCCGCCATAGGCGGCGGCCTGCGGATAGGGACAGAGCGGGCGGCTGCGCGCCGGCTCGGATTGCTTCGCCATGATCTGCTCCGGAGCGATACCGCGCTCAACCCAATCGATCAGCGGGGTGACCGCGTCGAACTGGTCGGTGCCGTAGCCCCCGGTGCAGTGGAACATGCCGGGCACCATGAACAGCCGGTAGAAATCCGCGGTTTCTTCCTCGCCCATGGTCTCGCGGACCTGCTCGTAGAAGTTCACGTTCATCATCGGATTGAGCGCAGGATCGGACCAGCCGAAATAGCCCAGGATGCGGCCGCCGCGGCTGGCAAACTCCGACATGTCGGGATTGGTCGCATCGACGATGGAGCGGATCAGGCCGGTGTCCTTATAGTTGGCCGCGATGTCGAAGCTGCGCCAATCGATATCCTTGCCGGATTTGGGCAGCAGCAGCATGTTGTGCAGGAAGGTCTCGCCGTAGAGGAGCTGCCGGCTCGGCCCGTCCTCGGAAACCAGCCACAGATGCCAGCCGCTTTCGTCCTTCGCGGTCAGCCCCTCGACCCCCCAGGGAATGCCTGGAAACACCGTCTCGCCATCGACCTTCACGCCCTCGTGCAGCGCCTTCAGCGTCTCGACCTGCTCCGGCGTGAAGCCGGCATCGGCGGGAAGGTCGGCGGCTGGATCGAAGTCGCACTTGCGCGGATCGGCGATCAGCCCGTCCTGCGCGCCGTCGATCATGTCGCATTTGTTCATCACCGCCTTGGCGAGGACGGGAAGCTGCGCCACCGAAATCGGCGCCTTGTTCAGCGCCTGCGCATTGTGGACGCCCCAGAGCTGGGTGTCGGTGAGCGCGAGCACCGGCGCGCCGGCAATGATACCGTCGAAATCGGCCGGGTAGCGCTGCGCGGCCATCAGGCCCTGCCGCCCGCCGGTGGAGCAGCCCGCCCAGTAGGAGAAGGAGGGCGGACGCTCGTAATAGGTAGCGGCGATCGCCTTGGCCGTGTTGACCGTGACGTGGACGGCGCGCGAAGCGTAGTCGACCAGCAGGTCCATATTGTTGTGGGCGAAGTCGCCGAGCCGGTAGGTGGCGGCGTCGTGGCCCGAATTCTGCTGCACGGTCATGAAGCCGCGCGACAGTGCAGCATCCCGCGTGGCGATGCGCGAGGGGGCAGCGAGGTTTTCGCCGGCCCAGCCGCCATTACCGAACATGTAGAGCCGCCGGTTCCAACGGTCGGGAAGGGTGATCTCGAACCGGATGGCGGGGCTGATATAGCCGGTGATCTGGCAATAGGCCGGCAGGTCGGCGGTCGCCTCATATGCGGTGGCCTGGATCAGGGTGACATCCGCAAAGGCCCGGCCGGCGATCGTTGCGCAGGGCATGCGGTTGGCGACGGTCGGGCGCACCGCATCGGCGGGCATGTCGCTGAAGCTGCTCATATTCTGCGCCGTCGCCGGCAGGATTGCGCCCGCCGCGACAAGCGCGACGCTCAGGAAAACGACATTCTTCACTGCAAACCTCCCGTGTGGACGCTCCGGGTGCGCCGCGCGCCCGGCCGCGTTGCGAGTGGCCCGCGGTTCTCCTCCCGGGCCTGATGGCGATATTAGCGGAGCGGGCTGGCAGTGCTACCTGAAATGCAAAAGCCGCCACGCCCGGAGGCACGGCGGCTTCGTAGTCCCACGACGGCCTGTTAGAGCATTCTGCTTTTCATGGAATCGCGGAAATGCTCTAACTCTTTGTTTTTACGTAATTCCGGACGCACCGCTGCGCATTTTGCTGGAATTACTCTAGACGAGCGAGGCGGTGAAGCGCTGGATGCGCTCGCAGGCCTGCTCCAGCAGGTCGTCGGCGGCGGCGTAGGAGATGCGGAAATTCGGGCCGAGCCCGAATGCCGAACCGTGCACCACCGCCACGCCCTCGGCCTCCAGCAGCTCGGTGACGAAATCCTCGTCGGTCTCGATCACCTTGCCGCCGGGCGTCTTCCTGCCGAGCAGGCCCTGGCAGGACGGGTAGACGTAGAACGCACCTTCCGGCACCGGGCACACGATGCCGCGCGCCTGGTTCAGCATCGACACGACGAGGTCGCGCCGGCTCTGGAACACCGCCTTGTTCTTCGTGATGAAGTCCTGCGGACCGTTGAGCGCTTCCACCGATGCCCATTGCGCGATGGTGCAGGCGCCCGAGGTCTGCTGGCCCTGGATCATGTCCATCGCCTTGATGAGCTGGACCGGACCGGCGGCGTAGCCGATGCGCCAGCCGGTCATGGCATAGGCTTTCGACACGCCGTTCATGGTCAGCGTGCGGTCGTAGAGCGCCGGCTCCACCTCGGCGATCGTCGTGAAGACGAAATCGCCATAGGTCAGGTGCTCATACATGTCGTCGGTCAGCACCCAGACATGCGGATGCTTCAGCAGCACGTCGGCGATGGCGCGCAGTTCGTCGCGCGTATAGGCCGCGCCCGAGGGGTTGGAGGGCGAGTTCATCAGCAGCCACTTGGTCTTCGGCGTGATGACACGCTCCAGCGCCTCGGCCGTCAGCTTGAAGCCATTGTCGATCGACGTCTCGACATAGACCGAGGTGCCGCCGCAGATCGCCACCATCTCCGGATAGCTCACCCAGTAGGGACGCGGGATGATGACCTCGTCGCCATGGTTCAGCGTCGCCATGAAGGCGTTGAAGAGGATGTGCTTGCCGCCGGTGCCGACGATCGTCTGCTCGGGCTTGTAGTCGAGATTGTTCTCGCGCTTGAACTTCGCCGCGATCGCCTCGCGCAGCGGCGCGATGCCGGATACCGGCGGATACTTCGTCTCGCCGCGGCGGATCGCCTCGATGGCTGCGTTCTTGATGTTGTCCGGCGTATCGAAATCGGGTTCGCCGGCACCAAGGCCGATCACGTCGCGGCCTTTCGCCTTCAGGTCGCGCGCTTTCTGCGAAACCGCGATGGTCGCGGAGGGCTTAACGCGTGAAAGGGCATCGGCAATGAAGGCCATATTCTTCGAGCTCCAGTCGGGATAAGGTCATTATCGACCGCGCGGGTTATTGACCGATCGTATCCGGTTCCGCAAGGAAAACAGTCAGAAAATCCGCATCTGGTCACGCATACACCTCGACGTGGCTTAACCGGCGATAAAGCGTTGGCTGCCAATAGTCAGGTCAGCATATCATTTTCGCCGGAGATCGAATTTGTCGCGCAGCGTGAGCCCCGCTCACATCATCAGGCATGCCGATGGCACCGCCAGCGGCATGTGGGGCATTCTGGCGCTGCGCAGCGCGTTCCAGCCCATCTTCGCCTTCGGCGAGGGCGGCAGGCTGTCGGTTGCCGCTTTCGAAGGACTGATCCGGCCTGAACGCGATGGCGAAAGCATTTCACCGCCCGATTTCTTCGCCAGCGTCCCCGCGTCCGACCGCATGCATGTGGAAACGCTGGCGCGCACGCTGCATCTCATCAATGCAGGCAGGGTTCTCGACCGGCGCGCCGCGCTGTTCCTCAATTTCGATCCCTCGCTCTTCTCCGACCGGGAACTGATCGAGGCGGCTCTGCGCGACATGCGGCGCGTGCTGGACGAGGCCGGCATCGCGCCCGGCCGCATCGTCTGCGAGGTCACCGAACAGCCGACGGCTTCCAGCCGCGCCCTCTACAATTTCGTCCAGGCATTGCGCGACAACGGCTTCCGCATCGCGATCGACGATTATGGCGCGGAGGATTCGGGCATCCAGCGCATCAACGACCTCAAGCCCGACATTGTGAAGTTCGATGCGCACTGGATCGGGCGGCTGATGAACACCAAGCCGGGCAATGCACTGCTCGCCGCGATGGTGGCCGAGTTCCGCGCCAAGGGCATCCTGAACCTGTTCGAGGGCATCGAGGAGCCGTGGCAGCTCGAACTAGCCGAGCAATGCGGGGTCGACATGGTGCAGGGCTATGTGCTCGCCCGGCCCCAACTCGTGCCGACCAGCTTCGCGGAATTCGGCACCGTGGCGATGCCGGTCGCGCCGGCGGCGCAAGAAGAGCCGGCGCCCATGCCCGACGAGCCCGCGCCGGGACAGAAGCGGCGTGGCCCCTCGCGCCCTCCCTTCGGCAGGCGGGGCTGATATGGACGGGTCGGAAAACCTCATCTCCCTCGACGAGATTGGCCTCGGCATCGCCCATTATGCAGGCTTCCATCTGCGTTCGGCGTTCCAGCCCGTCTTCTGCCGCTTCGGCCACAAGCTGGTTCCCGTCGGTCTGGAAGGGCTGGTGCGGCCCACGCGCGAAGGCACCGCGGTGTCGCCCACGGATTTCTTCCACGCCGTGCCGGCCGCAGACCGCGCCTTCGTGGATGCGCTCTGCCAGCTTCTGCACCTGCGCAACTGGCGTTTCGCCGAGCCGGCGGGCCTGCGCCTGTTCCTCAATGCCGATGCCGGGCATGCCGAGACGACCGCGACGCTGGCGGAGCGCCTGCGTGCCACGGTGCGCGGCCTCGGCGATGAGGGGATCGCCCTTTCGCTCATCGTCTGCGAACTGGGCAATGCGCATTGCGCCGATCATCCGGCGCTGACGCGGCTGGCCGGGCGCCTGCGCTCCTTCGGCGTGCGCATCGCGATGGATTTCGCCGACGCGCCGGGCAATCTGCGCAATATCGAGATGGTCGCGCCGGACATCGTCAAGGTGGATGGCGGCTGGTTCCGCCGGGTCTGCGAGGAGCGCGCGGCGCTGCGGCTTTTGCCGCGCCTGTTCGAATCACTGCAGACCGGAGGCGGCCAGGTCCTCGTACAGGGTGTCGAGACGCAGGCGCAGATCGAGCACGCGGTCGATGCAGGCGCGCAATATCTACAGGGCTTTGCCCTCGGCACGCCCGCGCTCGCCGGCGCCGATGTGCAACTGCGTCCGCGCTATATCCGCCCGCCCGCCGTCAGCGGCGACAATGTCGTGGTGCTGGCCGGCTGATCCTATCCGTGGGCAGTCACGGAACTGTAATGAATTCATCGTCGGGCTGTAACAGCACGCATCTACCTGCGCTCCTGATCAGGATTTCACACGATCAGGAGACACGCCATGCAGCGTACAATTCTTGCGACGGCCATGCTGGCCGGTTTCACCGCTCTTTCGACAGCCCCGGCATTCGCCGTCACCGAGGTCCAGTGGTGGCATGCGATGGGCGGCGAGCTTGGCGCCAAGCTCGAGGAAATCGCCAACAAGTTCAACGAAGCGCAGGCCGACTACAAGATCGTGCCGGTCTACAAGGGCAGCTATGCCGAGACCCTGACGGCGGCGATCGCGGCCTTCCGCGCCAACCAGCAGCCGGCGATCGTGCAGGTCTTCGAGGTCGGCACCGGCACCATGATGGCCGCCGAAGGTGCGGTCTATCCGGTCTACAAGCTGATGGCGGACCAGGGCGAAGCCTTCGAGCCTTCGAGCTTCCTCGCACCGGTGGTCGGCTATTACAGCGACACCGACGGCAACATCCTGTCCATGCCGTTCAATTCCTCGACGCCGATCATGTATTACAACAAGGACGTCTTCGCGAAGGCCGGCCTCGACGCGGAAACCGCGCCGAAGACCTGGGCCGAGATGGAAGAAGCCGCCCGCAAGATCACCACGTCGGGCGCCGCCAAATGCGGCATCACCACGGAGTGGATGTCCTGGGTGCAGACGGAGAACCTTTCCGCGCTCCACGACCAGCCCTTCGGCACGCTGGAGAACGGCTTCGGCGGCCTCGGCACCGAATTCACCTTCAATGGCGACGTGCAGGTGCGCCACTGGGACAATCTGAAGAAGTGGTCTGACGAGGGCCTGTTCCAGTATGCCGGCCCGGCCGGCGGCGCGGATGCCAAGCCGAAATTCTATGCGCAGGAATGCGCGATCTTCATGGGCTCCTCGGCCTCGCGCGCCAGCGTTGTCGCCAACGCCAAGGACTTCCAGGTAGGCTTCGCGCAGCTGCCCTACTATGACGACGTGATCGCAGAGCCGAAGAACTCGATCATCGGCGGCGCCACCCTGTGGACGCTCAACGGCCGTTCGGACGAGGAATACAAGGGCGTCGCGAAGTTCTTCACCTATCTGTCGCAGCCGGAAGTGCAGGCCGACTGGCACCAGTTCACCGGCTACCTGCCGATCACCAATGCCGCCTACGACCTCGGCAAGGAGCAGGGCTATTACGAGAAGAACCCCGGTTCTGACATCTCCATCCTGCAGATCACCCGCGGCACGCCTTCGGCCAATTCCAAGGGCGTGCGCTTCGGCAACCTGACGCAGGTGCGCGACGTGATCGACAACGAGTTCGAGGCGCTGCTGGCCGGCAGCAAGACCGCGAAGGAAGCGCTTGATGCCGCCGTGGAGCGAGGCAACAAGATCCTGCGCGAGTTCGAAGCGGCCAATAACTGACCGGACATGAGGCGAGGGGCCGCGTGAACGCGCGGCCCCTTCCTCGTCACTTCCATGCAGACCAAGCGAACGATCTTCCCCGACAAGCTGCTGCCCTATGCGCTGCTGGCGCCGCAACTCGCCGTCACCGCGATCTTTTTCCTGTGGCCGGCGGCGCAGGCGATCCGCAGTTCATTCCTGCGCGAGGATGCGTTCGGCTTCCGCTCGACCTTCATCTGGTTCGACAACTATCTGCGCCTGCTCGACCAGGGCGACTACCTGAACTCCATTCAGGTCACCGCCGTCTTCGCGGTTTCGGTGGCAGCACTTTCCATGGGCGTGTCGCTGCTGCTGGCGGTCAATGTCAACGCCATGCTGCGCTCGCGCAACCTCTACACCACCCTGCTGGTCTGGCCCTATGCGGTGGCGCCGGTCATCGCCGGCGTGCTGTGGTGGTTCATGTTCAATCCCACCATCGGCATTCTCGCCTATGCGCTGTCCGTCTTCGGCATCAAGTGGAACCACACGGTCTCCGGCACCGATGCGATGATCCTCGTCGTCATCGCGGCGAGCTGGAAGCAGATTTCCTACAATTTCCTGTTCTTCCTGGCCGGCCTGCAGGCGATCCCGCATTCGCTGATCGAGGCGGCGGCGATCGACGGGGCAGGGCCGTTCAAGCGCTTCCGCACCATCGTCTTCCCGCTTCTGTCGCCCACGACCTTCTTCCTGCTGGTCGTGAACATCGTCTATGCCATGTTCGACACTTTCGCGATCATCGACGCGACCACGAGCGGCGGGCCGGCGCAGGCTACCAACATCATGGTCTTCAAGGTCTATGCCGATGGCGTATTGGGGCTGAACCTCGGCTCCTCGGCCGCCCAGTCGGTGGTGCTCATGGCCGTCGTCGTGCTGCTCACCGTGATCCAGTTCCGCTGGATCGAGCGGCGCGTGCAGTATTGAGGGCGCCATGGTCGAGCGGAATCCCCTTCTCACCTTCCTGTCGCACCTGATCCTGATCGTCGGCGTGGCGATCGTGGCGCTGCCGGTCTATATCGCGCTCATCGCCTCGACCCACGGGCCGGCGGATTTCCTCTCCGGCGTGGTGCCGATGCTGCCCGGCCCGCATGCGCTCGACAATTACGCCGCCATGCTCGGCTCGGGCCTCACCAGTTCAGGCGCGCCGCCCCTGTGGCCCATGCTGCTCAACTCGCTGATCATGGCCATGGCCATCGCCATCGGGAAGATCGCCATATCGATCATTTCGGCCTATGCGATCGTCTATTTCCGCTTCCCGTTCCGGACGCTGGCCTTCTGGATCATCTTCGTCACGCTGATGCTGCCGGTCGAGGTGCGCATCATGCCCACCTTCAAGGTGGTGGCCGATCTCGGCATGCTCAATTCCTATACCGGCCTGGCGCTGCCGCTCATCGCCTCGGCCACCGCCACCTTCCTGTTCCGCCAGTTCTTCCTGACCGTGCCGGACGAACTCATGGAGGCAGCGCGCGTCGACGGGGCGGGAGCGGTGAAGTTCTTCTTCGACATCCTCCTGCCGCTCAGCCGCACCAATATCGCGGCGCTGTTCATCATCCTCTTCATCTATGGCTGGAACCAGTATCTCTGGCCGCTGCTCGTCACCACGGAGACGCGCTACTACACGGTGGTGATGGGCATAAAGCGCATGGCGGCCTATGCCGATGCCGATCCGAAATGGAACTTCGTCATGGCGGCGGTGGTGCTGGCCATGCTGCCGCCGGTCCTGGTCATCATTCTCATGCAGCGGCTCTTCATCAAGGGCCTGGTCGAGACGGAGAAATAGGCATGGCGACGATCCAGCTTGCCGATGTGCGCAAGGTCTATGCGGGCGGCGTCGAGGCGGTGAAAGGCATCTCCATCGACATTGCCGACGGCGCCATGTGCGTGCTCGTCGGTCCTTCGGGCTGCGGCAAGTCCACGCTGCTCAGGATGATTGCGGGACTGGAGACGATCTCGTCCGGCAATGTGTCGATCGGTCCGAAGGTGGTCAACACGCTGGGGCCGGCCGAACGCGACATTGCGATGGTGTTCCAGAATTACGCGCTCTACCCGCATATGAGCGTCTACGACAACATGGCCTATGGCCTGCGCAACCGCGGCATGGCGAAGGGCGAGATCGAGCGGCGCGTGCGCGAGGCGGCGGCCACGCTGGAGCTTGGCGCATTGCTCGAGCGCAAGCCGCGCCAGCTTTCCGGCGGCCAGCGGCAGCGCGTCGCCATGGGCCGCGCCATCGTGCGCAGCCCGCAGGCCTTTCTGTTCGACGAGCCGCTGTCCAATCTCGACGCCAAGCTGCGCGGCCAGATGCGCGTCGAGATCAGGAACCTCCAGCGCCGGCTTGGCGTCACCAGCATCTATGTCACCCACGACCAGGTGGAGGCGATGACGCTCGCCGACACCCTGGTGGTGATGAATGGGGGCGTGGCGGAGCAGATCGGCGCGCCGCTCGACATCTATGAGCGGCCGGCCAGCATCTTCGTCGCCGGCTTCATCGGTGCGCCGGCCATGAACCTCGTTGTCGCCGAAGGTGGCGCGCCCGGAGAACTCCTCCTGCCGGATGGCGGCACGATCAGGTCTGTGGCGCTGCCGCCGGTGCCAGCGGGCCGCCCACTCACCTTCGGCGTAAGGCCCGAACATCTCGCGCTGGCGGAAGATCGCGCGGTGGAACTGGAACTCAAGGTCGAGGCCGTCGAGACGCTGGGCGCGGATACGCTGGCGCATGGCAGGCTGGCCGATGCGGCAACAGGCTCGCGTGCGATCATTGCGAGATTGCCGGGCAGCGCCCGGATCGCGGCCGGCGACATGCTGCCGCTGGCGATCGAATCGGGCTCGGCCCACCTGTTCGACAGGGAAACCGGCAAGCGGCTGGCCGTTGCCGCTCAGCGCAGCGAGACGCCCGAAGTCGCGGGCGTCGGCGGCACCGCGGCGAGCACCTCGTTCAACAGGTCGATGTCGACATAATAATACCGGCAGAGCTGCGGCGCGACCTCATCCACGGCGATGCCGTTTGCCAGAAGCACATCGACCGCGACGGAAAGCTGTGCGCGTTCCGTCAGACGCCGCTTGGCGTTCTCGTTGAGCAAGTAGCGCATTTGACCCCCCGATCATGGCGCAAGAAGACAGGCTTCCGCACGCCAGCTGGCGTGCAGGTTGAAATCACAAGACTTGATGGGAACCTGGGACTGCCTTTCGGGTCGAGCATTTCCACGTTTCATGGAACCGCGGAAACACTCTACTCTTTCGTCTACACAATTCCGGACGCAAAGCCGCTTCACAGCTTTTGCTGGATTTGCTAGTAACGAATCACTTGCTTTCGATTATGCCACGGTACAATTCGCGTGCAACCGCAAGTATCCATATAAGCATATGCTCAGAAAACAAATGCGGCCTGCGCCGGCGGGGGAGGTAAGAGGTCGACCCCTTCATGGGCGAGCAACCGCATCTTGGAGGCGACGCCGCCCGGCGCGGAAAAGCCGCCGGGCTGGTTGCCGGCGGCCAGCACGCGATGGCACGGCACGATGAGGGGCACGGGGTTGCGGCCGAGTGCTGCGCCCGTCTCGCGCGGCTTGCCGGGAAAGCCGGCGCGCTGGCACAGTTCGCCATAGGTCACGGTCTCGCCGCAGCCCACCTTGCGCACCGTTTCGTAGATCGCGCGGCGAAATGCATCCAGACCCGACAGATCGACCGGAACCGACGCGAAGTCATCCCGCGCGCCGGCGGCATAGGCCTTTATCCGTGCACAGGCGTCCTCCACGAAATCCGGAAGCGCGGCTGTATCGCCCGCATCGCCGGTTCCGAGCGGCGACTTCTCCGTCAGGTCCGGCAGGATGATGCGGTCTATGCCGCGCTCGTTCCAGCCGAGGAAGAAGACGCCCAGTTCCGTCGCGAGCTCGATCTGTCCGTTTTCGCTCATCATGTCGGAGTATAGCATCGGCGTTTTGCGAACAAAAGAAGAACTTGGCCTCGATCTCACAATTTCGATTACCATTTGGAAAGGAATTGCCGGGCCGGCATGGCTCATGTAAGGAAACGAGCGGCGGGACAGATCAATTTTGCGAGCATGCAGGATGCGGCCACAAATTCGTTGTCTGGTTTCGCTCGGGGCTGTTGCCCTCTTTCTTCCCCTCTACGGCTGTACCTCGACCGGCGGCGGCATCAATCTTGCGGCTGAGCTCGAAGCTGTCGCCAATGATCCGACGCTACCGGAGCAGGTCGCGGTGCTGCCTGCGTTCTCGCCGGCCGCGCCATCCGCTCCCGCCGTCGCCGCGATGACAGCCGCCGCCCCGTCGACCGCACCGCTTCCCGGCGTGCAGACAGCTTTGCTGGCGGGCTCGGACAGTGCTTTCGTGCCCTCCGGCTATGCCGGCACCACGCCGCAGGGGCCGAAGGCGGCGGCGCTCATCGAGGGCGGCTTTCCCATCCAGAATGTGAGCGCCCGCAGCCCCGAGCTCGACCGGCTGATCTCGCATTATGCCGGCGTGCACCAGATTCCGGAGACGCTGCTGCGCCGGGTGGTGAACCGCGAAAGCACCTTCAACCCCGCCGCGCGCAACGGCCCCTATTGGGGCCTGATGCAGATTCTGCCCGCCACGGCGCGCTCCATGGGCTATCAGGGCCCGCCGCAAGGACTGCTCGACGCCGAAACAAACCTCAAATATGCCGGCAAATATCTCAAGGGTGCGTATCTCGTCGCCGACGGCAACCACGACCAGGCGGTGCGGCTCTATGCACGCGGCTATTATTACGATGCCAAGCGCAAGGGCCTGCTGGAGGCGACCGGCCTTCGCTAAGGCGCGTCACGATGGCGTGAGGATGCAGGTTGTGCCCGCCGGCGGTCATGATTTCGACCGCCGCGCGCGCGACTCTGCCGCCATGATCCGCACGCTTTTCGCTCCCTTCCTTTTCCTCGTCCTTCTTTGCCTTCCCGCCGCCGCGCAGGAAGGTTTCGCGCAACGCGTGAGCGGCCTGCTCGAGGAAGCGAAGCGCATCGAGCAGCTTCAGGCGGTGGTGGTGGCGCGCAATGGCGAGGTGATCGCCGAGCAGGGCTATCGCGGCCACACGCCGGACGGTTCGACCAACATCAAGTCCGCCTCCAAGTCGATCGTCTCGGCACTGGTTGGCATCGCCATCGACAAGGGCCTGCTGGAAGGGCCGGACCAGCGCATCGCGCCGCTTCTCGAACGCGACCTGCCCGCCAATGCCGATCCGCGCCTCCGTCAGGTCACCATCGGCAACCTCCTGTCGATGCAGGCGGGGCTCGGCCGCACGTCCGGCCCGAATTACGGCCGCTGGATCGCCAGCCCCAACTGGGTGCGCGCCGCGCTCGCCATGCCTTTCGACGACGAGCCGGGCGGGGCAATGCTCTACTCGACCGGCTCGACGCATCTCCTGTCGGCGATCCTGACGCGGGTCGGCGGCCGCTCGACGCTGGAACTGGCGCGCGACTGGCTGGGGCCGGTCGAGGGCTTCCGCATCGGATCGTGGGACCGGGATCCGCAGGGCATCCATATCGGCGGCAACCAGATGGCCATGACGACGCGCTCGCTGCTGGCCTTCGGCGAGCTCTACCGCAATGGCGGCAAGGCGCCGGACGGCACGCAGGTTCTGTCGCAGAAATGGATCGACGCATCGTGGACGCCGCGCACCGCCTCGCGCTTCACCGGCGACGGCTACGGCTATGGCTGGTTCCTGCGCGAGGAAGCCGGGCGCGACGTGCATTACGGCTGGGGGTTCGGCGGCCAGATGATCTATGTCGTGCCTTCTCTCGGCCTCACCGTTGCCATGACCTCCGACGACAGCGCGCCCTCGGCCCGCACCGGCCATCGCGACGCCCTGCACGAACTGCTGGCGGCGATCGTCGTGGCGGCGGCCGAGGCCGACGAACAGGGCTGACCGTTACGCGGTTTTAACCGCTGCCATGCTTCAAGCCTCGGCATGGGGAAAAAGACAGCCAGACCAGCCGCCACGCCGGATGCCGACCAGCCGCCGGCGCCAAAGAAACGCAGCAAGCTGAAGCTCGCCATGCTGGCGCTCGCGCCGCTGCTGCTGGCGGGCGGCGGCTTTGCCGGCTGGACCGTCTTCATGGCGCCGGAAGCCGTCGCCGACCATGCGGCCGCAGGTGGCGAGGCGGAAGGCGAGGGCGGCCACGGCACGATGGTGGCGCTGGCGCTGCCGCCGGAGATCGTGGCCGAGAGCACCTATACGCATTCCTATGCGCTTTCGGTGCTGATCGCCCGCGATTGCGGCCGCGTGCGGGTCGGCGCGCTGAAGGCAGCGGCAGAGGCGGAGGCGCGCGCCGACGGCGTGCTTGCCAACCTTTCCTGGGAAGCCGCCAACCGGCGCATTGGCACGCTGGACGAGAAATCCTGCGGCTACATGCTCAGCGAGGTGGCCAGCGCCAATGCCAAGGCACAGCGCGCGGCGGACGAAAAGGCCGCTGCCGAAAAGGGCGGCAAGGCCAAGGGCGGGCATTAGAGCATTTTGCAGCCAGACGGCATCGTCTGGCGTCGCACAAATGCGGCTAAGAAAACCAGCCTGGAGCGGCGGCGCTCAGCTCTCGATCACTTCGCCCAGCGCATTGTCGACGATGGCCGGCGTGTCGAAGAAGCGGATGGTCGGCACGCTGCCATAGAGGCGCATGAGATTGTCGCGCCATGCCTGATCGTGTGCTGCGAGCGCGGCCTCCTTGTTCTTCCAGAGATAATAGGCGCCGGCCTGACTGGCTTCTTTATCGAAGACGAAGGTTTTCCGCACCAGCTCGGGATGTTTGCGCCATTTCCCGGTGACGGAGCGGATGCCCTCCATGAGCTTTTCGCGCGTCATGTCGCGCGGCACGTCGAACAGAACGAATTCGGTGATCATCGCCGGGGCCTCCCTGATTGCGCTGCAACTATCCGCGCCCGGAGGTCGCGATGCAATGGCGAGGTTCCCGCCGCCGGCCGGGCGTTCAGCCTAAGGCCGCGATTGATCATCGCCACGCCCGGTTTCCCGTCTGGCCATTGCCTGAAGAACGCACCTTCGCACGCGGAAGGTGGGAAGACGGGCGGCCGAAGGTCGCTCATCTGAGTGTTTTTGCGTGCGGCCTTGCGGCCACCCGCCCGGCATTTACCGGAGGGTCGCGGGGAATGAGTCCCGCGGCTGGATGCCCTCCGGCCTTGTGGCCTTCGGCATCCGGTGGCGGCCGAGCGCTGCCTTCCGGCCCGCTTCTCTTCACCGGCGGCCGTGTCACCACGGGCGCCGGCAATTCGCAAAAGTCGCCACCTTCACGACTGATCTCCGGCCCGCCGATCCATCCACGTTAGATGGCGCGACGAGAACCGGCTTCTTCCCGCGCAATCACCGTCATGACCGGCGCTCCCGCGAAAGAAGCTGCGGTGATGATAGGAGAGGTGGGGAGGGCGGGGATAGAATTGGATGTGAAAGGCGTGTTTGGGCCGGAAGAAGCGAGCTCAATTGACGAAACCAGCGGCTCCTGCCGTGATGATGCAGCGGCAGGTTTCGACGCCATATCGGCCGTTCATGGCAGAGGCGAGGACGCTAAGAGCGGATATTGCAGGTCGCTGTTGTCTTGTGACCACGCAGGTTTCGGGTAGACTATCCCAAAACTGGGTGGCGCCTTAACTTCGGAAACCCTTCAGGGGTATTCGGACAGTCTTCGGGATTTTTGGCGACAACCGCCGCGCAGTTTAGCGCAATTGCCACAGCAAGCTAACAGGCACTTGGCCGACATGCTCAACGCGATTTCCGGTTTCACACTTTTGAACGATGGCGGCTATGATCGAGACCGCAGGCTCGGGAAGATCATAGCGATCAACTGTGGGTACGAAACGGACTATTCGCTTCTTGTCACCGTGGAGAGGAGCGGTGGAGAAAACGTGATCAGGTTCGACGTACCTCTCGCCTACCGTGTTCAGGAGGAGCGCGATCTTCTGCACTATTGGTCTGTTCGCGAGAGGGAAGCCGTTGCGATCGGCGTCCTCTACACGGTTGATCACAGCCCGTATCGTAGCGAATTTATAAGTACAGTCAGTGCGCAAGAATACTCGTTTCAGCACTATCTGGTTGCTGGTGATGACCTCTGCGTCGAAGTTTTGACCGCGCGACCTCCCCAGCTTCCGAAGGATTGGTAGGTGGGCGTCCATCGCAGAAGCTGAGGGAGGCCTTTTCCTTGGAGCGTCCACAGCCTCCTTGCCATGTCACGATCGAGAAGAGCAACTTCTGGCCAAGCGGAGTTAGCGCTGATTTATCCCAAAACCTTGGACACTATCCGCCGGACCATGCCTTCAACACGCGCATGCCTTTTGATTCAGCTCCCGGCCAGAGCTGAACCAGGTACTGGTCATCTCCTTCCAGGCCGTCTTCGGTAACGGTGTCGAGGCCGGAAAAGCTGACACGCACGCCGATCGGCCCTGCTTTCACCGCCAATCGCGGAGCAGCGGGGTCGTAATCCGTCAAACCAGCCAGCACGAGTTGGCCCGTGGGGCAATCGAACTGGGCCTCGACAACATGCTGGTAGAGATCGAGATTGAGGCTGGGGCGTTCGTCGTGCCATTCGACTCGGATTGGCACTGTCATATTGCGCGCTGTGTGGAGAATGACCGCATACGGGCCGGCCATGAGGCGTTGAGCGATCACGTCATCGGTGTAGTCGGCGGGTAAATCGGGATGGGCTTCGTCACGCAGGTATATCTGGAAATAATCGGCGAAGAGGTTGCCCTGATACAGAACTTTCAACATGGCTGCTGCCCGAGCAGACATCGGCCCCGTCATTCCAAGCACTCCTATGGCGAGCAAGGTGCGTCTATTCAAAACACCTGTTTCCGTGTGGTCCGTCGATTGCTTCTGTGTTCACCGTTCTCGCCGAAATTCCAGCTACGCGTAACAGGAAGTATTGCGGGCTTCAGCCCACTTTTCCGGAGGGTATTCCTTGAGTGCGGCCTCGCCGCCGGTGAGTGCGATCGTAACGACGTCGCGATTCCTTGACACGTAGAAAGTGCAGTCGGCGACCAGTCGAAGTTCATTGCCGGATATCTCCGCAGCAAGAAGGTCGGCGGAAAATTTCTCATGCAGACACTCCCCGGCACCATCAAGTATTCGAAACTGCTCACGGGAGACCGCTACGTCGAGTAGGTATTCGATCCCGTCTTCGCATCGGTCTGGATCGTCGCAGTGGTAAAGATCGAAACGGAGCGTGATGTCATCGCCCTTTTGGAGAAGCGCTAATAGCGTCCGCCCCTTCAGACGATAGGTACGCAGCATCTCGGAAAAACTTAAAACCCTTCTCATTCAAACTTCCTTTCCCGGCTGAATGTTGTTTCAGAAGCGGAAGCCCGATGCCGCAAAAAATCCCACAGATCATTCCAAAATGCCAACGTCGATTCCTGATTCTCGGCAAGGGCAGCTTCGCGGCGTAGTCGCCCGAAACCTGCCATTCAGCTTTCCACCCCATATCGGATATCCACGCATTGATGGACCGACAGCTTTAGGGCGCAAAGCCGCAAGCGTGGTGAGGCCTGTGCATTCGGCCTCAAATATGCCCGCCATTTCCAACCCGCCCCTTGATATCCACCGCCCATGCGCGGCCTTCGTCGCCGCCCCAGAGCAGCCAGGCGATGCGGCCTGCGGAAGGGTTTTGGTCGTTGAAGAAGTTGCGGCCGCGTTTGTCGACTTCGTGGCGGGCGAAGTAGCTGACCATGCGGCGGATGGTTTCGGGTGTCAGCGGGCGGCGGGCGACGAGTTCGCGGGCGCGGGCGACGCCGATTTCGGTGCCGCCGCGCCCGTAGCGTTCACGCCATTCGAGCCCTTGTGCGGCATTGCGCGCGACGGGCTCGGGCGGCGTGAAGTCGATCTCTTCGGTCACGCGGCGAAGTAGCTTTGCAGCGGGCGGACTTCGAGCGAACCGGCCTTGAGGGCGGCGATGGCCTCGGCCACGGCGGCCGCACCCGCCAGCGTGGTGTAGTAGGGCACCTTCTGCATCAGGGTGGCGCGGCGGAGCGACTTCGAGTCGGAGACGGCTTTCTGGCCGTCGGTGGTGTTGAAGACGATCTGCACCTGCCGGTTGCGGATGGCGTCCTCGATGTGGGGGCGGCCTTCCAGCACCTTGTTGATCTTCTCCGCCGCGACGCCGTTCTCGGCCAGGAAGCGCTGGGTGCCGCCGGTGGCGAGCACGCGGAAGCCGAGATCGGCCAGGCGCTTCACCGAAGGCAGGATGCCGGCCTTGTCCTCGTCACGCACCGAGACGAAGAGGGTGCCTGCGCGGGGCAGGTCGACGCCCGCGCCGAGCTGGCTCTTGGCGAAGGCCAGCGCATAGTCGCGGTCGAGGCCCATGACCTCGCCGGTGGACTTCATCTCCGGGCCGAGCAACGTGTCGACGCCGGGGAAGCGGGCAAAGGGGAAGACGGCTTCCTTGACCGCGATATGGCCGAGGCTGTTGGCATCGGGCTTCTCGCCATAATTGGCGAAGGCGGCATCGAGCTTTTCGCCGGCCATGATGCGCGCGGCGATCTTGGCGATCGGCGCGCCGATGGTCTTGGCGACGAAGGGCACGGTGCGGGACGCGCGCGGGTTAACTTCGAGGACGAAGATTTCGCCGTCCTTGATGGCATATTGCACGTTCATCAGGCCGCCGACATTGAGCGCTTTGGCGAGGGCTGCGGTCTGGCGCTCCAGCTCGGCCACGGTGTCGCGCGGGAGCGAGTGGACGGGGAGCGAGCAGGCGCTGTCGCCCGAATGGATGCCGGCCTCCTCGATATGCTCCATGATGCCGGAGACATAGGTGTTTTCGCCGTCGCAGAGGCAGTCCACGTCGACCTCGATGGCGCCCGACAGGTAGGTGTCGAACAGAAGCGGGTTCTTGGACAGCAGCGTGTTGATCTGGCCGGTCTTGTCGGCCGGATATTTCTGCTTGATGTCCTCCGGCACGAGGCCGGGCACGGTGTCGAGCAGATAGGTCTGCAGCATGCCCTCATTGTGAATGATCTGCATGGCGCGGCCGCCGAGCACGTAGGAGGGGCGCACGACCAGCGGGAAGCCGAGCTCGCCGGCCACCACGCGCGCCTGCTCGACCGACCAGGCGATGCTGTTCTTCGGCTGGGTGAGGTTGAGCTTGTGCAGCAGCTTCTGGAAGCGGTCGCGGTCCTCGGCGAGGTCGATCGCGTCCGGGCTGGTGCCGAGGATGGGGATGCCGGCCTTTTCCAGTGCCTCGGCGAGCTTCAGCGGGGTCTGGCCGCCGAACTGGACGATGACGCCGACGAGCTGGCCCGATGCCTGTTCTGCGCGCAGGATCTCCAGCACGTCCTCGGCCGTCAGCGGCTCGAAATAGAGGCGGTCGGAGGTGTCGTAGTCGGTCGAGACCGTCTCGGGATTGCAGTTGACCAGGATGGACTCATAGCCGGCATCAGCCAGCGCGTAGCAGGCGTGGCAGCAGCAATAGTCGAACTCGATTCCCTGGCCGATGCGGTTGGGGCCGCCGCCGAGGATGACGACCTTCTTGCGGTCGGACACCTTGGCTTCGTCGGCCACGTGGCCGGCGAAGGGCGTCTCGTAGGTGGAATACATATAGGCGGTGGGCGAGGCGAATTCGGCCGCGCAGGTGTCGATGCGCTTGTAGACCGGGTGCACGCCCAGCGAATGGCGAGCCTTTTGAATCGCTTGTGCGTCGGTCTTCGTCAATGAGGCGAGGCGCTGGTCGGAGAAGCCGAACGCTTTCAGCATGCGCAGGTTCTCGGCATCCTGCGGCAGGCCGTGCTCGCGGATGCGCTCCTCCATGGCGATGATGGCGGCGATCTGCTCGAGAAACCACGGGTCGATGCGGCACATTTGGTGCACGTCGTCCAGCGAGGTGCCGAGGCGGATGGCCTGCGCGACCATGCGCAGCCGGTCGGGCGTGGGGGTGCCGAGGGCGGCGCGGATCGCATTGCGGTCGTCGCCGGAACCGATGCCGGGGATCTCGATCTCGTCGAGGCCGGTGAGGCCGGTTTCCAGACCGCGCAAGGCCTTCTGGAGCGATTCGGCGAAGGTGCGGCCGATGGCCATGACCTCGCCGACCGACTTCATGGCGGTGGTGAGCGTGTGCTCCGCGCCGGGGAATTTCTCGAAGGCGAAGCGCGGGATTTTCGTGACGACATAGTCGATGGAGGGTTCGAACGAAGCGGGGGTGGCGCCGCCGGTGATGTCGTTCTCCAGCTCGTCCAGCGTGTAGCCGACGGCGAGGCGCGCCGCGACCTTGGCGATGGGGAAGCCGGTGGCCTTGGAGGCAAGTGCCGACGAGCGCGAGACGCGGGGATTCATCTCGATGACGACGAGGCGGCCATCTGCCGGGTTGACGGCGAACTGGACGTTGGAGCCGCCGGTCTCGACGCCGATCTCGCGCAGCACCGCGAGCGAGGCGTTGCGCATCATCTGGTATTCCTTGTCAGTCAGCGTCAGCGCCGGCGCGACGGTGATGGAATCGCCCGTGTGGACGCCCATCGGGTCGAGGTTCTCGATGGAGCAGATGATGATGCAATTGTCCGCCCGGTCGCGGACGACCTCCATCTCATACTCCTTCCAGCCGAGAACGCTTTCCTCGATGAGGACTTCGGTGGTGGGGGAGGCGTCGAGGCCGGAATTGATGATGTCGAAGAATTCGGCGCGGTTATAGGCGATGCCGCCGCCGGTGCCGCCCATGGTGAAGGAGGGGCGGATGATGGCGGGCAGGCCGACCACGTCGAGCGCCTGCGCGGCGATGCCCATGGCATGGCTGATATAGCGCTGCTTGCGGTCGCCTTCGCCGAGGTTCCATTCGGTTTCGAGAGCGTCCAGTTCGGCGTCGGAACCGCCATTTGCCTTGAGCTCGGCGCGGCGGGCCTCGTGGGCCTTGCGGTCGGCGTCCTTCACCTCGGTGGCGTTGGCGAGCATGGAGCGCGGCGTCTCCAGGCCGATCTTGGCCATGGCCTCGCGGAACAAGGCGCGGTCCTCGGCCTTGTCGATGGCTTCGGCATTGGCGCCGATCATCTCGACATTGTAGCGGTCGAGCACGCCCATGCGGCGAAGCGACAAAGCGGTGTTGAGCGCGGTCTGGCCGCCCATGGTGGGCAGGAGCGCGTCGGGCCGCTCCTTGGCGATGATCTTGGCGACGACCTCGGGCGTGATCGGCTCGATATAGGTCGCGTCGGCCAGCTCCGGATCGGTCATGATGGTGGCCGGGTTGGAGTTGACCAGGATGATGCGGTAGCCCTCGGCCTTGAGCGCCTTGCAGGCCTGTGTGCCGGAATAGTCGAATTCGCATGCCTGGCCGATGACGATCGGTCCCGCGCCGATGATGAGGATCGACTTGATATCGGTGCGTTTCGGCATGGGGACATCCGCTATTTTGGGCTTGCGCCAAGCGCCGGGCAGATCTCGACGGACATGCTGGCGCATGCGGCGAGAGGCCCGGCCGGGACAAGCTCGATTATTCTGTCAGGCTAGGCGGGTTCTATAGGGGAGAGCGGCGGGGGATGGAACCCCGCAGAACGCAACTGCGACACCTTTGTGGAGATTGTGGCCGCCGGGCAGTGAAACGGGCGGCCGGACGGGTCATTTCATCGCCGCGAGCCGCTCGGCCGCACGGGTGCGGTTGTCCATCAGATCCGGCAGAACGATGCGCCGCTTGCCCAGCACGCCGATGGCGCTGTCGCAGATGGCGAGCGCTTCGGTGACCATGCCGCGATCCTTGCGGGCAGCGCCGAGCTCGGTCATTGCGCCGCACAGCGAATCTTCGGCCTCGGCGGCCTCCACCTCCTTGTCCGGCAGGCCGCGATAGATGTCGCGCGCCGTGCGCGCCATGCGCACGCCTTCCTCGAGATCGGCACGCCCGTTGTTGCGGGCGAGCGCGGTCTGGCCGAAGCTCAGGCCGTTGGCCGCGTAGGCCCATAATTGCGGGTCGGCTTCGCGGGCGGTCCGCGCGAGGACGTGGCGGAATTCGCCGATAGCTTCCTCCAGGACGGGCACGTCGCCGGTGCGGGATCCCAGCAGGGCGCGTGCATTGGCGACGGCAACGGCGATCCCGCGCCAATAGTCGGGGAAATCCGTCTCGTTATAGACGGCGGCAGCGTCGAGATAGGCGTCAAGCGCGCGTTTCAGGATAGCCGTGTCGGTTCCCGGATAGCCATGGCTGAGCCATGCATCGGCCTGACTGTTGCGCAGCCATGCGCGGTCGGCAGGCGGCATGCCGGCCCCGTCGCCCAGCGTATCGAAGATCGCCGCGGCGCGGGCGAAGAATGGCTGCTCGCGCGCCGGAAGGCCGCGCTGGACGAGCGTGTTGGCGAAGGTGACGACCTGCGCCCATTCCTCAGGCGTCGCCTTCTCGCCCGTCCCGCCGAGCGTTTCGGCAAAGAGGGCGACGGCACGGTCGAGTGTTACGGTATCGCGCTCGGTGCTGCCGAGAAGCGAAAGATTGTTGGCGCGCCCGAGCAAGACGCGGCGGCGGGTTTCGGCAAGGGCCGGATCGACGAGCGTGTCGATGAGTTCGCCATAGACGCGATCCGCGCCGCGCAGCGTCTCGGCGTTGCGCGTCTGCGCGCCCTCGTTGCGCAACAGGTCGGCGCGGTTTTCCATGGCGCGCCGCCATGATTCGCTGTCATCCACCTCGCCATAGAGGGCGGCCGCCTGCGCATAGGCATCGGTCGCCTCGCGCAGGACCTCCGCCGTCTTCAAGCCGAGGCCGGCTTCCGCGCCATAGGCGACGAGGTTCTGGAGGGCCGATGCCTCGCTGTCGCGGAACCAGGCCATGTCGGCCTTTTCGGCATCGGCCGGCGTGCGGGCGGCGAGATCGCGCCATGCGGTCGCCGCGCGGCGGTAGAGCGGATGCCGGCCGCCATCGGCGAGCTTCGTCAGCGATTCGGCGAGGCGGCGCTGATTGCGCAGCCAGCCGGCCTCGTCCTTTTCCTCCGCCAGATAGGCATCGAGTTGCGAGACGGCCTCCTCGATGAGTTCCGGCGCGGCTTCCATCCTGTCGAGTTCGATGCAGGCGAGCGCCAGATTGGCGCGTGCGACGAGATAGGTGCCCCAGCGCTCATCGGCGGCTTCCGGCACGATCGCGGCGCGATAGGCCTCGACGGCGCGGCGCATCACGGCCGGGTCTTTTTCGGCGATGCCCTGCGCATAGAGCGCGCGGCCGAGCGTGTGGTCGACGAAGGCGCG
>DATMGE010000053.1:0-30109 GCA_035555795.1 Rhizobiaceae bacterium | reverse complement strand
TCTTTGATGACCTGCTCTGCCGGCGCTTTCCCGGTTCCGGATTTCTGTCTCATCTTCGCTCCTTTGAAAGGCTACGATGAACCAAAAATCCTCCGTTCTCAGTTAAGCCGATTTGGTCCCATCAGTGCTGACGCCGGACATCGGCTTCATACTCATCATCGAATTCCGATCGGAACCGAACTGGCAGAAAAATATACCAGTGATCCAGCGCGCAATTCTTCAGATGCTTCTGGCGGTGCGCATGACCAATGCCGGGAAGCTTCGTTCGCATAAGCGCCAGTCTGTCCAGGTTCCAAACCGTTTGGCGGGCCGGAAAGGATTGAAGGTCGCTCGCCACCATCGAGACGTCCATCACGCCTCGATAGGTAGACCGGAAAGCCTCGAATTGATCGAAAGCCGGCAGATCACAGTTTGAAAGATCGAGAGACGAAGAGAAGCTCCCGCCTCTCCGCTTGTGGTCCTCGAGTGGTTGTAGCGCAGACTCCTGATACATCTAGTCGCCTCCAAATTGCCGCTCTTTCGGAGTACGGTGATCATGGAGGCTCGTTTCACCGGACTCCAGATGCAGAGGCCTTTGGCATGACAAATTGACATAGCCGATGAGAAATTATTGTATCCCTACGTCAATGGTCGACGCGCTGTGTTCGACGATTCGACATCAAGCCTCTGTAGGGTGCATGCGCAAGTTCTTGACGCTTGATTTGCAGGAGGTAAGGAGCGAGCTCCTGACGCGGGACTTCGTGCGCAGCAGCGAGGCGCTCGGTCCTACCGAAGATGTCTTCCTCACGAACCAACACGGCTATCATCGCGTGGAGGACCGGCTTTTCCTCCATATAATGAACTTCGAGGCCGGCCGACCCTACCGCCTGCAGATGGCGAGAAGGGGATTGGTGTGCATCCAAGTCATCATCAAGGGCACCTATAACCGTTGGGTCGGGAAACGTACCGACCTTGTGAGCCCGGCTCTGATCCAAGTCACCAATACGCCCTGCTCGGTTGTCGACAATGAGGCGGGGACGAAATTGCGTGGACTGTTCGTCGCTTGCGAACGGCAATATCTGCTCGACGAGTTCGGCGTAAATGTCGACGCCGTTCCCGCCGCATATCGACCGATCTTCACCAGCGATGCCGGCATGGTCGAAGCACTGGGCCTGCCCAACTCAGCCACCACGATCTCGATCGTCGATCAACTGATCACCTGCAAGTTTCCCGAACCCCTCAGGTCCCTGTACATCAAGGCCAAGACCATCGAGTTTATCTGCGATATCGTATCGCAGATAAACATGCTCGGGGCGCAGCGCCCGGTCCGCATCCTGACATCGGCGAGCAAATCCCATGCGATCGAAAGCGCCGCTTCCATCTACCGAAGGGAGATTTACAGGCCGCCCACGATCGAGCAACTCGCTTCGCGCGTCGGATTGAACCGGAACGATCTGACGAACGGCTTCCGGGATATGTTCGGCACCACCCCGCATCACTACGGGCTCATGATCCGGATGGAGCAGGCACAGACCCTGCTTCGTGAAGGCCAGCTTTCCATCAGCGAGATTGCCAGACGTGTCGGCTACGAAGGCTATTCCAGCTTCTCGAAAGCATACCGGGCTTGCTACGGTCATCGGCCGAGCTTGTCCGATGACCGCCAGCGGCTGGAATAGCGGACAGCCCCTGCCCGCCATGCCGGTGCCGGGGTGGATCGAGTTTGAAGGTTCGGGCTATGCGGTGCGGATCGGCGGTGCCGATGACCGGTCAGAAACTCCAGATCATCGGCACGATAAAGACGGCCACGACAAAGAACCAGATCAGCAGGGGCAGGCCGAGCTTCCAGTAGTCACCGAAAGCATAGCCACCCGGACCCATCACCATCAGGTTCGTGGGCGTTGCAATCGGCGTCAGGAATGCGGCGGCGGCCGCTACGGCGGTGCTCATGAGCACCGGCCGGGGCGAGATGCCCATTGCCAGCGCGGCCGCCGTCCCGATCGGGATCACGATGAGGGCGGTGGCGGTATTGCTGATGAGCTGCCCCATTATCGCCGTCAGCACGAACAGGCCCGCCAGCAGGGCGATCGGGCCCGCATCGCCGACGAGCGCCACCAGTTGCTCGGCCATCAGTTTTGCCGCGCCGGTCTCGACCATGGCGGTGGACAGCGGCATCATCGCGCCGACAAGGATCACCGTCGTCCAATCGATAGCCCGGTAGGATTGCTCGATGCTCATGATCCTCGACAGGACGACCGCGCCGGCGGCGAGCAGGCCGGCCACCGCCGGTGGGACAATGCCTGTCGCGAGGAGCACGACCATCGCGATCAGGATGATGACGGCCTGCCGGGCGCCCGGCCCCATCGGCACCGCCTGGCGGCGAACGAGTTCAGGCGAATTCACCACCAGAACATCCGGATCCTGGAGGCGATGGTCGAGGGCTTTCCATGTTCCCTGCAGGAGCATTGTGTCGCCTGCCCGCAACACGATGCCTCCGGCATCGCGCGTTGCGTTGGTGGCGGCAATCTCCTCACCGGCACGCTGCACCGCCAAGATGATGAGGTCGCCGCTCTCGGTGACCATCCCGGGGAAAACGTTCTGCCCGATAAGGCCCGAACGCGGCGGGATCACCACCTCGGCGAGGCCCGAGCTGCGATTGAACAGCGTCTCCTCGCCCTGCCCCGCAGGAGCAGACTCGCTGAATGCGAGGTGTTTGTCCGCCGCGAAGGCGGCCGCCGATTCGGCATCGCCGCGCAACAACAGGTGATCGCCCTCCGCGATCGCGGACCTGCGCAACGGGCTGGCCGTCTCGCCGTCCTGAACGGCGACGAGCTTCAGGCCGGGATAGGCCGCCAATTCGATCGTGGATGCGGGCATGCCGACAAAGGGCGAACTTGCGCGCACACGCATCTGATAGACGCCGCTGGCCAGGCCATATTGCTCAACCAGCGTCTTCGCATGCTGGCTGAAGTCGGCAGGCATGGTCGCGCCGTTCCGCTCAGGCAGCAGCTTCTTCCCGAACAGGATGATGATCGCCATCGTTCCCGCCAGCAGCGGCAGGCCTACGAGAGCGAATTCGAAGAAGCCGAAGCTGCCCACGCCCGCGTCGCTGGCTGCGTCGGAGACCAAGACGTTCACCGGCGATCCGGTCAAAGCCAGTTTCGAGCCGGCATGCGCCGAAAAGACGAGCGGCAGGAGCGGCTGCGCGGAATTCCGCTTCAGGCGAACGGCGATGACGACCACCACCGGCAG
Source organism: Rhizobiaceae bacterium (assembly GCA_035555795.1). Lineage (GTDB taxonomy): Bacteria > Pseudomonadota > Alphaproteobacteria > Rhizobiales > Rhizobiaceae > RCIO01. Next base: position 26,881 of record DATMGE010000053.1, on the reverse strand, counting down.
GAGCGCGGCCACGGCGCCGTTGACGCTGATTAGTGCCGTCAGGAGCGCGACCATGCTCATCATCAGCATCAGCAGGCGAGTGCGGCTCTCTTCGCCCGCACCACGGATCAAGAGCTGTCCGGCCCAGGCAGTCACGCCTGATATGTCGAGGCCAGCGCTGACAATGAAGAGAGAGGCGATAAAGATCACCGCGGGATCGCCGAAGCCACCAAGCGCCTGGTCGATCGTCAGGACGCCGGTTGCCCAGAGCGCCAGCGCCGTCGCCATGGCGACAACGACGACCGGCAGCCTGTTCCAGACGAACAGGACGACGATCGCGGCGATGATCGTGGCAGTGTAGGCTATCGGGCTCAATCGCTTACTTCCTCATGCTGCCGACGCCATGCTCAATCTTCGAGCGTCGCCATAAGTATGCCAAGGCGGCAACCCTTCTCGTATTCAGCGAGGTTCACATATTCCTTGATCGTATGGATCTCTGCCTGACCCGCACCGATGGTGACGGTTGGGATGCCATGCTTGTCGAGCCAATTCGCATCCAGCCCGCCATTGGAGAAGAGGAGGTTAGCCTCGATGCCCATGAGCTTCAGCGCCCTGGTGGCGCGTTTCACGACCGCCGCATCCTCGGCGAGTTCGAAGGGCGGATAGGCGGTGACATGGCTGAACTTCAGCTCGGCCTCGCCGCCTTCATGATCCCTCACCTCGCTTTGCGCTTTCGCAAACGCCGATTTATAGCCATTGGCGATCTTGGCCGCGAAGGCCAGATCCGGGCTGCGCGCCTCGCCCTTGATGAAGGCGTAGTCGGTAACGACATTGGTCGCCTCGCCCGCAGGCTTGTCGCCCTTGCCGCCGAAGATGCCGACATTGCTGGTTCCGCGGCCATCGGGTTTCACGACCTTGCCGAACCAGCCGGCGCTACGCGCTTCGGCAAGCGCGATGGCCCCCACCATCGTCGCTGAAATGCCCTGGTCGGGTGCGACCCCGGCATGGGACGCCTTGCCGGTGATTTCGACCTCCCAGTTTTCCTGCCCCACCGCGCCGACGATCAGATCCTTGGCGAGCATGCCGTCCACATTGATGCACATTGCAGCGCCGCCGAGCTCGGCAGGGTTCAACTCGCGGGCGCCGTGCAGGCCGCTTTCTTCGCGAACGGTGAAAAGCAGCGTGATCGGCGGGTGCGGGAGCTTGTGCTTGATCAGCGTTTCGGCAAGCACGACGAGAAGTGCTACGCCGGTGCGTGCGTCGCCGCCGAGCGCCGTCGTGCCATCCGAAACGATGCGATCTCCCTCGCGCCGCGGCTTTGCGCCGGCACAAAGCGGTACGGTGTCGAGATGGGTGGAGAAGAGAAGCCGCGGCCCTGGCCGCGTTCCCGGCAGGTCGACGATCAGGTTGCCGGTTTCGGTCGGCAGCGGGATGCGCTTGTTTGCATCGTCGAAGCGGATGGACGAGGCCGGCACGCCGATCTTCTTCAGCGCGTCGCTCACCGCGGCGGCGATGTTAGCCTCCTGCCCCGTCACGCCCTCCACCGAGAGGAAACGCATCAGGTGTTCCTCGGCGGCAGCGACATCCAGCGGAATAGCGAGCGTGCTCATGGGATTCCATCCTATTGAGAACCATCGTTCAGCTTCGGCCGGTCACAGCCCCCAGGGCAGACCGATCATCTGCCAGACTGCGAAGAGACCCGTCCACAGCACGAACATCCACAGGACGTAGGGAAGCATCAGCGATACGATCGTGCCGACGCCTGCGGTTTTGTCGTATTTTTGGGCAAATCCGACGACCAGCGCGAAATAGGCATTGAGCGGCGTGATCGCGTTCATCGGAGAATCGCCTACCCGGTAGGCCGCCAGCACCGCTTCGGGCTCAACGCCCAGCTTCATCAGGAGCGGCACGAAGACGGGCGCGAAAATCGCCCATTTGGCGATTGCCCCGGTTAGCAGCAGATCGATGATCGCGACCACGACGATGAAGCCGATCAGCAGGGGCAGCGCTCCGATATTGGCCGCCTGCAGGGCACCGGAGAGGCTGAGGGCCATGACCGTGCCAATGTTCGTATAGGTGAAATAGGCAACGAACTGGCTCAGCACGAAGAACAGGAAAATGGTGCCGCCCATATTCTTGATCGACTTCTCTATCGCGCCGATCACCTCCGTCAGGGTACGCAGGGTTCCCGCACCTATGCCATAAGCCCAGCCCGTCACCAGAAACATGAGGACGATGAGCGTAATGAGCCCACCCATGAAGGGCGAATTGCCGATCAGTTCACCGGTGGTCGGATTTCGCAGCGGTCCCCATGACGGGATCGTCAGCAGGCAGAAGACCGCGACCAGCACGAGCAATGCGAAGCCTGCGTAGCGCAGGCCGCGCGATTCCTGTTCGCCAAGCATGGCGCTCTGGTCTGTCGTCGTCCCCTCCGAGGCACGCTCGGGATGAAAACTGCCAAGGCGCGGTTCGATGATGCGATCGGATATGAAGGCGATGATGACCGTCAGAAACAGCACGGAGACGAAGGAGAACCAGAGGTTCGACGCCAGGCCGATGGACCTGCCGGGATCGACGAGATGGGCCGCATCATTGGTGAATTCGACCAGGACGGTGTCGAGCGGCTTTATCACCATATTGACGGTGAAGGCGCCGGCAACGGCGGCAAATCCCAGCGCCAGGCCGGCCAATGGGTGGCGGCCGACGGCAAGGTAGGCGATGCCCGCGAGAGGGATGAGGACGAGGTAGCCCGCATCCGCGGCGATGCTGGCCAATATGCCGACAAAGGCCAGAATGTAGGTGAGCGCCCAGCGCGGCGAGACCGCGACGAGTTTGTGGATCAGCGCGGTGACCAGCCCGGATTCCTCCGCTACACCAGCGCCGATCATCGCCGCGATCATCAAGCCGACCGCCGTGAACGCCATGAAGTTGGGAACGAGCGATTCGTACATGAAACGAATGCCGTCCGCATTGATCAGGCTGCGGATCTCCGTGGTCGCAATCTCGATCTCGTGACTGTCCGGATTGATGCGCTCGAAGCTCACCGCTGCGCCGAACATGCTCAGCACCGCAGACAAGACGATGACGATCGCAATCAGGATGAGAAAGATGACGACCGGGTGAGGGACCATGTTCCCCACTCTTTCGACACCGTCGAGAAGCCTTTGCATGACGGTTTTTGAAGCCGCATTCGCAGTCGACATCTCGGTCTTCCTCTCTTCTGAGAGACGCTGCAGCGGGTCTCTCGGGGACCCAGCATACGGGCGCTTGAACTTATCCTCCTCAACCGCGCGGAGTCATGAGCGCAGAGTCCACTGCGTTGGCTGGATGTCCCGAAGTTGCCGCCCGCGGCACTTTGGAGATGGGACGATCGACACAGCTTTTGGACGTTTGTTGGCGATTGCCGGGTTTCGGATCGGGTGAAATCGGGATGAACAGAGACGGCTCCACCGCCCTTTGCAGGTCTGCGCTCCTATTCGCCCTTCTGCGTTTCCTCGCGCTGGCGAAGCTCGTGTGCCACGAGCCGGCACAGGCTGCGGAACTGTTCGTAGCTCTCCGGCGGCAGAAAGCTGAACACGTCGTGCTCCACCGCGTCGGCCGCATCGTCGCAGGCCTGCAGCATGCGCCGCCCTTCCGCGGTCAGGCGCATCCGCAGGATGCGGCGGTTCGCCGGGTCTTCCTTGCGCAGGATGAGGTTTCGCCGCTGAAGGCCGCCGATCAGCTCGTTCATCGTCTGCGGCGTGACGAAGAAGCGGCGCGACAGCTCGGCGGAAGACAGCCCTTCCCGGCTGCCGATGACGCTGAGGACCGTATATTGGATGGCGGTCATCTGCAGCGGCGCGAGCGCAGCCTCAAGCCGGGTCCGCACAGCGTGGTTGGCCTGATTGAGATAAAACATGGCGCGCGGCTGCAAGATCGCCCATTCGCCCCCGTCTTCGTGCATCCTGCCCATCCTTCTCGATATACTGCCTGCGAGGTAACCAAGAACAAACCCCGGCACAAGGCGAACCTGCGGGCGGCCCATTCCATGAGCCGGCAGCGATCCCACCGCTCGACCATGAACCCGTTCCAAGGTAACTAACTGGCAAAGCGAGGAACAGAGGCATGGCGGCGCGAAAGGGAAACGGGTCCGAGGAACCGGCACAGCGCCGAATCCAGTCGATCGAGGTCGGCTTCCAGGTGATCCGCGCGATGGAGGCGGCGAACGGCCCCTTGCCGCTGCGCGACATCGCGGCCGCTGCCGGAATGCCGGCGAGCAAGGTGCATCTCTACCTGGTGAGCTTCGTCAAGGAGAAGGTCGCCTATCAGGATGCCGTCACCGGCCATTACGGGCTTGGGCCATTTGCGATCCAGCTCGGCCTGTCGGCCATCCGGCAACTGGATGTCGTGGAACTGGCGCGCGACGAACTTTCCGCGCTGCGCGGCGTGACCGGTTTCGCCACCTATCTTTCCTTGTGGGGCGACCGCGGGCCCGGCATCGTCTCCAAGATGGACGGCGAGCGGCAGGGGTCGCTCGCCGTGCGCCTGGGCTATGTGCTGCCCACGCTCACATCGGCGACGGGCCAGGTCTTCCTGTCCTATCTCGATGAAAGCCAGACGGCCGCGCTGCGCCAGGACGAGATTGCCGGCCAGTCCGCCACCACGACCGCCCGCGGGATCGCGGAGACCATCGAGACAGTGCGGGCTCAGGGTTTCGCCATGACCACCAACAGCATCAATGCGAATTTCGCGGCCGTCTCGGCGCCGGTCTTCGACTATAGCGGCCGCATCGCGGCGGCGCTCACAGTGCTGGGGTCCGACAAGCAACTGACCGGGCCGCGCCGCAAGGCGACGATCAGCGCCCTGCTCGATTCCACCAGGCGGCTGTCGGCGCGCCTCGGTGCGATCGATCCCGACCGCAAGGACGCAGCGCCATCAGCGGCGCCGGAAAAGATGCGCGTGCCGAAAGGCGCGCGCGCCCGGACCTGATGCACCCCTGGAGCAATTCCAGCAAAAGTGCGTAGCGGTTTTGCGTCCGTCAGGTCCTGACCGCGTGCACCCATCCGTGCTGGTCGTTCGATGCACCCTGCTGGATGCTCACCAGTTCGTTGCGCAGCTCGGTGGTGAGCGCGCCGGTCTGACCATCGCCGATCAGGAACTCGCCCGATCCGTGGCGCACCTTGCCGATGCCGGCGAGAACGGCAGCGGTTCCGCATGCGAAGGCTTCCCGCATCTTGCCGCTGGCGGCGTCGGCCTGCCATTCCTGGAAGGAATAGGGCCGCTGGTCGACGCGCAGGCCCTTGCTTTCGGCGAGCGCGATGACGGAGGCGCGCGTGATGCCGGGCAGGATTGTGCCGCCGAGCGGCGGGGTGACCATCGTCCCGTCATTCATGACGAAGAAGACGTTCATGCCGCCGAGTTCCTCGATCCAGCGATGTTCGGCGGCGTCGAGGAAGACGACCTGGTCGCAATCATGCTGCGAGGCAAGCGCCTGCGCCACGAGGCTGGCCGCATAGTTGCCGCCGCATTTGGCAGCGCCTGTGCCGCCGCTGGCAGCGCGCGTATATCCGGTCTCGACCCAGACGGTGACGGCCTTGCTGCCGCCCTTGAAATAGGCGCCCACCGGCGATGCGATGACGCAGAACAGATAGTCCTGCGCCGGCCGCACGCCGAGAAACGCCTCGACGGCGAACATGAAGGGGCGGATATAGAGGCTGCCGTCGCCCGAGGGGACCCAGGCGCTGTCGACCCGCACCAGCTCCTCCACGGCCTTGACGAACAGGTCATCCGGCAGAGGCGGCATAGCCATGCGTTCCGCCGACTGCGCGAAACGGCGGGCATTCTCTTCCGGGCGGAAAAGAAGGATGCGGCCATCGGCCGCCCTGTAGGCCTTCATGCCCTCGAAGACTTCCTGCGCATAGTGCAGCACCGCGCTGGCGGGGTCGATGGACAGCGGCCGGCGCGGCGTCACCTTCAGATCGTGCCAGCCCTTGTCCGGGGTCCATCTGCCGAGCACCATGTGATCGGTAAAGACCTTGCCGAAGCCCGGCGCTTCCAGCGCCCGGGCGCGGTCGGCATCGGAAACAGGCGATGTGTGGGTTTCGATCTCGATGCCGGTGAATTTTGACTCTGTATCCATGACCCAACCTTAATGTAACGACCCGCGCATCCTGCCGGACGACAGCGGCGAACCGGCGTTTCGCGACCGAACCGCTGCCTGCGACGACGGACCGGATCCTGTCCGATTGCATCGGGCCCAGCGGGATCGGAACCTGCATGCCCATGCTCGCTCACGCGCTCTGCGGCAGGCCGAGGCTTTCGGCTTTCCTCAAAAGCCGGGAATGCCCTATCTTGCTGATCTATGCAATTGCAGACGCGAAAAACCGGCGCGGTTTGGTAAAAGTGCCCTGCTCTCCCTATCCCAGCAGCGCGCGGGCGATGATCTCGAGCTGGATCTCATTGCTGCCACCGAAGATGCTCTGCGAGCGCGAACTGAAATAGATCGCCGAGGCGGCCATGCGGTCCTCCTCGATCGCATCCCCCTCCGGCAATTCATGCAGCGGCCGGCGCTCCTCCCAGCGCAAGGCGTCCGGGCCGAGGATCGAGGCGGCAAGTTCGGCGATCGCCTGGCGGATGCGGCTGCGTTCGATCTTCATTGTCGAGGACGGGACCGAACCCGGATTGCCGCCAGCCTGGACCTTCGACATCGCCGTCAATTCGAGCATGTCATTGGCGTCGATATCGGTGGCGATTTCGGCGAAGCGCGCGGCAAACAGCGGATCGTCGGCCATGCGCCGCCCATCCGGCAGCGGTGCCGCCGCCAGCCGCAGCAGGCGCGAATGCATGGCCCGCAACACGCCGCCGGCAAAGGCGCCGCCACGCTCGAACTCGAGCAGATATTTGGCGATCTCCCAGCCCTGCCCTTCCTCGCCGACCCGATCGGAGACGGGGATGCGCACATTGTCGAAGAAGGTCTGGTTGAATTCGTGGCTGCCGTCGATGGAGATGATCGGCTCGATCGTGACGCCGGGCAGCGTCAGGTCGACCAGAACGAAGCTGATGCCTTCCTGTTTCCTGCCGCTGCCGTCGGTCCGCACCAGCGCGAACATGCGCGTGGCGTGATGCGCATGGGTCGACCAGATCTTGCTGCCGTTGAGGATATAGGAATCGCCGTCGCGCACTGCCTTCATCCGCAGCGAAGCGAGGTCGGAGCCGGAGCCGGGCTCCGAATAACCTTGTGCCCAGAGGTCCTCGCCGGAGAGGATGCGCGGCAGGTAGAATTCCTTCTGCGCCACAGTGCCGTAGCGCATGAGGACGGGCGCGATCATCTTGATGCTGGCGCCGCGGAAATGCGGCTCGCCGGCGCGCTCGCATTCCTGGTCGAAAATATAGCGCTGCGTCAGCGTCCAGCCGGTGCCGCCGTGCTCCTTCGGCCATGAGGGCGCAACCCAGCCTTTTTCGGCAAGCCTTTTCTGCCACTTCAGGCCGATGCCGGGATCGGCCAGGAAGCCCGGATTGAGCCGCTCGGCGCGCTTCAGCTCGTCGTCAAGCGCCGCATTCAGGAACGCGCGTACCTCATCGCGGAAAGCGACCTCCTCGGGCGAAAGGAAAAGATCCATGCCCTGTGTCGAACGTCCCGGCGCTTGCGGCGCGCGCAGCAGGCTGTCTGCCAGCGTTTCAGGGTCGCGAATGACCGTGCCATAGCGCGCCAGATGATCGGCCGTCGAACCGAACTGGTTCTCGAAGGCATAGAGCCGCCTGAACCATGTGCCGACCGGCATTTCCTGCGAGAACCCCATGGCGCCGTGAAGCTGGATCGCCTCCTGCGCGACATGGCGCGCGGCCTTGCCGATCCTGGCCTTGGCGCCGGATATGCCGCGGATGCGCGCCGGGGGCGGCGCATCGGTGCTGAGCGTCGCCAGAAGGGCGCTGGCGCGCGCTTCCTGGCATTTCACCGCCATTTCGGCCATGCGATGCTGCAAGGCCTGAAAACTCGCCAGCGGCTTGCCGAACTGGACGCGTTCCTTCGTGTAGGAAATGGTGGCTGCAAGCAGCGCATCCATAGCGCCGACGGCTTCGGCGCAGAGCGCGGCGGCGGCGCGGTCATGGGCAGCTTCGATTTCCGCCAGCGCGTCGCCGTCACCCAGCAAGGCGGTCGCCGGGACATGGACATCCGACAGGACCAGATCGCTCGCCAGACTGTCGTCGACGAGGCGAACCGTCGTCGCGCGGAGGCCCGATGCGCTGGCCGGCACCGCAAACAGGCGGATCGCATCCTCCAACCTTGCGGAGACGAGGAACATGTCCGCTGCCGGCCCGCCAAGGACAAGGCTCTTGCGGCCGGAGAGGATGAAGCCGTCCCGCGCGCGGCGCGCCGTGGCCGCGATACGGCCGAGATCGGGGCCGGTCTCTGGCTCCGTATGCGCCAGCGCGAGGCGATGCGTCCCGGTGATGAGCGGTTCGAGCAGATCGCGTTTCTGCGCCGCATCGCCAAGCCGCTCGACAAGGCCGCCGGCCAGCACGATGGCGGCAAGATAGGGCTCCACCACCTGCGCGCGGCCGATCGCCTCCATCAGCAGTCCGACTTCGACCGCACCGCCGCCGAGGCCGCCATTCGCCTCCGAGAAGGGCAGCGCCAGCCAGCCCTGCTCGGCGAATCCCGCCCAGATCGCACTGTCGCAGCCGGTTGCCGATGCGGCGGATGCCCGGCGCTGCGCATCATCGTAGCGATGCCTGAGGAAGCGGCCGGCAGCCTCCTTCAGCAGCGATTGTTCTTCGGTGTGGTTCAGGTTCATGGAAAGCAGCCGTGACAAGGTCCGGCCGCTTGATATCAGGGAGCCATATATACATCAAGCGCCGGGCATGGCGCGAAGAGGCGCAGTCGGCTCAATGATGTATCCGCGCCGTGCGATAGCGCAGCCGGACTACCTGCTCGATCGCCTCGACGGTGGCACGGTCGAGGTCCAGCCGGTCACGCAATATGTGCAGGAGCCGCACCTCGGCCGGATCGACATGGAGATCGACCACGGCGACCTCGACGGCGATGAGATAGGCGGTGGGGTGCAATTCGACCGGAACGGTATCGCGCACGGCATCGAGGATTTCCGACAGGCCGTTTTCCCGCTGCAGCCATTGCTGCGTTTCCTGCGCCACGGCCAGCAGGCGATGCGGTTCGAAGCCTTCGAAGACAGGAAGCGTGCGCGCCAGCGCGCCGATGCCCGACAGTTCGGGGTCGGCCATCTCGCGGTCGGAGGCCGAGATGATGACCATCAGATGCACCAGGGCTTCCTGCACGTTCGGCTTCTTCATGTCGTTTCTCCTTCTCTTTCGCGGAAGTTAGGTCCGCCGCCGGACATGCGCAACGGCGGGCGGCGAACATTGACGCTGCGCCGCATGGCGCTTAGAGCAGAGGCCATATGCGACATCGCGCTTCAGGCCGGTGATACGCTGTTTCCACCCGTGGCCACGGCCACGATCGCCCCCCTTACCGAGCAGGATCTCGAGACATGGCCGAGACACGTCTGCAGCCCGTGGACACCAACCCCGAAATGCGCGCCGCGGCGACCGAAAACCGCGCATGGCCGTTCGAGGAAGCGCGCAAGATCGTCAAGCGCTACGAGGGCAAGGCATGGCCGAAAGAGATCCTGTTCGAGACCGGCTACGGCCCCTCGGGCCTGCCGCATATCGGCACCTTCGGCGAGGTGGCGCGCACCACGATGGTGCGCCACGCCTTCCGCGTACTCACCGAAGACAAGGTGCCGACGCGCCTGCTCTGCTTCTCCGACGACATGGACGGCATGCGCAAGATTCCGGACAGCGTTCCCTCCAAGGCGTTCCTTGAACCGCATCTGCACAAGCCGCTGACGGCAGTGCCGGACCCGTGGACGAATGAATTCGAGAGCTTCGGGCACCACAACAATGCGATGCTGCGGCGCTTTCTCGACACGTTCGGCTTCGACTACGACTTCGCCAGCGCGACCGACTACTACAAGTCCGGCCGTTTCGACGCGATCCTGAAGCGGGTCGCGGAGCGCTACGACGCCATCATGGACATCATGCTGCCGACGCTGGGCGAGGAGCGCCGCGCGACCTACAGCCCGTTCCTGCCCATCTCGCCCAAGACGGGGCGCGTCCTCTACGTGCCGATGAAGAAGGTCGATGCTGCCGCCGGCACGATCACCTTCGACGACGAGGACGGCGAGGAACTGACGCTTCCCGTCACCGGCGGCAAGGTCAAGCTGCAGTGGAAGCCCGATTTCGGCGCGCGCTGGGCGGCACTCGGGGTGGATTTCGAGATGTTCGGCAAGGATCACGGGCCGAATATGGGCGTCTATGATCGCATATGCGCGGCGCTCGGCGGCACGCCGCCCGAGCATTTCGTCTACGAACTGTTCCTCGACGAGAACGGCCAGAAGATCTCCAAGTCGAAGGGCAACGGCCTCACCATCGACGAATGGCTGACCTATGCGCCGACGGAGAGCCTGGCGCTCTACATGTTCCAGCGGCCGCGCCAGGCGAAGAAGCTCTATTTCGACGTCATTCCCCGCGCGGTGGACGAATATTACCAGTTCCTCGCCGCCTATCCGAAGCAGGACTGGAAGGAGCGCCTCGGCAACCCAGTCTGGCACATCCACAACGGCAACCCGCCGGAGATCGAACTGCCGGTGAGCTTCGCGCTGCTGCTCAACCTCGTCAGCGCCTCCAATGCCCATGACAAGACGGTGCTGTGGGGCTTCATCTCGCGCCATGCGCCCGGCGTGACGCCGCAGACGCATCCGGAGCTCGACCGGCTGGTCGGCTTCGCGATCCGTTATTTCGACGATTTCGTGAAGCCGTCGAAAGTGTTCCGCGCGCCCGACGCGGTGGAGCGGGAAGCGCTGTCCGCGCTCTCGGCGCAGCTCGCCGCGCTGCCGGCGCAGGCGGATGGCGAGGCGATCCAGAACGCCGTCCTCGACGTGGCGCGCGGCATCGAGCGTTATCAGGACCATGCGAAGAAGAGCCCGGACGGCGGACCGGGCGTGTCGGTCGCCTTCTTCCAGATGATCTACCAGGTGCTGCTGGGGCAGGAGCGCGGCCCGCGCTTCGGCTCCTTCGCCGCGCTCTATGGCATCGAGAATACGCGCGCGCTCATCGAGACGGCGCTGCGGGGCGAACTGGCGGCGTGAGCCGCCTTACTGCGCCGGGAGTGCGCCTTCGGGCGCGAGTTCCGGCCCCGCAAGCGGCGGCGTGACCGGCGCCTTGCCGAATATGCCGCGCCCGGCACGCCTGGCTTCGTCGGCCGCCGCCGCATAGGGTTCGACCGTGGCGCGGGCCCAGCCGGCTTCGGCTAGCCATTGCGAGATATCCTGTTTGCCGACCCGGCATGTCGCCGTCGCCTCCTTCACGGCCGTGTCGGGCGGCAGGTCGCAGGCCATGGCGCGACCGCGCAGGAATGCGCGCAGCGCCGCCCGGGCGCGGACGCCGCAATTCCACGCCTTGCCGGCATCGTCGCGACAGGTCTCGTCCGCTGCGACGGGCTCGATCCCGGCCAGCGTAACGACGACGTCGCCGGAGCGGATGCGGCCCGCCGATTCGGCCACCGGGCGGTAGAGCAAAGTCACCGGCTCGCGGCGGCGTATGATCGGCCCGCCAAACTCGCCGAGCGGCGCGCGCGGCTCCGCGCGTTCCAGCGTCATGTCGATCTGCGGCGGGGCCACGACATCCGGCGCCACGGCGCGATGCCCCGGCCGGGAAACCGTGGGAGGAAGGGACGGCTGCGCACCGCTATCGGGAACGATAAGGGGCAGGGCTGGTGTCGCGGGGGATTGCGCGGGTGACGGCGCCTCCTGCGGCACGGTCGCCTGCGGCTCGCGGGCGGCTTCCACGCCGGAATAGGCGATCAGCAGCAGGGCGGCGGCGGCGACACCGCTTGCCGGGAGGGCGATCCGGCGCAGCAGCACGCTACTGGCTCGCCCACAGGATGCGGGCGACCCACTCGACCTCCGACACCGTGAAGCTGCGGTCCGGATGTTCCGGATTGAGCGAATGCAGTTCGATGAGGCGCGCGGTCTTTCTTGCCAGGACCTTGGCGAGTACCTCGCCCTCGACGGTGCGCACCACCACGCGGTCGCCGTGTCGCGTGGCGCCGCCCGGCTGCACGATCAGCACATCGCCGTCACGGTAGAGCGGAAGCATCGAATCGCCCTGTACCTTGAGCGCATAGGCGCCCTCGGGTGTCGCGGCCGGCAGTTCCACCATGTCCCAGCCCTGCCCGACGGGAAAGCCCGCATCGTCGAAGAACCCGCCATCGCCGGCCTGCGCGAAGCCGAGCAGCGGCACGGTCGAAGGCATATGGCTGCGCGCCGTATTCCTGTCTTTCTGCGCCCGGCGCAACATGGCCATGAAGTCGTCGAGCGACGATCCGGTCGCCTCCATGATCTTGGCCAGCGACTCGGTGGACGGCCAGCGCGGCCGCCCATCGGCCGAAAGACGCTTGGACTTGTTGAAGGCCGTGGAATCCAGACCCGCCCGCTTGGCCAGTCCGGATGCCGAAAGCGAATGCCGTGCCGCAAGCGCATCGATCGCGGCCCAAACCTGTTCGTGCGAAAGCATGGGATCGCCTCCCGCTTACAGGAAAAAATACCTTTTATGTGTAGGTGCTCGCGTGCGCAATGTCCAGAACCGGCTCGCAAGGCCGTGCACCGTCAGGCCGTGTAGGGCTCGCGCCCGCTCACGATCATCTGCTCGAGTTGCTCCAGCCGGTCCTGTCCCCAGAAGGGCTCGCCTTTATAGACATAGACCGGCGCGCCGACGGCGTCGGCGGCAATGGCATCGGCGGTGTTGCGCTCCCGGATCGCCGCGATCTCGTCGGTTCGGGCGAGCGCCAGGATCCTGTCGGCATCGTGGCCGGCATTGGCCAGCATGCGCCCGATCGTTTCCGAATCGCCCAGATCGCCGCCTTCGGCCCACACACAGCGATGTCCCTGCCAGAGATAGTCCCGCGGATCGCCGCCGGAATGGGCGATCGCGATCGCACACAGGTCGGAAAGCCGCGCATCGACTGGGAAATGTTTCGGATCGACATTGAGCGGCAGGCCGCGATAGGCGGCAAGGCGCTGCAACTCGATGCGCCGGTAGCGCTGGCGCAGCGGGCTGCGCTGGCCGACCGGCACGGAGCCCGAATTGGCCCAGACCGCCATGAGGTCGATCAGCTTGTAGTTGATTTCGAGGCCATGCCGCGCCGTGATTTCATGGAACAGCTTGTGGCCTATATAGGCAAAGGGCGATGCGCCGAAGAGATAATAGTCGATTGCAGCCATGCGGTCCTCCCGAGGATGGCACAGCCTAACCGCCCCGGGCGCCGAGGAAAATGTCTCAGCGTGCCGGACGGGCCATTTTCCGCAGGCCATCATGGGAGGCGATGAAGGCTGCTTCCGCCTCGGTGGGCGGTCGCGGCTCGCCATCATAGCCAAGATGGCGGGCGACATCGCCGATCGGCACGAATGTGCGGTTGACGCGATCATAGACGCCGGCGGTCGTCAGCATCATGGCTGCCACCGTGCCGTCCGCATGCAGGAAGCGGTGCGCGCCGATCAGCTGCCTGTCGTGCCATGTCCCGACCGTGGAGACAACCTGGAACGTCTGCCACAACCTTATCTCGCGCACATAGACGGCCTGAAGCCCGCCCATCATCGGCGCCCAGCCATTTTTCTTGCACAGGTCCCAGAAGCCGGAGCGGAGGAAGATGTCGATGCGGCCCATATCGGCCAGCATCATGTAGCGCGCATTGTTGAGGTGCAGGTTGCCGTCGATATCTGTGGGCAGGCAGCGGAATGAGAGCGTGCTTTCCTCGCCGAAGCGATAGCGGCCGCGCGAGCGCGTGGTGAGCGCAGTGCGCAGGAAACGTCCCCAGACATACATTGCAGGTAGCTCCGTGTTCCTTCTCCCCGCCTGCGGGAAGAAGGTGGTCCGAGGGACCGGATGAGGGGCGGCGCGGCTTCGGACGAGCAGGCGCTGCCCCCTCGCCCGACTGCCGGCATCCTCTCCCCGTCAAGCGGGGAGAGGCGCGCTATCGTTCAGGCCGCCTTCTTCTGGCCCTTGTAGGGATCGAAGCGGCTGTAGAAGGTCTGCTTCTTCGCTGCCATGTCGACGAGCAGCTTCGGCGCCTTGAATTGCGGCCCGTATTTCTTCTGCAGGCGCTTCGCCAGATCGAGGAAGTTCTGCATGCCCATGCCGTCAATGTAGGACAGCGCGCCGCCGGTGAAGGGGGCGAAGCCGAAGGCGAGGATCGAGCCGACATCGGCCTCCCGCGGATCGGTGACGATGCCCTCCTCCATCACCCGCGCCGCTTCCAGCGCGATGGTGACGAGGAAGCGCTGCTTCAGTTCTTCCGTGTCGATCCTGTCGGGGTCCTGCTGCGGATAGAGGTCCTTGAGGCCCGGCCACAGATGCTTCTTGGCCGGCTTTTCGGGATAGTCGTAGAAACCCTTGCCGTTCTTGCGGCCGTGGCGGCCATGGGTGTCGACCATCGTGTTGATGAGCGCGAACTGCTCCGGGTCGACGGCCTTCTCGCCAAGGTCCCGGATCGTCTGCTTCATGATCTTCTGGGCGAGGTCCAGCGCCGTCTCGTCGGTGAGCGCCAGCGGGCCAACCGGCATGCCGGCGGCCTTGGCAACGTTCTCGATCATCGGCGCGGGCACGCCCTCGATCAGCATCTGGAACGCTTCCGCCATATATTTCAGCACGCAGCGATTGACGTAGAAGCCGCGCGTGTCGTTGACGACGATCGGCGTCTTCTTGATCGCGCGGACATAGTCCATCGCCACGGCCAGCGCCTTGTCCTCGGTCTTCTTGCCCATGATGATCTCGACCAGCATCATCCTGTCGACCGGCGAGAAGAAGTGGATGCCGATGAAGTCCGCCGGCCGGGCCGAATTCTTGGCCAGCGCGCTGATCGGAATGGTGGATGTGTTGGACGCGAAGATGGCGCCCTTGCCGATGACGGCTTCGGCCTTCTCCGTGACGCCTTTCTTCACCTCCGAATCCTCGAACACGGCCTCCACGACGAGGTCGCAGCCCTTGAGTTGCGCATAATCGTCGGTCGCGGTGATGAGCGAGAGCAGCTTTTCCTTCTGCTCTTCCGTTGCGCGGCCCTTCTTGATCGCCGCATCCATCAGGCCGGCCGAATGGGCCTTGCCCTTCTCGGCCGAGGCCGTGTCGCGGTCGATCAGCACCACGGGGATGCCGGCCTGCGCCGTGACATAGGCGATGCCGGCGCCCATGAAGCCGGCGCCGAGCACGCCGATCTTCTTGAACTTCGTCTCCGGTACGCCGGCGGGACGGCGCGCGCCCTTGTTCAGTTCCTGCAAGGAGACGAACAGCGAGCGGATCATCATTGCCGCTTCGGTGCTGCGGAGGATTTCGGTGAAATAGCGCTGCTCGATGCGCAGGCCGGTCTCGATGGGAACCAGCAGGCCCTCATAGACGCATTTCAGGATCGCGGCGGCGCCGGGATAGTTGCCATATGTCTCGCGGCGCAGGATGGCGATGGCCGCCGGCCAGAGGTTCGCGCCCGCCGCCGAATAGACCGGGCCGCCGGGCAGCTTGAAGCCCTTCTCGTCCCATGGCTGCACGGGCTTCAGCCCGGCCTTGATCATGCCCTTGGCCGTCTCGATCAGCTTGTCGGGGGCGGCGATCTCGTGGATCAGGTTCATGCTCTTCGCCTTCTTCGGCGAAAGATTCTGGCCCGAAGTGAGCATCTGGAGCGCCGACTGCGTGTCGGTGAGGCGCGGCACGCGCTGGGTGCCGCCGGCGCCGGGGAAGAGGCCGACCTTCACTTCCGGCAGCGCCATCTTGACCTTGTCGCTGTCGGCCGCGACACGGCCGTGGCAGGCGAGCGACAGCTCGAAGGCGCCGCCCATGCAGGTGCCATTGATCGCGGCGACCCACGGCTTTCCGCAGGTCTCGATCTTGCGGTAGAGCCAGCTCATGCGGCCGGCATTGTCGAACAGAAACTTTATCGCCTTGTCGTGGTCCTTCGCCTCCAGCTTCGCGAACTCGACCGTCATGCGCTTGAGCATGGTGAGGTCCGCACCGCCGGAGAAACTGTCCTTGCCCGAGGTGAAGACCACGCCCTTGACCTTGTCGTCGGCAACGGTCTGATCGACGACCTTCTCAAGCTCCTCCATCACCTCCTCGGTGAAGACATTCATGGAGCGGTCAGGCATGTCCCATGTGACCAGCGCGATGCCGTCGGCATCGGTCTCGACGGTGAAGTTGGTGTATTTAGCCATTGTCGCTTCTCCCCGTCTCACACGCGCTCGATGATCGTTGCCGTGCCCATGCCGGCGCCGATGCACAGCGTCACCAAAGCGGTGTTCAGGTTGCGCCGCTCCAGCTCGTCCAGCACCGTGCCGAAGATCATCGCGCCGGTGGCGCCGAGCGGATGGCCCATGGCGATGGCGCCGCCATTGACGTTGATCTTGTCGTGCGGGATGTCGAAGGCCTGCATGTAGCGCAGCACCACCGAGGCGAAGGCCTCGTTGAGCTCGAACAGGTCGATGTCCTTGAGCGTCATCCTGGCCTTCTTGAGCAGCTTTTCCGTCACGTCGACCGGGCCGGTCAGCATGATGGCCGGCTCCGAGCCGATATTGGTGAAGGTGTGGATGCGCGCGCGCGGCTTCAGCCCCATCGCCTTGCCGCCCTTCTTCGAGCCGAGCAGCACGGCAGCAGCCCCATCCACGATGCCGGACGAATTGCCGGCATGGTGGACGTGATTGACCGCCTCGATTTCGGGATAGCGCTGGACGGCGACGGCATCGAAGCCGCCCATCTCGCCGGGCATCACGAAGGACGCATTCAGCGAGGCCAGCGACTGCATGTCGGTCTGCGGGCGCATATGCTCGTCATGGTCGAGAATGGTGAGGCCGTTCTGGTCCTTCACCGGCACGACGGACTTCTTGAAATAGCCCTTTTCCCACGATTTCGCCGCGCGCTTCTGGCTCTCCACCGCATAGGCGTCCACGTCGTCGCGGGAGAAGCCGTATTTCGTAGCGATCAGGTCGGCGGACACGCCCTGCGGCACGAACCAGCCTGGCAGGCCGACCGAGGGGTCCATGAACCAGGAGCCGCCCGACATGCCCATGCCGACCCGGCTCATCGATTCCACGCCGCCGGCGATGACGATGTCGTCCGAGCCGCCGGCGATCTTTGCCGCAGCAAGGTTGATCGCGTCGAGGCCCGACGCGCAGAAGCGCGAGATCTGGATGCCGGGCGCCTTGTTGTCGTAGCCGGCCTCGAAGGCCGAGGAGCGCGGGATCACCGAGCCGGCTTCGCCGACGGGATCGACGCAGCCATAAATGATGTCGTCGACCTGGGTCGTGTCGAGGCCGTTGCGGTCGCGCAGCGCCTCCAGCACATGAGCGCCGAGGCGCACCGCCGGCACCTCGTGCAGCGAGCCGTCCTTCTTGCCGCGCCCGCGCGGCGTGCGCACCGCGTCATAGACATATGCGTCTGCCATTTCGTTTCTCCCTTGGTTCGCCGGTTCGCCTTGCTCAGAGAGAGCGTGCGATCAGCAATTTCATGATCTCGTTGGTGCCGCCATAGATGCGCTGCACGCGCGCGTCGCGGAACATGCGCGCGATCGGATATTCGTTCATGTAGCCATAGCCGCCGAAGAGCTGGAGGCACTGGTCGACCACTCTGCCCTGAAGGTCGGAAAGCCAGTA
Source organism: Rhizobiaceae bacterium (assembly GCA_035555795.1). GTDB lineage: Bacteria > Pseudomonadota > Alphaproteobacteria > Rhizobiales > Rhizobiaceae > RCIO01. Next base: position 9,218 of record DATMGE010000053.1, on the reverse strand, counting down.
TTTCGCCATCGAGGCCGTCGCCGGGTCGAGCCCGCCGGCGACGTGGCGCGCCACGCAGTCATTGTAGAAGACGCGGCCGATGGTGACCTCGGTCTTGAGCTCGGCCAGCCTGAACTGGGTGTTCTGGAATTCCATCACCGGCTTGCCGAAGGCCTTGCGCTCCTTCACATAGTCGATGGTCAAGGCCAGCGCGCGCTCGCACATGGCGATCGCCGTGGTGCCGATCTGGAGCCGCTCCTGCGGCAATTGCTGCATGAGCTGGACGAAGCCCTGCCCTTCCTCGGAGCCGAGCAGGTTCGCGGTCGGCACGCGGACATCGTTGAAGAAGAGTTCGGACGTGTCGTTGGATTTCAGCCCGACCTTGTCGAGGTTGCGGCCGCGCTCGAACCCTTCCACCTCGTCCGTCTCGACCACGATCAGCGACGTGCCCTTGGCGCCCAGCGACGGGTCGGTCTTGGTCACGACGATGATGAGATTGGCGAGCTGGCCGTTGGTGATGAAGGTTTTCGAGCCGTTGATGCGGTAGTGATTGCCGTCTTTCTCCGCGCGGGTCTTCACGCCCTGCAGGTCGGAGCCCGCACCGGGCTCGGTCATGGCGATGGCGCCGATCAGCTCGCCGGTCGCCATCTTCGGCAGCCATTTGCGCTTCTGCTCCTCCGAGCCATAGTGGAGGATATAGGGCGCGACGATGGAATTGTGCAGCGCGATGCCGAAGCCGTCGACGCCGACATGGCTGATCGCCTCGATCAGCGCGCTCTCATGCGCGAAAGTGCCGCCCGCGCCGCCATATTCCTCGGGCATGGAGGCGCACAGAAGCCCGTTCTCGCCGGCCTTCTCCCACACCGCGCGCTCGAAGATCTCCGCCTTCTCGAATTCCTCATAGCGCGGCGCGACCTCGGTTTCGAGGAAGCGCGTCGCCATGTCGTAGAACATGGCGACATCCTCCGTCGCCCATGCGGGCGCGGGCAGGCCGAGCACGGATGCGGGTTGGGTCATGGCTCGGTTCCTCCCAAAGACAGCGCCCGATACTCGCCTCTAAAACGCCTCGGCGTCCAGCGCCATCATCGTGTCGGCGCCCGACGAGATGCGGGCGAGATGCGCCGCCGTCTCCGGCATGAGGCGCTCCATGAAATAGCGGCCGGTCACCAGCTTGGCCTCGTAGAAGGCGGCGTCGCCGGCGGTTCCGGCGGCGAGCTTCTCCTGCGCCGCCTTGACCATGCGGCCCCACATATAGCCCAGCGCCACGAGGCCGAAGAGGTGCATGTAGTCGGTGGAGGCAGCGCCCGCATTGTCCGGCTTCTGCATCGCATTCTGCATCAGCCACATGGTCGCCGCCTGAAGGTCGTTGAGACCCTTCTTGAGGCCCTTGGTATAGGGCGCCATCTTCTCGTCGGCGCGGTTCTGCTCGCAGAAATCACCGACATCCTTGAAGAAGGCCTGCACCGCGCGGCCACCATTCATGGCGAGCTTGCGGCCGACCAGATCGAGCGCCTGGATGCCGTTGGCGCCTTCATAGATCTGGGCGATGCGGGCATCGCGCACGAACTGGCTCATGCCGTGCTCCTCGATATAGCCGTGGCCGCCGAAGACCTGCTGCGCCATCACGGCATGCTCGAAACCCTTGTCGGTCAGCACGCCCTTCACGATCGGGGTCATCAGGCCCATGTGGTCGTCGGCCGTCTGGCGCTCCTTCTCGTCGCCGGAACGATGCGCGAGGTCGGAATTGAGCGCGGTCCACAGCACCAGCGCACGACCGCCCTCGTTGACGGCGCGCATCGCCATCAGCGCACGGCGGATGTCGGGGTGGACGATGATCGGGTCGGCCTTCTTCTCGGGCGCCTTCGGGCCGGAGAGCGAGCGGCCCTGGATGCGCTCCTTGGCGTAGGAAACGGCGTTCTGATAGGCGATCTCGCCCATCGACAGGCCCTGAAGCCCGACGCCGAGGCGCGCTTCATTCATCATGGTGAACATGGCGCGCAGGCCGCCATTCTCCGCGCCTATCAGCCAGCCCTCGGCCTCGTCGTAGTTCATGACGCAGGTGGCATTGCCGTGAATGCCCATCTTCTCCTCGATCGAGCCACAGGAGACGGCATTGCGTTCGCCCGGATTGCCGTCGGCATCGAGCCTGAATTTCGGCACGATGAACAGCGAGATGCCCTTGGTGCCCTCGGGCGCGCCCTCGATACGGGCGAGCACCAGATGGATGATGTTCTCGCTCATGTCGTGCTCGCCGGCGGAGATGAAGATCTTCTGGCCGGAGATGAGATAGGCGCCCTTGCCCGTCGGAACCGCCTTTGTGCGCAGCAGGCCGAGATCGGTGCCGCAATGCGGCTCCGTCAGGTTCATGGTGCCGGTCCAGACACCCTCGACCATCTTCGGCAGATAGGCTTGCTTCTGCGCGTCGGAGCCATGGGCGAGGATTGCCGCGACCGCACCCTGGGTCAGGCCGGGATACATCATCAGTGCCATGTTAGCCGACGACATATATTCGCCGATGGCGGAATGGAGCGTGTAGGGCAAGCCCTGCCCGCCATATTCGGCCGGCACCGAAAGGCCCATCCAGCCGCCCTCGCGGTACTGGTCGTAAGCCGCCTTGAAGCCCTTGGGCGTGGTCACGCTGCCGTCATCGTGACGGGTGCATCCTTCCTCGTCACCGACGCGGTTGAGCGGATGCAGCACGTTTTCGGCCAGCTTGGCGCCTTCGGCGAGAATAGCTTCGAGAACATCGGCCGGCGCATCCGCGAAGCCCGGCAGGTTGGCGTAACGCTCATAGCCCAGCACATCGTTGAGGACGAACAGCGTGTCCTGCACCGGAGCCCTGTAGATCGGCATGAAAATCCTCCCGAAAATCGTGCGGGATCGCCGCCTGTCGCACAGGAGGGCGATCGACCCATACAGGCGTAGCAAATATTGACGTTTGCGTAAACGTCAATTCAATGATCCGCGGGCGATTTCTGAGGAGGCCGGGCGCGCAAGGGCGAGAGGTAGTCCCTGGCGCACCCTGAACAATAATATGGGTGTTCCCCAAAGCGGTCATCGTTTCACGGAAACGCCGAACCGCTCTCGCTTATTGTTTAGCTGCATTGTGCGACGCCTGACCATTCCGTCTGGCTGCGGAATAGTCTAGGCTGCAATCGAAGCGCGCACCTGCCTGACCATCAACGCGGCTCTCGCGGCCTCGCGGCCCTTCTCGACGAAGTGCGCGCGATAAATCTGTTTATGGTGTTCCGTTTCCTGAAACTGGTGCGGCGTCAGCGATACCGACAGGACGGGAACGCCTGTATCCATCCCGGCGCGCATCAGTCCGTCAACGACGGCCTGGGCGACAAATTCGTGACGGTAGATTCCGCCGTCGACGACGAAAGCAGCGGCGGCGACAGCGGCATATCTCCCCGTTGCGGCGAGATCGCGCGCAAGCAGCGGCATCTCGAATGCGCCGGGAACGTCGTACACATCGACCTGCTCGGCGGGAATCAGCTCACAAAAGCCATCAAGCGCCCGGTTGACGATGTCGGCGTGCCAGTTGGCCTTGATGAAGGCATAGCGGGTGGGTGTCATTGTGATCTCCTTTGGTAGCGACACGTCACCCAAGGCGATCACGCACGGCCATATGATCCGAAAGGATCACATATCCGCCCGTTCTCTTTCATCCGGACTCTAACCGTCGGCTCAGGCATCTCACCTGATCTGCTGACCCTTCCACCGGAAGGCGCTCGCGGGCTCGCAGCAGGAAGCTGCATACCGCCGGTAGGGACTTTCACCCCGCCCTGAGAACAGCGAGAGGCTAGGTGAGGAAAACGGGCTTGGCAATGGGGTGGAGAAGGTTGTCCTCCAAGCACCTAATTGCGCGCTCCGAAAGCCGGCGCGCAAAAGCCCTCCGCCGCGCGGCTGCGCTGCGGAAGGCTTCAATGCGAGGAAATGAGATGCCGGTCAGCCGGCGGCTTTGCGGCTCGAAAGCTCGGCCTTCACGTCGCCGATGAGCTGCTGGAGATCGCCGATCGCCTCGCCCAATATCTCGCGCTGCTTGTTCAGGCGGACAAGTTGCCGCTCCGACTTCTCCAGCGTGAATTTGAGCTGCTTGGCATTGGTCCCCTTGGGATCGTAGAGGTCGATCATCTGCTTGACCTCGCGCAGCGAGAAACCGACCTTGCGGCCGAGCAGGATCAGCTTCAGCCGGGTGCGGTCGCGCTGGGTGTAGAGCCGCGTGCTGCCCTGGCGGATCGGGCTGAGCAGGCCCTTGTCCTCATAGAAGCGCAGCGCGCGCAGCGTGACGCCATATTTGCGCGCCATGTCGCCGATGCGGGTCAGGTTGTCCGGGAGATCGTCATTGACCGATGCCCGCGCGGCAGCGGCTGTGTTCATGTTCATCATTTTTCTTCTTAGCCCTTCTCGATGCGCCGCGCCCACGCGACGCCGCTTCGACCCGATGGGCGTGATCTCGAAGCAGGGGGTTGATCGTAAAAAGGCGCATCCGCATCAGGGGCTGCGCCTGTGACGTTTACGTAAGGGATATAATAAAGGCGCAAATTTGTTGCAACGCCCAAAAGGCCGCACCGGCGGCCTTGCACAACACAACTATTTGCATCTCGGTAAGGTTGGTTAACGGCTTGTTTACCACGTTGGAGGGAAGGTGCGGCGGTCGGTCACCCGTGCGCTCCTGTTTCTCGTCGGTCACGGTCATTGGGTAAGGCAGGGCGCAACTGGCCCGGACCAGAACCTCACCTGACGACACGACGACCCGATTGACGGCCGGCGCAAACCGGCCCGGTTGCAAACAGGCGTGGCGATGGACAGAACCGGTTCACCTCTCGATACGATCAATGCCGGCCGCAAACGCCGCGCGACCTCGTCCGTCGACGATCTCGACCGCATGCTCGCCAGGCTCGAGGGCCGCGCCGATGATGGCGGATGGCGGCGCGAGCCGTCCTATCATCCGACGGAGCCCAGATCCGAGCGGCAGCCTGGCGAAAGCTGGGAGCGCCGCTTCGAGCAGGCGGCCCGCGTGCGGCCGCTACGCGAATCGATCGAGACGGTCAGCCGCGACGCGCAGCGCCAGCGCTTCCATGAAGACAGCCTGAGCAGCGTGTCGCGCATCGCGCAGGAATTGCAGGCGATGCGCGAGGAAATGCGCAGCCAGATGGGCAGCGGCCTCCAGAACGAGATGGAGCAGGTGCGCAGGGAAATCCAGCGGCTTGCCTCGAATGTCCAACATGTGCAGCCGCGCGAGCTCGGCGCCGAATTCGAACGCCTTTCCGATGCCGTGCGCTCGCTCACCGAACGTTCCGACGACCGCTCCATCAATGTGCTGCGGCTGGAACTCGAACAGTTGCGCAAGGCGCTCGACCAGGTCGCCCGCGAAGAGACCGTGCGTTCGGTCGACAGGCGCTGGGATGAATTCGACCGCCGCTGGAGCGCGCTGGAAAGCAGCGTGACGCAGCGCGGCGCGGGCGCGAACGAGCTTCGCACCATTGGCGAGCAGGTCACCACGATGATGCAGACGCTGTCGGCCATGCCGGATTCGCGCGCCATCCGCTCGCTGGAAGACAAGGTGCGCATGCTGGCCGGCTCGGTGGAGCAGATCGCGCAGCGCCAGGGCGGCGTCTCGCAGGAGACGATCGCCCTCATCGAGACGCGGCTGGACGAGATTTCGCGTGCCATCGTCGCCTCCTCGCTGACCGCCCATCCGGTGAGCTTCGACCCGGAGCCCTTCGAGCGGATCGAAGCGCGCATGACGTCGCTCGCCAGCCAGATCGACGAACTCTTCGCCGACCGGGCCGCCACCCCTGCCCTCATCGACCAGATCGTCACGCTGTCGAGCCGCGTGGATGGCCTCGCCCGGCGCATCGACCTGCCCGAAGCGACGGTGGAGCGCCTAACCGACCAGATCGGCAACGTCATGGCCAGGCTCGACCATGCGCCGGCGCCGGACATGGAAGCCGTCTTCAGCAATCTGGAAGAACGCTTCGAACATCTTTCCGCGATGCTGGAGCGGCGCCAGGAGGATGCCGCGGAACAGGGCCATCTCCTTTTCCGCGAACTGGAACGCCGGCTGGGGATGGTCGCCGACCGGCTCGACCGGCAGCCTGCCCCCGTCGAGCCGGAACAGGTGCTGCATGCGATCGATTCGCGCTTCGCCGAACTGGCGCAGCGCCTTGAAAGCGGTGCGGCAAGCGCCAAGGCAGACGACCGCGCCTCCATGGACGCACTCGAAGCGCGCCTGATGGATATTGCCCACCGGCTCGAGGACAGCGCCAGGCATCCCGCCATCGAGCCCGGCATCATCAGCAGCCTCGAAGACCAGATCGCCGGCCTCTCGGCGCATCTGGCGCAGCCCTCGCAGCCGCTGCCCGAATTCGACGATATCTCGCCGCGCCTCGACCATATCGAGAAGGCGATCGCGGGAAGCCGCGACGCCGTGCTGGCAGCCGCCCGCCAGGTGGCCGTGGAAGCCGCGCGCAGCATGGCCGGCGCCCCCGCCGACAGCCAGGCCGCCAGCGAATTGACCGAGGAACTGCGTGCCCTCGACGCGCTGACGCGCCGCTCCGACGAGCGCAACGCCAAGACGTTCGAGGCGATCCACGACACATTGCTTAAGATCGTCGACCGGCTGGGCACACTGGAAGGCCAACGCATCGCGCAGAGCGTGAAGAATGCCGACGACGTGATGCCGGCCCGCATGCCGGACGCCGATATGGACGTGCCGGCCTCCTTCATGTCGCCGCGTCTCTCACCGACCGAGGCCGCCGCGGCGGCAGCCGTCCATGCGCTCGCCAGCGCGGACGAAGAGGAAGCGGCTGAACCGGTCGCCGCGCCGCGCAAATCGATGCTGAGCGGGCTGACGCGGGCTTTCAAAGGCCGCAAGGACCGTGCCGAGCCGGCAGTCGCCGCCGAAGCGGCTCCCGAAGTTGCGCCGGTGGAGCCCTCCCTCGACCTGCCGCTCGATCCGAAACTCGCCAACCGTCCGCTGGAGCCCGGCTCCGGCGCGCCGGACCTCGGCGCGATCATGAAGCGGGTGCGCGACGAGCGCGGACAGCCCGCGCAGCAGAACAATGCCGACGCGGCGAAGACGGATTTCATCGCCGCCGCGCGGCGTGCCGCACTGGCCGCCGCGGCGGAAGCCGATGTGGTGAAGCGCGGCGCTGCTTCCGATACGGCCGGTAGCAAAGGCAGGTTCGGCCAGACCTTGAAGAATAAGCGCACAATGATGCTTATGGCCGCCACCGGCATATTGGTGGTGCTGGCGGGCGCCCAGCTCAGCTCCGCTTTCCTCGGCGGCGGCGAATCCGCGCCAGCGGTCGCGCAGGCGGAGGTTCCAGCCACGACGAGCACCGTCACCGCACAGACGGACGCCGCGGCGGAGGTCGACGACACCGATCCGGCGCAGGCTGAAACCGCGGAGCCGGCGACGGAGGCCGCGCCCGAAAATGTCCGCAATGCCGATGCCGCGCCTGAGCTCGTGGCGCGCGCCGCACCTGCGGAAACGGCAGATGAAGCGGCGCTCGTCGAAGAGGTGCAGGACGATCCCGACAGCACCGCGGCAAGCGATGCCGACGCGCCCGAGGAAATGGGCGCGCTGACGCCCGCCTCGCCGGCCGTACCGGCCGACCTCGGACCCCAGCCGCTGCGCGAAGCCGCGATCGATGGCGATCCGCGCGCCATGTATGAGATCGCCAGCCGCTATGCCGAAGGGCGCGACCTGAAGGCTTCGCCGGACCTCGCCGCCCAGTGGTATCTCCATGCGGCCGAGCTCGGCTATGCGCCCGCCCAGTACCGCGCCGGAAATGTCTACGAGAAGGGCATCGGCGTGGCGCGCGACGCGGCCAAGGCGAAGGCCTGGTATCTGAAGGCGGCCGAACAGGGCAATGCCAGCGCCATGCACAATCTGGCCGTGCTGATAGCCATGGGCGCCGAGGGCAAGGCCGACAATGAGGGGGCCGCCCACTGGTTCCTCGAGGCGGCCGATCTCGGCGTCAAGGACAGCCAGTTCAATCTCGGCATCCTCGCGGCCAAGGGCGCTGGCATGCCGCAGAACCTGGAAGAGTCCTACAAGTGGTTCTCGTTGGTCGCCGACAGCGGCGACCGCGATGCCGCCTCCAAGCGCGACGAGATCGCCAAGGCGCTGCGCCCCGAACAGCTCGAAAAGGCCAAGGCCGCCGCCAAGCTGTGGAAGCCGCGCCCGCTGGATCCGGAAGCCAACCGCATCGACATTCCCGCCGAATGGACCGACGCCAAGGCCGTGAATGTCGACATGAAGCAGGCCGTTGCCAATATCCAGACCATCCTGAACAAGAACGGCTACGACGCCGGACCGACGGACGGGCTCATGGGCGGCAAGACGAAGGAAGCCATCGTCGCCTTCCAGAAGGACAATGGCATGGAGCCGTCCGGCCAGGTGAACGAGACCTTGGTGAAGGCGCTGCTGGAACGACGCTGACAAGCGACGCACCGCCGGAAATCAGGTAGCCTGCCCGGACGCCGAACCGGGCAGGCTGCTTATTCATCATAGAGGCCGTTGTTGTTTGACTCCGCCCCAATGTCGGCGCAAGAACGGCCTATCCTTTCCAGTCTGCGGCGACCCGGGATCACCGCTGCGAAGATTTATCGAGTATATGGGTGAGCATCTATCTCCCGATCGCCGAGATGTCCGTCAACCTCTTCGTCCTGCTCGCCATGGGCGCGGCGGTCGGGTTTCTTTCGGGCATGTTCGGCGTCGGCGGCGGCTTCCTCATCACCCCGCTGCTGATCTTCTATAATATTCCGCCATCCATCGCGGTCGCCACCGGCGCCAACCAGGTGATCGCCTCGTCGATTTCCGGCGCCATCGCCCATTTCAAGCGCGGGACGATCGACTTCAAGCTGGGGGGAATGCTGCTGCTGGGCGGCGTCTTCGGCTCTACGCTGGGCGCCTTCGTGTTCGCGATGCTGCGCCGCATCGGGCAGCTCGATCTCTTCATCTCCATCCTCTATGTCGGCTTTCTCGGCATTATCGGCGGGCTGATGATGGTGGAGAGCCTCAACACCATCCGCCGCAGCAGGGGCGGCGCGCCAGCCACGCTCAAGCGTTCCGGCCAGCACAACTGGATTCACCGCCTGCCGCTCAAGATGCGGTTCCGCGCATCGAAGCTGTTTGTCAGCGTCATTCCCGTGCTGGGGCTGGGCGCGGGGATCGGCTTCCTCGCCGCCATCATGGGCGTCGGCGGCGGCTTCATCATGGTGCC
>DATMGE010000052.1:0-39718 GCA_035555795.1 Rhizobiaceae bacterium | reverse complement strand
CCCGTCGCCTGTCCGACCTCGTCGACGAGATCATCGGCGCGATCTATGACATCGCCGTCCGGCACGTCTATCCGGCCCGCAACCCCTCGGCGGCGGAGCGCATGGCGTTGGTTGCCGTCGGCGGCTATGGCCGCGGGATGTTGGCCCCGGGCTCGGACATCGATGTGCTGTTCGTGCTGCCCTACAAGCAGACGCCCTGGGGCGAGAGCATCGTCGAATTTGTGCTCTACATGCTGTGGGATCTCGGCCTGAAGGTCGGTCACGCAACCCGCAACATCGACGAGTGCATCCGCCTCTCCGGCAGCGACATGACGATCCGGACCGCGATCCTCGAATCGCGCTTTCTCTGGGGCGACGAGAAGCTGTTCGACGAATTGACGCAGCGCTTCGATGCCGAGGTGGTCAAGGGCACGGGGCCGGAGTTCATCGTCGCCAAGCTTGCCGAGCGCGACGAGCGCCATCGCCGCCAGGGCGCCTCGCGCTACGTGGTCGAGCCCAATGTCAAGGAAGGCAAGGGCGGCCTGCGCGACCTGCACACGCTGTTCTGGATCGCCAAATATGTCTATCGCGTGCGCAAGGGCGAGCAGCTGGTGGAGAAGGGCGTCTTCACGCGGCGCGAATACAACCAGTTCCGCAAGGCCGAGGATTTCCTCTGGGCCGTGCGCTGCCACATGCATTTCCTGACCGGCCGCGCCGAAGAGCGGCTGCATTTCGACATCCAGCGCGATATCGCCGCGCGGCTGGGCTATACGAGCCATCCCGGCCTCTCGGCCGTCGAGCGCTTCATGAAGCACTACTTCCTGACCGCCAAGACCGTCGGCGACCTGACGCGCATCTTCTGCGCCGAGCTGGAGGAGGAACAGGCCAAACAGGTGCCGGGCTTCAACCGGCTGCTTTCCGGCTTTTCGCGGCGGCGGCGCAAACTGGCCGGCACGTCGGACTTCATCGTCGACAACCACCGCATCAACGTCACCGACGACCAGGTCTTCGTGCGCGATCCGGTCAATCTGCTGCGGCTGTTCTGGTTCGCCGACCGGCATGGGCTCGAATACCATCCGGACGCGATGCAGCTCGTCACCCGCTCGCTCAAGCTGATCGACCGCAACCTGCGGCGCGACAGGGAAGCCAACCGGCTCTTCATGGACCTGCTCACCTCGGAGCGGAACCCGGAGTTGAACCTGCGGCGGATGAACGAGGCCGGCGTGCTGGGCAGGCTGATCCCCGATTTCGGCAAGATCGTCGCGATGATGCAGTTCAATATGTATCATCACTATACGGTGGACGAGCATCTGCTGCGCTGCATCGGCGTGCTGGCGGAACTGGAGCGCGGCGAGGGAGCCAGGATCCACCCGCTCTCGCATTCGCTGATGCCCGGCCTCAAGGGCAAGCGCGACGTGCTCTATACCGCGGTGCTGCTGCACGACATCGCCAAGGGCCGACCCGACGACCATTCGGAGGCGGGCGCGCGCATCGCGCGGCGCATCTGTCCCCATATGGGCCTGAGCGCGGAAGAAACCGATCTCGTCGCCTGGCTCGTGGAGCAGCACCTGCTGATGTCGATGACCGCGCAGACGCGCGACCTCAACGACCGCAAGACGATCGAGGACTTCGCCCATGTCGTGCAATCGGTCGAGCGGCTCAAGATGCTGCTGATCCTGACCGTCTGCGACATACGCGGCGTCGGCCCGGGCGTATGGAACGGCTGGAAGGGTCAGCTCCTGCGAACCCTCTATTTCGAGACCGAACTGCTTCTGACCGGCGGCTTCTCGGAAGTTACCCGCGCCCAGCGCACCGATGCGGCGCGCATGCAGCTCGCCGAAACCCTGGCCGACTGGCCGGAACGCGAGCGCAGCCGCTATCTGCGGCTCCACTACGAGAATTATCTGCTGACCGTCGACAAGGACGACCAGCGCCGCCATGCCGACTTCATCCGCGACGCGGATACGCGCCGCGTCCAGCTCGCCACGATGGTGCGGCCGCTCACCTTCGAGGCGGTGACCGAGATCACCGTGCTGGCGCCGGACCATCCGCGCCTTCTCTCCGTCATCGCCGGCGCCTGCGCCGCCGCCGGGGCCAATATCGTCGACGCGCAGATCTTCACCACATCGGACGGGCGGGCGCTGGACACGATCCTGATCAGCCGCGAATTCGAACATGACGACGACGAGCGCCGGCGCGCCGCACGCGTGGGCAGGCTGATCGAGGACGTGCTGGCCGGACGCAACCGCCTGCCCGAGATGATCGCCCAGCGCAGCAAGCCCAGGCGTGGCGCCAAAGCCTTCAGGCTGGAGCCGCGCGTGGATATCGGCAACACGCTCTCCAACCGCTTTTCGGTGATCGAGATCGCCGGGCTGGACCGGCCGGGCCTGCTGTCCGAAATCACCGGCGCGCTCTCCGACCTGTCGCTCGACATCGCCTCGGCCCATATCACCACTTTCGGCGAGAAGGTGGTGGATACGTTCTACGTCACCGATCTGACGGGGCAGAAGGTGGAGAACGCGCAACGCATGGAGCGCATCCGCGAGCGCCTCATCGGCGTGCTCGAAGGCCGGGAAGAGCAGGCACCGTCCGCCGCCGGCCAGAAAGTGGCAGTCCTGTCGCAATGAGCCTGCTGCGCAAGTTCGCCACCGTCGGCTCGGGAACGCTGAGCAGCCGCCTGCTCGGCTTCGTGCGCGAAATGCTCATGGCCGCAGCGCTCGGCGTCGGCCCGGTGGCGGATGCGTTCAATGCCGCATTCCAGTTTCCCAACACCTTTCGGCGCCTGTTCGCCGAGGGCGCCTTCAATGCCGCCTTCGTGCCGCTCTTCGCCAAGGAGATCGAGGCCGGCGGGGTGCAGGGCGCACGGCGCTTTGCGGAGGAAGTGTTCGGCGTCCTCTTCACCGTGCTGATCGTGCTGACTATCGCGATGGAACTCGCCATGCCGCTGCTGGTGGCGACCATCGTGGCGCCGGGCTTTGCCGATGACACCGACAAATATGCGCTGACGGTGCGCCTCGCCACGATCATGTTCCCCTATCTCGCCTTCATGTCGCTGGCGGCGATGATGGGCGGCATGCTGAACGCGCTACGGCGCTATTTCGCCGCGGCGATCGCGCCGGTATTCCTCAACATCATCCTGATCTGCGTGCTGGCCTATGCCTGGCGTGCCGGCCTGCCGGCCGAGGAGCTTGGCCGCGCGCTCGCCTGGGGCGTGTTCGTCTCCGGCCTCGTCCAGCTCGCCATCGTCTGGTTTGCCGCGCGCCATGCCGGCATCTCGATCCGGCTGGCGCGGCCGCGTTTCACGCCGAATGTGCGCCGCCTGCTCTGGCTCGCGCTGCCTGCCGCCATCACCGGCGGCATCACCCAGATCAATCAGCTTATCGGCACGGCCATCGCCTCCATGCAGGCAAGCGCGGTGTCGGCACTCGCCTATGCCGACCGGGTCTACCAGCTGCCGCTGGGCGTGATCGGCATCGCCGTGTCGATGGTGCTGCTGCCGGAACTGGCGCGCGCGCTGAAGGCGGGCAATGAGGCCGAATCCGCCAACCTCCAGAACCGCTCGGTCGAGTTCTCGCTGTTCTTCACCCTGCCCTCGGCGGCGGCGCTGATGGTGATCGCAGAGCCGATCGTGCGCGTGCTCTATGAGCGCGGTGCGTTCGCCGCGACCAACGGCACGCCGACGGTCGCCGCGGTGCTTGCCATCTTCGGCGCCGGCCTGCCGGCCTTCGTTCTCATCAAGGCATTCACGCCGGGCTATTTCGCCCGCGAGGATACGCGCACGCCGATGATCTTCGCGGCCATCTCGGTGGCGATCAACATCGCCATCGCGCTGACTTTGTTTCCGCGCGTCGGCGTCACCGGCATCGCCACCGCATCGGCGGTCGCGGCATGGGTGAACGCCACCATGCTTTTCGCGACCCTTTACAGGCGCGGCCACTGGCAGATCGACCGCCAATTGCTGACCCGCGTGCCGCGGCTCTTGCTGGCGGCCGTCGCCATGGGCGGCATCCTGCTCTTCATCCACTACGAGTGGACGGCGAGCCATCTCCAACCCGAGACGCCCTTTGCAACACAGGTTCTGGCGCTGGCGGCGCTGGTCGTCATCGGCGCGCTCGCCTATTTCGCCATCGCCTTCGCCATCGGCGGTGCGAGCCTCGGCATGCTCCGCCGCAACCTGCGCCGCTCCGGCAAGACGCCGCCCGCGCCGGCGGAGGACTGACCGGTCAAGCCGCCGCGCGCGGCGTGATCCTGTCCAGCGCATCGCCCAGCGCGCGCTTCCGTTCCATCAGGTCATGGCTTGTCTGGAGCCTGAGAAAAAAACCTTCCGACATGCCGAAATAGCGCGACAGCCGCAGGTCGGTGTCAGCGGTAATGGCCCGTCTGCCCAAGACGATCTCGTTAATGCGGCGCGGCGGTACACTGATGGCGCGAGCCAGTGCGTTCTGGCTCATGCCCAGCGGATCAAGAAATTCCTCCTTGAGGATTTCGCCGGCATGCGGGTTGTCCACCTCGAAGGTATCAATGGTAGTCGACGATCTCGACATCGTATGCACCTCCTTCCATCCAACGGAAACAGATCCGCCACTGGTCGTTGATCCGCACGGAATATTGCCCCTTCCGATCGCCTTTCAGCGCTTCGAGGCGATTGCCGGGCGGGGCTCGCAAATCCTCGATCGCTTCAGCCGCATCGAGAAGCCGCAGCTTCGCAAGGCCGCGCTTTGCAATTTCGGCCGACCACCTCCGGCTCGCGGCGCCATGCCACAATCTCTCGGTATCGCGGTCGGCAAGGCTGCGGATCATACATCACCGTATAACGCATAACGTTATACGGATCAATGCTACCTACTTGATCCCATGCGCGCCTTCCGCCATAAGCGCGGCGCATCCAGACCCCGCCAAGCGGCCCTCCACCAGCCTCGGAAACATGCCATGAGCACGTTCAAGCCCCTCGTCTTCTCCGGTGTCCAGCCGACCGGCAATCTCCATCTCGGCAACTATCTCGGCGCGATCCGCAATTTCGTCGCGCTGCAGGAGAAGCACGACTGCATCTATTGCGTCGTCGACCTGCATTCCATCACCGCCCAGCTCGTGCACAAGGATCTGGAAGGCCAGACCCGCTCCATCACGGCGGCCTTCCTGGCGGCGGGCATCGATCCGAAGAAGCACATCGTCTTCAACCAGAGCCGCGTGCCGCAGCATGCCGAGCTCGCCTGGATCTTCAACTGCGTCGCCCGCATCGGCTGGATGAACCGCATGACGCAGTTCAAGGACAAGGCCGGCAAGGACCGCGAGAACGCCTCGCTGGGCCTGCTCGCCTATCCTTCGCTGATGGCAGCCGACATCCTCGTCTACCGCGCCACCCATGTGCCCGTGGGCGAAGACCAGAAGCAGCATCTGGAACTGACGCGCGACATCGCCATCAAGTTCAACAACGACTTCTCGCAGCGCATCGGCGAGCTCGCCCTCGGCGTGGACACTATGATGGGCGACGAACATGTCAACGCCTTCTTCCCGCTGACCGAGCCGCTGATCGAAGGCCCCGCCACCCGCGTGATGAGCCTGCGCGACGGCACGAAGAAGATGTCGAAGTCGGATCCGTCCGACCTGTCGCGCATCAACCTGACCGACGATGCCGACGAGATCGCCAAGAAGATCAAGCGCGCGAAGACGGACCCGGAGCCCTTGCCATCCGATGCCGAAGGGCTGGAAGGACGCCCGGAGGCTGCAAATCTCGTCGGCATCTATGCCGCGCTTTCAGGCCTCGGCCGCGACAAGGTGATCGCCGAATTCGGCGGCCAGCAATTCTCCGTCTTCAAGCCTGCGCTGGCCGAGTTGGCGGTGGAGAAGCTGGCGCCGATCGCCGAAGAGATGCGCCGCATTTCGGCCGATCATGCCTATGTCGATTCCGTCCTCAGGGACGGCGGCGAACGGGCCGGTGCAATCGCCGAACAGACGATGAAATCCGTGCGCAGCATCGTCGGCCTGCTACAGAACTAGGCATTCCAGCAAAGATGCGCAGCGGCTTGCGTTCGGAAATGCGCGAGGCTTGCCCGACGCCGCGGCCAATGCGACATTGCCGAGGCTGGAACCTTTTGAGTCCGGAGGTCGTATGGTTTCAAGACGCCTGATGCGGGAAGCCGGCCACCGGCGCAAGTTCCTCGCAATCATCGACGAGACGCCGGAATGCGAGCGCGCGGTCGCCTATGCCGCAAAGCGCGCGCATACGACCGGCGGCGCACTCGTCATGCTCTTCGTCATCGAGACCGCCGATTTCCAGCAATGGCTCGGGGTGGAGAAGATCATGCGCGAGGAGGCCCAGGTCACTGCCGCCGCAGCGCTCGACAGCCAGGCGTCCAAGGTGCGCGAGAAGCTCGGCATCGAGCCGGAACTGGTGGTGCGCGAGGGCGCGCGCATCGAGGAAATCCACAAGCTGATCGAGGAAGATCAGGACATCGCGATCCTGGTGCTGGCGGCAGGCGGCGCGAAGGAAGGTCCGGGGCCGCTGGTGGCCTCGATCGCCGGCAAGGCCGCGGCCTTTCCGATCCCCGTCACCGTTGTGCCGCAGAACCTGACCGACGAAGACGTCGAAAGCCTTGCATAGGCGCGCACGGATCGCCATTTCCGGCTCGTCATGCGACGGAACGGGCCGCGACAACTCCGCGCTTGAAGCGGGAGCGAAATGAGCCTATTTTAGAACCATTCCAAAAAGGAGCAGCGGCATGTTCATCCAGACCGAAGCCACGCCGAATCCGGCGACGCTGAAATTCCTGCCCGGCAAGGTCGTGCTGGAAGAAGGCACGGCGGATTTCCGCGATGCGACCAGCGCTGCCGATGCCTCTCCGCTCGCTGCCCGCCTGTTCGGCGTGCCGGGCGTCGCCGGCGTTTTCCTCGGCTATGATTTCGTCACCGTGACCAAGGCCGACGAGGGGCCGGATTGGCAGCATATCAAGCCGGCGATTCTCGGCGCCATCATGGAGCACCTGATGTCGGGCGCGCCGGCCATGGCTGCCGGCAGCGTCGAGCGCCGCGCCGAGGCCGACGATGGCGAGGAGTTCTACGACAAGAATGACGAGGAAATCGTCATCACCATCAAGGAGCTGCTCGATACGCGCGTGCGGCCGGCGGTTGCTCAGGATGGCGGCGACATCACCTTCCGCGGCTATGAGAACGGCACCGTCTTCCTGCACATGAAGGGCGCCTGCGCGGGCTGCCCGTCATCCACGGCGACGCTCAAGCACGGTATCCAGAACCTCCTGCGTCATTTCGTGCCCGAGGTTCAGCAGGTCGAGCAGATCGGCTGATACGATCCATCATCGAACGAAAGGCCGGGCTCTCGCCCGGCCTTTTTCGTTTCGCTCATCCATGTTGCCCGGACGGCCGCTCTGTTAGCTGCATTGTGCGGCACCGGATGTCCCTCATCCGGCTGCAAATGCTCTATTTGACGATCACCTTCGCGCCGACTTCGGCACGATTATAGAGATCGATAATGTCCTGGTTGATCATCCGGATGCAGCCGGACGAAACGTTACGACCGATGGAGTTCCATTCCGGCGAGCCGTGGATGCGATAGATGGTGGAGCCGATATAGAGCGCGCGGGCCCCGAGCGGATTGCGCAAGCCACCCGGCATATGGGCCGGCAGCGTGACGCCGCGGGCAGCCTCGCGCCGGATCATCTGCGGCGGCGGCGTCCAGCCGGGCCATTCGGCCTTGCGCGTGATGCGATTGGTGCCCGACCAGGTAAAGCCCTCGCGGCCGACACCGATGCCGTAGCGCATCGCCTTGCCGTCCGCCATCACGAAATAGAGGTGCTTCTCGCTCGTATCGACGATGATCGTGCCCGGCTTCTCACCGGTCGCATATTTGACCACCTGCCGGTGATACTTGCTTGGAAGCTTGTCGAGCGGGACGCTGGGCAGCGTATAGCCCGCATCGCGCATGCTCGAATAGTTGCTGGTGAACATCGTGCCGGTGCAACCGGCAAGCGCTACGCCGACCGCGACGACAGCCGCGACGCGCATTCCCTGCATTATGCCCAGAATCGTCATCAATCCGATGCCCTTCGTCTGCCCGAATCAGGCCACATTTCGACCGCCTTTCCTTATGAAGGGCTTTTCGCCCATGCCAAGTATCGGACACACTGCCGGAGTATCGTAGCTCAGGAACTATGGTAAATCGGCAACATCACTGCACCGCACAGGAGCATCGCATCATCATGAACATTGGCGAAGCAGCACTGCGCTCCGGCCTTCCGGCCAAGACCATCCGCTATTACGAGGAAATAGGGCTGGTCGACCCGGACCGCGGCGCGAATGGCTATCGCGACTATGGCGACGACGATGTCCATCGCCTCGCTTTCCTGCGGCGGGCGCGCAATCTCGGCTTCTCGATCGACGACTGCCGCACGCTGATGGCGCTCTATCGCGACCGGCACAGGGCAAGCCACGATGTGCGCGCGGTGGCCGTCTCCCATATTGAGACGATCGAGGCCAAGATCGCCGAACTGGAATCCATGCGCCGTACCCTCGACCGGCTGATCCATGCCTGCCACGGCGACAACCGCCCCGACTGTCCGATCCTCGACGATATTGCCGGCAGCGCACAGGTGCAAAAACAGGTTCAAAACGTGAACGGATGATGCGATGATGGGTCATGCCCATCGTGTCGCCGATTCCCCTCAATCCGCTTGCCGACGGTCGCCAGTCCGAGCGTGCGCTCGTCATAAGGCGCGGCGTGCAGCGCCTGCTGATCGAAATGGGCGCCGCCGTGCTGCCCGAACTGTGCCTGCCCACTGGTCGGCGCGCCGACCTCGTGGCGCTGACGCGCAGCGGCGACATCTGGATCATCGAGATCAAATCGTCGGTCGAGGATTTCCGCGTCGACCGGAAATGGCCGGAATACCGCCTCTTCTGCGACCGCTTCTTCTTCGCCACGCATCCGGAGGTGCCGGCGCACATCTTCCCGGAGGAATGTGGGTTCCTGCTGTCGGACGGCTATGGGGCCGAGATGATGCGCGAGGCGCCCGAGCACCGGCTCGCCGCCCATGCGCGCAAGGCGCTGATGCTGCGCATCGCCCGCTCGGGCGCGGCGCGCATCACGGCGGCGGAAATGGCGGGGGTGCGGGTGCCAACGTTGGAAAGCGAATAGCGAGTAGCGAATAGGGGAAGATCGGCAGCCCCTATTCGCTACTCGCTACTCACTATTCGCTCTCACGGCATATAGGCGCCGCCATTCACCCACAGCACCTGTCCGGTCATGTAGCGGCTGGCGTCGTCGAGCAGGAAGGTGATCGGACCGACCACGTCGGCCGGTTCGGCGATGCGGCCGAAGGGGATCGTCGCGGTGTAGCGGCTCATGTCCATCTGGTTGTCGGCGCTCTCCTCGGAGCGGCCCGTACCGCCGCGCACGAAGGCCGTGTCGACCATGCCCGGCGCGACGATGTTGACGCGGATGCGCGGCGCGAGCTCCAGCGCGAAGGTGCGCGACATGGCGATGACGCCAGCCTTCGCCGCCGCATAGGAGCCATGGCCGGGACGGATGTAGTGCGCCAGCCCCGACGCCACGGTGACAACCGACGCATTATCCGCCAGCAGCGGCAGCACCGCCTTGGTGGACAGGAACACGCCGCGCAGATTGCCCGACAGGATGTCGTCGAAATAATCCGTGCCGGTCTCGGCCAGCGGCTGGATCATACTGTTATAGCCGGCAAGATTGACGAAACCGTCCAGCGAGGGGCTTCGCGCCGCCAGAGCGTGCATGGCCGCATCGATCGACGCTTCCGAATGGATATCCACTGCAATCGCATCGACGGATGGGCGGTGCCGTTCGAGGGAAACCGGCAGGTCGAGCACCACGACATCGTCGCCGCGCGCGGACAATGCGGCCACCAGCGCGCGGCCGATGCCGCCCGCGCCGCCAAGCACCGCGACATGTTTGGCTGCGGTCATGTTGCTTCTCCAGGAATTGTCGGATGCGCGGTCAGCGCGGAGCGCGCTTGGCGAGAATGCGCTGCAGGGTACGGCGGTGCATGTTGAGGCGGCGCGCCGTCTCCGACACGTTGCGGTCGCACATTTCATAGACGCGCTGGATATGTTCCCAGCGGACCCGGTCGGCCGACATGGGATTTTCCGGCGGCTGCGCACGGTCGGCGCCGCCGCTGACCAGCGCCGCATAGATGTCGTCGGCATCGGCCGGCTTGGAGAGATAGTCCACCGCGCCCAGCTTCACCGCCGTGACGGCAGTGGCGATATTGCCGTAGCCGGTGAGGATGATGGTGCGGGAATCCTCGCGTTTCTCGCGGATGGCGGCCACCACGTCGAGGCCGTTGCCATCGGCAAGCCGCATGTCGACGACCGCATAGGCGGGCGGATTGGCGCGCGCCTTGGCGACAGCCTCGGCGACGGTCTCCGCCGTATCGACCACGAAGCCGCGCGTCTCCATGGCGCGGGCGAGACGGGTGAGAAAGGGCTTGTCGTCCTCGACGATCAACAGGCTGCGGTCGGCGCCAAGTTCGGCGCCCGCATTGGCGGCAATATCGCTCATCCGTCCTCTCCGGCTTTTTTGCACTTCTTTAGAACAATTGAGGGCCGTGTCCAATATTTGCGGGCCGATACTGCCGAATGCTAGGCCGAAGCGGGCAGGAAAGCCGAGCGCGGCCAGTCGATGCGCACTGCGGCACCCTTGCCGGCTTCATCGGCATTGGCGAAGGCGATGGTGGCGCCCGAACGTTCCAGCAGGGTCTTGGCGATGAACAGGCCGAGGCCGAGGCCTCCGCCGGCATTGGCCGTCACGCGCCGCGACATATAGGGCTCGCCGATCCGGTCGATCATCTCCATCGGGAAGCCTGGGCCGTCATCGACGACCCACAGCGTCACGTGGTCGTCATCCCACTGCCAGCGGACCGTCACGGCTTCGCGGGCGAAATCGACGGCATTCTCGACCACATTGCCCAGCCCGTAAATGACGCCGGGATTGCGCCGGCCGACAGGTTCCGGCCCGACGCGCTGCCCCGGCTCCATCCGGATGGCGATACCGAAGTCGCGATGCGGCGCGATCACCTCCTCGATCAGCGAGGTCAGCGGCAACCGCGCCAGATGCGCCTCGCCCTCCGAAGACAGGTTGGTGAGCCGCTTCAGGATCTCGCGGCAACGCTCGCTCTGGCTGCGCAGGAGGACGACATCCTCGCGGAACCGGGAATCGTCGCTGAGCGCGCGTTCCATCTCCTTGGAGACGAGCGCGATGGTGGCGAGCGGCGTGCCGAGCTCATGTGCGGCCGCAGCCGCCAGCCCGTCCAGCGCCGAAAGATGCTGTTCGCGCGCCAGGACGAGCTCCGTCGCCGAGAGCGCCGTGGCGAGCAGGCGCGCTTCCTCCGCCACGCGATAGGCATAGATCGCGGTGAAGGCGATGGAGGACACGATCGCGATGCCGACGCCGACCACATAGAGGAAGGGCATGACGAGGCTCGTACCCGGATACCAAGGCAAAGGCAGGTGGAAGACGGCAAGCGCCGAAGCGATCGCCACCACCAGCAGGCCGAGCAGGAGCGTGACATTGAGCGGCAGCGAGGTGGCCGAGATGATCACCGGCACGGCAAGCAGGACCGCGAAGGGATTTGTCAGTCCGCCGGTCATGAAGAGCAGGCCGGCAAGCTGCAGCGCATCGAATGTGAGTATGCCGAACGCCGCCTGCGGCTCCAGCCGATGCGTCTGCGGAAAGCGAAAGGACAGATAGAGGTTGAGCCATGCCGAACATGCGATCAGCGCGAAGCAGAGCCCGATCGGCATGGGGAACTGAAGCCAGAAGCCGACCACCAGCACCGCTGCGCTCTGGCCGAAAATGGCGAGCCAGCGCAGGCGGATGAGCGTGTTGAGCCGCAGCCGGTGGTGGATCGGTCCTGTTTCGGGCGTCTGCATGTCCTGCATCGTCATGGCACCATTTTATGCGGGCGCACCGCGCCAACCAATGATCTCTTTGTTTTACGCAATCGCTTCAATTTCGTGGCTTGGCGCGGTTCGTCGCAGTTGCCGAAAGCGGATCGTCGGGCCAGACATGGCGTGGGTATCGACCGCGCATGTCCGAGCGCACATCGGCCCATGAACCGCGCCAGAAACCCGGTAGGTCGAGCGTCGTCTGGATCGGCCGATGCGCCGGCGAGAGCAGTTCGAGCAGCAGGGGAACACGCCCGTCGGCGATTGCCGGATGGGTGGCGAGCCCGAACAGTTCCTGCACGCGGATGGCCAGGACCGGCCGCTCTTCCTCATAGCGGATCGGCACATGGCTGCCCGACGGCGCGCCGTAATGGGTGGGGGCGAGCTGGTCGATCCGGCGCTGGAGCTCATAAGGCACGAGCGAGACGAGCCCGTCGCGCAAGGCCGCCGGCGTGATGGCATCGATGGAAGGCGAACCCGACAGGAATGGCAGCAGCCAATCGTCCAATCGCGCAGCAAGCGCCGCATCGGACATGTCGGGCCATGGCTCGCCCAGGCCCCTGTGGAGCCAGGCAAGGCGGGCGCGCAATGCAAGCGCCGACTTCTCCCACGGCAGCAGCGACAGGCCATGCGCCCTCACCGCGTCCAGCACCGCGCGATCCGCATCGGCGCCTTTCGGCGCCGGCAATGTGCTTTCCGACAGGAGAATGGCGCCCAGCCGCTCCACCCGGCGCACGCGCACGCTGCGCCGGGCCGGATCGAAAGCGGATTCCGTGCGGGTGACGATGCGGTCTGCCAGCACGGTCCGCACCGTTTCCTCATCCACCATGGCCGCTGCCGCGATGCGGGCATTCTGCGCCCGGCCCTGAAGGTCGGCGACAACCAGGAAGGACGCCCTGGCGAGCGCATCGGTTTCCTCCAATATTGCGCCGCGCCCATTGGCAAGGACGAAGCGGCCGAGCGCGCCGCGCGCCCGCGCCACCCGGTCGGGATAGGCATGGAGCAGCAGGGCGCCCGCCGTCTGGCGATCATCCCGACCCGCGACGGATACCGAGCCCGCGAGACGGCGGGCCAATGCACGCGCGGAATCTGCCCGCGCCGAACGGTCGGCGCGGAAGCGCGACAGGCGATGGTCGAGGTCGATCCCGGTGCCGCCAAGACCGCGCTCCGTCAGCAGAACGGCCAGATCGGCTGCCGCTTGCGCGCTCCCTGCGGCAGCACCCTCGGTCACCATATGGGCGAGCCGCGCCGGCAAGGCGAGGCGGCGCATCGCCTGTCCAGCGGCGGTGATGCGGCCTTGCGCGTCGATGGCGCCGAGTTCGAGAAGGAGGTTGCGCGCTTCGCCGAGCGCCGGCGCGGGCGGCGGATCGAGGAAGGCCAGCGTCGCAGGCTCCGCGACACCGAAGGCGGCACAGTCGAGCAGCAGACCGGACAGATCCGCCTCGAGGATCTCGGGCGGGGCGAAAGCGGCCAGCGCGGCGGTCTGTTCGGCCCGCCAGAGGCGGATGGCGATGCCCGGTTCGGTGCGGCCGGCACGGCCCGCACGCTGGTCGGCGGCGGCGCGCGACACACGCACCGTCTCCAGCCGTGTCAGCCCCGTGTCGGGCTCGTATTTCGGCAGGCGCGCCAGCCCGCCATCGACCACAATGCGCACGCCGTCGATGGTGATGGAGGTCTCGGCGATGGCCGTGGCAAGCACGACCTTGCGCCGGCCCGGCGGCGCGGGACGGATGGCGGCATCCTGCGCCTTGCCCTCCAGACCGCCATAGAGCGGCACGATATCGACATCGGCCGGAATACGATCGGCCAGCCTTTCGGCCACGCGCTCGATCTCGCGCTGGCCGGGGAGGAAGGCGAGCAAGCTGCCCGGCTCCTCGGCAAGGGCGGTACGAACCACTGCTGCAACGGCGTCCTCGATGCGTTCGTCGGGCCGTCGGTCGCGGTGGCGCAGTTCGACGGGGAAGGCGCGGCCTTCGCTCTCGATTACCGGCGCATCGCCCAGCAGACCCGCCACACGCGCGCCATCGAGGGTCGCGGACATGACGACGAGACGCAGGTCCGGCCGCAGCGCGCCTGCCACGTCGAGCGCCAGCGCCAGACCGAAATCGCCATCCAGCGAACGCTCGTGAAATTCGTCGAAAAGGATCGCTGCGATGCCGGACAGTTCCGGGTCGTCGAGGATCATGCGTGCCAGAAGCCCCTCGGTGACGACCTGGATGCGGGTTTGCGGCGACATGCGGCTGTCCATGCGCATGGCGTAGCCGACCGTCTTTCCGACGTCTTCGCCCAGCAGCGAGGCCATGCGGCGCGCGGCGGCGCGCGCGGCCAGCCGGCGCGGCTCCAGAAGAAGGATCCTGCCATCGCCGCGCCATGGAGCATCGAGGAGCGCAAGCGGCACCAGCGTGGTCTTGCCGGCGCCCGGCGGCGCGACGAGCACCGCCCACCCCTGCCGCTCCAGGGCCTGGAGCAGTGCTGGCAATGCATCGGTGACCGGCAAAGCGGGCAGGTTGTTCATGCCCGCAAATAGCAATGTGGCGCGACCGGACGCAACGCCGCTCGCGGTTTATCGGCAGGCGGCGGGAAACGTCAGGCGGCCGGCATCATCGGCCGATATGTGGGCCGCGCTCGCCCAGCAGGGCCACGGAGACGACGAGGGCAGCGCAGAATGCGGCCAATATGAGCGAAAGAGCGAGTTCGACAGACATGAAAAAGCTCCCGTTTCGCAACAAAACGCAGCGAAACGGGAGCTTGTTCCAATTTCCGTCGGCTGATCCGAAGATCGGTCAGTCGGCTTCGCTGGCCGGTTCGGCGTTGAGCTGGCCGTATTTCTCCTCGCCGATCGTGTTGAGGAGATCGATCTGGGTCTCGAGGAAGTCGATATGGCCCTCCTCGTCGGCAAGCAGTTCCTCGAACAGCTTCATCGTCACATAGTCGCCGATCTCGTGGCAGATCTCGCGCGACTTCTTGTAGGAGGTGCGGGCATCGTACTCGCCGGCCAGATCGGCCTCGAGCACTTCCTTGACGTTCTGGCCGATGCGCAGCGGGCCGACCTTCTGCAGGTTCGGATGGCCCTCCAGGAAGATGATACGCTCGATGATGCGGTCGGCGTGGTGCATCTCCTCGATGGATTCCTCGCGCTCCTTCTTGGCCAGCTTCTTGTAGCCCCAGTCGTCGAGAAGACGATAGTGAAGCCAGTACTGGTTGACCGCGCCGAGTTCCAGAAAGAGCGCTTCGTTAAGCCGCTCGATGATCCGTGGCTCGCCCTTCATAGCTCTTGCTCCCATACTGTCCGCGCAGCCCTCGCACGCGGTCCAGGAAAGTGATGGTTTCCGGCTCGCCGTCATCGCCGCGGCGATGATAATCCTCGGTGACCCGGATGATGGTTTCCACCACATTTGGGAAACAGCCGCAACAGCGGCCGCGCTTCTGAAGGAAGTGATAGACCTTCGCGGGAACGATGAGCTGCCACGGATCGCGGTCGAGAAGCTCGCGGATGGCGCCCTCGATTTCCTTCTCGGTGATCAGATTGCAGTGACAGACAAGCATCAGACGCCCTGGCAACCGCATCCGGCTGACAATACCGGACCGAGCCCGTGCCCGCGAAGATAAGGGGTCGAAAACGGCACAAAAGCTGCCCCGCGCGGACTGTAGCGCATCTATTCCTCCAATCACGCAGGTTCAAGGCCTGCACATCAAAGGGCAGATCCCCCCGCTGAGGGAGCCGCTCGGGTGAAATAGACTCACACTGGCGGGCCCTGTCAACAAAAAGCGGAGCAAAATCATCATCTTTGCGGCATTTGCCGCACCACCCGCGACGTTCAGCCGCAGCGCCGGCAGCCTTTTCGGACGCCCATAAAACGAAAAAGGCCGCCTCCGGAGAAGCGGCCAGTTGCAGGCATGCGGGATGCCCGTGGGAGAACTATTTGACGATGTAATAGTGGAAGATCGAATGGTCGGCCTGGCGGGCGGCGGTGCCGATGATCAGGTGGCGCGTCATCCAGTCGTGCTTGCCGACCGGAGTCTCGAAGGTCGGCGTGATGCGGAAGTAATATTCCGACGGCTCGACCGGTTCCAGCGCTTCCATGCGCTTGGCGACCTCGGGCGACGCATGGCGATAGCCGGTGTTCTGCATGTAGATCTGCGTGCCGTCATCCGCCTCCAGCATGTAGCGGGCGGAGAAGTGCACGGTGTTGTCGGGGCGGTAGAGCGCCCAGTCGCCGCCGCTCATCGGGATGACGCGGCCGTTGAGGCGCGGACCCTCGACCGTGCCGCCGGCGGCGGAAACGAAGCCGCGGACCGAACCGGACGGAATCTCGCCGATCTTCTGGCGGATGCCGAGCTCCATGCGGATCTTGAAGGCAAATTCGAGTTCGAGCTGTGGAACCTGCATCGTCGTTTCCTCCCTGCCATTGCCGGCAATCATTTAACAGATTTAGTATTTCAATACGGAAAGGCGCAGGTCTTTGCAAGGGCCGGCGCGCTTGCATGCCGCCGGGCATGCGGATGACAGTGAGCGCGGGCCGGACCGGCCGCCAGGGAGGAGAGAGACCATGGACGAACAGGCATTGCTGGCGCGCATCGCGCGGCTGGAGGAGGAGCTCCGCGACCTGCGCGACCGACAGGTGCGCGAATTGGAGGACAAGGACGAGATCCGCCGCGTCCAGTACATGTATGGCTACTATATCGACAACCGCATGTGGGACGAGATGCTGGAGCTCTTCGCCGATGACGGCGCGACGGTCGAGATCGGCGAGCGCGGCAAATATGTCGGCAAGGCAAGCATCCGGCGCTTCTATGAGGACGTGCTGAGCGGCGGCCGCTGGGGCCTCGTGCCGAAGGAGTTCTGGAACCATATCCAGCTCCAGATGATCATCACCGTCGCCCCGGATGGCCAGAGCGCCAAGGCCCGCGCGCGTGGCATGGTGCAGGTCAGCACGCTGCCGGTCGAAAACCAGATCCGCTGGGCCGACGGTCCCTATGAAAACACTTATGTGAAAGAGAATGGGCGCTGGAAGATCAAGGACATGTGGTGGGTGCCGGCCTTCTACGCGATCATGAAGGCCGAGGGCGACATCTGGTTCGCCAGCAAGCCGCCATCGGAGGTCTATCCGCCCGACGAGGCGCCGCAGCCGGCGGATGCGACGCTCGGCCGTACATGGGTACCGTTCCACTATCCGCATCCCGTCACCGGCGAATGGACGCCGCCGCCCTCGGCGCGCAAATGGTGAGCGTCACGATGCGCTTTTTCTGGCCGACCTGATCAGGTCGGCCGCCTTTTCGGCGATCATGATGACCACGGCATTGGGCGGCCCGCTGACGATCTCCGGCATCACCGAGGCATCGACGACGCGCAGCGCCTGCGTGCCGCGCACGCGCAATTGCGCATCCACCACGCCAAGCGGATCGCTTTCCGGCGCCATCTTGCAAGTGCCGACGGGATGATGCGCGGTCGAGGCGTGTTGCCTGATATGCGCATCGATCTGTGCATCCGTCTGCACTGCAGGTCCGGGCAGCGTCTCGCGAGCGATGAAGCGCGCGACCGCGGGATGTTCAGACAGTCGCCGCGCCAGCCTGAAGCCCGATCGCAAGGCTTTCCAGTCGCGCTCCGCCGTCAGGAAATTCTGATGGATATGCGGCGCGGCTTTGGGGTCGGCCGACACGGTCCTGACCTCGCCGCGGCTTTCCGGCTTCATCAGAAGCACGCGATAGCCGAAGCCGTCTGTGCCGGGCCGCAGCGCATATTGCTGCGGATTGGCCGGTGCGGCGCGGAACAGGAGGGTGAGATCGCAGCTTTCGCCCGACACTTCCGAACGCACGAAGGCTTTCGTGCCCATGGGCAAGGAGGTCGCCATGCCGGTCCCCTTCAGCACCGCTTGCACCACCATGGCGAAGAAGCGGTCGTAACGGAGGTTCTTCAGGAAGGGGCCGATGCCCTTGCGCTCATATTCCAGCCCGATCGTCATATGGTCGTGGAGGTTTTTGCCGACGCCCGGCACATGGGCGATGGGCGTCACGCCGATGCCGCGCAGGTGATCGCCGTCGCCCACGCCCGACAGCGAGAGCAGATGCGGCGAGTTGATGACGCCGCCGCTGAGGATCACCTCGCGCCGCGCCGCGACCTCATGGCGGACGCCCTTGCGGGAATAGACAATCCCCGTCGCGCGCGTTCCCTCAAAGATGACCCGCTCCGCCAGCGCATGGGTGACCACAGTCAGGTTCGGGCGCTTCAGCGCCGGACGCAGATAGGCGACCGCAGCACTGCAACGCATGCCGTTGCGGATCGTCCATTGCGGCACGGCGAAGCCTTCCTGCGTGGGGCCGTTATAGTCGTCGTTCAGCGGATATTGCAGGGCGGCGCCGGCTTCCACCCAGGCATCCACCAGCGGATCGTCGAGCCCGTTGCGGCGCGTGTCGAGCGGCCCGTCGCTGCCACGCCAGTGGCTTGCGCCGCCTTCCCAGCGCTCCGACTTGCGGAAATAGGGCAGTACGTCCTCATAGCCCCAGCCGGGCAGGCCGGATGCCTTCCACGCCTCGTAGTCGCTTGGATGGCCGCGCCCGTAGGCCATGCCGTTGGTGGAGGATGAGCCGCCGATGATCTTGCCCCGCGCGCATTCGATGGAGCGGCCATCGAGCTGCGGCTCGGGCTGGGTGTCGTACATCCAGTCGAAATAGCGGCGAGCAAAGAGGCGGCCCCAAGCCAGCGGGATACGGATATAGGGGCCGCGATCCCAGCCGCCGGCCTCGATCAGCAGCACGGACACGTCCGGATCCTCGGTCAGGCGACCGGCGAGGACGCAGCCGGCAGAGCCTGCGCCGACGATCACATAGTCAAAGCCCTTGTCCATCGAAGCCTCCCTCCCTTGGCAGATAATTATTTTACATGTTAAACAATCCACGGCAACGTTGTGGAGGAGCAATGAGCAGGCCAGTTATCATTACATGCGCCATTACCGGCGCTGGCGACACGGTGGACAAGCATCCCGCCATTCCGGTCACGCCGGAGCAGATCGCCAATTCGTCCATCGAAGCGGCCAGGGCGGGCGCGGCGATCCTGCACATCCATGTGCGCGATCCGGAAACGGGCAAGGCGACGGGCGAGCGGCGCTATTTCCGCGAGGTGGTGGAGCGCATCCGCGACAGCGGCTGCGACGCGATCCTCAACCTCACCACCGGCGAGGGCGGCATGCTGGAGCTGCGCGACCGCATCTTCGGCGGCAATGTGCTGGCCGAGGATGTGCGCACGCCGGACGAGCGCTTCGCGCATGTGGCCGACAACCTGCCGGAAATGTGCACGATCGACATCGGCACGATGAATGTCGGGCCGAACATCTTCGTTAACACCAATGCCGACGTGACGCGCCTTGCCGACCTGTCGCGCGAGGCGGGCGTGCTGCCGGAGCTGGAAGTGTTCGACGCCGGCCAGATCGAATTCGCGAAACACCTTCTGCGTTCGGGCAAGGTGGCGTCACCGGCCTTCTTCCAGCTTTGCCTGGGCGTGCCGGGCGGTTCGCCGGCCACCGCGCAGGCCATGGTCTATATGGCGAGCCTCCTGCCGGAAGGCTCCCAATGGGCGGCTTTCGGCATCGGCCCGCATGAATTTCCGATGGTGGCGCAGGCGATCGTGCTCGGCGGGCATGTCCGCGTCGGACTGGAAGACAATCTTTATATCGAACGGGGCGTGTACGCGCCCTCAAACGCAGCCCTCGTCGAAAAGGCCGGCAAGATCGTCGCCCTGCTCGGCGAGCATGTCGCCTCGAGCCAAGAGGCGCGCAACATACTGGGATTGAAATGACCACGAAGCCCTTCGCCAACGGCCCGCATGTTCCGGGTCTCGAATTCGCCTTCCGCGTGACCATGTATATGGGCGAGCGCATGCGCTTCGGCACCGGCGCGGCTGGCCTCGGCCGCGGCTATGCCAGCGCCGCGCACGGCATCATCGAGGGACCGCGCCTCAACGGCAAGGTGGTCGAGAACAGCGGCGGCGACTATGCCATCTTCCGCCCGGACCTGACGGTTCAGTTCAATGCGCACTATGTGCTGCAGGCCGATGACGGCACCTATATCTACATGAACAATTCCGGCTACCGCCACGGCACTGCCGAGGTCAACAAGCGCCTCGAAGCCAATGAGGTGCTTGACCCGTCGGAATATTACTTCCGCATGCGCCCGGTGTTCGACTGCCCCAAGGGCCCGCATGACTGGCTGACGCGCACCGTCATCATCGGCGCGGCCGATCGGCGCGAGGACCATTCGATCTTCGACTATTACGCCGTGGTGTGATCAGCGCCACGCCGCCAGGATGCGGCGGTCGGCCTCGTCGACGCGCCGCAGATTGCCGCGCATGCGCTGGAGCAGGTCGCAAAGGGCGGCCTTGTCGGCTGCGCTGAAGCCGTCCAGCAGGGCCTGCTCGCGCTGGACGGCGACGGCGATGATGCGATCGTGCAGCTCGACGCCCGTCGGCGTCAGGTAGAGAAGACGGCGTCCGTCGCTGGCATCGCTGCGGACATGGCCGCTCTGCTCCAGCGCGCGGGCGCTGCGGCTGACGACAGACTTGTTCAGCGCCACCATCTCGACGATGCGGCTGGCCGTTATGCCCGGCTCGTTGGTGAGCGCCGACAGGACGCGCCATTCATTGATGCCGACACCGAACATTTTCAGGTAGAGGCGCGACGCGCCCCATGACAGGCCGTTATTGACGATGCTGAGATGGTGGGGAACATAGTTCACCGCATCGATGGTGAGGCCGCCATCTTCCCGTGGCTTCACGCCCGCTGTCGTCATGCTGCCCACGTCCTTCCCGAACCTGCCCCGCCGGAGCAATTCCAGCAAAGTGCGTAGCGGTTTTGCGTGCGGAATCGTGCAAATACAAGCCCGGCCAATAAACTGTCCGGCCGGCGTTACAAGCCGAACCGTCTTTACCTTTCTTCACATTCGCCGCGAATTGCCGAAACGATCTTGCCCCAGTCTGGCTCCATCGCAGCTCGATGCTGCCGAACCGAAAGGACCCGGACATGGACGAGAAATTCGACAAGACCATCGACCACGAACCCGCAACCCCGCAGCCCGCGCCGCGCCGCTGGAGCCGCGCATGGATCGTCGGCGCGCTCGCCGTCGCCGCAGCCGGCGGCCTGGGCATTGCCGGCGCTATGAGCAATGACGGGCCCGGCCACATGATGGAGCGCAGCGGCTGGGGCGGCCCCGGCGGGCACCACGGTCCGCGCGGCGGCGGCTTCGAGGGTCGCGGCTTCGACCGCGCCATGGACGCCATCGATGCGACGCCCGAGCAGAAGGAGCAGCTTCGCACCATCATGCGCAACACCCGCAACGAGATCGAGCCGCTGATGGACAAGATGCGCGACTCGCGCGGCGCGGTGGTCGATATCCTCGGCGCCGAGACGATCGACCGCGCGGCGGCCGAGAAGCTGCGCACCGATCGCCTTGCGGATATCGACGCGGCGTCGCAGAAGATCACCACTGCCGCGCTCGACGCAGCCTCGGTGCTGACGCCCGAGCAGCGCAAGGAACTGCGCGAAAAATTCGAGGAGCGCCGCGGCTGGGGCCGGTGGTAGACTGCCCGCGAAATCGCAAGGAGAGATCGAAGGCATGGCGGCAAGCATACTCATCGTCGACGATGACGAGCGGCTTTCCGCCATGCTGGCAGACTATCTGACGGGCAACGGTTTCAGCGTCGCCCGCGCCCCCAATGCCACGGCGGGACTTGCCGCCGTGGCGCGCGACAATCCCGACGCTGTGGTGCTCGACGTGATGCTGCCCGACCTCGACGGCTTCGAGACCTGCCGCCGCATCAGGGCGAGCTCTGACGTGCCGGTGCTGATGCTCACCGCCAAGGGCGAGGAAACCGACCGGATCATCGGCCTCGAACTCGGCGCCGACGACTATCTGCCGAAGCCGTTCAATCCGCGCGAGCTTCTGGCGCGGCTGAAAGCCATCATGCGCCGCCGCAACGGCGGCACCGGGCCGGCGGACGTGCTTCGCTTCGGCCGGCTGGCGATCGACACCGGCTCGCGGCAGGTGCGGCTCGACGGCGAAGAACGCTCGCTCACCAGCCACCAGTTCGAGCTTCTGGCGGCGCTTGCCCGCCATGCCGGGCGCACGCTTTCGCGCGAGCAGCTGATGGACCTCGTGCGCGGCGCGGAGCTCGAAGCCTTCGACCGTTCCATCGACGTGCATGTCTCGCGCATCCGCGCGGCGATCGAGGACGACCCGAAGAATCCGCGTCGCATCGTCACCGTGCGCGGGGCGGGCTATGTCTTCGCGCGTTATCAGGACTGACGCATGATCGCGAACCGGTTTTCGGAAAAGATCATGCGTCCACGACGGACTTAACCCATGCGCGCCCGCATCCGCTCCAGCCTGTTCCTGAAGATATACGCCACGGTGCTGGCCACGCTGGCGCTGGTGGCGATCGCGAGCGCCGTCTTCGTTGCCCTCGGGCAGGATGAGGATGCGCGCGGCTGGGCGGCCAGGCGCGACGGTTTCATCGCCGCGATGGTGCCGGCGGATGCTGCGCCCGACGAGCTGCGCTTTGCGCTGCGTCGCCTGTCCGTCGCCTTCGATGCCGGCATCGCCGTCTATGACGCCAATCGCGAGCTGATCGCGCGGGCAGGTCCGCCATTGCCGCACGACATGCTGGAGCGCGCCGGCAGGCACCACCGCGACGGCCGCCTCTTCGTGACGCAACTGCCCGACGGCCGCTACATTGCCGCGCGGCTCAACCGGCCGCCCGGTCCCTCGCCGCGCGGGCCGCTTCTCTATCTCGCCATGATCGCGCTGGTGATCGGCATCGCCGCCTATCCCGTGGTGCGCCATCTCACGCGCCGCCTCGAAGGCTTGCGCAGGGGCGTAGAGAGCTGGGACGGCGCGCATCTGGTACGGGTGCCGGTGGACGGCAGCGACGAGGTGGCGGCCGTGGCCGCAAGCTTCAATGCCGCCGCCGAACGGATCGAGAAAATGGTTGCTGCGCATCGCGCGCTGCTGGCCAATGCCAGCCACGAACTGCGCTCGCCGTTGGCGCGGCTGCGCATGGCGACGGACCTCTACCAGGACAATCCGCGCGACGAGACGCGCGACGAGATCATCCGCAACCTGTCCGAACTCGACATGCTGGTGGAGGAAATCCTGCTCGCCAGCCGGCTCGACCATGTCGAGGCGCTGGAAACGCGCGAGCACATCGACCTTCTGGCGCTGGTCTCGGAAGAAGTCGCGCGCAACGGCCTGACGGTCGACGGCGTGCCGGTGACGGTGGACGGCGACCCGCGCCTTTTGACGCGCCTTGTCCGCAATCTCATCCAGAACGCGCTGCGCCACGGCGCGCCGCCGGTGGAAATCTCGCTGGCGACGGATGCAGGCGGGCCGGTGCTCACCGTGCGCGACCATGGCGAGGGCATCGCCGAGGCCGACCGCGAGCGCGTCTTCGAGCCGTTCTTCCGCCCCAGCGGGCGCAGCGAGCGGGCCGGCGGCTGGGGCCTCGGCCTCTCGCTGGTGCGCCAGATCGCGGCGCATCATGGCGCAAGCGTGCGCATCGACGCGCCGGAGGGCGGCGGAACGGCTTTCGTGGTGAGCTTCCCGGCGTCGGCCTGACCGCCGCCGGGAGAGCGATCAGCGCTTGGTCGACTTGTGCTGGATCGGGTTTTCCAGCCGGCCAAGGCCGGGCACGGTGATGCCGATCGTGCCGGTCATCTTGTTCATCAGCACACTCTTGTGGCCGCGCCGGAAGCGGCCTTCGCCCTTGCCGGTGGTGCCGAAGGAGACGATGTCGCCCGGCTCCAGCGTGAAATAATAGCTGGCTTCCGACAGGCACTTCTCGATCGAGAAGCGGAAGTTCGAGGTGCGGTCGCGGGTGAAGACCTCGCCGTCGAGGTCACCGACGACGTCGATCTCGTTGGGATTGGCGATCTCATCGCGCGTGGTCAGCCAGGGGCCGATCGGGCCGAACGTGTCAGTGCCTTTCGAGCGCGTATGATAGACATAATAGACGTCGCGGTCGTCCTCGCCGTTCAGCCGCCGCCACGTGAAGAATTCCGCATGCGCCATGTCCGGATCGTAGGTGACGGCGATGCTGTCCTTCTGGAACTTCAGCCCGTGCGAGGTCACGTCATTGTGGATCGCATAGCCGAAGACATAGTCGAGGATCTCGCTCTCCGGCACGTCCTTGGCGCGCTTGCCGATGATGGCGCAGATCTCCGGCTCGGGGATCACCGCGCCCCATTCGGGGTCGAGCACGATTGGCTTCTTGTGGCCCTGCAGCGCCGATGGCGGCTTGAGGAAGTAGTTCGGCACGCCCGGATCGACATGCGCCTGCTTCATCAGTTCCTTGTTGTTGAAGGCGACGCCGAGGATCTTTGACGGGTTGGTCACCGGGGCCAGCCAGTCGATCGTCTCCTCGTCCACCGCCGGGGCCTTGTCGGCCGCATCGGCGATGCGCTTCAGCAGCGTTGCGTCCTGCCCTGCCTGCTCGATCAGCTCCAGCGTCGAGGCGGGCGCGTCTATGCCCGCTGCTGCGCAGACCGCGGCAAGCTCGCGCGCGCCGTTTCCGGTGGACACATAGACGATCTTCCTGCCGCCCTTCAGGCCGGTTGCGAATTTCATTTGGCGTTCCTCCGAGGATTCGTTTTGCGCTGCGGGTGCCGCCAGCGCTCATTGGACCATATCGTACCGGGCAGGTGCGGTCCGCGCTTGTCGCCACCTTTCTTATTTCACATAATGAAATGAACAGGGGGTGGCATTGATGCGTTCCTATGATCAGCTCAAGACGGTCGAGAAGACGCTTGTCGTCCTCGAAGAATTGAACAGGCACCCGGCACGCCGCGTCAGCGACCTCAAGGCTGCAACCGGCATACCCGCCCCTTCGCTCGTACGGATTCTGGAGACACTGGTGGGAATTGGATATGTGCGCCAGATGTCGCGCATGAGCGGCTACTGCCTGACCGACAAGGTGCAGGCGCTGGCCGCCGGCTATCATGGCCTGCCGGAAGTGTTCGAGGGGGCCAAGCTCGCCGCCGACGCCTTCACGCGCGACATGCTGTGGCCGGCCTCCATCGCCACCTTCGATGTGGATGCCATGGTCGTTCGCTACAGCACCATCCCGGCAAGCCCGCTGTCGCACAAGCAGTCCACCATCAATACCCGCCTCGACATGCTGACACGCGGACATGGCCGCGCCTATCTGGCCTTCTGCGCCGAAGAGGAGCGCCGCCACGTCTATGACGTGCTCGTGCGTTCGTCCCTCTATCACGGCACCGCCGAGGAGCTGGAAGCGGAGATGGCGCCCGTCATCGCCAGCGCCCGGCGGCTCGGCATTGCGCGCCGCGATCCGCAGGTCGAGACCGGCACGACGACGCTGGCCGTGCCGGTCTGGGTCGGTTCGCGGCTGGTGGCCACGTTGGGCACCACCTTCTTCCGCAACAGCGTGCGCGACCAGTCGCCCATCGTGCAGCGCTTGCTGGCCGCCGGCGAACAGGTCCGCACATGGTCGGCCAGCCCGCGCTCATCCGCGCAGCCGAGGTTTC
Source organism: Rhizobiaceae bacterium (assembly GCA_035555795.1). GTDB lineage: Bacteria > Pseudomonadota > Alphaproteobacteria > Rhizobiales > Rhizobiaceae > RCIO01. The sequence continues at coordinate 14,285 of DATMGE010000052.1, read as the reverse complement.
AGGCATGAGCGCGGGCATGGACCGCATCGCCGACCGGATGGAGATCGCTTCGCTGTCCGACCGTTTCGGGCGCGCGCTCGACACCAATGACCTTGCCATGTTCCTGTCGATCTTCGCCGAGGATGTGGACTATCGCAGCGGCGGGCGGCATCTGCCCGGCACCGCGGCGCTCGAACAATTCTTCACCCAGCGCGCCAGCGGCGGCCGCGTGTCGCGCCATTTCTACAGCGGGCTGATCGTCGCTTTCGATGGCGAGGACAGCGCCACCGCGTCGAGCAACTGGATCACCTTCGGCGGCGCCGGCCCGCTGCCGCTGTCGGGCACCGAGCCTTTCATGGTCGCCGACGTGCATGACAGCTATCGTCGCATCGGCGGCAACTGGCTGATCACGCGCCGCGAGATCGTGCCCGTCTTCCGCAACGAGAACGCGGCCCCGCCTGTGCCTGCGGCCGGGGCGAAGCCATGAGCGTGCGCATGGTCCCTGTGCAGGGCGGCACGCTTGCCGCCGAGATGACCGGTGCGGGACCGGACATGGTCTTCGTGCACGGCTTCTCCCTCGACCGCCGCTCATGGCAGCCGCAGGTCGCGCATTTCGCCAGAACCCATCGCGTCACCACCTACGACCTGCGCGGCTTCGGCCAGTCGTCGCTGCCGGATGGCGAGTACGAGCATGGCGACGACCTGCTGGCCCTGATGGATGCGCTTGGCATCGAAAAGGCGCTGCTGGTCGGCCTGTCGCTCGGCGCCAATGTTGCCATGACCTTCGCCGCACGCTATCCGCAGCGCCTGAGCGGTCTGGTTCTGGCTTCGCCCGGCCTGCCCGGCCACCCGTGGAAGACCGAGCGCCCGCCGGAAGCGGCGGCCCGCGTGGCGGCGGCGGAAGGTGTCGAGGCCGGCAAGCGGTTCTGGCTCGATCATCCGCTGTTTGCCAATCTGGCGCGCGCGCCCCATATGCGCGACTTGATCGCGGTCATGGTGCGCGACTATTCCGCGTGGCACTGGCAGGGCGAAGGCAGGGGAGCGCGTCTCGCGCCGCTGCCGTCGGGGCTGGAAGGCATTTTGGTGCCGACGCTGGTGATCAGCGGGCGGCATGACGTGGACGGCTATCGCGAGATCGCGCGCCACATCGCAGACAGGATTGCAGGCGCTCAGTTCGCCGAGATGGCCGAAGGCGGCCACATGGCGAACATGGACGCGGCAGACGCATTCACCTCCCTCGTGGAGGAATTTTCGAGGCGGCTTCCCCAAGACGGCCGCTGAGCAGAGAGGCAAATATGAGCAATTCAATCCCGCTCGATCTCGAGCGTCCGGGAACCTTTGTCTATACCGAAGAGATGGCCCTGCACGGCTACCGGCTGACCCAGTTCGGCCTGTCGCTGCGCAATCCGGCCAACCGCAAGCGCTTCCTGGCCGACGAGGCCGGCTACATGCGCGAATGGAACCTGCATGACGACGAGATCGCCATGGTGCTGGCGCGCGACTGGACCGGCCTGATCGCCGCCGGCGCGCATCTCCAGGCCATGCTCAAGGTCGCCGCCACCGTCGGCATGAACCTCTACCATATAGGCGCCCACAATGCCGGCCTGACAGCGCAGGAGATGATCAATATCTGCCCGCGCCGCATCTCGGCACTGCCCGGCGGGGCGCACTGATATGGCCCGAATCGTCGGCGGTTTCGGCATATCGCACACGCCCTCCATGGGCATCGAATATGACAAGGGCATCGCCAACGGGTTCGACCCGCGCTGGCAGGAATGGTTCGACGGCACCCGCGCCGCGAAGGAGTGGCTGACCGCGATCAAGCCAGACCGCTTCGTCATTATCTATAACGACCATCTCAACCATTTCGACTTCTCCGCCTATCCGACGCTGGCGATCGGCGTGGCCGAGACGTTCCCGCAGGCCGACGAGGGCTGGGGCCCGCGCCCCTTCCCGAACCTGCCCGGCGACACCGAAATGGGCATGCACCTGACCACGCGCCTGGTGCGCGGCGGCTACGACCTGACCGTGTGCCAGGACCTCGCCGTCGATCACGGCATCTATTCCTGGCTGCCCTATCTGCTGGACACGCCCTGGGATGTGCCGATCACGCCCATTGCCATCAACATGGTGCGCCAGCCGATCCCGACCTCGGAGCGGCTGCATGGTTTCGGCAAGGCGCTGCGCGAGGCCATCGAGGCCTTTCCGGGCGACGAGCGCATCGTCGTGGTGGCGACCGGCGGCATGTCGCACCAGATCAGCGGCGCGCGCTTTGGCATCGCCAACGAGACGCTGGACCGCTACTTCCTCGAAAAGCTCAAGGACGACGTGGCCGAACTGGTCGCAATCCCGCAGGAGGAACTGATGCGGCTGGGCGGCACGGAAGCCGCCGAACTCGCCATCTGGTTCGCCATGCGCGGCGCGCTCTCCGACGATCTCAGGGAAGTACACCGCTACTACACCTTCCCCTACATCACCGGATGCGGGGTCATCGTCTATGAGGAAGCGGCCTGAGGCTGGAGCGAACGGGATCGGGCGGCTATGGTCGCATCCATGACGGATCGTCCGGCACCTTCGCAACGCGCGGCCTATCGCGCCTTTCGCGCCATAACGACGCGCTGGATGGACAATGACGTCTATGGCCACATGAACAATGTGGTCCACTATTCGCTGTTCGACACGGCCGTGAATGGATGGTTGGTGGAGAAGGGCGTGCTCGACATCCGCACCGGGGCACGGATCGGGCTCGCAGTGGAGACCGGCTGCCGCTACTTCGCCGAACTTGCCTTTCCGGACATCGTGACGGCCGGGCTACGCGTAGCGCATATCGGCAATTCCTCGGTGCGCTACGAGGTGGGGCTGTTCCGCAATGACGAGGAACAGGCCGCGGCGGAAGGTTTCTTCGTACATGTCTATGTAGACCGCGCGACACGCCGGCCGGTGCGGCTCGACGATGCGCTGCGTGCAACGCTTCGGGAGATCGCGGCATGACGCAAAAAAGCGACGCCGGACGCCTGACCGACCTCGAGATCCGCTCGGCCGAGCAGGAGCGCACCATTGCCGAGCTTTCCGATCAGGTGGCGGAACAGTGGAAGGTGATCGAGCGCCTGCAGAAGAAGCTCGACGCGCTGACCGAGCGCTTTCTCTCGCTGGAAGAACAGTCCGCGCCCGAAATTCCCGTAACAAGGCCGCCGCATTGGTGAGGCGTCAAATTCTCGCCAAGCAGATGGGCTAGAGGATTACGGCATCCGTAGCGGCTTCGGCCGTTCCAGATGGCCTGACGGTTCGTCCTTTCCCGCCCTGCATCCCGGAAGCGCCTTGAAGAGAACGCGGCTCTATTCCCTCGTGCTTGCGACGCTGGTTGCCGGCAGCAGCCTCGGCCTCCAGTTCGTACCCGAACACATCCTCTTCCGCCAGCGGCTGCTCTTCCCCGTGCTGGAGATGGACCCGGAGCGGCCGTTGCAGGCCTTCGACCACCGCACCCATGACGGGCTCACGCTGCGCTCATGGTACAAGCCGCCCGAGCCGGGACGGCCGGTCATCGTCTATTTCCCCGGCCGCGACGGCAATATCCTGTTCAAGCCCTGGCACCTGTTCGAACTGGCGGAGAAGGGCTACGGGCTGCTGCTGGCCGGCTATCGCGGCTATGGTGGCAATCCCGGCCGGCCGCGCGAATTCAGCATGCATCTGGACGCCGTCTCGCTGGTGTCGCAGGCGGGCGATGCCGGGCTCATGACGGGCGGATATGTGCTCTACGGCTATTCCATGGGCTCGGCTTTCGCCGCCAACGCGGCAAGCGGGCTGACGCCGATGGGGCTGATCCTCGAAGCGCCGATCAGCCGCTTCATCGACGCCGTGCGACAGCAGGCGCGCTTCGTTCCGGGCTGGATGGTGCGCACGCGCTTCGACAATGTCTCCCGGCTGGCGGAACTCTCGCTGCCTATCCTGCTGCTGGCGGGAGGAAGGGATCATGTGACGCCGGTCTCCTTCGCGACATTGCTTGCGGAGGTGAGCCAGCCGCATGCCACGCTCCATGTGATGGAGGACGCCAACCACTTCACCATCATCCGCCGCGGCGGGAAGGCGATCGTGGAATCCTTCCTCGACCGGCTCACGCTGCCGCATATGGACATCTCGCATGCGGGCGACAGGAGCGGCCCTGTTGGGGAGGTGACGGACGGCTTGGCCGCACCGGCTGGCCGGGATATTCTCCAGAGCATGTCTCCCGAAAGTGGGAACCGATTTCGGGACATAACAAAGAGCTAGAACATGGGAAGGCTGCCAGGCGCGAACGCGTCTTGAGGAGGAGCATCATGACCGGGACCGACGATCGCATGGCGCGCGCCGGCGCCTATGTGCTTGGCCTGATGGACGATGATGCGCGCGAGCGCGCCGAGCGCGACATGCTGACCGATCCCGCATTCCTGGCCTATGTGGCCCGCTTTGCCAGCCGGATGGGCCCGCCTGCCGGCACGGCGCCGGAAACATGGCAAACCGTGGCGCAGCATATCGCCAGCCTGCCGCAGATGAAGGGGATGAGGGACGGCGCCGCGCCCGAACCGCGGGCGATTGCGCAGCCGGAACTGCCCGAAGCGGTGCTGCGCAAATTGCGTGCGGCCGACACCAGCCAGCCCGCCCCCGGCGGCACAACGCATCGCTCCATCCTCGCCGCCAGCGTGCTGGTGGCGCTTTGCGTCGGCTATGCCGGCGGGCTGCTGACCGCACCGGCGGCGGGCGTGTGCGCTGCCCCGATGCAGGCAGCAGCGGTGACACCAACGGCACGGTGAGGATCTTCATCCGCAAAAAGGCCGCCGGCAATAAGCGGCGGCCTTCGGCATCTCGCGGGATCGATCAGTAAGGGCAGGCGCTGTCGGTGCTGAAATCGTGCACGGTCACGGTGCCGGCGACGATGTCGGCCTTGGCCTTGTCGACCGCGGCCTTCATCTCGTCGGTGATGAGCGCCTTGTTATTGTCGTCGAGCGCATAGCCCACGCCGTCCTCGGCGAGGCCGAGATTCTTGATGCCACCCTCCAGCGTGCCCGCCTTGGCGTTGGTGAAGGCGTCGTAGACCGCCACGTCCACGCGCTTAAGCATCGAGGTGAGCACCTTACCGGGATGCAGGCCGTTCTGGTTGGAATCGACGCCGATGCCGAGCTTACCGGCATCCGCCGCAGCCTGCAGCACGCCCACGCCGGTGCCGCCGGCCGCATGATAGATGACATCCGCGCCTTGGCTGATCTGGTTATTGGTGATCTCGGCGCCGCGCGTCGGATCGTTCCAGGCAGCCGGCGTGTCGCCGGTATAGTTGCGCAGCACCTTGGCGTCGGCCTTGGCCGCCTTCACGCCGCCGACATAGCCGCATTCGAACTTGCCGATCAGCGGCACCTGCATGCCGCCGACGAAGCCGACAGTGCCGGTCTTGGATGCCATCGCGGCGAGGATGCCGACGAGATAGGAGCCTTCCTGTTCCTTGAACACGACCGACTGCACATTGGGCTGCTCGACCACCATGTCGATGATGGTGAACTTGGTGTCAGGAAATTGCGGCGCGACCTTTTCGAGTGCCGCCGCCCAGTTGAAGCCGGCCATCACGATCGGGTTGCGGCCGTCCTCGGCGAAGCGCAGCAGCGCCTGCTCGCGCTGGGCGTCGTTGGAGATCTCGAACTCGACATAGCCGATGCCGGTCTCCGTCTTGAACTTCTCTGCGCCGTTGAAGGACGCCTCGTTGAACGACTTGTCGAACTTGCCGCCGAGATCGAACAGCAGCGCCGGCTGGATGTCCTGCGCCAGCGCCGGCAAGGACATCGCCACGGTAGCCAGCAGACCGAGAACCATTCTTTTCATGTGATCCACACCCCTGTCTGTTTTGCCCGGCAGGTGCCGGGTCATTATTGGCGGACAGCGCCGCTTGGACCTCAGTCTTGCATGGGGATAGTCAAAATTCCACGCGCAATTTCATCCTCCGAAAGGTGTGCGCCGACCCGGCTCCGGCCCGGCGGGACGCCATGCGGATGGCGCCGCCGAGCAGTTGCCGACCTCAGGCCGTGGCGGTTGCCTGCGGCATCGGGCAGGTCACGCCGGTGCCCTGCAGGCCGCAATAGCCATAGGGGTTCTTGGCAAGATATTGCTGGTGATCGGCCTCGGCGAAATAGAAGGTCGGCGCCGGCGCGATCTCGGTGGTGATCCGGCCATTGCCCTTCGCATCCAGCGCCGCCTGATAAGCATCGCGAGAGGCTACCGCCGCTTCATATTGCGCATCGGTGGTGGTGTAGATGGCCGAGCGGTAGGTCGTGCCGACATCATTGCCCTGCCGCATGCCCTGGGTCGGATCATGGCTTTCCCAGAAGATCTTCAGCAGGTCCTGGAAGCTCACGATCTTCGGGTCGTAGACCACCATCACCACCTCCGCATGGCCGGTGAGACCGGTGCAGGTTTCCGGATAGGTCGGGTTCGGGGTGAAGCCGCCGGCATAGCCGACCGCCGTGACCCATACGCCCTCGGTCTGCCAGAACAGCCGCTCCGCCCCCCAGAAGCAGCCCATGCCGAACCAGGCCGTTTCCAGCCCTTCCGGATAGGGTCCATGCAGCGGCCGGCGCGACACGAAATGGTCGGTCGCGGTGGGAATCGGCCGGTCACGTCCCGGCAGCGCCTCCGACGCGGCGGGCATCTTGATCTTCTTGTTGAGAACATCGCCGAGGAAAAACATCATGGTCTCCGTGGCCTGGGCGTCACGCAACGTTGGCGCGATCGCCGTGGTTGAACTTCCTTGCAGCGCGCCGCCTGCTTCATCTCTTTGCTCTGCGCAATTCCGGGCGCAAAACCGCTGCGCACCTAGACGGATACGAGGCCTTTCTCGCGCCGCGGCCGGTAACCGGCCGCATAGGCCAGCAGGGCCAGCACGATAAAGACCGCGAAGCCCGGCATGGCCAGCACGGCGTCGAGCGCGCGCCAGACCCCGTTGCCGGCCCCGCCGCGCACAAAATCCTCCGCGCTCGCCAATGTCTGTGCCGACAAGGCGCGCCAGCTCTCCGCCAGCGGCGTCATGACGACCATGTCGGCGGCGATCGAACGCGTCGCGTCGATCACCACCAGCACGACGGCAACGGCAAGCGCGAAAGTCGCGATCAATTTGAAGACGAAGCGAAACATGCGGCAGTCCGTGGTCGAGTGATATTTCTGAGGCGCATCCGCTTCAGCTTCTTTCTCACGCATGTCCCCGTCGAGGGACATGCTCCTAAGATATGTCGGCGCGGCCGCCGCTTCAATCGCGGCCGGGCCTGCGATGGCGCGGTTGGCCATGCGAAAGCGCAAAGGCTTGCGGATCGGTACAGTTGTGCACTTGGCAGCGGCGGCTTTATCGACTAGATCAGCCGCGCGACCGGCTTACGAGCCGGCTATGCCCGGACAGGTGGCCGAGTGGTTGAAGGCGCACGCCTGGAACGCGTGTATACGGGAAACCGTATCGAGGGTTCGAATCCCTCTCTGTCCGCCACAATCCGCCGATCGTCATCCACTGTTCCCACCTTGAGTTCCCGCGCTAATATCTGACCGGCAATCAGTTCATCAAACACAGCCATCTGAGATCAGTTGCGCACAGCATTGCGGACTCGCTGGCGAGCGGAGTTAGCCTGATGACAGGCTTCTACGGTCTGAGTATCTACGAAGATGCGATGCGGTCCGATGGCGGAATCCTGACTGTCGACCTCTTGAATGGCAGGGTGATCAAGGGGATACCCTCCTCCGGTCTCGCATCAGCTATCTTGCGCATTCCTGCTGAATTTGACCGCCTCTGCCGCGCGAAAGGCCTTGGGCGAAACGATTGTAAAAGCGCGCTGGCTCATTTCTACACTTCCCAGACTGCCCAGGGGTTCACGCTTGTCGTGGAGGATAGCCTCGGAAAGGTCACTGAAGCTGACTACGAAGGCATTCCAGCTCGCCGTGTGGTTGAGCTTGATCATCTTGGAAGAGCAAGAAGGAAGGCAATTCGCCAACCCTGAGAATGGGGCAATGTCAGCGAATGTCTTGGTGACTGCGGGAGTGCTCCGAATAGGCAAAAGCTTCCGCCCCGTTTGAGTCATTTGCTGGTCGGTTTCAGCACGTCGATCATTTTAAATAATTGATATTTCATAATATTTTTCGTACACCCGCGCGTGGCAGCGCGTTTCCTGTGCCTTGTCTGCAAGAAGGCCCGCCAGTTGGCGCTGACGGGCCTTTCGGGATCACTTCGGCGGATTGCCGCGCATTGGTCCGGTCGCCTAGGCCCGCTTCATCGATTGCACGGCTTGCGGATAGGGTGCCGGCGCGACGGTAACACGAATCCTGGTCTGGGCATGGCGCTCGACTTGCGGCTTGCGTGATCCGCCGTCCGGCTCTCCCCAAAGCAGCTCAAGCTCGGTGCCGATCTCCGCATAGGCGTTGTCGACCACTGCCAGAGACAGCATCTTGCGCTCGTTGGACGTATAGGCGCAGATGGCCGAGTAGCCTACGGTGCTGCCGTCAGGAGCGAGTACGGCATCGCGGTGCTGGTAGCCATAGGCAGGCGTCGGGTAGCGGATCATCTTGTTGGGCACGTCGCTGCGGTACATGGACATCTGCACGCGCTCGATGTCCTCGTCGTTCCATACGAGGGTGACATTCCTGCGCTTGCGCGGTCCCATCTTCTCCAGCGCCTCCCGGCCGATGAAGTCATGATCGAACTTCATGATGCGCTCATAGCCAAGGTCATATGGCGTCACGAAGTAGTCGGTGATGTCGTCGCGCCGGAAGCTGCCGCTGATATTGCTGGACCCTTCCCAGGAATTCGCCGGGAGCCAGGATCGATAGTCCTTCATCTCCGGCGAGCTGTAGATCGCCGGCACCTGATGCCCGATCCAGCCGCTTTCGACCGATGCGCTGAAATAGGTCAGGTTGCCGCCCTGCTTCAGGTCCCATTTCCTGCCGATCCTGAGAAGCTCGGCCTTCACCGTTTCGAGCTGTGCGAAATCGCCCGACAGTTCGACGCCCTTGTGACCGGCCATGCCGTGACGCAACGCAACGACTTCGACACCAGCGATCTGGACCCTGGCCGTGTTGAAGAACTTGATGTCCGGCACGCTGCCGCCGGCTGCCTCCTCGAAGACATTCCAGGCATTCGGGCCGTCCATGCCGAAGCGGAAGCGCTTGCGTCTGATCGGCGGGACCGATTGGGTATTGTCGCGCTCGATCGTCAGGTCATACGTCCCGCGTGAAGCCTGGTATTCGATCCAGTTCAGCAGCGGCATGCCGCTGACGAGCTCGAAGAACTGGTCGCCCAGATAGTAGAGCACGCATTCGCCGATCACCTGCCCGTGCGGATTGCAGCCGACGAACTGCTTTGCCTTGCCCGGCACGAAGCCCTCGAAGGAATTGATGCCGATCCCGTTGAGAAACTTCAGCGCTTCCGGTCCGCGGACGAACATTTCCGGCATGTGATAGGACTGGTCGAACAGGACAACGCTGCGGCGCCAGGCCTGCTGCTCGTCGATCCAGTTGGTGTGTTCCAGCGGCACCGGCAACAGGCCAGGATTGGCGCGACCATGCGGCGATTTGGTGTCGTTGTAGAAATAGTCGACCAGATCCGGCTTGGAACTGATCAACTGCTCCAGTGACGTGTTCTCGTTGCTGCTCATCTCTTGCTCCGTTTGATACATGGTTGGATGGGTTGCCGGGCTTCCTCATCCGGAAGCCGGTGGAATCTGTCGGGCCCCTGTCCTGATGCGATCCGTGAGTTCGGTCAGGAGGCGGCGATCCTCGATCGAGTCGATCGGCGCGCCGATGGTGAGTATCTCGACGCCCAGCTTGCAGAATTCGAGCACCGCGCCGGCGACCGTGGCAGGAGACCCGACGAAGGCTGGGCCCGCGGCACCGCCGACGGCCCTGGCGGCACCGTAAAACAGGGTTGGGTCGTCGCCAGCACCCTCGGCAAGGGCACGCCTGTGGCCGACGGATTGGAGGTCGTCGATATTTGCCGGCCCGGCCTTCGATGCGGTCTCCCACATCGTGTAGGTGTCGCCCGCTCCCTCGATCGTGGCGACGATGGCATGCGCCTTGCGCCAGGCATCCTCATCGGTGGCGGCCATTATGAAGTTGCAGTCACGCCAGAAGCGGAGCGTCCGTCCTTTCGATGCGGCAGCCGCGCGAACCCGTTCGACGAGCTGCCGGGTGCCCGCAAGCGACTCACCCATCATCGCGTAGATGTCGGCGTGTTCGCTGCAGAAGGCGATGCCCTCTTCGGACGCGCCCGCTGCGGAGACGGGTGGGTGCGGCAGGCTGACCGGACGTACCGACGACCAGGCGTTGCGCACCTTGTAGAAGGATCCGTCGAAATCGAACGGATCGGGAGACAGGAGTTCGCGCATGAATATTTGCATGAACTCGCCAGCCCGCCGGTACCGCTCCGGCTTGGGAAGGAAATCTCCATCCCGTTGCATATCCTCGTCAGTCGATCCCTGAATGATGTGAACCGCCGCGCGGCCGCCCGACATTACATCCAGCGATGCGAATGAACGCGCGGCGGAGGTCGGCGCCTGAAGGCCGACGCGATGCGCCACGGCTATCCGCAGTTTCTCCGTTGCTGCCGCGGCCCATGTCGCTGTCACCCACGGGTCGGCATAGGAGCTGCGCTGATTGACAAGAATGCTGTCAAAGCCAAGCGCCTCATAGTCGCGGGCAAAGGCAGCGACATGAGCGGGATCCGGCCGGCGGTCCTTCGCCGGCGCGCGATAAACGGCGACAGTTTTCGCCCAATCGTCTCCTGCGACCGGCGAAACCACCAGTCTTCCGCGCAGCTCAATTTCCACGCTGTTCTCCCGCTAAGATATCGGCCGTCCGATAAGCCCTGCCTCGTCAGGCGGGCTCCTCGAGCTCAAGTTCGACCAATCTGGTGAAATGCTTCAATACATCGGGGTTCGAAAGACCGGACGTGTTCACGGGCCGTCCAAGAATTGTGTCGCGCACAGCCACTTCCGACGCCTTTCCGTTCGCCGAACGGGGAATGTCGGGCACCTGAACGATCCTTGCCGGGACATGGCGCGGGGTCGCCCGTTGCCGGATCGCCTGCTTGACCGCGCTCACAAATTGCGGATCGAGCCGCTCGCCCTGGGCCAGTTGGACGAAGAGAACGATCTCATCTCCGCGCGGAGTAGCCAAGGATATGGCGACCGCCTCCTTGATGCTGGAGAATCCCTCCAGGCCGACATAGATATCGGAGGTCCCCATGCGCACGCCATTGACCTTCAGCGTGGCATCCGAGCGCCCACGCAGCACGAAACGGTCACGCGGCGTGATCTCGGCCCAATCCCCATGCCGCCAGACATTCGGGAAGGTTGAGAAGAACCCGTCCTGGAAACGCTTGTCTTCCGGGTCGTTCCAGAATCCCACCGCCATGGAGGGAAACGGTTTCGTGCACACGAGTTCGCCCGCCCGCCCCCTAAGCGGCATGCCCTCATCATCGAAAACGTCAACGGCAATGCCCAGCGCGGCGCATTGGGTCTCGCCTACATAGACAGGACCCGTGGGATCGCCACTTACAAGCGTCGTATTCACGTCGGTGCCGCCGGCGGGAGAGGAGAGATGCACATCAGCCTTGATGTGCTCATAGACATATTCATAGTGATGCGGCAGCAGCGCCGCGCCGCCCGACGTGACCGTCTCGATGCTTGACAGGTCGTATTTTTCCTGCGGACGCAGCTGCTCCTTGACGAAGCGGTCGATAAGCGGGGGCGGCAGGCGCAGCCGAGACGGCTTTTCACGATCCACCACGTCGAAGATGAAGTCGAGCCCCGGATAGGTGACGGAACCTTCATACAGGACCAGCACCACATCCCAGGCGAGGATCGGAACATAGCCGCTCCAGATCACCCAGCCCGTCGACACCGGCCAGAAGCAGACGTCTCCACGATGCACATCGCTCTGAAGGACCATGTCCTTCAGGTGCGAGATGAGATGCCCGCCGGCATGATGGATCACGGCCTTCGGCTTGCCGGTCGTTCCCGAGGAAAAGAAGACGAACAGCGGCTGTTCGAACGGGAACCTCTGATATTCGATGGTCGATGCCGGGAACACCCGCACATAATCTGGGAGTGCCACGGCTTTTTCAAAGCCGTTCAGATCGGGTTGCGCTTCGAGATGCGGCACCACGATCACGGTTTCGATCGACGGTACACTGGCGGCAAGCGCGGACGCCTTTTCCAGCAGGCCGTGGCGCTTTCCGCCATAGCTGTATCCGTCGGACGTGAAGAGTATTCGCGGCTCCACCTGCGCAATGCGATCGAGCAGGGCCTGCTCGGAATAGTCGGGCGAGCATGCACACCAGACGGCGCCGATCGACGCCGTCGCCAGAACCGCCACGATCGCCTCGGGAATATTAGGCAGGCATGACACGACACGGTCGCCCTCGCCTATTCCCGCCGCGGTCATGGCCGACTTCAGGCGCGACACCCCGTCATAGATCTGTGTGTAGGTCACTGTCCGGCGGGGCTGGTCCTCGGTCAGCGATACCAGCGCGATGCGGTCGTCCCGGCGCCGGAGCACATTCTCCGTGAAGTTCAGGCGGGCATCGGGAAACCAGCGCGCGCTCCGCACGCTTTCGCCGTTTTCAAGCACCCGCTGGCCCTTCTCGCCGACGAAGTCGAAATAGTCCCAGAGCGTGTCCCAGAACGCCTCCATGTGCTCCACTGAAAAGCGCTGCAGCGAGGTGTAGTCAGTGACGCCGGCATCGTATCGCGCCGCAATTCGCCGCACGATCTCCGTGACGTTCGCGTTCTCGACGCGCTGCTGCGACGGGGTCCAGATCGGTTCCATTCTGATTTCGTCCTGCTATGCCGCTTGCCGCTGCGCCGCGATCGCGGCATCGACCTCGTTGCGAAGCGTTTCCGTATATTGGGGATAGATCACCGACAGCTCATCCAGCACGCGGTCGCGCAGGAGTTCGAGAAGCGGCAGACCGGGACCTGGCGTTTCGCCGAGGTTCGGCGCTACGTCGAAATCGAACCCGGTATGCTCGTTGACCTCTTCGAGCGAATGGCCGGGATTGAGCGTCTCAAGCGTGAAACGGGCGCGCTTGCGGTCGAAGGAGAACACGCAGCGCGGCGTTACCAGCGCGACCGGACCGCCGGGATGATAGACCCCCGGCTCGCTGGTGCCCGGCGCGCTGATATAGTCGACCCTGGGAACAAGCACCCGGCGCGTGTGCTCCTCAAGGAAGAGGATCGTGTTCTCGATCATCATGTAGATCAGCGGCGTGCCGCGCGATCCCGGCCAGCGGACCTTCAGGGTCGGATGGTCGCCAATGCCGATGAGATTGACATTGCCGCCCCCGTCGATCTGCCCGCCGCCCATGAAGAAGGCATCGTAGCGGCCGGTCGCCGCGCAGTTGAATATCTCGGAATAGTCGTTGGAAAGGAAAAGGTAGCGCTTGTCGCCCAGCATGGTGATCTGGAGCCGGTCGCCCGAAAGGGCGCGCTGCAACAGGCTGGCCGTCGCGGCGGCTGCCGAACCGCCACCGACGAAAACATGCCTGCGGCCTTCGAGCAGGCGCGTCAGCGTAGTGATGAACAGCAGACGGTCGCTCATCAGGCCACCTTCCTTTCGTTGAAAACAAATTCCTGCAGATAGGCGTCGAACCCCTCCTGGGTCGCCGCTGCCTTGGCGTAGCGCCGGAGATTGGCCGAATCCTCGGCATGTATCTCGCCAAACCGCATCGGCCACGTCGCATGAGGCACATGGACCGATGCGCGCACATATTGCGCGGGCAGGACCCCGGCCCTCATGCGTTCATCATCGAAGAGATTGCCGTCGTACCAATTCTCGAAGGTCGCAATCGTAAATGCGGCGGCATGCGTCAGGACACGGGTATGCCCGTTGCGCCCGATCCAGAGGTTGCCGGCGCGGTCGGCCAGCGGTGCATGGATCAGCGCCACGTCCGGCCGGATCGCAGGCACGAAGAGAATAGGATCGTGCGGCTCGAAAGGATTGGTGCCGACCTTCCACTCGTCGGAACGCAGCCTGACGACGTCCGACCCGATGATGCCGCGCACGGGCATGAAGGGGATTCCCCTCTCGCCGGCCGTCAGCGCTGCCTCGATCGCCGGGCAGGTCGATTCCTTGACCTTGATGCGACCTTCCCTCTGGGCCGCCACATAGCGCGGCGCGGCGCCATATTCGCCGAGCGAGATCACCCCGGCCTGAATGGAGGCGACGCAGCCGGCGCCGATGAGCATGTCGACTGTCCGTCGTCAGGGTTTTTGGGACAACAGGCGGCGTGAGCTAACGGAGGCTCTGGTCCATCA
>DATMGE010000051.1:0-1690 GCA_035555795.1 Rhizobiaceae bacterium | reverse complement strand
GCGCGGCGCATGCCTTCGACCCAAGGCGGCGACAGCGTGCCGATATTGACGACGAGCGCATTGGAGATGGCGGCGAACTCGGCCGATTCCTCGGGCGCATGCACCATGGCAGGCGAGGCGCCGAGGGCGAGCAGCACATTGGCCGAGATGGTCATCGCCACATAATTGGTGATGTTCTGCACCAGCGGCCGCGTGGCGCGCAGCGCGACGAGCGCGGCGAAAGCGGCGTCGAGCGAGAGGGTTTCTTCTGCTTTCTGAGACAATTCTTCGTCCTTGGCGTTGGCGCAGGACGGAACGACGGCTTTTGGCGCTTGCGCACCTTTGGCTCAATCCCTCCGCCGGCATGATCCGGATCAGGTTCGCGGGTTAGCTTTGAAAGCCTCTCAGCCAGGATCCGGGACGGATCGAGGCACCCCGATGAGACGGCGGCAAACTAGCACGATGCAGCGGACGCGCAAGCAGGAGGCGCACGGTGCCGGGAATTGCGCCAATGGGGGGAACCAACATCGTGGTATTCTGTTGTGTCGCGAGAGGCGCGCCGGGCGCCAGGAGAGAATGCGCATGCACGATCTACCCACGCCGGCCGGGTTCACATCGACTCAGATGAGGCCAGGCACCGACCCGAACGCGTTTCCGCTGCGGCTGCGGCTCGGCGTTCAGCTCGACTATGACCTCACGGCCGATACGCCGATGATCGCGATGGTCAATGTCCATCCCTCGCGCGCGTCGCTGCTCGAATATCCCGATCTGATCACGACGAACCCGTCCGTGCCGATCCATGGCTATTACGACAGCTATGGCAATTGGTGCTGCCGCCTGGTGGCGCCTGCCGGGCGGTTCTCGATCCGCACCGACACGATCATCCGCGACAGCGGCCAGCCGGACCCGTACCACCCCGAGGCGATGCAGCATCGGGTCGAGGATCTGCCGGCCGAGACGCTCGTCTTCCTGCTCGGCAGCCGCTATTGCGAGACCGACCGCCTCGCCGACGAGGCGTGGCGCCTGTTCGGCAATACGCAGCCGGGCTGGAGCCGGGTGCAGGCGGTGTGCGACTTCGTGCACAACCATATCCGCTTCGGCTATGAGAACGCGCGCAACACGCGGACGGCCGCAGAGGCCTATCAGGAGCGCGTCGGCGTCTGCCGCGACTTCGCGCATCTCGCCGTCGCCTTCTGCCGGACGCTGAACATCCCGACCCGCTATTGCACCGGCTACATCTCGGATGTCGGCCAGCCGCCGCCCTATGCGGCGATGGACCTCGCCGCCTGGATCGAGGTCTATCTCTCCGGCCAGTGGCACGTCTTCGACCCGCGCAACAATGACCGCCGCATCGGCCGTGTCCCGATCGCCTATGGCCGCGATGCCGCCGATGTGCCAATCACGCACACCTTCGGCCCGAACCTCCTGACGCGCTTCGCGGTGATCACCGAGGAAGCGTAAGGCGCCAGCCAGCCGTCGCCCCGCCGCCCCATCAGGTGGCGCCGGGCCGATGCAGCGCGCGCCATGCGGCCGGGCTGAGCCCGGTCACCCGGCGGAACTCACGATTGAAGTTCGACTTGGTCTGAAACCCCGCCTCCAGCATCGCGGTGGTCACGCTCGCGTCGGTATCGCGCAGCAGGCGGCACGCCTCCTCGATGCGGTAGCCATTGACGTATTGCGATACGTTCATGCCGGCGAGGCGATTGACGGC
>DATMGE010000050.1:0-125042 GCA_035555795.1 Rhizobiaceae bacterium | reverse complement strand
CCCGGAGATGATCTCCATCGTCAAGCGCAACAATTGCGGCAAGGCGCTGGATATCGCACGCCAGGCGCGCGACATGCATGGCGGCAACGGCATCCAGATCGGCTACCATGTGATGCGCCACGCGCAGAACCTCGAAACGGTCAACACCTATGAGGGCGCGCATGACGTCCATGCGCTGATCCTCGGCCACGCCCAGACCGGCATTCAGGCGTTCTTCTGACCGGGCAAACCTTGGCTGATAAACATGGATGAGAGGCGCAGCTTGCCGCCGAGCGCTTTCCAAGACCGGATCTTCCGAATGCCGGAGCGGTAGCGGCCGATCTGTAGTCCGGCTCAATCACTAACGATCCTGTGGTGCCTGGTCGCCCACCCCATCGCGCCCATCTGGTAGCGGAGGCGGCGGGTAGATCAATGTATCAGGCCTGCTTGAAATGCCGGAAATCCAAGGAAATATGGCAATCAATGTTCCAGTATGGATTCACATCTAGTTTACACCGAAGATGTCGGCAGTTCGAGCCTGTCATCGCCCACCAGCCCCCTCATCTGAACTGACGCATCATCGACCTGCCATGCCGGCGCTACTTCAGCCCGGATCGGCGAGCGAGCGCGGCGTCACGAACCGCTCGAGCTCGCCGGCGGCCGGAGCAACATCGTGCCATGTCTTGATGTCGAAGTCGATCACAGCAAGGCCGCCCGTGGGATATTTTTCCCGCATCCTCGTCAGGTCGGGCTGGCGCCCCTGCCCGGTCAGTTCGAGCGCCAGGTCCTGAAAGCCCGGATTGTGGCCGACGAGAAGAAGCGTGTGGGCCTCGATGGGTGTTTCATGGATGACTTCGAGGATCGAACCGGCGGGGGCTTCATAGATGCGCGGTTCATCGCGGCGGCCGATCTTCCCACGCAAAGCGGGCCGGACCAGATCCCAGGTTTCCTGAGCGCGGCGCGCCGTCGAGACGATGGCGAGATCGGGCATGAGGCCCGCTTCGGCCATATAGTTTCCGATGAGGGGACTTGCCCGTCGCCCACGCCTTGCCAGGGGTCTTTCATGGTCGTCGACACCCTCGGGCCAGTCGGACTTGGCATGGCGCAGGAGCATGAGGCGACGCATCGATGGTCTCGTCATTTGCAGGGCTCCCACTTGTCGCATGCTCCGTGATAAAAGGAGGAAACAAAGAGTTGGCCTTAATGACGCAGTCGGTTCAAGACGTTTCGGTTCCTCTCAATCCGGACGCAAGCGGAGATGATGGCGCTGCGCGGCGGGCTGCTTCAAATGCCGAGATCGAGATCAAGCTGCTCGCCGAACCGGACCAGCTCGCCGAAATCGACCGCTCCGGAATTGTGGCGCACTACCTGCAAGGCGAGGGAGAGACCCTCGATCTGAGGGCGATCTACTACGACACGGCTGATATGGATCTCCAGAAGGCCGGGCTGGTGCTGCGGGTACGCACAGACGGCGAGCGCTTCGTCATGACCCTCAAGTCGAAAAGAGAGGGAAACGGCAAGGCGCTCGAAAGGACGGAGTGGAAACGGCCGGTCCTGAGCATCGAGCCGGATCTGGCGGCACTCGCCAGTTGCTTGCCGGCCGATGTCGCCGCGACGCTGGAGAAGAATCCGCTGACGGCTTTGTTCTCCACCGAGGTGCGCCGCCAAACCCGGCTCCTGCACACACCGCAGGGCATCGTCGAATTGGCCATGGACCGGGGACGCATCATTGCCGGGGAGCGCTCGCAGGACATTTGCGAGGTAGAGCTCGAATTGATGGAGGGCAGCACCGAAGCGCTGTTCCAACTGGCGCAGGAGCTTTTATCGGCCTTCCATCTTCGCCCGAGCATCCGCAGCAAGTCGGCGCGCGGATTCGACCTTGCAGGCGACGCCCCACCGCCGGTCAGCAAGGCGCAGGACATGGCGGTTGGAGCCGGCGCGACACTGGACCAGGCGCTTGACGAGATTTTCCGGAGCGCACTGCAGCATCTGCTGGAAAACCAGCCTGCCGCCGAAGACGGCCGCGATCCGGCGGGCATCCATCAATATCGGGTCGCGCTGCGCCGTTTGCGCTCGATATTGGGGCTCATACGTCCGCTTTTCTCATCGTCCCAACAGCTCGACCTGTTCCGGGCCGATGCAAAATGGCTGATGTCCAGCCTCAACGATGCGCGCGACTGGGACGTGTTCGTAACCGAGACCCTGCCTTCGATGGTGCGGGCCTGTCCCTCGGTCGAGGGTTTCGATGACCTCGGCGCCGCGGCGCAGAAGCAGCGAGAGGCTGCCCATGAAAGGGCGCGCGAGGCAATCAGGGACCCGCGCACAGCACAATTCCAGATCGCACTCGGCCTGTGGGTGGAGCAGAAGCGGTGGCGGGGGGATGCATCGTCTGACCAGCTGGAATTGCTATCGGGGCCGGTGCATTCCTTTGCGCGCAATGTGATGAAGCGTCTTCGCCGCAAGGTCTTGCGGCGCGGTCGCCACTTCAGCGACCTGACGCCCGATGAGAGCCACGAATTGCGCATCGCGATCAAGAAGCTGCGCTATGTCTCGGGCTTTTTCCTGCCCCTGCTTGGCACCGACAAGGACCATCGGCGCTACATCAAGCTGTTGTCGACGCTGCAGGACCAGCTTGGCCACAAGAATGACATGGCCGTTGTCGAACGCCTGGTCCAGCCGCTCACGACGGACAAGGCTCCGCGCACCGCCCATCGCGCGGCAGGGGCAATGCTTGGTTGGCAGGCCGCCCGTCTCAACCAGCGCGATCCCGACCTCGAGGCGAACTGGAAGGATTTCCTGGAGACGGACATTTCCTGACCCCGACGGGCATGCCCGCGCGAGTTGACAGGCCGCGCATGGGTGGGCATTGGATTGCGCGTCGTCATGAACAAGCCCTCCCCCACCCATCTGCCCCATATTGCCGACCGGTTCCGCCCGACGCATTTCCGCTTTCCATGGAACCGCGGAAAATGCGCGGGCGCAAAACCGCTGCGCACTTTCGCTGGAATTGGTTCCTGCCGGTGAGCACCTATCTGCTTTTCGAGATCGCGGTCATCACGCTCTGTCTCGCAGGCGGCGGGGTGCTGAAGGGCGCCACCGGCGCCGGCGCGCCTGTATTGGCCGTGCCGGCGCTCGCCGCCTTCTTCGACGTGCGTTTCGCGGTCATCATCATGCTCGCGCCAAACCTGCTGACCAATGCGGTGCAGGCCTGGCGTTTCCGCGAGCACCGCCCGCCGGCCAGTTTCATGATCCCGCTGCTGATCGGCGGCGTCATCGGAATCATTGTCGGCACTCTGGCGCTGAAATCGTTCGGCACACGCGAATTGTCGTTGCTGGTGGCCTTTGCGGTATTCGGCTATGTGGCGCTGCGGCTGGCACGTCCCCACTGGTCGCTTCCAATGGCGGCGGGCCGGATGCTTGCGCTGCCGGTCGGCGCGCTGGCGGGCCTGCTGCAAGGGGCCGCCGGCCTGTCGGCACCGGCCAGCATCACCTTCATGAACGCACTCCAGCTCGGGCGCGACGGATTCATCGCCGCGATATCGACTTTCTTTGCCGTATTCACATCGGCGCAGGTCATTGCGGTCGCCTATAGCGGCCTCATGCAGCCCGGCGAGGTCTGGCTCAGCCTGCTGGCGCTGCTGCCCGTCACGCTGGCAATGCCGCTGGGAAGCTGGATCGGACGCCGAGTGAACCCGCAAACGCTCGACCGCCTGATCCTCGGCCTGCTCCTCGTGATCGCAGTGAAGCTCGTCTGGGACGCGCTCTCGGTCTAGGACTGCATTTTGCAGCCAGGCGTTCAGCCTCTATAGTTTCGACGGCAGTACCATTCGCAAGGTCGCCATGCCGTCCGTCAGATGGAAATTGACGGCGCCTCCGAGTTCGGCGGCGCGGCGCTGCATGTTCCTGAGGCCGTGACCATGGCCCTGCGCCACATCCGACCGCGCCTCATTGGCGATGCGGACAACGATGGTTTCCCCGCGACCGGCGGATCCGTGCACCGCAATCCGGCCCGGCATGCCGTGCTTTACGGCATTGGTTATGGCCTCTTGCACGATGCGCAGGATCGACAGCGCGCTGCTGGGCTTGAACCCGTCCACCGGCGGCAGGTTTTCCATCGACCAGTCGAGCTCCATGCCGACCCGCCGCAGTTGCGGTTCGATCCGCTCGCGCAGGTCCGCCAGCGCCACAAGCAGGTCGCCATCGTCCAGATCGAGTGAATTGATGACCAGCCGCAGGTCGTCCAGGGCGCCGCGCGCTGCCCGTTCGATGGCCTTCGGATCGCCTTCCCTCTCCTGCGAAAGGGCGATGATGGAGACGAGGTGGCCGCTGAGACCGTCATGCAGGTCGCGGGTCAGGCGGCTGCGTTCCTGCTCGCGGATGGTCTGGGCCGTCAGCGCCTTTTCCTTGGCATGCAGTTCCGAAAGCTCCTCCTCCTGGGCAGCGAGGCGAAGGCGCAGCGTTTCGTTGGAATGGTCCAGCGCATCGAGGCTACTCACCAGCCGCCGCATCAGCAGCGTTATCACGGCTATCATGGTGACAAGGCGTATCTTGCCGCTGAGCAGCAGGGCGCCGTCGATCAGGCCGATGACGATGCCAAGGTCGCGCAAACCGTACCAGGCGACGAGGAAGAACGGCACGGCCAGCAAGGCGCGGTCCCATTCGTTGCATCTCAGCGCATCGCGCGTGAGCAGCAGTGCCGCGAATATGTGGCCGCCGATCGCCACCAGGGCTGCGACCAGCACGCCGACCATCGACGGCACGACCTCCAGCCACACACCGGCAGTCAGCGCCAATGGCAGGCCGACAATGGCAATCTTCAGCCATCGCGGCCGCGGAATCCCGGCGACCGCCTGTGCGAGCCCCAGCGCCATCAACCCGAAGCTCGGCATGACGAAGACGATGTAGGGCTGCCCATCGGGTGAAACGAGGCCGCTGGCAGGCGAGTTCGCCAGCGAATAGAGCAGGCTGCCGCCGCCGATCATGAAGAGCCAGGCGAAGATCGGGTCCCCTCGCCGCGCCAGCCAGACCGTCGCCAACGCGGTTATCACGATCGCCTGCAGGCCGAGCACCGAAATCCGCGTTCCGCTGGTCACGGACAGCCATGCCCACCTCACGTCGGCAATCGAGGATTCGTCCGCGACATGCACGCGCGAGAGATAGCCGGGCACCACGCCGCTTTCGCGGGTCAGGGTGATGACGAGGTCGGCCGTGCCGCTCATGCCGTCGGGAATGCGCAACATATAGGGCGCGCCGACCGAGGGCTCACCGGAAATGTAGATCTGCGTGCCGCCGAGGCGCTGTTCGTTCAGTTGCGCCGCGATCTCCTGCTGGGCCGCCGGGATCAGGAGATAGCCGCCGCCCGTCGGTATCTCGACAGAGAGGCGGTAGACCGCCCGGACCGGAGCGGATGCCGGCAGGCGCGGCCAGCGATGCGGCAGTTCGACAGCCTGTTCCGGACCGCCATTGAAACTCAGGCGGGCGCTGGTCGTCTCCGTAGCGGTTTCCGGTATCGGCAGCTTGACGAAATAGGGCGCCGCCATCAGCAGCAGCGTGAATGCGAGGATCAGGACATAGGGAAGATATGAGAAAGACGCCCTTCGCGCCTGCACGTTCATAGCCGGATAAGCCCCAGACGGGAGGCTTCGAACACCGCCTCGGCGCGATTGGACGCTTCGAGCTTGCGGTAGATGTTGCGGATATGAACGGGGACGGTCTGGCGCGAGATGCCCAGCCGTTCGGCAATCTCCGCATTCGTGAAACCCTTGGCGATGCCCCAAAGAATATCCATTTCGCGCAGCGTCAGCAGGCTCTTCGCCTGCTCGCCGGGCTGGCTGTCGCGGTTGGCCATGCCGAGCCGGCGCACGAGCACGCGCGCGATCCGCGACGAGATGGGCGAGCGACCGCTCATCAGGTCGTTTATCGCTTCGATCAGGTCGATCGATTCGGCATCCTTGAGAAGATAGCCGGACGCCCCGGCTTCGATCGCGTCAAGCACGGTGGTTTCATCGGCGAGCACCGAGATCACCATGGCTTCGGCGTCGGGCTGGGCGGCACGCAGCCGGCGGATCGCCTCCGTACCATGGCCGTCCGGCAGCTTCAGATCGGTGATCAGGAGATCGATCTGCAATTTGTCGATAGCGGCCATGCTCTGGGCGAGCGTTGCGCATTCGGCGATGAGGTCGGCACCTTCCCAGTCGCGCAAAAGCGTCGC
Source organism: Rhizobiaceae bacterium (assembly GCA_035555795.1). Lineage (GTDB taxonomy): Bacteria > Pseudomonadota > Alphaproteobacteria > Rhizobiales > Rhizobiaceae > RCIO01. The sequence goes on along the minus strand of DATMGE010000050.1, from coordinate 118,852 downwards.
GAGGCGGTTGCGCACCGGCTCGTCGTCCTCGGTCAGGACAATCCGATAACGGCGTCCGCCGGCCTGTTTCGATGCGTCGCCCGTCAATCTGAACCCGCTCCAATCCGACAAGCATGCTACGCCAGCCTGTGCCTTACAAGCTGCGGGGCCGTTCGTGGAATACCCTTTTGTGGGTATGGTCCCGCGCGGCGCGCATCACTGCGGCGGGATACCAATTTCGAGGTATCCACACCTCGTTTTCGTCCGCCTATGCCTTGCCGGAATCGACCGCCGAATCCTCCGGACCATCGGCAGTCCCAACCGGGAAGCTGCCATGATGGATTTTTCGTCCAGCGCCATACCTGTCGCCATGCTCGCTCTGGCCTGCGGCATGGGGCTGAGCGTGCTGCTGCGCCTGCCGTGGACGGCGCCCTTCGCCGCCCTGTTCTATCGCACGGTCAAGGATACGCCGCTGTTCGAGACCATCAACATGGCGATATCGGCGCTCTGGGCGATATTGACCTTCTGGCTCGCCGTGGCCCTGTCGCTGGAACTGCCGCCCGCCGCATGGGGGCTGCCGCTGGCGGTCGGCGGCGTCCTGTCGGCGCTCTTGCCGCCATTGTGGATCCGCTTCGACCTCAAGCGCCGCGCGGCCGGCGACCAGCGCAACCCTTGGCCACGGCCGCATTTTTCCGGAGGCGAGCCGGACGCATATGATGTCGCGGTGATCGGCTCGGGCATAGGCGGGTTGACCGCGGCTGCGCTGCTTGCCGATAGCGGGCTGAAGGTCATCGTGCTGGAACAGCACGACCGGCCCGGCGGCTTCTGCCACCACTGGATCCGCCGCGCGCGCGACCCTGAAACCGGCCAGCGGCTGATCTTCCGTTTCGATTCCGGCGTGCATGATTTTTCCGGCTGGTGGCCGGACGGTACGCTCGACGTGCTGCTGAAGCGACTCGGAAAGACGGGCGCCGTATCATGGCGCCAGTTGGATCACCGCTTCCTGTTCGATGGACGCGAACTCGACGTACCGCGCGACTGGCGGCTGCTGGTGTCGCGGCTGGGCGACATGTTCCCGGCAGATGCCGCAGGCATCGCCAGGCTATTCGATGAGATCCACCGAATCTACATCGCCATGTATTCCACCGCCAGCTATCATAACGGCTTCCCCGGCGCGCCGCTCACCGCGCGGGACGCCATGACCTTCGCCAGCGAGCATCCGATCGCGGCGGCCTGGGTCGCAAGGCCATGGCGCAGTTTCGCCGCCCGCCATGTGAAGGACATGGCGGCGCTCGAGTTGATCGAGGGCATCGCCGCCTATCGCACACATGACCCCGCACTCATAAGCGTCGGCGCAATGATCCCCCTCTATGCCTATTTCTTCATCGGCGGCGCCTATCCCGCCGGGGGGTCGGGGCATTTCGCGCAGGTTCTGGCCGATGCAGTCGAGGAACGCGGCGGCGAGGTCAGGCTGCGCACGCGGGTGACGCGCGTAGTGCAGGAAGACGGCATCGCGCGCGGCCTTATAGTGCGCGACCACAAGGGCGCGGAGACGGCAGTGAAGGCAACCGCCATCGTCTGCAATGCCGATCCGGGCACGCTGATGCGCGAACTGCTCGAGGACGGGCCGGTCCGCGATGCGATGCAGCGGCAGTTTGGCGAGTTGATCCCTTCCTGCTCCGCCGCGGGCATGCATATCGGCGTGCGGGGCGCGCTCGACCTGCCGCCGATCGTGCATGTGAAGGATGGGGAGGTGCATACGGAGGTGATCTTCACCGCTGCCGTGGACCCTTCCTGCGCGCCGGAGGGCTATTCGACCATCGACCTTTTCCAGCTCGCCGAACCAGAAGAATCGGCCTCATGGTTCCCCGCCGAGGCGACGGAGAATCTCAAGGCATTCCGCCGCTCCGACGGCTATGTTCAACGCAAGACGCTGACTGCGGACGCCATTCTCGACGTGGCGCGCCGGCTGGTGCCCGATCTCGATTCGCGCATCGTCTACCGTACCGATGCCAGCCCGGTGACCTTTCACCGCTATGGCTGGACCCGGCACGGCGCTATTTACGGGCTGAAGGATCCCGCCGGGGGACTGCCGATCAGGACGCCGCTGCGCAACATGGTTTTTGCCGGCGCGATGACACAGGGCGGCGGCGTGGAGCCGACAGCCCTCTCCGGCGCCTTCGCCGCGCAGGCGCTTCTCGCCGACGCTCTGCACAGGCCCGCACGCGCGCTGGCGGCCGACGACACCGCGCCGCAGCCGATGGAGATCGCGGATGCCGCTCGCGCCTGATCTCATCTTCAGCCTCGGCAATTCCATCGTCTTTCTGGGCTGGATGATCCTTATCCTGCTGCCGCGACGGTTTCCGGTCATCAATGCCGTCCCGAAATATCTCATTCCCGGCCTCTTCGGCCTCGTCTATGCGGCGATCACGCTGTCGCGCTTCTTCGGCTCCGGCGGCGGCTACGGGTCGCTGGAAGCGGTGCGCGTCCTGTTTTCCACCGACGAACTGCTCGTGGCCGGCTGGCTGCACTATCTGGCCTTCGACCTGTTCGTCGGCTGCTGGATTGCCGAACAGGCCGACCGCATGGGCCTGTCGCGGCTGATCCAGGCGGTGATCCTGTTCATCACCTTCATCTTTCCGCCAGTCGGCCTCGTTCTGTTCCTCATCACACGCGCAGTCGCGCAAACGGCACGACGGATGCCGGCATGAAAAGCCACGCCGCCCTCGATGACGAGGCCGCATCCCGCGAATGGCTGATGGCGGCATGGTTCATGGTCGCCCTGACGATCGTCCTGATCCCGCCAGCCCTTGTCGATGCCCGCACGCTCGACGGCGTCGGCGTATGGGTCAAGCCGCTGAAATTTGCGATCTCGCTGGCGGTCCATTTCCTGACGCTTGCTTTGCTGGCGTCGTTCCTGGCACAGGCGACGCGGCGGGGCCGGACCATGTCGCGCCTGGTGCAGTGGTCGGTCGGCTTCGCCCTGTTCGAGGTCGGCTACCTCGCCTTCCAGGCGGCGCGGGGACGTCATTCGCATTTCAACTTCGATACCGGCTTTGAAACCGGCATGTATGGGCTGATGGGGGTCGGCGCGACGCTGCTCATCGTCGTGCCTTTCGTCATGGGCCTCTGGATGTGGCGACAGGGCGACAACGGATCCGGCCTGCGGCTTGGCGCGATGCTGGGCCTGCTGCTTTCGCCCGTGCTGACATTGATCGTCACTGGCTACATGTCGGGCGTGGTCTACAGCCACTCCGTAGGCGAAGCGGCGGGCGGCGATGTCGGCATGCCCCTGCTGGGCTGGTCGCGCATCACGGGCGACCTGCGCCCGTCCCACTTCGTCGCGCTGCACGCAATGCAGATCCTGCCCGTCGTGGGCTATGCCGCCGACAGGCTCGCGCCGCGCCGGGCGCGCCCGCTCGTCATGGCGGCGGCATTACTGCTCGTCGCCTCGACCGCCGCACTGTTCGTACAGGCCTTGCGCGGCCTGCCGCTATGGCCGCTGTGAACGGATTCGCTACGGTGCGGCATACTCTTTTCTTGGTATTTCCGCCCGCCGCGACCGCCGCCTAGTGTCCCGCCACAATCGCATCGCTCTCGACATTTGCAGGGAAGACGGATCGTGACCGCCACGGCACTCAAGGCATCGCTGCCCATCGGCGAAGGCGCCAGCGTCTCGCCGCCCGTCGATATATTGGCGGGCATTCGCGGCGCGAAATGGGCTCCGCCCTTCGTGATGATCGATCGCATCATCCATATGAGCAGCGACACGGCGGTCGCACTTGTGGAGTTCAATGGCGACGCGGAACGGTTCGCCTACGGCTCCCATGCGAGCCCCTCGCTGCTGATCGAAGGCATGGCGCAGCTGTCGCTGGCGCTGATCCGCCACGGAGACCCCACGGTCGAGATCGGCATCATCCCGTCGCTGCGGGAGATCACGATGAACCCGCCGCCGGCCGGCAGGTTCAGCGCGACGATCCATGTCCGATGGGTCGAGGGCGCCTTTCCGCGATACGGGTTCGCCGGTACGGCGCTGGTGGACGGCCACCCCGTCTGCGAGGCGATGCTCGACATATTGGCCCGGCGGGAGGAAGCGGCGGGATGAGCGCTTTCGAGCTGAGCCGCCTCGCGGATGTCTTCGGCGACGCCATCGCCCATGACACGCAGCGCGCGGTGACCACGCTAACCCATGCTTTCGGGCGGGAGGATTTCCTGCGCGGCCACTTTCCGGGCTTCCCGGTGGTGCCCGGCGTCATCCTGCTGGACGGCATGATATTCGCCGGTCTCCACGCCGTGAAGCAGGCCGCTTCCGCAGATGTGGGTTCGATCGCGGTGGATACCGTCACCTTCCATCGCCCGGTGCTGCCGGGTCAGGAGGTCAGCTTCAGCGCGCGCATCGCCGGACACGGCGAGGACGGTCTGGCGGCGCGCTGCGCGGTGATGGTCGACGGCGCGCGGCATGCCCGCGCCAGCATGACCTTCCGCCTCGCAAACATTCAATCGTGAACAGGGGAACCACCATGACGACCGCAATCGACGCTGCTGAAATCGAAGACGCCATCATCGGCGACATCCTGCTGGACGGGCTGGACCTCGCCGACCTCGGCTTCGAGCGCGAGCAGATCAATGGCGACACGCCGCTCTTCGACGAGGTCAACGGGCTTGGTCTCGACTCCCTCGCAGCGCTGGAAGTCGCGGTGGCGGTGCAGCAGAAGTTCGGCTTCAAGATCGAGACGCTCGACCGCGCCTTCTTCGAGAACGAATGCGCCACGGTGAGCGCCCTCACCCGCTATGTCGTGAGCCGCCTGTCGTGAACCCGCGCCAGCAGCAGGCTTCTCCCGGCAAAGACGACGAGACCTTCATCATCGGCCTGGGCTCATACCTTCCGGGCGAGCCGGTGACCAATGACGCTATCGCGGCGCGGCTGCCCGATGTGCCGGTGGCAGACCTGATGCGCTATTTCGGCGTCGAGCAGCGGCATTTCGTGATCGCGCCCGATACGGGCAATCGTGCCGAAAAGGACCTCGGCACGGCGGAACTCGCCTATCGCGCCGCCTGCGCGGCAATTGCGGATGCCGAGGTGCCTCTGGGCGAAATCGACTTCATCATAACCACGACCGCAACTCCGGACGTCATCATGCCGCCGCTGGCACGGCAGCTCCAGCGGCGGCTCGGCGTCGAGCGGGCGCAGCTTTGCGACCTGCGCGGAGGCTGCGCCGCCGCGATACAGGGGCTCATTCTTGCCCAGACGATGATCCGATCGGGGCGCGCCCGCACCGTGCTGATTTGCGGCGCGGAATGCATGTCGCCCTATTATTACGGCGAGCGGCTGCTCCAGAACACAACACCTAACTCCTCCGACATGATCAACGGGCTGATCTTCGCCGACGGCGCTGCCGCCATGATCGTCAGCGCCGCCGATGGCGCGCGGGGCCGCAGGTCGGCGCTCGCGGTCGGATACTCCAACGCCGTGTCAGCCCATCCCCACGAGCGCGAGGGCCTGCTGATCGGGCCCGACGAAAGGAAGCTCGTCCCGGTGCAGACCACGCACAATCACCGTCTTATCAGCCGGCTTCTGCCCGAGATTGTCGGCAATGCCGTGACCGACCTCATCAGCAATGGCGGCCGCACGGCGGAAGCCTATGGCACCATCATCGTGCCGCAGGCAAACCGCTCGCTCATGTCGATGATCGTGCCGGAACTCGTCATGGGGCTCGACGGGCTCATGTATTATGTCGGCGACCGCACGGCCAACATACCGGGTGCGGCCATGGTGATGGCGCTGGACTTCGCGGTGCGTGCCGGCCGTGTCCGGCCGGGCGGCGAACCCGTGGGTGTCGTGGCGGCGGAAACCGCCTCGTGGACCTACGCGGTGGTCGATCTCGCAACGGTACATTGAGGATCGTCGCGATGGCCGAGTCTCCCACGATCCTGATCGTCGATGCCGCCCATGGGATCGGGCCTGCATTGGCGGCGCTCCTGTCGGAAGCGGGTTTCGATGTCGTTTCCATGCAGCGCGACAAGGTTCGCGACGCGGAAGCGATCTCATCCGCAGATGCGGTGATCTTCAACATCTCGGCGCTGGACGAGGCCAGCCTCCTGGCGAAAGGACAATTGGCCGATGCCGTCGCGGCGGAGGGCGCGGCGTTTCTGGCCACCCTGCAGACCGTATCGCGCGCGATGATCGAGCGCGGCAACGGCCAGATCTGGGTGCTCGCGCCGGATGACAGCTTTTCCTACTACCTCCCTTTGCCCAGCGCGCCGGTCACCCACCATATGCGCATCGGCGCGGTCCGTGCGCTTGCCAAGGAGGTTGCGCGCTTCGGCGTGTTTGCAAATGCGGCGGTGTTCCAGCCGGTCGCCGAGATGGCCGAGCCGGCGGCGTGGAGTACGGCGCGGGCGGGTATCGGGTCCTATGCACGGAAATACAGGCCTCTGCCTTTGGCGGCCATCGCCGACACGCTCGCCTTCTGGCTTTCCCGCCAGCGCCTGCCGATGAACGGTTCCGTCGTGCACTTCGGCAGCGGCGTCTATGACGGCAATTTCTGAGGGCGCGCGATGACGATGAAGAAAGTCGTTCTGGTCACCGGCGGGAGCCGCGGCATCGGCCGGGCGATCGTCCTGCGTCTGGCCCGGGAGCGCGCGCATATCGCCTTCACCTACGCAACCCGCGAGGATGCGGCGCGCGACACCGCGGCAGCGGCCCGTCAGGCGGGGGCGGCCGATGTCGCATTCGTCGCATGCGACATCGGCGATGCGGAATCCGTCGCCGGCCTGCCACAAATCGTGGCGGAGCGCTGGGGCAGGCTCGATCTGCTGGTGAACAATGCCGGCCTGACCCGTGACGGGCCCTTCGCCCTGATGCCGCCCGGGCAATGGCAGGAGGTGCTCACCGTCAACCTCGCCAATACGATCCGGCTGACGCAAGCCGCCCTGCCGCTGCTGGCGCAGTCGAAAGGCTGTGTCGTGTCGATCTCCAGCCTCGCCGGCCGCGCCGGCAAGGAGGGGCAAGTGCCCTATTCCGCCACCAAGGCCGGCCTCGTCGGCATGACGCGGCTGATCGCGCGCGCCGGCCGGGAGAAGGGCGTGCGGGCGGCTGCCATCCTGCCCGGCTTCATCGGAACCGAGATGATCGACGGGCTTGGCGCCAGGGCCATGGAGCCCACCCTGCAAGGCAGCATCCTGCCGCGCGCAGGAGAGCCCGAGGAAGTCGCCGAACTCTGCGCCTTCCTCGCCAGCGCGGAGGCCAGCTATCTCGACGGCGCGGTGGTGCCGATAGACGGAGGCTTCCGCAAGTGAGCGAGGTTGCAAGGGCCATCATCACCGGCATGGGCGTCTGCGTGCCAATGGCGGATTCCGTGGACGAACTGAAGCAGGCCATCCTCGCTGGCCGCAATGGCATGATCGAGGTCGACCGCTTCGACGCCTCCCGCTTCAAGGGCCGCGTCGCCTCGATGTTTCCCGCCGCGGCGGACCATTCCCCCGCAGCGCTGAGGCCATGGGCGGAGCGCACCGCGGGCTATGCCATCCACGCATTGCGCGAGGCGAAAGCGCATGCCCGGCTCGACTGGTCGCATCATGCGCCGGAGCGCGTCGCGATCCTGCTCGGCACATCCAATAGCGGCATCGAGCGGCTGGAGGAGATCGCGCGGGCGCAAGGCTTCGGCGGCGTGGATCGGCGCAAGCTCGTCGCCACATCCATCGCCCATGTCACCAATGTGCTTGCCGCGCTGATCGGCGCGAAAGGCCCACGCGTCACCTTCTCTTCCGCCTGCGCTTCCAGCACGGCGGCGGTGGGGCACGCCATGGACCTGATCCGCGATGGCGTGGCCGACATGGTGGTCGTGGCCGGCGCCGATTGCGTCTCGCATGGCATCATGGCCGGGTTCAACAGTCTGGGCGCACTGTCGAGGACGCGCACCGCGCCTTTCAGCGAGCCGATCGGCATCACGCTTGGCGAGGGCGCGGGCGTCTTCATCGTCGAGAACGACGCGCTCGCCAAGGCGCGCAAGGCGGACGCTATCGCGGAAATCACCGGATATGCCCTGTCCGGCGATGCCTATCATGCCACCTCCCCCGACCGCAAAGGATGCGGCATCGAAGCGGCGGTGCGCATGGCGCTGGCCGATGCCGGCCTTTCCTCCCGCGACATCGATTTCGTCTCCGCTCATGGCACCGGCACGGAAGCCAATGACGCGGCGGAATCGCAAGCGATGCAGCGGCTGTTCGGCCGCGCGGTGCCGGTTTCCTCGTCGAAATCGTTTCTCGGCCACACGCTCGGCGCCAGCGGCATCATCGAGATGATCGCGACGATCGCAGTAGCCGCCGATGGCATGATCCCGCACACCGCCAATTTTTCAGGCCTGCGCGCCGGCTGCGCCGATCTGGACTATGTGCCCGCCGCGCCGCGAAAACATGAGGTTCGCCGCTTCGCCTGCAACAACTACGCCTTCGGCGGCAATAATGCATCGACCATCATCGACCTCAAGCCGGGCACTGCGCAGCTGCGCGAGGCAACCGCCCAACCCGTCGCCATCACAGGCATGGGCGTGGTGAGCGCATTGGGCCGCGGGCTCGCGCCATTCATGCAAGGCATTGCCGGCGGACATGAATTCGAGACAGCCGAAGGGGATGCGGGGCATCCCGTGGCGCGGGTGCGCGACTTTTCCTTTTCGGACCCACGCCTCAAGACGTTCGTCCGCGCGTCGCCGATGGTCCGCTTCGCGATAGAGGCGGTCAACGAAGCAATTGCCGGCCTCGATACGGGACAGGCTGCGAGCTGCGGCCTGATCATGGGCATCGTCAACGCGGCGCAACGCAATATGGAACGCTTCCTCGAAAGCGTCAGCGGCGACACGCCCGAGCTTGCCAGCCCGCAACATTTTTCCATGACGACCATGAATGCCATTGGCGGGCAGGTTGCCATCGCGCACGGCCTGAAGGGCTACAGCACCTCGCTCGCCGGAGGCTGGGCGGCGGCAGCCTACGGTTTCGGTCTGGTGCAGCGCGGCCGGCAGGAGCGTGTCGTCATTGCCGGTTGCGACGAGGTTACGCCCAAGCTGCTCGATTTCTACATTGCCCTGGGCAGATTGGTGCGCGACAGGCGGGCGCGCGCCTTCGACGGCGCCGACGGCTTCAATCCCGGCGAAGGGGCTGGGGCGCTGATGCTGGAAGGGCTCGACGCGGCGCGCAGCCGTGGCGCGGAGGTGCTGGCGGTCATCAGCGCCAGTGCCGAAACCCAGGATCCGAAACTGGCCGGTGGGCTAAGCGACGGAAACGGCCTCGCCCGCGCGGTGCGCCAGTGCATCATGCGGGCGGGCATCGCGCTGGGCGATATCGGGGCCGTCATCGCCACCGGCTCCTGGACCGCATCGGCCCAAAAGGCGGAGCGCGCGGCAATCACCGCCGTTCTGGGTGCGAATATGCCAGCATGCTCCGTGATCGAGCAGACCGGCTTCCTGCCGACGGCGGGGCCACTGCTCAATATTGGCGCCGCCATCACGAAACTGCGGACGGACGACTGCCTCCGGCACGTGCTGGTCATGGGCGGCGACGTTACCGGTCCCCATTCGGCATTCATCGTCTCACGGCCGTAGGCCGTTCATTGATCAGGGAGAAAGCCATGGCCGACATTGCCCAGCGGGGATTAAGCGAGCGGAAGACCGGCATACGCTTTCCCTGGACCGCATTCCTGCTCACCACCCTGGCGGCCAGCCTGTGGGTGCACGCCTCCGAGCACTTCCGCTACATGCTGTTCGTGCGGCCCATGCTGATGGAATCGCTATCCATGGTGCCCGGCGTCGCGCCCATGCATCTGCCCGTCTTCCTGAGCTGGGGGGCATGGAACACAATGCTTTCGGCGATGACGGTGCTCACCTACTGGTTCTACGCGCAGGTTTTCGGCCACAGTATCCGTTCGGCGATCATAGCCGGCACGCTGAGCTGGCTGTCTTCCTTCGTGTTCTTCTGGCATGCCTTCGTCAATCTCGGCCTGGCGCGGCTGGCCGACATTTTCGTGGAGCCGCCCATGTCGTGGGTCGAGCTCGTCGTGGCGAGCCTGATCGCCTATCATTGCTTTTCGCGCAATATTTTCGGCGCAAGATGAACCGGGCGATACAGGCCGTTGCGAGCGACGGCATGGCCATGTCCTACGACGTGGCCTATGCCGATACGGATGCCGGCGGCATCGTCTATCATGCCCGCTATGTGGAAATGGCCGAGCGCAGCCGCAACCGCACCATGGCGGCGATGGGCATGCCGGTGCAGCAGATGCTGGCGCGCTTCAGCGTGCAGTTCGTGATCCGCGAAGTGCGCGCGCTCTGCCACCGCCCTGCCCTCGTCGGCGACCGGCTCAACCTGACGAGCGGCGTAACCACCATGTCCCAGGTGCGCGTGAACTGGCGCACGCGGATCGCCTGCGAAAGCGAAATCATCTGCGACGTGGAAGCACAGATCGCTGCCTTCGACCCGGTTTCGCGCCGGGCCAGCCTGATGCCAGACACCTTGATGGTCCTGCTCCGGCAAACACCGCGCATGGCGCCGCTGCGGCGCGTCCCGACGATGAAGACGGGCTTCTAGGATGAGGGAGGTTCGCGAAGCCTTCGAGCGCGCGCTCGCCGATGCCGGAGAGATCGATGCGGCAATCGCGCTTGCGGAGCGTTTTCCTCCATTCGGCGCCGGCGATCCCGTGGCTATCGCCTATCTTGGCAGTCTCAACGCCATGAAGGCCGGCCACGCCACCCTGCCATGGGTCAAGCTGCGGCACGCCAATATCGCCTCGGAGATGCTCGATCACGCCCACGAACGGCGCTTCGAGCCCGCAGGCGAGAATGAGGGCCATCCGGCCGAGCTGGTCATCCTGCTCCTGCGGGGCATCGCCTATGCCAGCTTTCCGTCCTTCCTCGGGCGCGGCGCGGCGGCCCGCGAAAGCCTTGAGGAGGCCGCGCAGCACCCCGGCTTCGCGCAGATTCCGGCCTCATATCAAGCGCTGGTTCACACGCATCTGGCGGCCCTGCGCGGCACCCGCGACGAAAGCCGCGGCATGGATGCATTGAAGTTGAAAGGCGCCTGACGCGCCCCCAATTCGGCTCAGGCGATCTTCACCCCGGCACCTGCAAGAATGCGGCGCACCGAGCCGACCGCGGACGCAGGTGTATAGGAACCGGTGACGCCGCCCAGCGACCGCGACGAGAGCCGGATATCCCATTCCAGCCCTTTGCCCTGCACCTCGATCCTGTGCTCCATCGTCGCCTGTTCCGGCACGGCCACGATGCGGCTGAAAGTCCGGTCGAAGCCGATGCCCGCCATGGCGATGGCCGCATGCACATTGACGTTGCGCGGAAAGCGCCGGCAGGCCTCGCGCGCCGGGCCTTCATAGATGACACCAGAGGCACTGGGATCGACGCCGAAACTCTTTCCGCTCTTGGTCGTGGTGACGGTGACCGTTTCGATGATGTCGCGGCCATCGGCGAGCCCGTCCAGCGCGAGCACAGCGCCATGGGGCACATAGCAGCTGAAGCCGGATGCGGCGACCGCTTCCTCGATGGACCGCAGCGTCTCCGGTTCGGCCAGCGCGGTGCAACTGAAACCGCACAGGCTGGCGTTCCGGAGGATACGCGGCGCAAACCGGGAAAGCACATCCGGCAGCGCCGCCTCGACGACCAGATCGACATCGCGGCCAAGTGCTGCCTCTGGATCGGCGAGCACGACACCGGAAGGCAATGCGAAGCTGCGCGGCCGTTCCAGCGAAGATACGAGCACATAGCCGATTTCGGCGACGCCCGAGCGCTGGATATCTTCCACGAGCGCCGCGGCAACTGTGCCGCCGCCGATGATTCCAACCCTTGGAAGCCTTGCCGCCTTATCCGACATGAATGTCTGTCACTCCGGTTCCGATATTCCGCGCGTCCGCATGTAGCGGATCGTGGTCCGCAAGGTAAGTGGCGGTCGCGCATCCCCGGTGGACGGCAGGGTCACGCCGGCGCCATCTCGGCCTGCCTGGCAGGGAACGGCCGGAACGCCATCAGGATCAGGACGGCGGCGATGCCCATGCCCCATGAGCCGATATACATCAGCGCGTAGGAGTCGAAGCGGTCGTAGATCATGCCGCCGAGCAGCGGCCCGGTGGACATTCCGAGGCTGCCCGCCATCGCCGTTCCGCCGATGATCGTACCCATCATCTTCAGCGGGAAATTCTCGCGGATGATGACGGCATAGAGCGGCATCGTGCCGGCATAGATGAAGCCGACAAGTGCCGCGACCGCATAGAATGGCCCGATCGTGGAGACGAACACATAAGCGAGCACGCCGAAGGCTTGCGCCAAGAGCCCGATGACGAGCACGCGCTGCGCGCCGAAGCGGTCGCCCGCGAGGCCGAAGCCGATGCGGCCGAACATGCCCGCCAAGCCCTCGACGCTGTAGATCGACACCGCCGCGATCATCGGTATGCCGCAGGTCACCGCATAGCTCACCGTGTGGAAGATCGGGCCGGAATGGGTGGCGCAACAGAAGAAATTCGCCAGCATCAATATGATGAACTGCGGCGAGCGCACGGCCTGCCGGACGGTCATGTCCGACCGCAGCTCATTCACCGGCGTCTCGCCCTGCACGCCCTCCAGCGCCGGCGGCCGGCGCACGAGCAGCGCGGCGGGGATCATCAGCGCTGCTGCGATGCCGGCAATGATCAGCATGGCGGTGCGCCAGTCATGGATGGTCACCAGCCAGGCCGCGAGCGGCGCCATGGTCATCGGCGCCATGCCCATGCCGGCGGAAACCAGCGATACGGCAAGACTGCGCTGGGTGTCGAACCAGCCGGTCACGCAGGCCATCATCGGCGCGAAGACGGCAGCGGTGGCCGTGCCGACCAGCAGGCCGAACAGCAATTGAAACATGATCAGCGAGCCGGCCTGGCTGGCCAGCGCCAGGCTGGCGGCCAATACGGCGGACCCCGTGAGCACCACCGGGCGCGGTCCGAACCGGTCGGAAAGATTGCCCCACACCATGCTGGCCGCCGCCATGGCGAGAAAGCCGATGGTCATCGCGGTGGAAATGCCCGTAACGGACCAGCCGGTTTCCTGCGACATCGGCCGCAGGAAAATCGGCAATGAGAACATCGCACCCATTGCGACACAGCCGAGCAGGCCGCCGGCGGCGACGATAACCCAGCGATAGGAATGATTCATGCCACTCTCCCGGATGTTGCACCCCGTTCGGGTTCGGCGCGGGGTCACGACAAGGACGTATCGGCGCGGCAAGCGCCGACATCCGGTTCATTCCTCTCTGCCGCTTTTTTTCGGCGTCAGCCCTGCGGCTGCGACGGCTTCCAGCCGGCTGACGGTATGACATTGACCATCCAGGGCACGCCGAACCTGTCCACCAGCGAGCCGAAGCCGGGCGACCAGAACGTCTCGCCGAAGGGCATGACCGCCTTGCCACCCTCGGCAAGCTGGTCGTACCAGCGCTGGCCCTCGGCCTTGTCTTCGGTATGAAGGGTCACGTCGAAGCCGTTTTTGGGCTTGCCGATATTGGGCGCCCATTGGGCATCCATATCGGCGCCCATCAAGGCCTGGTCGCCGACATCGAGCCAGCAATGCATCAGCCAGTCCTTGTATTTCTCGTCGCTGATCGGCATGTCCGGCGGTCCATCGGCATAGGACATTGCGCCGGTAATCTTTCCGCCAAGGACCTTGGCGTAGAATTCGAATGCTTCGCGGCACTGACCCTGGAAACTGAGGCTGGTCACGATCTTCATAGTCGTCTCCTTCGATCTCGATTGATGCTGGCCTCTATTGGGGAGATCAAGCCGTCGGAGCCGCCGGTAGCGGCCGATGCGGATTGACGCTTCCTCACCAAGGTTGATATCAACGTAGCAGACCCATGGATGTCAACTGCCAGATGCATGCTCCTGCCAAACCGCCTTTCGAAACGACCATTCTGGTGCGCGACACCTGCCTGTGCCTGCACACGCAGAGGGCGGCACGCGCGCTAGCGCGCCGCTTCGACATTGCCTTCAAACCGGTGGGCATCACCAGCGGGCAATTTTCGCTCCTGATGTCGCTCAACCGGCCGATACCGCCTAACGTCGGCAGCGTGGCGGCGCTGCTGGCCATGGACCGGACAACGCTGACGGCCAATCTCAAGCCGCTGGAGCGCCGCGGCCTGCTGGAGATCATCGTCGATACCGCCGACAGGCGCGCCCGCCTGCTGCGGCTGACGCCGGCCGGACTGACAATCCTGGCCGAGGCCACGCCGATCTGGACGCGGACCCATGCGGCGGTGGAAAAGGAACTGTCTGGCCCGGACAATCTGCGCGCAGAGCTCGATGTGCTTTCCCGATCCGACAGCCGGGATGACCATTCCCGATAGGCGGAAAGGCGCTGGACTTCTCCGCTCGACTAGCCGCCTGAGACGCTGCTACCTTGGCCGACAGAACAGCGTCCGGCAGGACGCAAGCCGCGGACCGGGAGGAACGGCATGAAGGTGGAGTTCATCGATACGACCTTGCGCGACGGGTCGCAGAGCCTTTGGGCAAGCGGGATGCGGTCGGGCATGATGACGGCGGTCGCCGAGGACCTCGACAAGGTCGGGTTCAAATTCGTCGAGATTCCCACCAACTCGATCTTCTTCAAGAAGATAACGCGCGATCTCAAGGAAGATCCGTGGGCGCTGATGCGGACGCTGGCCGAGAAGATGCCCGATACCGACACCGGCTCCATGAGTTCCAACCTGAACATAAACTCGTTCGGCGCGCCGACGCCGCGCGTCGTCGGCAAGCTGTTCTACGGGCTTATGGGCAAGATGGGCGCGCTGCGCCGTTCGCAGATGGTCGCCAACACGACCGATCAGATCAAGACCGACTTCGCCGAACTGGCGGAATTGTTCCGCCCGCTCGGCGTGAAGATGGCGCCGGCCATCGCTTACACGATCTCGCCGCGCCATACGGACGAATATTTCGCGCAGAAGACGCGCGAATGCGCCGCCTTCCGGCCCGACGCCATCTACATCAAGGATCCCGGCGGGCTGCTCACCGTGGACCGCATCCGCACGCTGGCGCCGGCCGTGGTCGCGGCCGCCGGCGGCATTCCGGTCGAATTGCACTCGCATTGCACCACCGGCGTCGCACCGCAGACCTATATGGAGGCGCTGGATCTGGGCATACCGGCCCTGCACACCGGCATTCCGCCGCTTGCCGAGGGTTCGGCGCAGCCTTCCGTCTTCCAGACGGCCCTCAATGCGCGCTCGATCGGGCACGAGGTCGACCTCGACATGGACCGGCTGCAATCGATTTCCGACCGGCTGATGCAGTTCGCCAGGATGGACGGCATGCCGATCGGCCAGCCCATGCCCTACGACCGGGCGCAATATGAGCATCAGATTCCGGGCGGCGTGATCTCCAACCTGCGCCACCAGCTCAAATCGATCGGCTTGCAGGACCGGCTGGAAGAGGTGATCGCGGAAAGCATCAGGGTGCGCGCGGAAATGGGCTACCCGATGATGATCACCCCGTTCTCGCAATATGTCTGCACGCAGGCGGCGCTCAACGTGCAGACCGGCGAGCGCTACAAGGTGGTGGTCGACGAGGTCATCCTGTTCGCAATGGGGCGCTATGGCGAGGATTCCGGTTTCCAGTACATGGAGGAGAATCTGCGCGACCGGCTGACGGGCGGTCAGCGGGCGGCGGAACTGGCGTCGAAGACCGACGACCGCCGGCTAAAGGAAATGACGCTGAAGGAAGCGCGCGCGCTTTATGGCGGGCCGGACCTGTCGGACGAGGAACTGTGCCTGAGGGCGATCATGCAGGGCACCACCGGCGACATCGCCGCCATGCGCGCCGCCGGCCCCGCCCGGCGCTATGACGGCGCCGACCCGGCCCTGACCCGGCTGCTTGATCGCTTCTCGAAGAGCGGCTCGCTGCGCTATCTGGAAATCCAGAAGGGTAATGAGGTGGTGCGGCTGGAGCGGTAAGAGGAACTGGGCGGACCGGGCTTTGTCCGCTCCGAATAGGCAAACGGTGCCGGGATTCTACCGCCCCGCAGCCATGATACGCCCGACCAGTTCCGTGCTGACCTTTCCGCCAACGAAGTCCGCATTGGCGACGATCTTGTCCACGAACGGGATCGTCGTTTCGATGCCGCCGATACGGAATTGCGACAGGGCGGTTCGCATACGGGCAATGGCGTCGTCGCGGTCGCTTCCGTGGACGATCAACTTGGCGATCATCGAATCGTAGAAGATCGGAATGCGATACCCCTCGAGGCAGTGGCTATCGACGCGGATGCCCTCGCCTTGCGGCGGCTGCCATGTGGTGATGAGGCCCGGCGACGGGCGGAAATCGTTCTCAGCCGACTCCGCATTCACCCGGCATTCGATGGCATGGCCGGTGAAGACCACGTCCTCCTGGCGGAAGCCGAGCCGTTCGCCATTGGCGATGCGGAACTGCTCCTCCACCAGATCGATGCCGGTGATCATCTCCGTCACCGGATGCTCCACCTGGATGCGGGTGTTCATTTCGAGGAAATAGAAGGCATCCGCCGCCGGATCGACAAGGAACTCGACCGTGCCCGCGCCGACATAGCCGATGGCGCGGGCGAGCCTGACCGCCGACTCATGCAGGCCGGCGCGCAGCGCGCCGGAAATCGCTGGGGCCGGCGCTTCCTCGACCAGCTTCTGGTGGCGGCGCTGGGAAGAACAATCGCGTTCGCCCAGATGCACGACATTGCCATGCGTGTCGGCGATGACCTGCACCTCGATGTGACGGGCATCGGCGACGAAGCGCTCGACATACATCGAGCCGTCGCCGAAGGCGGCGTTGGCCTCCGCCGAAGCCTGCTGGAACGTCTCCTTCACCTTGGCCGGATCGCGAACGATCTTCATGCCACGCCCGCCGCCGCCCGCCGCAGCCTTGAGCATCACCGGCAGGCCGACCTCGGCGGCGATGCGCGCCGCATCGTCGGCCGAGGCGACCTTGTGGGATCCAGGAAGGGTCGGCACGCCGGCCGCCGCGGCGGCGATGCGGGCCTCGATCTTGTTGCCCATACGGGCGATATTGTCGGGCGTCGGCCCGACGAAGATCAGGCCATTGTCGGCGCAGCCCTTCGAGAACTCCGCCTTCTCCGAGAGAAAGCCGTAGCCGGGGTGGATCGCATCGGCGCCCGTCGCCAGCGCGGTCATCAGCAGCGCGTCGATGTTGAGATAGCTCCTGGCCGAGGTCGCGGGGCCGATCACGAAGGCGCGGTCGGCAAGGCGGGCCGGCAAGCTGTCGCGGTCGGCGTCGGAGACGGCCTGCACCGTCTCGATGCCGAGCGCCTTGCAGGCCCTGATGATGCGAACGGCGATTTCGCCCCGGTTGGCGATCAGGACCCTTCGGATCGCCACCGGATCAGTTCTCCACGATCCGGAACAGCGGCTGGCCGAACTCGACGATGGCCTCGTCTGCGACCAGGATCTCGGTAATCGTGCCGCTCATCGTCGCCGGCACGGCGGTGAAGGTCTTCATCACCTCGATCAGGCACACAGTCGTATCCGCGCCGACCTTGCTGCCGACGGCGACGAAGGGTGCCGCGCCCTGTTCCGGCTGGGCATAGAAACGTCCCATCATCGGCGCCGTGACGATCCTGCCTTCCCCTGCCCCGGACGGCTTTTGCATGGGGGCTGCTGCTGCGACAGCGGGAGCTGGTTGTGGATTTGCCGGGGCTGGCGCCGGGGCAGGCGATGCGGCCGCAACGGGAGCCGGAACGTATGTCGGGGCTGGACTTTCTGCTGAAATCGCGCGCGGATCGCCCTTGCCGAGCGTGATGCGCAGGTTGCCGACATCGACCTTCATGAAATCGACCGACGACTTGTCGAGTGCATCGATCAGGCGCTCGACGCGCGCCATGTCCGCGTCGGAAAGGAATTCCTCGTTGCCCGCCATACCGTCTCCTCCCGATTATCGCAGAACGGCGGAGAGATAAGCGCAACGGAACCCGCAGCACAAGGCAATGGACGGATTCCGCATGTTTCAGGCAGGAGAGCCTATATGGCGGTCAGCTCGAATTCGGGGTCGAGAGAGGTGGCCTGGGCGACATAGGAATCGAAGAGATCGTTCTGGAGCCAGTCGATCACCCTGCGCGCATCGGCACCCAGCGGAACATGCGGGCGGCTGACGACCATGCGCGAAATGGCGAGCCCCCGCAGCCGCGACGCGCGCAGCAGGCCGGCCTGATATTCGCGCAGGAAGGCCGAGAGGGGCAGGATCGACCGCACATCGCTGCCCTGGATCATCGCCAGTAGCGAGGGCATCGATTCGAATTCCAGCGATGTTCGCGGCGCGATGCCGCTCCTGGCGAATTCCCCGTCCAGATAGGCCCTTACCGGGTCTTCCTTCATGCTAAGCGCAAGCTCCGATTCATGGACTGACCGAAGATCGACCGATGAGGGCCAAGGCGTCTCGCCGCGCCCGACCAGATAAAGCGGCTCGCGCCACAGGGGCGTGCGGGTCAGGTTCTCGTCGGGCGGCGGATTGGTCACCACGGCGAATGTCAGCTCGCCGGCCCGAAGCCAGGCCTCCAGCCGATGGCTGGTGCCGTCGACGATGCGGATCATGGAATGGTTGCGCGTGCCGGACAGGAAGTCCGGGCTCTTGCCCGTCATCAGCCGGATGATCGCCGGCGGCAGGCCGATGGCGACGACGCGTGCGGGTTGGCGACCGCCGCCGAATGTCTCGGAGATCCGTTCGACGCCTTGAAGGACCGCTTCGGCCATGGCGACAAGCTGCCGTCCCGAAACCGTCGGGCGAACGCCCGCTGTCGATCTCTCGAACAGCGTCGTTCCAAGTTCGCTTTCCAGTTCGGCGATCTGCCTGCTCACGGCGGGCTGCGCCACATTGAGCATCCTGGCCGCCTTGTTGATGCTGCCCTGATCGCAGACGGCCAGAAAATAGCGAAGCTGGCGCAGTTCCATGACCGCCCTCCCACTTATGCCGCTACAGCATATCCCTATAAGGCTTATCCATCTAGTGGCCGACCTGCGGCCCGCTACGCTCTGCCATCCAAGGATTTCCGGGAGATACAGGTGGTCAACGTCCTCATGATCGATGAGACCGACAATGTCGCGACGGTCCTCGAAGCGGTCGCCAGCGGCACGAAGGTCAGCGTCGCGACGGCCGGCGGCAGCGTCGATGTCGTGGTGAAGAACGACATCCCCTACGGGCACAAATTCGCGCTCGACGCGATCGCGCGCGGCACGCCGGTGCGCAAATACGGCTCCATCATCGGCGATGCGCTGACCGACATCGCCGCCGGCGAACATGTCCATATGCACAATGTCGCCGGCGGCAGGTTGCGCGGCGACGCGACGAGGGGTTGAGCATGTCCAGGGATCATTTCTTCGGCTATCGCCGCGAGGACGGGCGCGTCGGCATCCGCGACTTTCCGGTCGTGGTCGCCGCGATGGACAATGCCAACCCGTTGGCGCGGCGCATCGCTGCCATGATTAAGGGCGCGGTTCCCATCGTCGCGGCCTATGGGCGCGGCCAGAAGGGCGAGGACCTGCGCGTCCACGACCAGACGCTGATCAATTACGGCGCGCATCCGAACGCCTCCTGCGTTCTCGTGGTGAGCCTCGAACAGATCACCGCGCGGGCGCTCGCCGATCCGATCGGCGCGACGGGCAAGCCGGTGGACTGGGTGGACGTGCAGTCCTGCGGCGGCACGCTGAAGGCGCTGGAGGTCGGCGTGCGCAAGCTCAACGCGCTGATCGCCGCGCGCAAGCCGACACTGCGCGAGAAATGCGGGCTGGAAGAGCTGGTGATCGGCCTCGAATGCGGCGGCTCGGATGCCGTGTCAGGCATGACAGGCAATTCCACCCTCGGCATCGTCTCGGATCGGATCGTGGCTGCCGGCGGCACGGCGATCCTGTCGGAGCCGGAGGAGATCATAGGCGCCGAGCACCTGCTGGTCGAGCGCGCCGCCACGCCAGCGGTCGCCAAGGACCTGCTCGACGTTGTGGCGCGGTGGGAGGCCTATGCGCGCTATGTCGGCATGGACATGGCGCCGCTCGGCGGCGACAATATCAAGGGCGGCCTCTCGACCACCGAGGAAAAATCGCTGGGCGCGGTGCGCAAGGGCGGCACGAGTCCCTTGCGGCAGGTGATCGGCATGGGCGCGACGCCGACCGAGAAGGGCCTCGTCTTCCTCGACGCGCCCGGCCCCGGCGCAGAGAACACGACCTCGCTCGCGGCGGCCGGTGCGCAGCTCATCCTGTTCAGCACCGGCATCGGCAATCCGATCGGCAACCCGATGGCGCCGACGATCAAGGTGACCGGCAGCCCAGGTACGGCGCGCGACTTCGCCGACAATATCGACCTCTCCGTCGCCGGCATCATCGAAGGCTCGCTGACTCTGCCGCAGGCGGCCGACAGGCTGATGGACCATATGCTCGCGGTGACGGAAGGGCTCCAGACGGCGAGTGAAAGGCTCGGCGACACCGAGATCACCATCAGCCGGATCGAGAACGGCTTCCTGAAGCTCTGGGAGGAAGGCTATTTCGACCGGGAGGACGCGCGTGCGGATCACTGACGTCGTCGCCCTGCCCGTCCGCATCCCGCCCGCGCCCGCGCATCCATTGCCGGAGGGCGGCGGGGAGACGAGCGCCAGCCATACGGTCATCCTGGTCGAGACGGACGAAGGTGTCACCGGCATCGGCGAGGCCTTCCGTTTCGCGCCCAAAACGGTCGCCGCCTTCGTCGACGAGATCCTGGCGCCGCTGCTGGTCGGGCAGGATCCGAGCCGCATCGAGCTCCTGTGGGACAGGATGTACCGCACCACCTTCCGCTATGGGCGGATGGGGCTGGTCATGCATGCGATCAGCGGCGTCGAGGTGGCGCTGTGGGATATTGCCGGCAAGGCGGCAGGCAAGCGCGTCTGCGACCTGCTCGGCGGCCCCTGCCGCGACGGCCTGATGGCCTATGCCAGCATGCATCCCTACCAGACGCCGGAAGCGGCGGCCGAGGCCGCGACGGGCTATCTCGCGGAGGGCTACAAGGCGCTGAAGCTGCACCAGAAGGACATCGCCTCGGTGCGCGCGGTGCGTGAGGCGATCGGCCCGGATGTGCGCCTCATGCTGGACGCCAGCGGCGCGTGGTCCGAGCCGGAAGCGATGAGGACCGTGGATGCGCTGGCAGACTGCGACCTTTACTGGATCGAGGAACCGCTCAGGGACATGAACGATCTCGACGGGCTGCGCCGCCTGCGGGAACGCTCGTCCACGCGCATCGCGGCAGGCGAGAACGAATATACGCATTTCGGCTTCCGGGAGATGATCAGCTCCGTCGCCGTCGATCTCGTGCAGCCGGATGTC
This sequence comes from Rhizobiaceae bacterium, assembly GCA_035555795.1. GTDB lineage: Bacteria > Pseudomonadota > Alphaproteobacteria > Rhizobiales > Rhizobiaceae > RCIO01. Next base: position 97,537 of record DATMGE010000050.1, on the reverse strand, counting down.
ATCAAAGCCGGCGGCATAGCGCCAACGCGCAAGATCATCGGCATGGCGGAGGCCTGGAACATGGAGGTCTGCCTGCACTCCTTCTATTTCGGCGCCGGCGTGGCGGCAACGCTGCACCTCGCTTTGTCGAGCCCGCGCTGCGAGATGATCGAGATCAACGCCCTCCCGCTTCAGCGCTCGCTGATCGATCCCGGTCTGCGGCCGGTGGACGGAATGGTCCGGCTGCCGGACGCGCCGGGGCTCGGCATCGCCATTCCCGACGACATTCTTGCCGAAGCCCGGTCTCGCTGATCCCCTCAGGCCGAAGTTGCGAGGATGACGGCGAGCACCAGCAGGGCTATGAACAGCATCTCCGACACCATGAGGACGACGGGCCGCCAGCCGAATTTCACCAGTTCGCGCAAGGCGGTCCTGAGGCCGAGCGCCGCGATTGCGGCGATGAGGCACCAGCGCGAGACTTCCGAACAGGCAGCGGCGAGCACGGCCGGGATCAGACCTGCACTATTGACGATCACCAGCACGACGAAGGCCAGAAGGAAGGCCGGCAGCAGTGGCGGCCGTTGCACCGACACGCCCCGTGTCCGCGCGCGGTAGAAGAGGCCAAAGGCGAAGACAGCAGGCACCAGCAGCGCCACCCGCATCAGCTTGACCACTGTCGACGCCTCGCCGGTCTCGGGCGAGATCATGTAGCCCGCGCCGACGACCTGGGCGACATCGTGGATCGTCGCGCCGAGAAAGATGCCCGCTTGCGCATTGGTCAGCGAAAGCAGCGAAACCAGGACCGGATAGAGGATCATCGCGACGGTGGAGAGCGCAGCGACGCCGACGACGGTGGCGACGAGATTGCGCTCGTTCTCTTGCGAGCGCGGCATGACGGCGGCGAGCGCCATGGCCGCCGACACGCCGCAGATCGCGGTTGCGCCGCCGCTCAGCATGCCGAGGTCCGAAGACAGGCGAAGGAGCCGCGCCATCAGGGCGCCGAAGCCGATGGTCAGCACGACCGCCGCCACGACCAGCAGGATCGTCCCGAAGCCGAGCGTCGTCACCTGCTCGATGGTGATGCGCGCGCCAAGGAGCGCCACGCCGAGCCGCAGCACCGTGCGCGCGACGAAATCGATCCCCGGACGCGCCGGGCCCTCCTCCGACATGAAGTGGAGCACCATGCCGAAAAGCAGCGCATAGAGCATCACCGGCCCGCCATAGTGATCGGAGATGAAGCCGGCCGCCAAGGCGATGACCGCGCAGGTCAGCAAGCCCGGCCAGAGCCGCGCCAATGTCTCACGCCAGAGGAATGCCCCCGTCTTGCCAGGCATGGTTTCAGTCACAGGTCACCTTCGATCAGGCTTCGCATGCCCGGTCGGCGACCGGGCGCATCCGGGAATTATGGGAGGAACGCAGGCGCGCGCTACGGACTCATCACCGTCGGCAGCCAGAGGGAGATCTGCGGGAAAATAATCAGGATCACGAGGCATAGAAGCAGAAGCCCCGCATAGGGCAACACTCCGAGCATCGCGTCCTTGAGCGGTACGCCGGCGACGCCCTGCAGGACGAATATGTTCAGCCCGACCGGTGGCGAGACGATCGCCAGTTCCATGTTGATCGCGAACACGACCGCGAACCAGATCGGGTCATAGCCGAGGGAGACGACCAGCGGCACCAGAAGCGGCACCGTCATGATGGTGATGGCGGAACCTTCCATGAAGGTGCCAAGCAGGAGAAGCAGGATGTTGATCAGCACGATCACCTGCCACGGCTCCAGCCCGGAATCCTGCACCAGTCCGATCAGCCATTGCGACAGGTTCATCATCGTGGAAGCGCGGCTCAGGATGAGCCCGGCGAAGATGATGAAGCCCATCATGCTGGTGGTGCGCACGGCCTGTACCAGGATGGGCGAAATGTCGGCCCCGGTGATGGTCTTCAGGACGAAGAGCCCGATCAGCAGCGCGATCACGGCGCCCAGCCCGCCCGCCTCCGTCGGCGTCACCACGCCGAAGACGATGCCGCCCACGACGCAGACGATGAGCACGAGGCCGGTCCAGGCATTGCGCAGCGCCAGCATCTTTTCCGCACGCGTCGGCACGTGGTCCGTTTCGGTCGCCGGGGTCAGCGACGGCCTCAGCCAGAACAGGATCGTGTTGAAGAGAACCATGACCAGCACGATCATCAGGCCGGGAACGATGCCCGCCATGAAAAGCTTGCTGATCGAGGTTTCCGTCAGCACGCCATAGACGATGAAGAAGTTGCTCGGCGGTATCATCATCCCCAGCGTGCCGCCCACGGCAACCGCGCCGATGCCGAGGCGCATATTGTGGCCGCGCCGTCGCATTTCCGGCAGGATGAAGCCGCCCACGGCAGCCGCCGTCGCCACCGACGAACTCGACATGGCGGCGAAGATGCCGCACGAGATGACCGCCGCCGAATGCAGCGCGCCGGGAATGCGGTGCAGCCATTTCGTCATGAAATCCACGATCGTCTTGCCGATGCCGGAGGCGGTGATCGCGGAGCTCATGAGCATGAACATGGGGATTGCGAGCAGGCTGAAATGCGACAGCTCGCTCACAGCCGTGCCGCCGGTCATGACGATGACGGTCTGCAAGCCGCCGACATAGAGCAGGCCCAGAAGCCCGACGGCGGACAGTGCGATCGCGACGGGCAGGCCGAGGAAGATCGCAAAAAGCATGCCCACGAGAAAGATCGTGCCGAGGAGGCCAAGCGACATGGGAGTATCCCTGGATTGGAACTAGAGGCCGTCGTCGGCCGATTGCGCGGGGTCGACCGGCTCAACCGGCCGGTTGCCCCTGACGCGCTCGATCAGGTCGGAAACGATCGCCAGCGAAAACAGCCCGGACCCCAAAGGCACGACCGCCATGAACATCCAGTACGGCATCGGATTCATGCCGATCGTCATGCGACCCGTCTTGAAGTAGCGCATCGTCATGATCAGCGACGCCACCGTCATGGACACCATGAAGATGAGACTGAGGACAGGAATGACGTAACCGTACATGAAGCTGACGAAGCGCTTCGAGCCGACCAGTTCGAGCAATTCGACCGAGACGTGCTGGCCGGCGAAATAGGCGCTGGTGAGTGCCAGAAAGGTCACGATCAGGAAGACGAAGCCGCCCGTTTCCGTCACGATCGCTAGGTCGGTGCCGAAGCCGTAGCGTGCGATCGCGTTGAAGGTCACGCCTATCGCGACGATCAGCAGGATCCATCCCGCCAACAGTTCCAGGCCGCGCGCAGCCCCGACGACGGCTTCTCGAAAACGGGCGGCGGTACTCACCGTGTCTTCTCCGCGATGGCGAGATAGTCCTTCATCGCAGGCCTGTCCTTGCCGGCGGCTTCGATGATCGGCATCGCGAATTTCTGGAAGGCGGCCTTTTCCTCATCCGTCACCTGATGGACGGTGACGCCAGCATCCTTCCACTTGGACATGCAGACGTTCTCGTCCTCATTGATCATGGCGGCCCATTCCTGGTCCTCCATGGCCGTGGCGGCATCGGTGACGACCTTCTGGAGATCTTCCGGAAGGCTGTTGAAGAAATCTGTATTGATGCCCAGTCCCTCGCCGCCCTGCGACATATCGAGGAAGGTGACGAACTTCAGGCCTTCCGACCAGCCGCGCGACAGATGCGCCGAGCAATTGGTGGTCAGGCCGTCGATCATGCCACGCTCGATGGCTGCATCCACCTCGGCGATGGGCAGGTTGATCGGATTGGCACTCATGGCGGTGAACAGCCGGCTGATCGTCGGGCCGAGGCTGCGCAGGCGCTGGCCGCTAAAATCCGCAGGGGTCGGCAGCACCTTGGACTTGTGCATCACATGCATCGCGCCCTTGTGGTAGAAATTCACCAGCTTCACGTTGCGCTGGGCAAATAGCGGGACCACGAGGTCGCGGATGCCGCCATTCACGGCACGCCGGAAATGCTCCGCATTGCTGAACATGAACGGATAGGTGAAGAGCTCCAGGTCGGGGAAGTCGCCGGTCTGGTTGGCAAAAGCGAGGATGCCGGCCTCGACCACGCCGGATTCGGTCGCGTCGAGCATTTCACGGCCGGAAACGAGCGTTTCGGAAGGATAGACCTGAACCTTGATGCGGCCCCCGGATTTCTCTTCCACAGCCTTGACGAAATCGCGGATCGGTCCGGCCTGGATATGCGTGTCCGGATAGGTGTGAGCCAGGCGCATGGTGAAATCCTGCGCCCATGCCGGCCCCTGCGCCGTCATCGCCACGGCCAATACCGCCGCGGAAAGCAATGCGCCCTTGAAGTAGCTTCTCATCGTTTCCTCCCTTGGTGAAATGAGAACTGCCTGATTTCCGACGGCTTGCGCCGCCTATCGCCGCGCGCCCCAACGGGGCGGCTCACGCGCTCCTCCTGCATCGCGGAGCGTATCGGGACATGGCCGGAGAGGTAGATGGATTGGGCATATAGGGGTATGCTCGGAGAGCATACCCGGTCGCCTTTGCCCCGGCCTTCCTCCCATGCTCTCCTCCCTCGCCTCCGCCTGAGACGCTCCCGTCAGCTCATGCGCGCCCGCGATTCCATATTGATGCGCAGCCGGTCCATGCTCAGCTCCAGCCAGTCGCACAGGGTGGAGCGCGTCTTGCGCGGCTCGATAATGTCGACGATCAGGAAGCGCTCGGCCGTGCGCATCGGCGAGCTCAGCCGGTCGTAATGCGCTTCGAGCTCTCGCCGCCGCGCATCGGGATCGGACGCGGCCGCGATGTCGCGCTTGTAGGCCGCCGCCACGCCGCCCTCGATGGGGATCGACCCCCAGCGGGCCGAAGGCCACCCATAGCGGTGGTTGAGCGGGCGGCGCTGGCCGTCCATGCCGTACTGGCCGCCATGCAGGCCGCCCGCCAGGCCGAAGGCGCGACGGATGACGATCGTCACCCATGGCACCCGTGCCTTCTCGACAGCCTTGAGCACGCGCAGCGCGCCCGCCAGCGTGCCGGCATTCTCGGCGTCCGGGCCTGTCATGTTGCCCGGCTGGTCGACGAAATTGATCACCGGCAGATGGAACAGGTCGCACAGCTCGATGAAGCGCTCCATCTTGAGCGCAGAGGCCAGCGTCATAGCGCCGCCCGCCTCGCGCGGATCGCCGGCCATCACGCCGATCGGAACGCCGTTCAGGCGGGCAAGCTGCGTAATCACCGACTTACCGTGATAGCGGCCGATCTCGAAGGCGGAATCCCTGTCGAGCACAGCCTGCAATATCTTGCGCGGGTCGTAGACCTTGCGCCGGTTGCGCGGGATGATCGTGTCGAGCATCGGCTCCTCGCGGTCGCGCGGATCGGTGCATTCGGCGCGGGGCGGCAGCGACCAGACGTTCTGCGGCAGGTAGGAGAGGAAGCGGCGCACCTGCGCCAGCGCGTCCGCCTCGTCCGCCGCCTCATTGTCGACGAGCCCGCTGCGGCGCGAATGGACCAGATGGCCGCCGAGCGCGTTCTTGTCGATCTCGATGCCTAGCGCCTGTTTCACCACCGGCGGGCCGGCGGCGAAAACCTGGCTCGTGTCGCGCACCATGACCGAGAAGTGCGAGGCCAGCACCTTGAGCGCGCCGAGGCCGGCGCAGGAGCCCATCGCCACGCCGACGACCGGAACGGTCTCCAGAAGCGGGATGATCGGCCATTTGGAATAGTCGGGAAAGCGCGTGGTCTGGTTCTGGTCGAGCAGCTTGACGCTGCCGCCGGCCGTGTCCACCAGCCGGATCAGCGGCGTGGCCGCCTCCATCGCCAGGCGTTCCAGATAGACCCATTTGTCGGGGTTGGCGGCTTCCGACGAGCCGCCACGGATGGTGAAATCGTCGGCCGCCACACATATGTGGCGAGCATCGACCTTGCCCGTGCCGACCACGGAATTGGCGGGCATGAAGCTCTCCAGCTCGCCATCCGCACCGTATGCGCCCTTGCCGGTCAGGCTGCCGAACTCGCGGAAGCTGTTTTCGTCGCAAAGCTGCGCGATGCGTTCGCGCGCCGTCATCTTGCCCAGTCCGTGCTGGAAGGCGACGGATGCCTCGCCGCCCATTTCACGCGCGATGCCGCGGCGTCGCTCGAGGTCGGCCAGTTCCGCGGACCAGTCGTCGGCAACCGCCATGTTGCGGGATAGGTCGTTCATGCGCGGACGTCCTCGCGGCGCGCATCCGCGGCCATATGCTGAAAGATCGCCCCCGCAGCGGCGAGGTGTTGGAGTTCGCCCTCGCCCACCTCCAGCACACGCCGAAGAACGGCAAAAGTATCGGCACCGACCTCGCGGCCGAGATGCCGGACGGCGCCCGGCGTCGCCGAGAGCTTCGGCACGATGCCGGCAACGGTGACGTCGCCCAGCTTCTCATGCGGCAGGTTGAGCAGCATGTCGCGTTCGCGGAAATGCGGGTCGGCGAAAATGTCGGCGATCGTATTGACCAGCGAGGTCGGAACACCGGCGGCCTCCATCTTCTCCACCGCCTCATGCGCCGTGAGCGCTTCCGCCCATTTCGCGACCTCGGCGTCCAGCGCCTCATGGTTGGCGTTGCGGGCGCGGATCGAGGCATAGCGCGGATCGTCCAGCAGGTCGGCGCGGTCCATGGCAATCGCCATGCGGCGGAAGACGGCGTCATTGTTCGCCGCGACCAGCACATAGCCGCCGTCGCTGCCGCGATAGAGATTGTTGGGCGCTGTGCCAGGCAGGCGCGAGCCCTGCCGCATGGGGACGACGCCAAGCCGGTGATGGTCGGGAACGATCGATTCCATCATCGAGAAGGCGGCCTCGTAGAGCGCGGCGTCGACGACCTGCCCCCTGCCCGTCTTCTCGGCATGGAGCAGCGCCATCATGCCGCCGAAAGCCGCGTAGACCGAGGTGAGATAGTCCGTCGCGGCAAGCGCGGTGCGGGAGGGCGGGCGATCGGGGTCGCCGGTCATATGGCGCACGCCGGCAAAGGCCTCGCAGATCGCGCCATAACCCGCCTTGGCCGAATAGGGGCCTGTCTGGCCATAGCCGCTGATGCGCACCATGACGAGCTTGGGGTTTGCCGCCGACAGGACGTCCCATCCAAGGTCCAGCCGCTCCAGCGCGCCAGGACGAAAATTCTCCACGACGATGTCGCTTTTGGCCACGAGGTCGATCAGGAGCTGGCGGCCCTCCGGGCTCTTGAGATTGATCGAGACCGTATCCTTGTTGCGCAGGATCGCGCTTCCATACAGCGAGACGCCATCTTCCTGGCCGCCAATGCTGCGCACGGCGTCGCCATCGGCCGGCTCCACCTTGATGACCTCCGCGCCGAAGTCGCCGAAGAGGCGCGTGCAGGCCGGGCCTGCAATCGTGTTGCAGAGCTCGATCACCCGATAGCCGTCCAGTGGCCCCGATGCTCCGCGCGCCTCAACTGGCTCGTTCTGCAATGTCCATACCCCTGCTTTCTCGTTGCAGCGATACATGGCCGCGACCGGCCATCGCTGTCAACCAGATTGTTGGCAAAAAGATTGTTGACAATCTGGTTGACAGGCGCAGTGTGCGTCAGCCTGACGATCCTTCTTGCGTCAGGCTTCATGAGTGGTGGTAGGATGATGTGTCCGGCGGAGAGGAGCCGCAGGGACATCACCATGAAGGAGACGAGAAGCCGGGGGCCAAATCGCTGCCCCTCGCCGGAACGCCGAAGGCGGCGGCCGGCATCGAAGTCCGGCGGCGCGTTCTGCCCATGCAGGCCGTCAACGGCGAACCCGAAGGTCGGAACTTGGGAGGAGAACCAGCATGCCGACAACAATCGACAGAGTATTGAGCAATGTGAACCGCCGCACGGTCCTGGCCGGCGCAGCAGCAGCAGCGGGCAGTTCCATTCTGCTGCCTGCGGCGGCACGCGCGCAGACCGGCGAGCCACGCAAGAGCGGCACGCTGCGCGTCGCCGTTCCATACAATCCCGCCGCGCTCGACCCGCTGACCGGCCGCAACAACACCGACTTCAACTCGCTCTTTGCGCTCTACGACACGCTGATCGATTTCGATCCCGACACGCTCGAACTGAAGCCGATGCTGGCCACGTCATGGACCTTCACCGATCCCAGGACGCTGGTGCTCGAATTGCGCGAAGGCGTCGAGTTCCATGACGGCGAGCCCTTCAATGCCGAAGCCGTCGTCTTCCATCTCGACCGCTGCAAGAACTATGCGCGCTCCAATGTGAAGTCGGACGTCGCCTCGATCGACAAGGCCGAGGCGACCGGACCCAATCAGGTATCGATACGGCTCAAATATCCCGATGCCTCGCTGCCGGCGGTGCTGTCGGACCGGCCGGGCTGCATCGTCTCGCCGAAATCGGTCAAGGCGGCGGCCGAGGGCAATGTCGACCGCACGCCCGTCGGCACCGGCCCCTTTCGGTTCGTGGAATGGCGCGACAACGACCTCATCAAGTTCGAGCGCAACACCAATTACTGGGACGAGCACGCTTATCTCAATGCGATGGAATTCCGCATCATCAATGAGCTGAACACGGCGGCGCGCACGGTGCTGGCCGGCGAGAGCGACATCGCCATCTCGCTCAACGCACAGCAGATCTCGCTGGCCAAGCGCGATCCGAGCGTGATCGCCGAGGCCAATCCCTCGATGATCTACTACACCTCACTGCTCAACTATAAGGACGGGCCGCTGGCGGATGTGCGCGTGCGGCAAGCCATGAACTGGGCGCTCAACCGCGAGGAGCTCAATCGCGTGCTCGTACTCGGCCTCGGCCAGGGGCATTGCAGCATGTTCCCCTCCGGCTTCTGGGCCAACGATCCCGAGACGGAGAATTTCTACACCCACGATCTCGACCGCGCCAAGGCGCTGCTGAAGGAAGCCGGGCATCCCGACGGAATCGAGATCGAGACATGGACCTGGCCCGATCAGGCTGCCATCCAGCGCCAGGAAGTCATTGGCGGCCAGCTCGCAAAGGCCGGCATCCGGCTGAAGGTGACGCCCGCGCCGGCCGCCCAGGCAATGCAGAACTTCCTCGGCGAGAAAAAGGGGCACCAGCTCCTGACGCCGACAGGCGGCCTTCCCGACCCCAGCGTCGCCTATGACCGCCAGTTCTCGGCCAATGCCTACCGCAATGCGGGCGGGCAGGAACTGCCCGGCTACCGGGCGATCATGGATGCGTCGCTGAGCACGTTCGAAAGCGAGCAGCGACAGAAGGTGCTCTACGACATGCAGCGCTTCGTGCTGGAGAACGCCCTGCACATGCCGCAATATGTGTCGGCCAGCATGAGCATCCGCACGCCCAAGGTGCACAGCTTCAAGTACAGCATCCTGAACAGGCCGCGCTACCACAGGGTCTGGCTCGAAGCCTGACCGTCATTGGCTGACAATCAGGCCTGCGTCCCCTCCATCAGGCTGGGAACGCAGGCCTTTTTCGCGAGCGCGCGGAAGGAGGAGGACCACGCGCCCGGCGAAGCACGTTAGATTCCGAACGTGTCGCGGAACCGCTTCTGCACCTCCAGTTCGGCGCTGCCATCGCCTTCCGGAACCATCATGATCGTCATGTCGGCGAGATCCCGAAGACCGTCAGGCTTCGGCACGTCGCCGCGCAGTGGAAAGCGGAACTGGTCGGCCAGGAATTGCGACATTTCCCGCGACAGCATGAAATTCACGAAAAGGCGCGCGGCATTCGGGTGTGGCGCCTTGGCCAGAACCGCGCTTCCGCTCGGCGGAACAAGCACGCCATCGGTCGGATAGACGGCCTTTACCGGGCGGCCGTCCTTGGCGCCTTCTTCGGTTCCGTTGATCGGCGCCAGGGCGATCTTTCGCTCGCCGGAGACAACCAGATTATAGCCATCGACGATCGAGCGGCCGATATGCGGCTTGTTGGCCTCCAGTTTCTCGAAATAGTCCCAGCCATATTTCTGGAACATAGCGACGGCCCATACATTGGTGCTGCCGGAGAAGCCGGGATGCGCGATCGCGACCTGATCCTTCCATTTCGGATCGAGCAGGTCTTCCCAGTTTTTCGGCGCGTCGGCCTCGCTCACCAATTGCGTATTGTAGGCGATGCCGATGGGCGCGACGTTCGACACCGTCCAGTAGCCGTCTGGCTCCGAGAAGTTCCTGACGACGTCCAGCGCCGCCGACAGGTCCGCCGGCTTGTATGGCGCCAGATGGCCGCCTTCGCGCAACTGGACGAGATCGGTCAGGTCGCTCGTGCTGAAGACATCGGCCTGGACCGCATTCGACTGCGCTTCCTGGAAGACCCGCTGGAAGGTGACGCTGCCGCTTGCGCGGACAGGATTGCAGTTCACGCCCGGATATTTTTCCCGGAAGGTGGCGCAGGCCCGCTCGGCGCGTTCTGCGGTGAACTGCGACGTGTACCAGATCACACCCCCTTCGGCCTTGGCAGCCTCATAAAGCGATTGCTCATCCTCGGCGGCAAATGCCGATGCCGACAAACCAGCTATCCCGACCGTCGCCGAAAGGGCCAATGCCGCGGCCCGCAAGAAATCATTCATCCGTGATCCTCCCTGTTGGTTGATGGCTCGCCGGGACTGGAGCCCGAACAAGCGCCGGCATTCTCGCCCGAATCTCCGCAGGCCAGGCATCGACCCGCTCAGGCGGAGGCCTTGATGTCGCGCTCCTCCACACGACACCGGCTCCTGCCAGACCTACCCCGGCGAACAGGGACAAATAGCGCCCAGCGCATAGCCAATGTCAATATGATTGTCTTCAAAAGGATTGTTGACAATCAATCATTGTTGAAGCCAATGTCGCTGCGCAATGAACAGATGGGCATCATGAAATACGAAGAACGGCGCGCACGCGCATTGGCAATGGGCGGACCGGCGAAGCTCGCGGCTCGCAAGACAGCCGGCATCCTCAACGCGCGCGAGCGCCTGGCTATCCTGTTCGACGAGGGCAAGTTCCACGAGGCCGGCCTTTTCGCCACCAGTGAGCGCCTCGAACATGCCGAAAAGACCCCGGCGGACGGCAAGATCGTCGGCTTCGGCCGGGTCGACGGGCGCGATGCCGCCGCTGTCTCCAACGACCTCACCGTCATGGGCGCATCCAGCAGCACGGTGAACGGACGCAAGATCGCCTATGCAAAGAGCGTGGCGACCCGCAACGGCATGCCGCTCGTCTTCCTCGGCGAATCCTCCGGCGGGCGCATTCCCGACAGCATGGGCGCTCGCGGCATGGGCGCCTCCGCATGGGACCCCTATCAATATGTGCGCGAGCGCGAGACGCCATGGGCGAGCGCCGTGCTCGGCCCCTGCTTCGGCTCGTCCGCCTGGTATACGTGCCTCGCGGACTTCGCGGTGATGCGCAAGGGTGCGACGCTCGCCGTCGCCAGTCCGAAAGTCACCTCGCAGGCCATCGGACAGGAGATCGACGCAGAGGAACTGGGCGGCTGGGAGATGCATGCGCAATATTCCGGCCTCGTCGACCAGTTCGTGGACAGCGACGAGGAGGCGATCGAGGCGATCCGCCGCTTCCTGAGCTATATGCCGTCGCATGCGAAGGAGACGCCGCGCGTCGCGGCGGCGAAGCCCCCCGCCACGGACCCGGCGCGGCTTGACGACCTCGTGCCGCTCGACCGCGCCAAGGTCTACAACATGTACAAGGTCATCGACGCCATCGTGGACGGCGGCAGCTTCTTCGACCTGAAGAAGCGTTTTGCCCCTTCCCTCATCACCGGCCTTGCCCGCATCGACGGACGGCCGGTCGGCATCATGGCCAGCAATCCGATGCACAAGGCCGGCGCGGTGGATTACGACGCCTGCGACAAGGCGATCTCGCTGCTGGTGCTTTGCGATTCCTTCTACCTTCCGGTGATCCAGCTTGTCGACCAGCCCGGCTTCCTCGTCGGCCTGCAGGGCGAGCGGCGCGGCATGCCCGGCAAGATCATGAGCAATATCCAGGCCTTGCAGATGACCACAGTGCCGAAGATCAGCGTGGTGCTGCGCAAGACCTATGGCGCGGCCTTCATCAATATGGGCGGCGGGCGCAATTCCGACGAGTTCGCATTGTGGGACCGCGCGGAGGCGAGCTTCATGGACCCCGGCATCGCCGTCAGCATCGCGCTCGGTGTGGATCCGAAGAAGGAACCGCAGCGCTTCGCGGAACTGCGAGACCAGCTCAATGCCGACAGCTCGCCCTTCGAGATCGCCGGCATGTTCTCAGCCCAGGCGGTGATCCAGCCACATGAGACGCGCGACTATCTGGCGAGCGCGCTGGCGGTCCATTCGCGCGGCGCGACCGGCGGCAAGGGCGAACGCCGCCTCGCCAACTGGCCCTATCGGTGAGCGTCATGTTCAAGCGTGTGCTGATTGCAAATCGCGGTGCCGTGGCGGCGCGCATCCTGCGCTGCCTGCATGAAATGAACATCGAGGCCGTCGTGGTGCATTCGCTGGTCGATGCCGACCTGCCCTATGTCGCGCAGGCCGACGCGGCGGTCGCGCTCGCCGGAAACCGTCCCACCGAAAGCTATCTCGACCAGGATGCGATCATCGCGGCGGCACGGCAGACCGGCGCGGACGCCATCCATCCGGGCTACGGCTTCCTGTCGGAGAATGCCGGCTTCGCCCGCCGCGTCGAGGCCGCGGGGCTTGCCTTCATCGGCCCGTCGCCGGACTCCATAGAAGCGATGGGCGAGAAGACGGCGGCGCGGCAGCGCATGGCAGAGGCCGGCCTGCCCATGGTGCCGAGCAGCGCTCTGCTCGGCGACGATGCCGAGGCCACGTTCCGCGCAGCCGATGCGATCGGCTATCCGCTGCTGGTGAAGCCTGCCAATGGCGGCGGCGGCATCGGCATGATGCCGGTGCGCGACCGCTCCGAACTACTGGAGGCGGTACAGCGCGCGCGCACCATTTCCGCGCGCGCCTTCGCCGATGTCGACATCTATCTCGAACGGCTTCTGGAACAGCCGCGCCACATCGAGTTCCAGATCGCGGCCGATGCGTATGGCGCGGTGACGCATCTGTTCGAGCGCGACTGCTCACTCCAGCGCCGCCACCAGAAGGTGATCGAGGAAGCCGGCGCGCCGGGCATCCCCCGCGCCGAGCTGAACGCGATGGCGGAGCGCGTGGCGGCCGCCGTCGGCCGCGTCGGCTACCGCACCATCGGCACTGTGGAAATGCTCCACCATCCCGATACGGGCTTCTCCTTCCTCGAAATGAACACGCGGCTCCAGGTCGAGCATGGTGTGACCGAGGAGGTGACCGGCGTCGATCTCGTGGCAACGCAGATCCGGCTGGCGGCGGGCGCGCCACTTGGCGAGACGCTTGCCCTGGCGCCTTCCATGAACGGCCATGCCATCGAGGCGCGCATCTATGCGGAGGACCCGATGCGCTTCCTCCCCTCGCCCGGCCGGCTCGAACGATTCCGCATGCCGGCCGACGGCGTGCGCGTGGAGACCGGCTATGCGGAAGGGTGCACCGTCAGCCCGTTCTATGACCCGATGGTGGCCAAGGTCATCGCCCACGGCGCGGACCGCACGGAGGCAATAGAGCGGCTTCTTTCGGCTCTGCGCGGCACCGAGATCGCCGGCATCAAGACCAACCTCCCCTCCCTCATCAGCGCCCTGGACTCGCCTCGCTTCCGCGGCGGCGCGGTCCATACGGGCGTGTTCACCGAAATCGGAAAGGCAGCGTGAGCGAATGACGAAGATCATGGATGTAAAAGCCAACCTGACCGGCGTGGTCTGGCAGATCGACGCCGAACCCGGCACAATCGTGGCCGAGGACGACCCGATCGTGACGGTGGAATCGATGAAGATGGAAATTCCCATCGGCGCGCCAGCCGACGGAGAAGTGGTCGAAATCCTCGTCACCAAGGACGCCCAGGTCGAAGACGGCCAGGTCGTCGCGCGTATCCGCACGAAATAGGAGCAGCATCCATGACAACGACAACCGCCACGCGGCAGGCCAGCCGGATCGGGCTGGCAATCTCTTCCGTAATCGCCGCCAATGCGCTGCTCATCCTGTCGGCGAAGATCCAGGTTCCCTTCTGGCCGGTGCCGATGACGATGCAGACGCTCGTCGTGGTCGCGCTGGGCCTCGGCATGGGCCTGCGGCTCGGCACCGCCGCCATGCTGCTCTATCTCGTCGAAGGCGCGATCGGGCTTCCGGTCTTCGCCGGCACGCCGGAGCGCGGCATCGGGCTCGCCTATATGGCCGGACCGACCGGCGGCTATCTCGCCGGCTTCATGCTCTGCACGATCGCCATCGGTTGGCTTAGCGATCGCGGGCTGGTGCGCAACTGGCTGTCGCTCGGCGCGGTGGTGCTTGGCGGCCATGCGCTCATCCTCGCCTGCGGCGCGTTGTGGCTGGCATATCTTGCCGGCTGGCAGGTGGCCTGGGCGGCGGGCACGGTGCCGTTCCTTTTCGGCACCGTGATCAAGTCGGCGCTCGGCATTCTCGCAGGCCCTTCGCTGGGCAAGCTGCATGGCAGGCTTTCCGGTTCCGGCGCATAGTGGCGTGTCTGTCGATTGCGGCAGGCGTCCTTGTCGGCTATCTGCCGTAGAAAGACAGTCGCATGTCGCAGAGTGAGCAGGCCGGAAAAATGATTGCCAGCAATGTTTCCGAGGCCATGAGCCAATCGTCTCTGAGCTTCCGCACGCCGGGAGCGATGCTGAGCGTGGCCGAGCAGATCGCCGACCGCATCTGCAACGCCATTCTCTCTGGCGAGCTGAAGCCCGGCCAGCGGATCGCCGAGATTCCGCTGGCGCAGACCTTCCAGGTCAGCCGTGGCCCGGTGCGCGAGGCGCTGCGCCTGCTGGAGCATGAAGGGCTGGTCACCTTCTCGCCGCGGCGCGGCGCGCAGGTCACCGCGCTGACGATCGAGGAGGTGGAGCAGCTCTTCGACATCAGGGCGGCGCTTTCGGCGCTGGCGGCGGAGCGCGCCGCCGAGAATATCACCGGACAGGAGTTGGCGGAGCTTCGCCAGGTCATCACGCGGATGGGACAGGTTGCGAAAGCGACCGAGGACGTCCACGAATATGCGGGACTGAGCGCGCGTGCCGGGCAGATCATCGCCCATGCGGCGCATAATCCGCGCCTGCTCGGCATGATCCAGTCACTGTCGCGGCAGACGCTGCGCTACGCCCATCTGGGCCTTTCGACCAGCAGCCGCCGGCAAGAATCCGCCCGCTATTGGAAGGCATTGCTCGAGGCCATCGAGAAGCGCGATACGGCGAAAGCCGCGCAGGTGAATGCCGAAACCATCCGCCTGTCGCGCGACGCCGCCGTCCAGCTTCTGCGCGACGAGAGCTGAAAGCCGAGGCCTTCCGCGCCATCCTGGCCTGGAGTAATTTCAGCAAAAGTGCGCAGCGGTTTTGCGTCCGGAATTACGTAAAAACAAAGAGTTAGAGCATTTCCGCAATTCCGTTAAAAGCGGAAATGCTCTAGACGAACAGCATCACCGCGACTGCGCCGATCACGATCAGCACCAGTCCGGTGATCAGCATCGGCAGGAGAGTGCCTTCACGTTGAGAGTCGGACAATTGCGAGACCTCCAGCTTCATCGCGCCAGTGTTCGGCAATAGGACGCGTCCGTCTTTGCGCAATCGCAAAGAGTTCGCACCAATGTCCGGAGGCGGGTCCTGCCTCTGCCAGCAACATGTTTGCGTTGAGACAAAGAGGCTCTCGCCGAACCTGCCTAGTCTATGCCCATCCACAGCCAGCAGCGGCAATATGGAGGCAGAACATGGCATTGGGGTCCATCTTACATAAATGCGCAGGTCCCGGGGCAAACGAGCCCCCGCCTGCGAAGACAGGCAGACGCGGCACGTCATGGATCGTGGCGATCGTCACGGCATTTTCCGTGGCCTTCATGGCTCCGGCGCTCGCGCAGACGCACCAGCATGACGGCGCCGCAACGCCGGCGCAGGCGCAAACCACCCAACCTGCGGCAGAGGCGGCGACCTCAACAGGAGATCCGGCGGCGCCGATCGTCAGCTATCATGCGCCGACCGTCTTCACCCTGCGCACCGGTATCGCGACAGGACGGATGGTCTATATCGGCGTCGGCGGCGACATAGACGGCCAGGTCAATCCCACCCTCATGGTGCATGAGGGCGAACTGGTGCAGATCAACCTCATCAATGGCGAAGGCGCGGAACACGACGTCGTCATCGACCAATATGCGGCGCGATCCTCCATCGTCATCGGCAAGAATGCGTCGTCCACCTTCTCCTTCACGGCGAACAAGGTCGGCGAGTTCACCTATTTCTGCTCGATCGCCGGCCATCGCGCGGCTGGCATGGAGGGGCTGATCCAGGTCATGCCCGGACCACGCTCCGACATGGACACGGAAGCCGCCGACATCGTGCATGATCCGGCGGACCTGCCGGGTCCGATCGGACAGCGCCCGCCGCAAGTGGTGCGGGTCGACATGGAGACGGTCGAACTGACCGGCCGCCTCGATGACGGCACCTCCTATGTCTACTGGACGTTCAACCGCAAGGTGCCCGGACCGTTCGTCAGGGTGCGCGTGGGCGACACTGTCGAAGTCCATCTGAAGAACGCCGCAGACAGCGTCATGATGCATTCGGTCGATTTCCACGCGGCAACCGGTCCAGGCGGCGGCGCCGACTTCACGCAGATCGCGCCCGGTGAGGAGGCTGTGGTGACCTTCAAGGCACTGAAACCCGGCATCTATGTGTATCATTGCGCCACGCCGAGCGTCGCCCACCACATCACCAGCGGCATGTATGGCCTGATCCTCGTCGAGCCCGAAGGCGGCCTGCCGCAGGTCGACCGGGAGTTCTACGTCATGCAGGGCGAGCTCTATACGGTCGAGCCCTTCGGCTCGAAGGGCGAACTGGAAATGGACTACGAAAAGCTCATCTCGGAAAATCCGGAATATTTCCTGTTCAACGGCTCGGTCGGCGCGTTGACGAAATCGCATCCCCTGTATGCGAGTGCGGGCGAAACGGTGCGGATCTTCTTCGGAGTCGGCGGCCCGAACTTCACGTCATCCTTCCATGTGATCGGCGAAATCTTCGATCATGTCTATGCGATGGGCAGCGTCACCTCTCCCCCGCTCACGGGCGTGCAGACGGTGAGCGTACCGCCCGGCGGCGCGACGATCGTCGACTTCAAGATCGACCGGGGCGGACATTATGTGCTGGTGGACCACGCATTGTCGCGCGCCGAGCGAGGCCTGGCGGGATATCTGATCGTCGACGGCCCCAAGGATGACGATATCATGCATGCGGGACCTGCCGAACAACCCGCCCAATAACGCAGCCGCAAGGAAGGGCAGCGGGCGCCCCCGCGGCCCTTCCGGTTTGGCGCAAATGAAAAAGCCGGGCGAAAGCCCGGCCTTTTGCATGCAAGACAGTCGGGAAATGGTCAGTTGACCGTATCCTTGAGGCCCTTGCCGGCCGAGAACTTCGGCACGTTGCGGGCCGGAATCTTCACTTCTGCGCCGGTCTGCGGGTTGCGGCCGGTAGAAGCTGCGCGCTTCGACACGGAGAAGTTGCCGAAACCGACAAGGCGTACATCGCCGCCCTTCTTCAGTTCGCTGCTGATGCAGGAGAAGACGGCATCGACCGCGGCCTGCGCATCGGCTTTCGAAAGTTTGGCCTCTTCGGCCACTGCAGATACAAGCTCATTCTTGTTCATGTGGTCATTCCTTCCCTGTGGACACCGGCCGATGCGACTCAACCGGCGAGTGCGCAGTCTAGTGAAATGCAAGCCCCTCACCAAGCGAATAGGCTTGAGAATCCGGCTTTTCCGCGGCTTTGAGAAGGTTCAACGAAAAAGGGCCGGGAGTTGTTCCCGGCCCTTTTTCCTTAGCTGCAACCTTTCAGTGCGCCAGCGTGGCTCCGCTCTGGTCGCGGGCGCCCGGCTTGGCAATCGGCTCTTCCGGCTCGGTCCACTCGATGGGCTCGGGCATGCGCACCAGCGCATGTTTCAGGACCTCGCCCACATGGCCGACCGGCACGATCTCCATGCCGCTCTTCACGTTTTCCGGTATGTCCGCGAGATCCTTCGCGTTTTCCTCCGGAATGAGCACCTTCTTGATGCCGCCGCGCAGTGCGGCGAGCAGCTTTTCCTTCAGTCCGCCGATAGGCAGAACCCGTCCGCGCAGCGTGATCTCGCCGGTCATGGCGACATCCTTGCGCACCGGAATGCCCGTCATCACCGACACGATCGCCGTTGCCATGGCGGTGCCGGCCGAGGGTCCGTCCTTCGGCGTCGCGCCTTCCGGCACGTGCACGTGGATGTCGCGCTTGTCGAAAAGCGGCGGCTCCACACCGAAACTCAGCGCCCGGCTGCGAACGTAGGATGCGGCAGCCGAGATCGACTCCTTCATCACGTCCTTCAGGTTGCCCGTCACCGTCATCTTGCCCTTGCCGGGCATCATGACGCCTTCGATCGTCAGCAGCTCGCCGCCGACCTCGGTCCAGGCAAGCCCGGTCACGACGCCGATCTGGTCCTCGCCCTCGACCTGGCCGAAGCGGAACCGCGGCACGCCGAGATAGTCGGCCAGATTGTCCTTCGTCACGTCGACGGAAGGCTTCTTGGTGCGGATGATCTCCGTCACCGCCTTGCGGGCGACCTTCATCAGTTCGCGTTCGAGCGAGCGCACACCCGCCTCACGGGTGTAAGTCTGCACGATCTCGCGGATCGCATCCTCGCTGATCGAGAACTCCTTGGGCTGGAGCGCGTGGTCGCGGATCGCCTTGGGCAACAGGTGCCGCTTGGCGATCTCGACTTTCTCGTCTTCCGTGTAGCCGGCAATACGGATGATTTCCATGCGGTCCATCAGGGCCGGCGGGATGTTCAGCGTATTGGCGGTCGTCACGAACATGACGCTCGACAGGTCGTATTCAACCTCCAGATAGTGGTCCATGAAGGTCGAGTTCTGCTCCGGATCCAGCACTTCGAGCAGCGCCGAAGACGGATCGCCCCGATAGTCCTGGCCGAGCTTGTCGATCTCGTCGAGCAAGAAGAGCGGGTTGGCCTTCTTCGCCTTCTTCATCGACTGGATGACCTTGCCGGGCATCGAGCCGATATAGGTGCGCCGGTGGCCGCGAATCTCGGCCTCGTCGCGCACGCCGCCCAGCGCCATGCGGATATATTCCCGCCCGGTCGCCTTGGCGATCGACTTGGCGAGCGAGGTCTTGCCCACGCCGGGAGGACCGACGAGGCACAGGATCGGGCCCTTCATCTTGTTCTGGCGGCTCTGCACCGCGAGATATTCGACGATGCGGTCCTTCACCTTGTCGAGGCCGAAGTGATCGGTATCGAGCACTTCCTGCGCCAGAGCGAGGTCGTACTTGACCTTGGACTTCTTGCCCCAAGGCAGCGACAGCAGCCAGTCGAGATAGTTACGCACCACGGTGGCCTCGGCCGACATGGGCGACATGGAGCGCAGCTTCTTGAGCTCCGCGTTCGCCTTCTCGCGCGCTTCCTTGGAGAGCTTCGTCTTCTTGATGCGGTCTTCGATTTCGGCAGTCTCGTCGCGGCCGTCCTCGCCCTCGCCGAGCTCCTTCTGGATCGCCTTCATCTGCTCGTTGAGGTAGTATTCGCGCTGGGTCTTCTCCATCTGGCGCTTGACGCGCGAGCGGATGCGCTTCTCGACCTGCAGGACCGAGATTTCGGACTCCATGAAGCCCATGGCCTTCTCCAGGCGCTCCTTGACGGAGAGCGTGGCGAGCATTTCCTGCTTCTCGGGGATCTTGATCGCCAGATGCGAGGCGACCGTGTCGGCCAGCTTGGAATAATCCTCGATCTGGCCCGTCGCGCCCAGCACTTCCGGCGAGATCTTCTTGTTCAGCTTCACATAGTTCTCGAAGTCGGACACGACCGAACGGGCCAGCGCCTCGACCTCGACCTCGTCCTCCTCGGGTTCGTCGAGAAGCTCGGCAAAGCCTTCATGATAATCGTCACGCGGGGTGAAGGCGGTGATGCGCGCACGCGCGGTGCCTTCGACCAGCACCTTCACGGTGCCGTCGGGCAGCTTCAGCAATTGCAGCACATTGGCCAGCGTGCCGACGTCGTAAATGGTGTCGGGCTGCGGATCGTCATCGGCGGCGTTCATCTGGGTAGCAAGCAGGATCTGCTTGTCGGCACCCATCACCTCTTCCAGCGCCTTGATGGACTTCTCGCGACCGACGAACAGCGGCACGATCATGTGCGGAAAGACGACGATGTCGCGCAGCGGGAGAATGGCGAAGACGTCGCCGGAGGACCGGGGAGTAGTGGTCATAGTCCAACCTTTCTTTCGCAGCCGCCAGACGGCCGGCCACGAATCTCATTGTAGCCCCGGCATTGTCCCGCGCCTATCCATCCATTCGGATGTCACCAGCACGCGGGGCGCCGGTCCGATAGTCGTTAGTTGGCGTCACGCGGGGCAAAGATCAAGGGCCGACATCATGACAGCCCGAGGGCGGTTTCATCCGCCAAACGAAGCGTCCGCGACGGCCTTCACAGCCGTCGCGGACGTTTATTCACATTCCCGCAGTCGGGATCAGGCGACGCTGCCCTTTTCCTTCTCGCGCTCCGCATAGATGTAGAGCGGACGGGCATTGCCATCGACCACATCGTCGGAGATCACGACTTCCTGAACGCCTTCCAGCGCAGGCAGTTCGAACATGGTGTCGAGCAGGATCGATTCCATGATGGAACGCAGGCCGCGCGCGCCGGTCTTGCGCTCGATGGCGCGCTTGGCGATCGCCGACAGCGCGTTCTCATGGAAGGAAAGCTCGACATTCTCCATCTCGAACAGCCGCTGATACTGCTTCACCAGCGCATTCTTGGGCTCGGTCAGGATCTGGATCAGCGCGGCCTCGTCGAGATCCTCCAGCGTGGCAAGCACCGGCAGGCGGCCGACGAATTCGGGGATGAGGCCGAACTTCAGCAGGTCCTCGGGCTCGACCTGCCGGAACAGATCGCCGGTGCGGCGCTCTTCCGGCGAGGCGACAGTCGCGCCGAAGCCGATCGAGGTCTTGCGGCCACGGTCGGAGATGATCTTGTCGAGGCCGGCAAAGGCACCGCCGCAGATGAACAGGATGTTGGCCGTGTCGACCTGCAGGAACTCCTGCTGCGGATGCTTGCGCCCGCCCTGCGGCGGCACGGAGGCGACGGTGCCTTCCATGATCTTGAGCAGCGCCTGCTGGACGCCCTCGCCCGACACGTCGCGGGTGATCGAGGGATTGTCCGACTTGCGGGAAATCTTGTCGATCTCGTCGATATAGACGATGCCGCGCTGCGCCCGCTCGACATTGTAGTCGGCGGCCTGGAGCAGCTTCAGGATGATGTTCTCGACATCCTCGCCGACATAGCCCGCCTCGGTCAGCGTGGTCGCATCGGCCATGGTGAAGGGCACGTCGATGATGCGGGCAAGCGTCTGCGCGAGCAGCGTCTTGCCGCAGCCGGTCGGGCCGATCAGCAGGATGTTGGACTTGGCCAGTTCGACGTCGTTGTTCTTCGACGCGTGCGCCAGGCGCTTGTAATGGTTGTGAACCGCGACAGACAGCACGCGCTTGGCGTAAGGCTGGCCGATGACATAGTCATCCAGAACCGTGAGGATTTCCTGCGGGGTGGGCACGCCCTCCCGCGACTTCACCATCGAGGTCTTGTTCTCCTCGCGGATGATGTCCATGCACAGTTCGACGCATTCATCGCAGATGAACACGGTGGGGCCGGCGATCAGCTTGCGCACTTCGTGCTGGCTCTTGCCGCAGAACGAGCAGTACAGCGTGTTCTTGGAATCGCCACCGCCGTTGCTGATCTTGCTCATGTCGTACGTCCTTTCAGTACCCGTCGGCAGACCCGACATCGCGACGTTCGAAGCCGTTCCGTATACCCGCCGCTTCCGAACGAAACACAAATCGGAAGCAACGGCAACGACCTCGATTCGCTGTCGAAGCCTAGGTTGGCTCCGTCACCATAGGCTTAATGCCGCGCGCCGCAAATCCCGACGATGCAGCAAATTGTGTCGGAATTGATACGCTGCATCTCAAAAACATGTCAGTCCGGCCCGAAGCCGAATCAAGACTGGGTCGCGGCTTCCATGGCCTCACGCGAGGTGATGACCTTGTCGATGAGGCCAAAGTCCCGCGCTTCCTCGGCAGTCATGAAGTGATCGCGGTCGAGTGTGCGCTCGATCGTCTCGTAATCCTTGCCGGTGTGCTGCACATAGACCTCGTTGAGGCGGCGCTTCAGCTTGATGATGTCCTGGGCGTGGCGCTCGATGTCCGAGGCCTGACCCTGGAAGCCGCCGGAGGGCTGGTGCACCATGATTCGCGCATTCGGCGTGGCGAAGCGCATATCCTTGTGGCCGGCGGTGAGCAGGAGCGAGCCCATCGAGGCCGCCTGCCCGACGCAGAGCGTGGACACCGCCGGCTTGATGAACTGCATCGTGTCGTAGATCGCCATGCCGCTCGTCACCACGCCGCCGGGCGAGTTGATGTAGAGGCTGATTTCCTTCTTGGGGTTCTCCGCCTCGAGGAAGAGAAGCTGCGCGCAGACCAGCGTCGCCATGCCGTCCTCGACCGGGCCCGTGATGAAGATGATGCGCTCCTTGAGCAGGCGCGAGAAGATGTCGTAGGCGCGCTCGCCGCGATTGGTCTGCTCGACGACCATCGGCACGAGGTTCATGTAGGTTTCGATAGGGTCTCTCATGTCGGTCCTCTGGGAGCGGCTGGTGGGATCGCACCGCCTGAATGGGGCGGAATCGTGGACTGTTACCGCTAGATAGGATGCCGCTTCGGCCTTGTGCAAGGCCAGCGCGCAAAGCCGTCGGTTAACCTTGAGCGTTAAGGACGCTGCGCGAATCCCTTCGCCGGATGTGGCGGGACGCTTTATTGCTTGGCTCAGACAAGCAACTTGCGCGTTTCGACTTTGGCGCTTGGGGACAATGTCTGCATATCTTGGAAAATTCCTGGTGTCGTCAATGGCAATTCTTGCCACCGGCACCCAGAGCATTGCCGGCGGCTATGGGGCCAATTGCTATGAGCGGATCGACCGCCCGGCGGTCTACGATACGATCCGCGAAACCATGATGGTCGACCCCGGCAGCAAGCAGGTCGAGATCATTCCGCCGGTCTACGGCACGCGAGAGCGCAAGGTGCTGGTGCGGCCGGCAACGGAGCGCTGGGAGGTCATCCCGGCCGAATATGCCTATCAGAAGGAAAAGGTGATGGTTTCGCCCGCACGCACGGTAGCGCGCGTGATCCCCGCCGTAACCGATGTCGTTCACAAGAAAGTGCTGGTCTCGGAAGGCGGCTATGCGTGGGAATGGCGCATCATCAAGGGCCGCAAGGTCCTGTGCAAGATCAAGCGGCCGCCGGTCTACAGGACCGTGGCCAAGCATGTGGTGATCCAGCCGGAGCGCGTCGTCCGTGAAACGATCCCGGCGCAATGGGGCTATGAGACGCGCAAGGTGATGGTGTCGCCGCCGCGCAAGGAGCGCTATGTGGTGCCGGCGCAATATGACAAAGTGCTGGAGCAGGTGCTGATCCGCCCGGCGGAAAAGCGCGTGCACCGCACCCCGCCGCGCTACGAAACCTATTCGCGCACGGTGAAACTGCGCGAAGCCGAGCATGGCTGGCGCCCCCTGCCGCCGCGTTGCCACGGATAAGCGCCGGCATCGCGCACCGACGCGCCGATCCGACGCTTTCGCACAGCGCCGGATCGGTCCATAGAGATGCGGATGAGGCCCCTTCCCTATCTGCATTTCAACCCCGGCACGCGGCGCCTGCGCCTCGATCCGCGCGAACCGGCCTTCGTGCAGAACCCTTACGCGGCCTACGCCTTCATGCACGAACATGCCCGTGCCTTCCTTTGGGAGGATTACGGCATCTGGTGCTTTGCGGGATATAGCGACGTCGACCGACTGCTGCGGGACCGGCGTCTCGGCCGCGAACGGCCGGGCGGCTACAGCAACTTTCCCGCCGGGACGAACCGCGCGCATCTTTCCCATTTCGACGCCGTGGAAGCCAGCTCGCTGCTTGAGCTGGAGCCGCCGGCCCACACCCGCCTGCGCATGCTGGTGAACCGCGCCTTCGTATCACGTCAGGTCGAGCGGATGCGCCCGCGCATCGAAGCGCTGGCGCATGAACTGATCGACGGCTTCGAGGACGCGCGGGGCATCGATCTCATCCCCGCCTTTGCCACGCCGATCCCCGCCACCATCATCGCCGAAATGATGGGCGTGCCGCGTGAAACCGGCCCGCAACTCGTGGCGTGGTCGAACGACATGGTTCGCATGTATATGCACCAGCCGAGCCGCGTGGTGCAGGAGCGTGCCGATGCTTCCGCACAGGCTTTCAGCGCGTTCATCGGCCACCATGCCGACCTTCGCCGCGCCGAACCCGGCGACGATCTGCTGAGCGTGCTCGTCGCCGCCCATGACGATGGCGAGCGGCTGACGCCGGCCGAACTGGTGTCATCCGCCATCCTGCTGCTGAATGCCGGCCACGAAGCGACGGTGCACCAGATCGGCAATGCAGTGCTGGCCATGCTTTGCGCCGGCGGCGACCCGCGTCGCTTCTTCGCCACGCGTGAGGCGGCAGCCGCGACGGTCGAGGAATGCCTCCGCTTCGACGCACCGCTGCATATGTTCACGCGCTACGCCTATGACATGACGGACCTGCCGGAGGGCGTGACGGTTCAGGCCGGCGAGAAGATCGGCCTGCTGCTCGGCGCCGCCAATCGCGATCCGCTTGCATTCGGCAATCCGGATACATTCGCGCCGCATCGCGCCGACCAGAAGAACGTGACTTTCGGTGCCGGCATCCATTTCTGCGTCGGCGCGCCGCTGGCACGGCTGGAATTGCAGATCGCGCTCGCGGTCCTGTTCGAACGGCTGCCCGGCCTCAGGCTAGCCACCCCACCGCATTATCGCGACAGCTATCATTTCCATGGGTTGGAACGGCTGACGTGCCAGTGGTGACATCAAGCCTCACAGCCTGATCACATATTCCTTGCGAGTCGTTTCAAGGACTTCCCAGCTTCCCTTGAAGCCGGGTCGCAGGATGAAGCTGTCGCCGGCCTTCACCGTGCGGGCTTCGCCGCCATCCTCGGCTATGACCGATACGCCCGACAGGATGTGGCAGAATTCCCATTCGTCATAGGAAATTCGCCACTTGCCCGGCGTCGCTTCCCATATGCCGGCATGGAGCCCGCCGGATGCCTCCTCCACATTCCAGCTGCGGAAACGGGGCTGGCCGGAAATCACGCGTTCGGCCGGAGGAGCGCTCTCCTCCGGCTCGATGCCCGACGGCGTCAGGCCAACCATATGGCTGGCATACATGGCTCAAACCTTTTCGAGCGCCTGTTCCAGGTCGGCGATGATGTCGGCGACATCCTCGATGCCGATGGACAGGCGGATCACGTCAGGTCCCGCGCCCGCCGCCGTCTGCTGCTCGGCGGAGAGCTGCCGATGGGTGGTGGACGAGGGATGGATGATCAGCGAGCGCGTATCGCCGATATTGGCCAGATGCGAGAACAGCTTCACGTTCTGGACCACGCCGATGCCGGCCTCGTAGCCGCCCTTGACGCCGAAGGTGAAGACGGCGCCTGCCCCCTTGGGCGAATAGCGCTGCTGCAGGGCGTGGTTGGGATCGCCGGGCAGGCCGGGATAGGAAACCCACGCGATCTTGGGATGCGCCGACAGCCATTCGGCCACTTTCAGCGCATTGTCGCAGTGGCGCTGCATCCTGAGCGGCAGGGTCTCCGCGCCGGTCAGGATCAGGAAAGCGTTGAATGGCGAAATGGACGGGCCGAAATCGCGCAGGCCCAGCACGCGGCAGGCGATGGCGAAGGCGATGTTGCCCAGCGCTTCGTGCAGGATGAGGCCGCCATATTCCTCGCGCGGCGCAGACAGCATCGGATAGTTGCCACTCTTCGACCAGTCGAAGGTGCCGGCGTCGACGATCGCGCCGCCCATCGAATTGCCGTGGCCGCCGACGAACTTGGTCAGCGAATGCACGACAATGTCCGCGCCATGCTCGATCGGGCGCAGCAGATAGGGGCTCGCCATCGTATTATCGACGATGAGCGGAATGCCATGGCGCTGCGCAATGGCGCTGATCGCGGCGATATCGACGAAGGTTCCGCCCGGATTGGCAAGGCTTTCCACGAAGATGGCGCGGGTGCGGGCATCGATCTGCTTCTCGAAGCTCGCCGGATCGTCGGTGTCGCCCCAACGAACCTCCCAGCCGAAATTGCGGAACGAATGGCCGAACTGGTTGATGGAGCCGCCATAGAGCTTGCGCGCGGCGACGAAATTGTCGCCCGACTGCATCAGCGTGTGGAAGACGAGAAGCTGAGCGGCATGGCCGGATGCGGTCACCAGCGCCGCCGTGCCGCCCTCGAGCGCGGCCAGCCGTTCCTCCAGCACTGCCTGCGTCGGGTTCATGATGCGGGTGTAGATGTTGCCGAACGCCTTGAGGCCGAACAGCGACGCCGCATGATCCGGGCTTTCGAACACATAGGCCGTCGTCTGGTATATCGGCGTGATGCGCGCGCCTGTCGTTGGGTCCGGCTTTGCGCCGGCATGTACTGCGAGCGTGTCGAAGCCTGGGGTACGCTGGTTCATTCTTTCCTCCCACCTGCCTGGAAATCTGGTTGCCGATCATCGCCGGACTTGGTCTGCGCTGCAAAGATTTTCGTTCGCCGGGCATCGCCCGCGACGGAACGAAAGTCGCCGCCCGGCCTGCGGGCGGGAATCTTCTCCTCAGCCCGGCCGCATCCGGATCGGACCGCCCAGCCTGGATATCTCGATTTTCGGGCAGCGGTTCATCACCACCTGAACGCCCGCCTTCTCCGCACGGGCCGCGGCGCCATCGTCGCGCACGCCAAGCTGGGTCCAGATCACACGAGGAAGCGGATCGAGCGCCAGGGCTTCGTCGACCACGCCGCCGACCGCGGCCGATGCCCTGAAGACATCCACCATGTCGATCGCGACAGGCACGTCGGCCAGCCGCGCATATACCTGCCGCCCAAGGATCTGCGCGCCCGCATGGCCCGGATTGACCGGGTAGATCTCATAGCCCTGGGCGACGAGGAACTGCATCACGCCATGGGAGGGTCGCGATGGGTTCGCCGACGCGCCCACCACCGCGATCGTCTTCGTACGGGCCAGGATGTCGGCGATATAGTCGTCGTCGTAGCGATCGTGGTTCATGCCGGCAGCGATATCCGCCCTTCCGCATCGATGGGGAAATCGGGATTGTGGGCCACTTCCCACAGATTTCCCTCCGTATCCTCGAAATAGCCCTGAACCCCGCCCCAGAAGGCGCGCGTCGCGGGTTTCACCAAGCGTCCGCCCGCGGTTTCGGCGAGGGCCAGGATCGCCGCGACCTCGGCTTCGGTGCGCGTATTGTATGCGAATGCGATTCCAGAAAATGTGCGGGACTCCGCCACGCCTGCAACAGGATAACCTGCATCCCTTGCAAGTTCCTCGCGCGGCCACAGGCCCAGTATGAGGCCGCCCATCTGGAAGAAGGCCACGCCGTCGGTGATGTCTTTATGGCGGTCCAGTCCGAGCGCGGCATAGAAGGAGGCTGCCCGGTCGAGGTCGTCGACCCCGAGCGTTATGACCGATATACGCGGCTCCATCTTCATTCCGGCCGTCTCCGATCATCCATCGCGAAATGATGGCTGGATAAGTAGCACGCAGGCGCTTGAAGGCCAGACATGAAATCGTCCAATCTCTTTGACGCTTACGGAAACGGAAGCGAGGGGAGAACAAGCATGCCGGACTTGATGCCCGTAATGACCGCAACCGAGGTGAACGACTTCCTGCGGCAGGCCTATCCGCAGCTCAACGGCGATTCTTCCGCCTATCTGGTGACGGACGTTCATCCGGGCGGCTGCACCGTGCGGCTCGATGCCGACCACCGCCACCTGCGGCCGGGTGACACCGTTTCGGGCCCTTCCCTGTTCACGCTGGCCGACATTAGCGGCTATGTCTGCGTGCTTTCCCATGCCGGGCCGGACGCGCTGTCGGTCACGACCAATCTCAACATCAATTTCATGCGCAAAGCGCCGGCCGGCCCGGTAGACGGCCACTGCACCATCCTCAAGCTGGGTCGTTCGCTGATGGTGTTCAGCATCGACATCGTGGCGGATGGAGCGACGGTCGCCCATGCAACCGGAACCTATTCCATCCCGCCGAAACGGAGCGCCTGAGCCCCGGCGCATGCGCCTCGGTTGTGGTAAAATATTACCACAACCGTAACAGGCTGATTTTGCTTTGTAATTTTGAAGATCGCTGAACTTCGGCCGCTTGACCCCCATCACGACTTCACCTAGAAGCAGCCTCGGAGATTGCGGCTGCCCTTGCGGCCGCTTTTTCCTGTTGGCCTCCGCGCCAACGCAAGCAACAAGAAACGCCTTCGCAAGAAGGTCCAACCGGAAACAGAACCATGAAAACCTTTTCGCAGAAGCCTGCGGACGTGGTGAAGAAGTGGGTGCTGATCGACGCCGAGGGTCTCGTCGTCGGCCGGCTCGCCACCATCGTCGCCAACCGTCTTCGCGGCAAGCACAAGCCGACCTTCACCCCGCATGTCGATGATGGCGACAATGTCATCATCATCAATGCCGACAAGGTCGTCTTCACCGGCAAGAAGTATACCGACAAGGTCTATTACTGGCACACCGGCCATCCCGGCGGCATCAAGGAGCGCACCGCGCGCCAGCTGATCGAGGGTCGCTTCCCGGAGCGCGTGCTGGAGAAGGCCGTCGAGCGCATGATCCCGCGCGGCCCGCTCGGCCGCCGTCAGATGAAGAACCTGCGCGTCTATGCCGGCGCCGAACATCCCCATGAGGCACAGCAGCCCGAGACCCTCGACGTTGCCGCGCTCAACTCCAAGAACAAGAGGGCCGCATAATGGCTGATCTCTCTTCCCTCGCCGATCTCGGCCAGGTCGTCCAGACGACCGAGCAGCCGGCGGCGCCGGTGCATGTGCAGAAGCTCGACAAGCAGGGCCGCGCCTATGCCACCGGCAAGCGCAAGGACGCCATTGCCCGCGTCTGGGTCAAGCCCGGCAGCGGCAAGATCACCGTCAACACCAAGGACTACAACGCCTATTTCGCGCGTCCGGTCCTGCAGATGATCCTGCAGCAGCCGATCGTGGCGGCGAACCGCGCCGAGCAGTACGACATCGTCGTGACGGTTGCCGGCGGCGGCCTCTCCGGCCAGGCGGGCGCGGTGCGCCACGGCATCTCCAAGGCGCTGACCTATTACGAGCCGGCGCTGCGCGGCGTGCTCAAGAAGGGCGGCTTCCTGACCCGCGACAGCCGTACCGTCGAGCGAAAGAAGTACGGCAAGGCCAAGGCCCGTCGCAGCTTCCAGTTCTCGAAGCGCTGATCGCTTCCACTCCGGAACTTTGGAAAAGCGGGCCTTCGGGTCCGCTTTTTTATTTGTCACGCCAAGCCGCCGCAGCCCTGTCACATGACTGAAATGCGGCGCTGATCCTTGAATATGCAGCCGAATGGTTCGAAAAGCATTCGCCCATTCGGTCCCGGACAGGCCTTCCCGCCTGCCCAGTCATCACGGGAGAGCTTGCATGCCGTCAAAATCCATCGACCACGCCTTCACCGCGCGCAGCAATCTCGGCGCTGCGAGCGACCCGACATATGCCGGCGCGCTGTCCTTCATGCGCCGGCGCTTCACCAAGAAGGTTACGGATGCGGATGTCGTGGTGTGGGGCGTTCCGTTCGACGCCGCGGTGTCGAACCGGCCGGGCGCGCGCTTCGGGCCGCAGGCCATCCGGCGGGCTTCGGCCATCTTCGACAACGACCCGCAATATCCGTTCAATGCCGACCTGTTCGCCGAACTGGCGGTGGTGGACTATGGCGATTGCCTGCTCGACTACGGCAACCATCAGAAGACGCCCGCCACGATCGAGCGCGAGGCGACCCGCCTGATCGCCGGCGGCGCCTTCCTGCTGACGCTCGGCGGCGACCATTTCGTCACCTGGCCCATCCTTAAGGCGCATGCCGCGCTGCATGGGCCACTGGCGCTGGTGCAGTTCGACGCGCATCAGGACACCTGGTTCGATGACGGTAGACGCATCGACCACGGCTCCTTCGTCGCACGCGCCGTGCGCGGCGGCATCATTGACCCCGACCGTTCGATCCAGATCGGCATCCGCACCCATGCGCCGGAAGATTTCGGCATCCGCATCATCCACGGCCACGAGGTGGAGGAGATGCGCGCCGCCGACATCGCCTATGCGATCAACGAGCGTACCGGCGGCCGCAAGACCTATGTCACTTTCGACATCGACTGTCTCGACCCGGCCTTCGCGCCGGGCACCGGCACGCCGGTCGCGGGCGGCCCTTCCTCCGCCAAGATGCTTTCGGTGCTGCGGCAGCTCGGCCAGATCGACATTGTCGGCGCCGACGTGGTGGAAGTCGCGCCGGCCTATGACCATGGCGACATCACGGCCATCGCCGGAGCCTCGGTTGCGATGTACTATCTCGGCCTGCTCGCCGAGCGCAAAGCGCGACGATGAGAAAGCGATTCAACGTCCTCGCGGATTGATTCCGCCCGCATTCATAACCATCTGATTTTTCGAGATAGAACGGACATTTCCATGAAGCCCAAAATCTTCATCGACGGCGAGCACGGCACCACCGGCCTCCAGATCCGCACCCGGCTTGCCGGCCGCGACGATATCGAGATCATTTCCGTGCCGGTCGAGCGGCGCAGGGAAACGGCGGCACGCGCGGAGTTCCTCAACAAGGCCGACATCGCGATCCTGTGCCTGCCGGACGATGCGGCCAAGGAAAGCGTCGCGCTGATCGAGAACGACACGACGCGCGTCATCGACGCCTCCACCGCCCATCGCGTCGCCGATGGCTGGGCCTATGGCTTCGCGGAAATGGACAAGGCCCAGGCGGCGGCAATCGCGGCGTCGAAGCGGGTCGCCAATCCCGGCTGCTGGCCGCAGGGGCCGATCGCCACGCTGCGCCCGCTGGTGGCTGCCGGCCTTCTGCCGGCCGGCTTCCCCGTCACGATGAACGGCATTTCGGGCTATAGCGGCGGCGGCAAGGCCATGGTGGAGGAGTATGAGGCCAAGGGCGAGGACGCGCCCGAATATCTACCCTACGGCCTCGGCTTCAAGCACAAGCACGTTCCCGAACTGCGCAAATATGCCACGCTTTCGCGCGATCCGCTGATGACGCCCGTCGTCGGCAATTTCGCCCAAGGCATGATCACCTGCGTGCCGCTGCAACTCGGCGACCTCGACCGCGTGCCAACCGGCAAGGAGCTTCATGCGGCCATCGCCGACCACTATGCCGGGATCAAAGACGGGTTCGTCAGCGTCGCGCCCTATGCCGAAGTCGAGCGCGTGCCCGATCTCCAGCCGGAAATGCACAACGATACCAACCAGATGACGCTCTATGTCTTCGCCAATGATACCCGTGCGCAAGCCCTGCTGATGGCGGTCTATGACAATCTCGGCAAGGGCGCCTCGGGCGCGGCGGTGCAGAACATGGACCTGATGCTTGGGCGCACCTGACGGCGCATCCTTCCCCGCCGACTGGATGATCGACACCGCGACGCTGATCGCGGACGGTCTCGGCGGGAAGGTGTGGCTGGTCGTGCGCGCCCGTGGCGGCATGGCGGTGGTCAAGCAGGCGAGCGAGGCCGGCCGCGAGGATGCGCGGCGCGGCGGCGATTTCCTGCGCTGGCGCGGCGGCCGGGGTGCGGTACATCTGATCGATCGGCGCGGCGATCTTTCGCTGCTGGAACATGTCGCCGACGGTGATCTCCTTACACAACTGGACACGCTCGGCGACGATGCAGCGACGCACATCGCAGCCGATGTGCTGCGGCTCCTGCATGCGCCTTCGCCGGCTCCATGGCCGGCATCGCTCCAGCCCCTGCCGGACCATTTCGCCAGCCTGTTCGCCAAGGCGCGGCTGGACCGGCAGGCCGGCCGGCACAGCCTTTTCGTGGAAGCCGCGCAGCGTGCCGATGCCCTGCTCGCCGACCAGCAGGACGTGCGCCCGCTGCATGGCGACATCCATCACGAGAATATCCTGCACGGCACGCGCGGTTGGCTCGCCATCGACCCGAAAGGGCTGATCGGTGATCCGACCTATGATTTCGCCAACCTATTCTACAATCCGCTCGAACGCGACGACCTGCGCGCCGACCCCGGGCGGGCGCGGCGCATGGCGGCCATTCTTGCGCAAGCAAGCGGGCGTGAGGCGGGCGTGATCCTCGATTTCGGCTTCTGCCATGCCTGCCTTTCGGCCTCATGGCATGTCGAAGACGGCAATCATGGCGAGGCCGCCCGCAGCCTCGGCGTGGCGAAGGCGCTGCGCGCCGCCGGCCTCAGGCCGTAGCGGTCGAGGGCAGCGGATAGGGTCCGCGCGTGCCGCGCCAATGCGCGGTGGCGAAGCCCAGCACGATCATGGCGAAGCCGTGATGCAGCAGCGCCCAGCCGAATGGCACCACCAAAATCAGCGTCATGATGCCGATGGCGGCCTGGCAGGCAACCAGGGCGAAGAGCAGGACGGACCGCGCCGCATGCGGGGAGCCTGCTTCCGCCCGTAACGTCGCTACCATGTGCCAAAGCGCGGCGACGAAGATGGCATAGGCGCCCAGGCGATGCATGAACTGTACGGTCTTAGGGTTCTCGAAGAAATTCAACCAGGCGGGCGTCACGGTGAGCAGGCCGTCGGGCCAGATCGCGCCATCCATCAGCGGCCATGTGTTGAAGGTGAGGCCGGCATGCAGGCCGGCCACCAAAGCGCCGAGATAGACCTGAAGCAGGACGCCCACCACGAGCCAGCCGGCGAAGCGCCGCGTGCTGTCACGCGCCGGACCGGCCGAGTGCGGGGCCAGTCCGCGGGCAATCGAAATTGTCGCGACGAAGATCAGGCAGGCCATGATGAGATGGGTGGCAAGCCGATATTGGCTGACGCTGACACGCTCCGACAGGCCTGACGCCACCATCCACCAGCCGATGGCGCCCTGCATTCCGCCCAGCGCAAGCAGGCCGAGCAGCTTCGGCTTGAGGTGGCGCTCCAGCATGCCCGAGAGCCAGAAGAAGGCGAGCGGCAGCGCGACGAGGAAGCCGACGCCGCGCGCCAGCACGCGGTGCGACCACTCCCACCAGAAGATGGTCTTGAACTCGCCGAGTGACATGCCCTTGTTGAGCTGCTGATATTGCGGAATCTCGCGATATTTCGCGAATTCCTCCTGCCATTCGGTGTCATTGAGCGGCGGGATGACGCCGTGGATCGGCTTCCACTCGGTGATCGACAGGCCGGAGCCGGTAAGGCGCGTCGCTCCGCCGACGAGGAAGATGGCAAGCAGCGTCAGCGCGACGAGATAGAGCCACCAGCGCACCCAGGTCCGGTTGCGTTCCTGGCGTGACGATCGATCGGGAAAACCCGCTATGGCTGCTGACTGGGACATGCTTCACCGCCGGTTTGCGCCGTTCAGTGGACCAATCGGCCCAAGGCTGCAAGGCGTGGCCGCGCGACACGCCGTCGCGTGCCGGCCATCCGTAGCGGGTTGCTGCCTGCGGCGCATCGGCCTATGTGGACGCATAGTTCATCGAGGAACCGCCTCACCATGCCATTACGGCTCAAGAAACTGATCGGCACGTTTCTGCTCGTCACGCTGGTGATCGTCTATGCGCTGCTCGCCATGACGGTGGCCGTCACGCGCCTTGCCGAGGCCAGCGGGCTGACCCATCTGGCCTTCTTCGTCGTCTCCGGCCTTCTCTGGGTCTTGCCGGCAATGCTGATCATCAGTTGGATGTCGAAGCCCGGACGCTCCGCGCGATAGAGACTTCCGCAATTTCCGGACACGGAAGCGCTACGCGCTTTCGCTGGAATTGCTTCAGGCGGCCTCATCCGGCAGGTGGGGTTCCGCGCCGGGGCTGACGATCGTCGGCCGCATTCCTTCCGCGATGAATATCTCGACCGTATCGGCGACCTTCTCGGATATTTCGAGCGCCGAAATCACCAGCGCGGTGTCACGATCCACCAGATGCTCCACCTCACCGGCCTCGACCTCGCCGCACTCGGCAACCACGAGATCGAAGGCCGCGCCGAGCGATTGCAAAATGACCGGCAGCCGCTCGATGGCGTTCATGGCGCGGTCGAGATCGGCGGTCCCTACCGGGATGACATGGCTCTCGGAATAGAGGTCGGTGTGTATCACATCGCCGAACTGGGCTTCGGCGCAGAGCAGATCGGTAATGCCCTTCAGCGCGGCGTCCTCCACCATCGGCCGGGCGGCGGCTCCCGTCATGGTGAGGTCCAGCAGGACGACACGCAGTCCGGCATCCGCGACGGCGCGCGCCAGCATCACGCTGGTCGCGGCCCCGGCATCGCCTTCCGGCGAGACCACGACGGCACGCGCGACCGTGCTGGCAATGATCCGCTCGGCAAGCGTCTGCACATCCACCTCGCCGGTCGTGCGCGGCAGCGCCTGTTCATGGTCGTGGTGCATGTCGTCTTCCGTCTCGCTGGCCGACGCAGGCGCATGAGCCTGCATCGACGTTTCAGTGACAGGCGCTGCGGCAACTGCCAGCAGGGCATCGCGATGCTCGTCCTGAAACCGTTCTTCGTCCAGTTCGGGCAAGCGGATACTCCCGTCATCATGCGGCATATATCGGGCAACCCTCCTCGCCCGGATCATGGTGATCGAGAGCATCAGCAGGAGCGAAGCCGCAAACAACGTGCTCACGATCGGCAGGACGCGGGGAAAATAGGGCGCATCGGGAACGGTCGCGCGCTGGAATATCCGCGCATCCGCCATGAAAGCGCCGAAGCCCGGCGATGCGGAGGCCACGAGCATGGGATTCCGGGTGAAGAGATCATCGGGCGCCGGCGCTTCGACCTTCGCGACGGCGGGAAGCGCCGTCAGGCGATCGATATCGGCAACCAGTTCCTGCTCGCGCCCCCCGGCCGCGGTCGCCTTCCGTTCAAGGCTCTCCTGAACCTTCTTCGCCTCGGCGCGCATCTGGCGCCCGAGATCGGCGAGTTGCGCGCGCAGGGCGCGCATGCGCGGATGGTTGTCGAGCAGGGTCGATGACAGGTTCGCGATCTCAGCGCGCAGTTGCGCTTCGTGCTCGGCCAGTCCCTGGATGAGGCCGGCGCCGGCCAGATCGCCGACGGCATCCGGCGGCGAACCGTTCTCCAGTGCGGCCCTGATGCTTGCAGCGCTCGCCTCGGCGTCCAGCCGCTCGGTGCGGACATGCGAGAGCGTGTCGGAAAGCGCCGATATCTGCTGCGGGGCAGCGGGCTTCACCCCCGTACGCCGGCGCGGCAGATCCAACACCGTCGCACCGGTCACGATATCGTCAGGGGCTTCGTTCGCCGCAACATTGGCCGGCAGCGCGGCACTGCGATTATGCGCGATATAGGCGTCGGCGATGGCGTTCGGTATCTGCGCTGCAAGCTGCGGATCGTCGCTGGAGAATGCGACGACGATCACCCGCGACCGGTCGGCGCGATAGATGTCGAGATTGTCGCGCGTGGCGTGCAGCGCACGCTCCTCGCGCGATAGCGGGTCGGGCTCGCCAAGCAATCCGCCGAGGCTCAATACGCGGTTGAGAAGCGTCGTTTCATGGGGACGCGCCTCCAAGCCGGCGGCGACCTTCCCCAGAATCTCGTCCGAGCCGATCAGCTGGATCTGCGCATCGATGCCGTCCCTCGCATGGGCGCGCACGCTGGACGGGCCCGCCGTCTCGATGAGGATTCGCGTTTCGCCGGAATAAAGCGGCGTCATCCAGGAGGTCGCCAGATAGGCGGCCGCCGTGACGCCCGTCACCACGAGTGCAATATGATGCCAATCGCGCGCGAGCGAGGCGATCAGCCGTCTGCGACGGATGTCATTCGCACCGTTCCCGCTCACGGACATTCAAGCTGCTCCACCTTTCGCAATCGTGGATGAAACGTAAATGGCTACGGTAACCAAGGGGTTAAAATGCAGCGCATATACTCTCGGGAGCGAGGGTCGCGGCATTTTCGTTTTACTGGCTGTTAACCCTAACGGGAGGATAACGAGGGCCACCTGATCGGGCAGCCGAGAGTTTGGCCTTGACGTCCAGTGCAAAAATCGCCGCTTGCGTGCTGCTCGCCTCGTTTCTGACGGGTTGCGCGGCCTATCAGCCGGCGCCTCCGGCGTTTCACAAGGTCACCGTCCGCCCCTACATGCTGGATGCTGGCGACCGGCTGCGCATTTCGGTGTTCGAGCAGGAGGGCCTCTCCAACACCTATTCCGTCGATCAGTCGGGCTATATCTCCTTCCCGCTGGTGGGCGCGGTGGCCGCGCGCGGCATGACCGTGGCGCAGTTGGAGGCGCAGATCGCCGGCAAGCTGCGCGACGGCTTTATCCGCGATCCCGACGTGACGGTCGAAGTCGATCGCTACCGCCCGATATTCGTCATGGGCGAGGTCGGCGCATCCGGGCAGTATTCCTACGTTCCAGGTATGACCGTGCAGAAAGCGATAGCCGTCGCCGGCGGCTTTTCCGCACGCGCGCAGCAGGCCGATGTCGACATTACCCGTAACATCAATGGCGAGATCATGACCGGCAGGGTGAGGATTTCCGACCCGCTCGCGCCCGGCGACACGATCTATGTCCGCGAACGGCTCTTCTAACCGTGCAGCATCGCCATCTCGGCCGCACCTTTCACCATTGGCAGCCTGAAGCTGGCCGCGCAGTTTCGCGCCGTCTCAAGGCTCACAGTTCCGGGCATCAGGTCTCGCGTCGCCCGGCCCCTTTCTTTGCGCTTTCGTGGCACAAGGGCTCCTCGGCGGGCTCGTGATTTCATCTGCGCCGCAAATCTGTTAGTCATATTGCTCGACTGCGACGCCTTCTAACGTGTTCATCAACCCATCGTTAGTGGCCTGATGGCAGGGTCAGGCTCCAGATTCGAGCAAGAGATGAACAAGAACGACCCGCATCAGCGCTATACGCTGGATGCCGTGCGCAAACTCGACGACGCCAAGGTCGACGGCAAGCCGGCATCGAACCTCAACGACATCGCCTTGCAGGTCGCCTCGCAATATCGCCGCGAGAACATCTCGCCGGTCATGGTCAGCGGCTATCTGCGGCTTGCCGAGCTCGCCCTCATCGCCGGGGCCGGCTTCCTGTTCTACTTCCTCTATGTCGGCTCGGCGCCGCACGCGCCCTGGCTCTATCCCATTGCGATCGCCACCGGCTCGCTGCTGGCCGTGCTCCTTCTCCAGTTTAGCGACAGCTACAAGATCGCGGCCCTTCAGAACCCGCTGTCGCGTTTCGGCAAGATCGTGCTGGTCTGGTCCGGCACCTTCGCAATCCTCGCCCTTTTCGGCTTCATGCTGAAAACCTCGGAGGAGTTTTCCCGCATTTGGTTCGGCGGATGGTACCTGTCGGGCCTGGTCGTCATTCTTGCCCTGCGCGTGGTGATGGCGCGCCTCATACGCCGCTGGGCACGCGACGGCCGCATGGAACGGCGCGCGGTGATCGTCGGCGGCGGCCAGGCAGCCGAGACGCTGATCCGCTCCATCGAGCAGCAGCCGGACAACGACATCCGCATCTGCGGGATTTTCGACGATCGCGACAATCGCCGCTCGCCGCCCATCGTGGCCGGCTATCCGAAACTTGGAACCATCGCCGAGTTGGTCGACTTCGCCCGCATCGCCCATATCGACATGCTGATCGTCTCGCTGCCGATCACGGCGGAACAGCGCGTGCTGTCGCTGCTCAAGAAGCTGTGGGTGCTGCCGGTCGACATAAGGCTCTCGGCGCATACGCAGGAGCTGCATTTCCGCCCGCGCTCCTATTCCTATATCGGCGCGGTGCCGATGCTCGACATATTCGACAAGCCGATCACCGACTGGGACTCCGTCTCCAAGCGGCTTTTCGACATCTTCTTCAGCGTCGTCGGGCTGGTCGTCTTCTCACCGATCATGATCGCCACGGCGATCGCCATCAAGCTGGACAGCAAAGGACCCGTCTTCTTCAAGCAGAAGCGCCACGGCTTCAACAATGAGGAGATCGAGGTCTACAAGTTCCGCTCCATGTATGCGGACAAGTCCGACCCGACAGCGAAGAAGACCGTGACCAGGAACGATCCGCGCGTGACCCGCGTCGGCCGCTTCATCCGCAAGACGTCCATCGACGAGCTGCCACAATTCTTCAACTCGCTCATGGGCAGCCTGTCGCTGGTGGGCCCTCGCCCGCATGCGGTCGCGGCGCAATCGCACAACCTTCTCTATACGGAGGTCGTGGACGGCTACTTCGCCCGCCACCGCGTCAAGCCCGGCGTCACCGGCTGGGCGCAGATCAATGGCTGGCGTGGCGAGATGGATACGGATGAAAAGATCCGCATGCGCACCGAACTCGACCTCTATTACATCGAGAACTGGTCGCTCATGCTCGATCTGAAGATCCTGTTTCTCACGCCCGTCCGGCTGCTGAACACGGAAAACGCCTACTGACGGCTCAGGCGCTGCCGCCCGGCCTGTTCCAGTGATTGGGGCTGCCCGGTGCCGGCGTCCTGCGCCAGGCACTCCCGAACCGCTCCGGATCGCGCTTCCATTGGATGCGCCAGACAAAGCCGACGATCGCCACGAAGGCGACCACGACCAATCCGACGAAAATGAACAGCTCCCAGCCGGTCACGCGCCATCCTCCCGCATCACCACACTGTCATCAAACCGACAGGCTGGCGCAAGAGGCGTCCCACCGCTCTACCGCGTCGTCGAGGAGGTCCAGACATTGTCGACCATGCGATGATCCTCGATGACAAGGCCGGCGACGGCCAGCGTCAGGATCGCCACGACGATGGGAGCCAGCAGGATCGCCGCTCGTTTCGGGTCAAAATCGCGCATGGGCAGACGATGACCTGAAAGTTTTAATCGAATCCCAACCGGCGCATTAACCAAGATGAGATCGAAGCGCCGATGCGCGTCACGTAACCGGTATCACCGCCGCGCAGCCGCTTCATATTTTCTTGGAGAAAAATGGTCGGAGCGGCGGGATTCGAACCCACGACCCCTTGACCCCCAGTCAAGTGCGCTACCGGGCTGCGCTACGCTCCGAACCGGTGGCAGGCATATGCGGAAGCTCCGGGCGAAGCAAGCGGTATTTATCTCACCTGGTCGAGCAGGCGCTTGCATTCCAGAAGATCGAACAGGGCTTCCTGCAAGAGCGCCCGGTTGTCCCGCGACAGCTTGCCTTCACCCTGTACGGGACCATCGTCATCCGGGCGGCCCATGCCGAAGAAGCGCCGACTGGGCTTTGCCCGCGCTTCGCCGACAAGCATCTCGTCGCGCGAGGAAGCGCCGGCCGGCGCCCGCGCCGCTTCCTGTTCATCGGCGGCTTCAGCCGCCTTGCGCTGGGCGATGGCCTCGACGGCGGCAAGGTCGCCGGCGCCGATGGCCACGATGAACTGCGCGCCATTCTCCTTGAGCAGCTTCTGGACGCCCTTGATCGTGTAGCCCTGATCGTAGAGCATATGGCGTATGCCCTTGATCAGTTCGACATCCTGCGGCCGGTAATA
The DNA here is from genome assembly GCA_035555795.1 of Rhizobiaceae bacterium. Taxonomy (GTDB): domain Bacteria; phylum Pseudomonadota; class Alphaproteobacteria; order Rhizobiales; family Rhizobiaceae; genus RCIO01. The sequence continues at coordinate 58,114 of DATMGE010000050.1, read as the reverse complement.
GCGGCGGCCGCCACCCCGTTTCATCGGCTTGATTTGATTGAAGCGGGTTTCCCAGAACCGCAGCACATGCTGCGGCAGGTCGAGTTCTTCCGCGACTTCGCTGATCGTCCTGAATGCGTCCGGGCTCTTGTCCATCGACAGCTGCGCCTCAAAGGGACCCTGCGGTCCGACCCTCTGACGGCCTGCGCGGGCATCCGCCGCTGGGGGCATATGGATGCAATTCGACACGGCCGATTCGTGTCGCCAGTTCAGCGCGTTATCGAGTCTCGTTCAAGGCAAACATTGGCGACGGGCGTTTTCACGCACATCACAGAGCCTATTCAGCCGCTTTCAGCTTGGACAGATGCGTGTCGAGGATGCGCTGCTTGAGCACATTCGATGCCTTGAAGGTCATTACCCGCCGGGGCGAGATCGGCACTTCTTCCCCGGTCTTGGGGTTGCGGCCCACACGCTCGTTCTTGGAGCGCACCTGGAAGGTCGCAAAGGAGGAGAGCTTGACGGATTCGCCGCGCACGATCGCATCGCAAATCTCGTCCAGTACCATTTCCACAAGCTGCGCGGATTCGGTGCGGGAAAGCCCCACTTTCCGATAGACCGCCTCAGCCAGGTCGGCACGCGTCAGTGTCTTTCCTCCCATCCGCCGCTCAACCGTCCCTGTTGATGATTTTAGTGGAGGCGGGACGTTAGGAAATTGACCGTGAGAGGTCAATAACCAAGGGCCTGCCAAACAAAAACAGTTTCTTAGCGTTTAGTTCAACACGCCGGCTACCAGCGCAGAAGCACCGCGCCCCAGGTGAAGCCGCCGCCCATCGCCTCGAGAAGAACGAGGTCGCCCCGCTTGATGCGGCCGTCGGAAACCGCCGATTCCAGCGCCAGCGGCACCGAGGCGGCAGACGTATTGCCGTGGCGGTCGACGGTGACGACCACCTTCTCCTCGGCGATGCCCAGCTTCCGGGCCGAAGCGTCGATGATACGCTTGTTGGCCTGATGCGGGACAAACCAGTCGAGGTCTTCCGCCGTGATGCCGGCGGCCGCGAAAGTGTCCTCGATGACGTCGGTGATCATGCCCACGGCATGTTTGAAGACCTCGCGGCCTTCCATCCTGAGCACGCCGACAGTCCCCGTGGTCGACGGTCCGCCATCCACATAGAGCTTGTCCTTGTGGGTGCCGTCGGAACGCAGGCTGGACGCCAGGATGCCGCGATCGCCTGCCGCGCCCGCCTGCTCGGATGTTTCGAGGATGATTGCGCCCGCACCGTCGCCGAACAGAACGCAGGTGGTGCGATCCTCCCAGTCGAGGATGCGCGAGAAGGTCTCCGACCCGATGACCAGCACCCGCCGCGCCAGCCCGCCTCGAATATAGAGATCGGCGGTGGTCACGGCATAGACGAAGCCGGAACATACCGCCTGCATGTCGAATGCGAAGCCGTGGCGCATGCCGAGACGGTGCTGGATTTCCACTGCCGTCGCCGGAAAGGTGTTGTTCGGCGTTGAGGTGGCAAGCACGATCAGGTCGATATCGGCCGGCGTCAGCCCGGCATCGTCGAGTGCGGCGCGCGCGGCGGCCTCGCCCAGCGATGCGGTGGTCTCATCCTCGGATGCGATATAGCGCTGGCGAATGCCCGTGCGCTGCTGAATCCATTCGTCGGAGGTTTCGAGGCGCTGCTCGAACTCCGCATTGGGCATGATACGCTTGGGCAGTGCCGCACCAACGCCACATACGACGGACCTGATCATGAAAATGCCTACTCTCCCTGGGCGGCCGACGCCGCGGGCGTCGTATCTCCAGCCACGCCCTGACGCCGGGCGTGGAACATGTCAAGCTCGGTGCGGATGGTGCTGAGCAGTCCACGGCGAACCATGTCGCGCGCAAGCTCGATCGCGGCGGCAAAACCTTCATCGTCGGCGCCGCCGTGGCTTTTCACCACGATGCCATTGAGTCCCAGGAAGACCCCGCCATTGATCTTGCGCACGTCGAGCTTCTCACGCAGCCGCTGGAAGGCGGAACGGGCGAACAGATAGCCGATCCGCGCCATCAGCGTGCGGCTCATCGCCTCGCGCAGATATTCGGCGATCTGCTTGGCGGTGCCTTCGGCCGTCTTCAGGGCGATATTGCCCGAAAAACCTTCCGTCACCACCACGTCCACGGTGCCCTTGGCGATGTCGTCGCCCTCCACGAAGCCGCGATAGTCCATCGCCTTGAGCGAGGCCTCGCGCAGCATGCGGCCGGCTTCCTTGACCTCTTCCTGGCCCTTGATCTCCTCGACGCCGACATTGAGAAGGCCGACGGTCGGGCGATCGATCTGGAAGATGGCGTGCGCCATGGCCGCGCCGAGGATGGAGAAATCCACAAGTTGCTGCGCATCGGCACCGATAGTGGCGCCGACATCCAGCACCACGCACTCGCTCTTCATCGTCGGCCAGAGCGCTGCGATGGCGGGACGCTCAATGTTCGCCATGGTGCGCAGGCAGAAGGTGGACATGGCCATCAGCGCGCCGGTATTGCCGGCCGAGACGCAGGCATCGGCCTCGCCATTCTTCACCGCCTCGATGGCCTTCCACATGGACGACTTCCAGCGGCCGGCGCGCAGCGCCTGGCTCGGCTTGTCGTCCATGCGCACGGCAACGTCGCAATGGCGGAACTCGCTCACGGCGGCAAGGCGCGGCAGGCCGGCGAGGACAGGCTGGACGACCTCCTCCCGTCCGAAGATGAGAAAGCGGACATCCTCGTGGCGCTCGATCACCTTCATCAGGCCAGGCAAAACGGTGCCCGGCCCATGATCGCCACCCATCGCGTCAACGGAAATACGTATCAAGCGCTGTCCAGTTCTTTGCGGTTGCCAGCAGCCCGCCTCGGGCTCGCGGCGAAAATAGCGGTTTTGCCGCGACGTACAACACACATATGGGGCGGCATCAAAGCCAATTCACCGTTTGCGCAGCAAGGCGCCGAGCTGGTCCTGCAAAGGGCCTGCGGGCGTCTTTTCCGCGCCGGTCTCAAGGGAAGCGCCCGCCTTGCGGGGGTAAGGATCGATGGCGAGGGCAAAGAATTCCTCCGCCAGCGCGCCGGCATCCACCTCGTCGCCCGAGAATGTCTCGGGCAGGTCGGCGCCTTCGGCATCGAGGAGCAATTCGTCCGTCTCGTTGAAATCGGGCCGGGCAAGCCGCGAGCCCTCGGGCACGAGAATCGCCTCCACCGGCTCGGCGATCGTCGCCGTCAGCGGCTCGAGTGTCACGACGCATTCCTGGACGATATCGGCCTTGACCTCACCCGCGACACGCACGCCGTCGCCATGCCAGCGGCTCAGCACGAGATCGAACCGGAAGGCATTGACCGCAAGGAGGCCATGCTGGCGTGCGAGTTCCTCGCGCTGGCGCTCATCCGCCTCGAGCCAGACGGGCACGCCCTTGGGCGCAAGATGGCGCACATTCACGCGCCAGGAAACGGGGCTCTCCTGCGCTGTCACGCCGCAGCCTCCGTCGACGGGGAAACCATCGAAAGGTGCCCGCTGGAGAAGGAAGCCGGCGTCTGCGCGGCAAGTGATTCCCGCAGGGCAAACATCCGCACGGCCAATTCCTCCGCGTGGGGCCAAGCCACATCCGGGCGGACATTGCGCGCCAGCGCGGCGGCAAGTGCGGCCCCGTCATTGGCGTCCAGCGCTTCCCCATAGGAGGCGACGCGGCCATAGAACATCCGCGAAAGCTTCTTCATCCGCTTCGGCACGCCGGTATCGCTGATGCCCAGTTCGCGGATGGAGTGGTCGACATCCTTGAAGAACTCGTCCACCAACTCCTGCGCGATATCGGGCAGCGGAGCCGCCTCGCCGCGCACGCGGTGGAGAAACATGAAGACATGCAAGGACAGCATCTCGAAGCGGCCGAGCGGCGTATCCGGCACATCGAGATCCGCATAGAATGCCGGTTGCCGCGCCGCTGCCACGATTTCACCGTAGAGGGCGTCGATCACAGCAGTGTCTCGTCGCGCCGCAAGGCCGAACAGGCGATTAAACATGCCGGGCGATCTCCGATCTTGGTTTGTGCGACTGGGGTCAGGTTGCATCGTCGGCAAAGCTGGTTTACCGCTTTTCCCGTCTCGTGCAAACCGGCGCGAGGCTGGCGAAGGCCGCATCGGGGATTGCCTACACGTGTTGTCTGAATTCGGAAATTTCAAGCAAATAGCGGTCCGCTTCACCCTCATTGCGGGCACGAGCGTTGCCGTCGCCGCGATGGCGGGCTGCAATGCCGCCTCGACGCTGGGTGGCGGCGAAACGCTCGCCCAGGGTTATGTCGTCGATCCGGGCGCGCTGGACCTGGTGCCGGTCGGTTCGAGCCGCGAGCAGGTGATGCTCACCCTTGGCTCGCCCTCCACCACCGCGTCCTTCGACAATGACGAGGTGTATTACTACATCTCGCAGACGCGCCGGCGCTCGGCGGCCTTCATGACGCCCAAGCTCGTCGACCAGAAGGTGCTCGCCGTCTATTTCGGCGACGACGGCCGCGTCAGCAATATCGCCCATTACGGCATGCAGGACGGCAAGCTGTTCGACTTCATCTCGCGCACCACGCCGACCGCGGGCAAGGACCAGAACTTCCTGATCCAGCTCATTTCGGGCGTCGCGGGTGGTGGCACCGCGCCGCGCCTGCCCGGCAGCTAAGAGAACCAATTCATCCCGGCTCACCGCCGGGTTCATCCAAGGAAGAAGCCCGCGGAATCGCTCCCGCGGGCTTCTTCTTTGTGGCCTATACCCCCGGAGCTTTCGCTCCGGGGGCAATGCCCCTCAGTGGGCCAGCACCGCCAGCAGCAGCAACGCCATGATGTTGGTGATCTTGATCGCCGGGTTCACGGCCGGGCCGGCGGTGTCCTTGTAGGGATCGCCGACCGTATCGCCCGTGACCGAGGCCTTGTGCGCCTCGGAACCCTTTAGATGCTTCACGCCGTCCTTGTCGGTGAAGCCGTCCTCGAAGCTCTTCTTCGCATTGTCCCACGCGCCGCCGCCCGAGGTCATCGAGATGGCGACGAAGAGACCGTTGACGATGACGCCGAGCAGTGAGGCGCCGAGCGCGGCAAAGGCCGAGGCCTTCGAGCCCGAGATCAGCAGCACGCCGAAATAGACCACCAGCGGTGCGAGCACCGGCAGCAGCGACGGAATGATCATCTCCTTGATCGCCGCCTTGGTGAGCAGGTCAACGGCGCGGGCATAGTTCGGCTTGGAAGTGCCGGCCATGATGCCGGAATCCTCGCGGAACTGCTTGCGCACCTCCTCCACGATCGCGCCCGCCGCACGCCCGACCGCCGTCATCGCGATACCGCCGAAGAGATATGGAATCAGACCGCCGAAGATCAGCCCCGCCACCACATAGGGATTGGAGAGATCGAAGGAGACCGTGCCGATATCGGCGAAGTAGGGATACTGCGTCGGATTTGCAGTGAAATATTGCAGGTCGTAGCTGTAGGCTGCGAACAGCACCAGCGCGCCGAGGCCGGCCGAGCCGATGGCGTAGCCCTTGGTGACCGCCTTGGTGGTGTTGCCCACCGCATCGAGCGCGTCGGTCGAATGGCGCACTTCAGGCGGCAGACCCGACATTTCGGCGATGCCGCCGGCATTGTCGGTGACCGGACCGAAGGCGTCGAGCGCCACGATCATGCCGGCAAGGCCGAGCATGGTGGTCACCGCGATCGCCGTGCCGAACAGGCCGGCGAGCTGGAAGGTGGCGATGATGCCCCCGACAATGACGATGGCCGGCAGCGCCGTCGATTCCAGCGATACCGCGAGGCCCTGGATGACGTTGGTGCCGTGGCCGGTCACCGAGGCCTGGGCGATCGAATTGACCGGGCGCTTGTTGGTGCCGGTATAGTATTCGGTGATCACCACGATGAGCGCCGTCACCACGAGGCCGATCAGGCCGCAGATGAACAGGTTCGCGCCCGTCACGCCATTGCCGATGTCGCCCCAGCCGATGGTCAGCGAGGTTGCGCCGGCGACGCCGAGGATGGTCAGCAGGCCGGTCACGATCAGGCCCTTGTAGAGCGCGCCCATGATCGAGCCATTGGTGCCGAGCTTGACAAAGAAAGTGCCGATGATCGAGGTGATGATGCAGGCGCCGCAGATGGCGAGCGGATAGATCATCACCGAGCCGAGCACATCGGTGCCGGCGAAGAAGATCGCGCCGAGCACCATGGTGGCGACGACCGTCACCGCATAGGTCTCGAACAGGTCGGCCGCCATGCCCGCGCAGTCGCCGACATTATCGCCGACATTGTCGGCGATGGTGGCCGGGTTACGCGGATCGTCCTCGGGAATGCCGGCTTCCACCTTGCCCACGAGATCGCCGCCGACATCTGCGCCCTTGGTGAAGATGCCGCCGCCAAGACGCGCGAAGATCGAGATCAGCGAAGCGCCGAAGCCCAGCGCGACGAGCGCGTCGATCACCGCCCTGTCGGCCGGCGCATGGCCCATCGGGCCGATCAGCACCCAGTAGTAGATCGACACGCCGAGCAGCGCGAGGCCGGCAACCAGCATGCCGGTGATGGCGCCGGACTTGAAGGCGATGTCGAGGCCGGCGGCGAGGCTGCGCGAGGCGGCCTGCGCTGTGCGGACATTGGCGCGCACGGACACATGCATGCCGATGAAGCCCGCAGCGCCCGACAGGACAGCGCCGACCAGGAAGCCAAGCGCCGCCGCGCCCGACAACAGCCACCAGGCGAGGAGGAAAACCACGACGCCGACAATGGCGATGGTGGTGTACTGACGCGCGAGATAGGCCTGCGCACCCTCACGGATGGCGCTGGCGATTTCCTGCATGCGTGCATTGCCCTGATCGGCCGCGAGGACCGACTGCGTTGCCCAGATGGCGTAGAGGACAGAAAGCAGGCCGCAGGCAATGACGACATAAAGCATGGTCATGCCAATTCTTCCCTTGATTTTGACCCGGAATTACCCCTCCCCAGGTCGTTTCGAGCGGACACGGACTCGGACAATAGTCCTGCCGTATCGTCCACCCGGCATAACAGGGTGCGAATCTCGCAACGTCAAGCTGATGTTCGGCATGTGCCGGGATTTCGACAGCGTTTCACAGGCAGAAACGCACCGTTCGCGCCTATGTCAGGCGGCGCGTGCCTGACGCCGCATCAATCCCGCGAGAAGCCCGAGCGCCAGGAGGCAGACCAGCGTGACCGGGAAAACCAGCCAGTTGAGCGCTTCCCAGCCCCAGGCATTGTAGATCTGGCCCGAGGCCAGCGAAGCGACCGCGACCGTGCCGAACAGAACGAGATCGTGCACGCCCTGCACCTTGCCCTTTTCCGATGGCCGGTAGCAGTCGGCGATCATGGCCGTGGCGCCGATGAAGCCGAAGTTCCAGCCGAGCCCGAGCAGGATCAGCGCCGTCCAGAACTGCCACAATTCGATGCCGGACAGGGCGACGATGGCGCAGCCGACGAGCATGACCAGCCCCGCAGCCACGATGCGCTCGCGGCCGAAATAGCCGATCAGCCGGCCGGTGAAGAAGCTCGGCGCGAACATGGCCATCACATGCCAGGAAATGCCCAGTGTCGCCTGTTCGGAGGTGAAGCCGCAACCGACCATGGCGAGCGGCGCGCCCGTCATGACGAGGCTCATCAGCGCGAAGGTGCTGACACCACACAGCAGCCCGACCGCGAATGTCGGCTGGCGCAATATCTCGCCCAGCGGGCGCGCCGGGGTCTGGCTGGCGATCTCCTCATGCGAGACCGGCCGATGCGGCGGCAGGAAGGACAGGATGACGGCGCTGACGAGCGCCGTACCCATGGTGGCGGCAAAAGCACCGGCAAACATGACCGGAGCGAGCAGGTCGCTGGTGAAGATCACGATCTGCGGCCCCAGAATGGCGGTAATCACCCCACCTGCGAGAACGAAGGAAATGGCGCGCGCCTTGAAGGCCGGCGGCGCGGCGTCGGCGGCAGCAAATCGGAACTGCTGCACGAAGGACGCACCTAGCCCCAGCACGAACAGGCCGGCGATGAAGAGCCAGAAGCTCATCTCGAACAGCGCGATGGTGGCGATGAAGCCGCCGAGCGCCGAAATTCCGCAACCGGTGATAAAGCCGGCCCGGTGGCCGACGCGGCGCAGCAGCATGGCCGCCGGCACCGCCCCCAGCGCCGTGCCGACCATGAAGGAGGTGACCGGCGCGGTGGCGAGCGACTTGTCGGTATCGAGCAGGTAGACGCCGGCAAGGCCGCCGAGCGAAATGGTGATCGGCGCGGCCGAGCCGACGATGGCCTGCGACGAGGCGAAGATGAGCGCGGTACGCCGCGCGGTGCGCTCATCCGGCATCATTGTCCGGGCACCTTTCCGCGTCCCTCGCCGCGAAGGCGGCGGGCAACCCGGTCGAGAACGGCATTGACCAGCTTGTGTTCGTCCTCGTCGCCGTAGAACGCCTTGGCGATGTCGACATATTCGGACACAATCACGGCCACGGGCACGTCGGCGCGCTGCTTCAGCTCATAGACACCGGCGCGCAGGATGGCACGCAGCGTCGAATCAAGCCGCGATAGCGGCCAGTCATCGGTGAGCGCCTGGCGGATGATGGGGTCGACGAGCTTCTGCTCGGACACGACACCCGCAAGGATGGCGCGGAACCATTGCGCATCCGCCTCGCGATAGACCTGCCCGTCGATCTCCTTGCCGAGCCGGAAGGCTTCATATTCGGCCGCCGTCTCCAGCACGCCGCTGCCGGACACGTCCATCTGGTAGAGCGCCTGCACAGCCGCGAGGCGCGCGGCGCCGCGTTTGTTCGCCTGTCGCGGTTCGCGGGGGGCTCGGTCGTCTGTGGAACTCATGTCAGGCTCCGAACCGATCGCGGATGGCGACCATGGCAAGTGCGGCACGCGCCGCGCCGCCGCCCTTGTCGCCCTCGGCGATGCGCGCGCGCGCCCAGGCCTGATCCTCGTTCTCGACGGTGAGGATGCCATTGCCGATGGCAAGCGATTCCTTGATGGCGAGTTCCATCAGGCCGCGTGAGGATTCGTTCGCAACGATCTCGAAATGATAGGTTTCGCCACGGATGACGCAGCCGAGCGCGACATAGCCGTCATAGACCGTGCCGCCATCGGCCTGCCCGTCGAGCGCCAGCGAAATGACTGCCGGGATTTCCAGCGCGCCGGGAACCGTGATCACGTCATAGGTCGCACCAGCGGCGTCCAAGGCAGCTTTGGCGCCCTCAAGAAGCGCGTCGGCGAGGTCTTCGTAGAAGCGGGCCTCGATGATGAGGATATGCGCCCTTTCCGGCATCGGAAGGGGCTTTGTCTGATGCGCGGTGGCCATGTCTGTCTCCGGGTGCGGCGGGTGAATTAGGCCGAATGCGCGCTTACCGCAAGCCGCGAATCCTCAATTGGCGCCGAATGCCATAAGGCGCGCGGCGTAGCGCGCCATGGTGTCGACCTCGACATTCAATTCGTCACCCGCCTGCCGCTCGCCCCATGTGGTGACGGAGAGCGAATGGGCGATCAGAAGCACGTCGAAGCGCGTGCCGTCGACTTTGTTCACCGTCAGCGAGGTGCCATCCAGCGCGACGGAGCCCTTGGGCGCGATGAAACGCGCCAGTTCCTCCGTAACGTCGAGCGTGAAGCGGACCGCCTCGCCCTCTTCCGCGCGCGCAATGATGTGCGCCTTGCCATCGACATGGCCCGAGACGATGTGGCCGCCAAGCTCGTCGCCGATCTTCAGCGCGCGCTCCAGATTGATGCGGGTGCCGACCTGCCAGTTGCTGGCCGTCGTCAGGCGCAGCGCCTCTTCCCATGCCTCGACCTCGAACCAGCGCTCATTGCTGCCCCCGCCCGGCAGCGCGACCACGGTCAGGCAGACGCCCGAACAGGCGATGGACGCGCCGATGTCGATCGTTGCCGGGTCATAGGCAGTCTCGATGCGCAGGCGCAGGCCCTCGTCGCGCGGCGCGATCGCCGCCACGCGGCCGATATCGGTCACGATGCCGGTAAACATTCATCCCTCACATATTCTGCATAGTCGTCGTCGCCAAAGCGGGCGGATCGCACCAGCCGGAAGCCGTCAGGCATGGAATCGCGGGTAAATGGCGCGGCGATGCCGCCCTCTCCGATCGGCTTCGCCCCGGTGAACAGCGCGATGCGATCGGCAAATCCGTCGGCCAGGAAACTCCGCATCGTCGCGGCTCCGCCCTCGACCATCAGCGTGGCGATACCGCGCGCGCCGAGATCTTCCAGCAGTTCCGGCAAGGCGACCATGCCGTCATGTTCGTCGATGCCGAGCAGCGCCACCCCGGCAGCCTCCAGCGCCCGCCGCCGCTCCGGTGCGATATCCGCGCCGCAGGCGAGGATCAGCGGCACGCTGGCAGCGGTGGCGATCAGACGCGAGGCAAGTGGAAGGCGCGCGGCACGGTCGAGCACGATGCGGATCGGCGAGCGCGCTTCCATGCCCGGCAGGCGGCAGGTGAGCTCGGGGTCGTCCGCCAGCGCCGTGCCGATGCCGACGAGGATGGCGTCCACTTCGGCGCGCATGGCGTGCACCTGCGCACGCGCAACGGCGCCGGTGATCGCCACCTGCCCCTCGCCTGCCCGGCCGATCATGCCATCGGCAGAAACCGCAAGTTTCAGAGTCACTTCGGGGCGCTTGCTGATGGATCGAATCAGGTAGCCGGCAAGCTGGTCGGCAGCTTCGGCAGCCAGGACGCCCTCCGTCACCTCGATGCCGGCGGCGCGCAGCATGCCATAGCCGCGCCCGGCAACCCTTGAGTCCGGATCGCTGGCCGCGCCGACGACGCGGGCCACGCCCGCTGCGATCAGCGCCTCGGCGCAAGGTGGCGTGCGGCCGTGATGGGCACAGGGTTCGAGCGTCACATAGGCGGTCGCGCCGCGCGCGGCCTCGCCCGCCTCGGCCAGCGCCTGCGGCTCGGCATGGGGCCGGCCGCCGAGCGCGGTCACGCCCCGGCCGATAATGACCGGGCCGGCGCCTTCATTGCGGACGATGAGCGTGCCGACCGAAGGGTTGGTGCCCGTCAGGCCCATATGCTTGCGCGAGAGGCGGATTGCGGCCGCCATGAAGCGTCGATCCGTCGCCGCGCGCGTGGACAGATCGACGGCGGACATCAGTCCGGGTCCTCGTCGCCCCGCAATTCGCCGAGCAGTTCATGGAAATCGCGTGCCTCGCGGAAATTGCGATAGACGGAGGCGAAGCGCACATAGGCGACATCGTCCAGCGCCTTGAGCGCTTCCATGACGAGGCGGCCGATCTCGCCGGAGGCCACTTCGGATTCGCCGCTGCTTTCAAGCTGGCGCACGATGCCCGTCACCGCCCGCTCGATGCGGTCGGGTTCGACATTGCGCTTGCGCAGCGCGATGTCGAAGGAGCGCATCAGCTTGTCGCGGTCGAAAGGCACCTTGCGGCCGGTCTTCTTCACCACGACGAGATCGCGCAGCTGCACGCGCTCGAAGGTGGTGAACCGCCCCCCGCAGTCCGGGCAGACGCGCCGGCGGCGGATCGCGGCGCCATCCTCGGCCGGCCGCGAATCCTTCACCTGCGTATCTTCGGACTGGCAGTAGGGGCAGCGCATCGCGGATCAACCCAGATAGGGATACATCGGGAAACGGTCGGTCAGGGCAACCACCCTCTCCTTCACCGCAGCTTCCACGGTGGCGTTACCCTCGTCCGAATTGGCGACCTGGAGGCCGTCGATCACCTCGGCGATCAGCTTGCCGATCTCGCGGAACTCGGCCTGGCCGAAACCGCGCGTGGTGCCGGCCGGCGTGCCAAGGCGGATGCCGGAGGTGAGGAACGGCTTTTCGGGATCGAAGGGGATGCCGTTCTTGTTGCAGGTGATGTTGGCGCGGCCGAGCGCGGCTTCGGCGCGCTTGCCGGTGGCGTTCTTCGGCCGAAGGTCGACCAGCATCAGATGGTTGTCGGTGCCGCCCGAGACGATGTCGAGCCCAGTCTCCTGAAGGCTGGAGGCAAGCTCTCGGGCATTGGCGACGACATTCTCCGCATAGGTCTTGAATTCGGGCTGGAGCGCCTCGCCGAAGGCCACCGCCTTGGCGGCGATGACATGCATCAGCGGGCCGCCCTGGAGGCCGGGGAACACGGCCGAATTGATCTTCTTGGCGATGGCCTCGTCATTGCACAGGACCATGCCGCCGCGCGGGCCGCGCAGCGACTTGTGGGTGGTGGTGGTCACGACATGTGCATGCGGCAGCGGCGACGGGTGCGCCCCGCCCGCCACCAGGCCGGCAATATGCGCCATGTCGACCATCAGATAGGCGCCGACCGCATCGGCGATCTCGCGAAATCGCTTCCAGTCCCAGATGCGCGAATAGGCGGTGGCGCCGGCGATGATGAGCTTGGGCTTCACCTCATGCGCCTGCTTCTCGATGGCATCCATGTCGAGCAGGTGGTCGTCCTCACGAACGCCGTAGGAGACGACGTTGAACCACTTGCCCGACATATTGACGGGCGAGCCATGCGTGAGGTGGCCGCCGGAATTGAGATCGAGACCCATGAAGGTGTCGCCCGGCTGGAGCAGCGCGAGGAAGACGGCCTGGTTCATCTGCGAGCCCGAATTGGGCTGCACATTGGCGAAGTTGCAGCCGAAGAGCTTCTTGGCGCGCTCGATCGCCAGTTCCTCGGCAATGTCGACGAACTGGCAGCCGCCATAATAGCGCTTGCCCGGATAGCCTTCCGCATATTTGTTGGTCATGATCGAGCCCTGCGCCTCCAGCACGGCGCGCGAGACGATGTTCTCCGAGGCGATCAGCTCCACTTCATGGCGCTGACGACCGAGCTCCTGGCGAATCGCACCGAAGATCTCCGGGTCGCGCTGTTCGAGCGGCATGGAGAAGAAGGATTCAGTTGACAGGGAACGGGCGGTCGCAGTGGACATGGTGTTGATGCTCCTAACGGCCGCAATCCAGGATCCGGCCGGACAGACAGAGCCGCGCGCTTAACACGTTTCACGCCCTGCTTCCACTTGTGCAGTGCAAGATTCCGCCCAAGAAAAAGGCCGCCTCGCGGGCGGCCTCGATCGCAGGATTTTCGGGAGCTCAGAGCGAGGAGGTGATCTGAAGCTCATCCACGCCGTCGCGGCCGTAGATGTCGTCGCGGAACTGCACCACGCCGTCGCCGGTCGACCAGGCGGAGATATAGGTGAAGTAGACGGGAACCGGATTGGCGAGCGCCACCGGCGTGCTCTCGCCGCTCTTGATCGTCTGCTCGAAGCGCTGGCGGCCCCAGCCGTCGGTGTCGCGCAGCAGCCAAGTGACGAGGTCGCGCACGTTCTGGACGCGCACGCAGCCCGACGAATCGAAGCGCATGAGGTTGTTGAACAGGCTCTGCTGCGGCGTGTCGTGCATGTAGACGGCGTGCGAATTGGGGAAGTTGATCTTCACCGACGCCATCGCATTGATCTTGCCCGGATCCTGGCGGAAGCGCAGCTTGGCGGCCTCCTCTGTCGACCAGTCGATGGTCAGCGGATCGACCTCGCCATTGGGGCCAAGGATGCGGATGTTGTTTTCCGTCAGGTAGTTGGGGTTCTTGCGCATCAGCGGAATGATGTCCTTGCGGACGATCGATTCCGGCGCGTTCCAGTACGGGTTGATGATGACTTCGTTGATCTTCGAATTGAGGATCGGCGTCTGGCGGTCGATCTTGCCGACGATGGCCGTGTGGCGCAGGACGACCTGGCCGTTCTCGACCGCCTCGATAGCTGCTGCCGGGATGTTCACCATCACATAGCGGTCGCCCAGGAAACCCGACATGGTGCGCAGGCGCACCAGATTGGTCTCGAGCTGGCCAAGACGCACGGGGGCCGACACGTTCATGGCGGCGAACGTATAGCGGCCGGTGACGCCGTCGGCCGGCAGGCCGTGACGGGTCTGGAAACGCTTCAGCGCGGCGTCGACATAGGTGTCGAAGGACTGCGAGAGACCCGCCTGCGTCGACAGGTCGCCGGATACCATCAGGCGCCGGCGCAGCGGCTCCACATCCGGGTCGATGACGCCCAGCTTCAGCTTCTTGTTGGCGGGCACGGGCTGCCAGCCGCCCTGCGCCACGATATCGCGATACTGGCCGATCGCCTGCTCGATGAAGGAAACGGTCTCGGGGCTGAAGACTGGCAGATGCGAGGCGACGCGGCCGCCCTGCGATACTGCGGCATCGAACTGGTCGTTCCAGCTGCCGCGGCGCGGCGCACGCAATATGTCGTCGATAACCGTCTGCGCGAATGCAGGACCGGCCACCGCGGTGGCGGCGAGCGCACCGGCGCTCCTCAAAAAGCTGCGACGCTTGATCGACATGTCATATCTCCGGTTCGGCGCGGACACGCCACTCTCGACAGGCTTAAGCGGAGGGGCTTAACAATCTGCAAACCATACCGCTTGTCGACGCCAGGGAGAGCGAGCAACCGCAGGCTCGGCCATGACGCAATGCAGTGCACCTCGTCCCAAGCCACCGGAATATGGCGTCATAGTGACAAACGCCAGACACAAACGCGTCAGGGGCCGGCCGTTGGTGGCACGAATCCGGGCGCCGGCGCGTTTCCGCGCCGGCGATCACGCCCATTCCGGCGGTGCGGCAGATCACATCCGATAAGCGATGGTGTCGTTCCAGAAGCGGTCGAGGCGCTGCAGCGCACGGTTCATCTGCTGGAACTCGTCGCGATTGATGCCGCCGACCTGCTCGATCGAGCCGATGTGGCGCTCGTAGAGCCCGGCCACGACCTCGGCGACCTCCTGCCCCTTGGGGGTCAGGCTGATGCGGACCGAACGGCGGTCGATGCGCGAGCGCTGATGGTTGATGAAGCCCAGATCGACCAGCTTCTTGAGATTGTAGGAGACGTTCGAGCCGAGATAGTAGCCGCGCGAGCGCAGTTCGCCGGCGGTCAGCTCCGCATTGCCGATGTTGAACAGCAGCAGCGCCTGGATGGCGTTGATGTCGTTGCGGGCATTGCGGTCGAATTCGTCCTTCACCACGTCGAGCAGGCGGCGATGCAGGCGCTCGACCAGCTGCAGCGATTCCAAGTAAAGCGAGCGTATCGTCTCGCGCTTCTCTTCGTTCTCAGTAACAACAGGGCCCGTGGCGATGTGTTTCGCCGGCTGACGCGAGTTGATCATTGTCTTTGCCTCTCGTTTGACGCCTGGTGACTTTTTTGTTTTCTCACCTTGGCCCAGACCCTAGCGCGGACAGATAAAATTCGACTTAAACCTCAGCCTTAACAGGAAGTTAGACAAGCGCCACCGACAAAGAAGGTCAATCCAGGGTTAATCCGAACACTCAAATCCTCTCGGCCGCCTTGCGGTGCTGCAGATGGAGGAGGACCCGCAAGACCGTGTAGAACAAGGCGACGAGCCCATGCGAGAGCACCACTTGCGGGCGGCTGCCGAACAGGTCGGGGAAGCCCATATACATGATGGTCTCGGCCGCCGCGCAGATGAACCAGATCACCGGGCCCCATGAGGTGAGCCCCCAAAGACCGATCGCCGCGATGGGAAAGAAGACGGCCAGGGAGACCGACGCCACCTGCCAATGTCCCGGCATCAGGTCGAAGCGCCACAGCGGATCGTCGTAATAGCCGACCAGCCGCACCCAATAGAGAAAGCCGAAAAGCAGGCAGTAGGCCGCGATCATGCGCAGGAAGACGCGCATGATGATTTCCAGCGTGCTTTCCCTCGGGCCGGAGGGCTGGCCGGTGATTTCCGTCACAGCGCGATATCTCCCTGTGCGAGCGGCGCGAAATAGGCGTCCACATCGGCGGATGTCACATCCGCCAGCGTCGCCGGCCGCCATTGCGGATTTCCGCTCTTGTCGATGACCGCGGCGCGGATGCCTTCGCGGAAGTCATGCCCCGCCAGCATGCGGTTGGCGATGCGGAACTCCATGCGCATGCAATCGGCCATGTCGAGATCCTGGCCGGCAGCGAGTTGCGCCAGCGTCACCTTCAGGCTGGTAGGCGACTTTTCGGCGAGCAACCCGCCGGCACGGGCAGCGAAGGGATCGCCATTCGCGACCGAGCCGAGCGACGCCGATATGTCCTCGACCCTGTCCAGCGCGAAATGCCTGTCGATCGCATGCAGCGTGGCCTCATCCGTTTCGCGCTCAGGCACCACGGCCAGGGATTTCAGCGCGCGCGCGGGGTTGCCGCCGGCGCACAGGACCGCGACCAGTTCGTCCATGCGCGACGAAGGCACCGCATGCGTGGCGAGACCCGACCGGAGCTGGTCGCCCCAGCCTATGCGCGCGCCGGTCAGGCCGAGGAATATGCCGAAGGCACCCTTCAGCCTGGGCAGGAAGAAACTGCCGCCGACATCGGGGAAGAAGCCGATACCGGTCTCGGGCATCGCGAAGACCGCATTCTCCGTCACGACCCTATGCGAGCCATGATAGGAAATGCCCACGCCGCCGCCCATCGCCAGCCCGTCGATCACCGCGACATAGGGTTTGGGAAACGTCGCGATGCAGTGATCCAGCCGATATTCCTCGGCGAAGAACTCGACCGGAGGTGTGCCCGACTGAACCTGCCGGTAGATTTCGACGATATCGCCGCCGGCGGAAAAGACACGGCCCTCGGCGCGGACCAGCACCAGCGCGATATCGTCATCGTTCCGCCAGGCGTCGAGAGCGCGCGACAGCGCACGGATCATGGCATTGGTCACGGCATTGAGCGCACCCGGCCGCGCAAGCGTGACGATGCCCGCTCTGCCCCGCCGTTCGAAACGTATCTCGCCACCGCCGCCGAACTCATCCGTCACGTCGCCGCGTCTCCGAGAAATTCCCATTCAAGGGGCATGTCCTTTCGGGAAACATGCCTTCCGTCTGGATACGGGTGCGGCCAAGGTGCGTCAATGCGAGCGGCGGGTGCGTCCCCTGCAAGCTTGGTGGCCTCCGCGCCGGCATGATATGCAGCCTGC
This sequence comes from Rhizobiaceae bacterium, assembly GCA_035555795.1. Lineage (GTDB taxonomy): Bacteria > Pseudomonadota > Alphaproteobacteria > Rhizobiales > Rhizobiaceae > RCIO01. Next base: position 41,217 of record DATMGE010000050.1, on the reverse strand, counting down.
GAAGGAGACGCATATGAACCGGATGACGAGGACAGCCCCCCGCCGCAGCGTGGACGAGATCACGGCGTCGCGCCGGCTGCGGCGGATGCGCAAGGCCGACTGGTCGCGCCGGCTCGTGCAGGAGAACCGGCTGACCGTGGACGACCTGATCTGGCCGATCTTCCTGATCGAGGGCGAGAACCGGCGCGAGGAGATCGCCGCGATGCCGGGCGTCCATCGCCTGTCGGTCGATCTGGCAGTCAGGGAGGCGGAGCGCGCCGCGAAGCTCGGCATTCCGGCCATCGCCACATTCCCGAATGTCTACATGTCGCTGCGCGACCAGACGGGTTCGGAGATCCTCAATCCCGACAATCTCATCAACCGCGCCACCCGCGCGCTCAAGGATGCGGTGCCGGAAATCGGCATCATCACCGACGCGGCGCTCGATCCCTTCACCAGCCACGGCCATGACGGCATTTTGCGCGACGGCATCATCGTCAATGACGAGACGGTGGACCAGGTGGCGCAGGCGGCGCTGCTGCAGGCGGCGGCCGGCGCCGACGTCATCGCACCCTCGGACATGATGGACGGGCGCATCGGCGCCATCCGCGACACGCTCGACGCCAACGGCTTCCAGGACGTGGCGATCATGTCCTATGCGACGAAATTCGCTTCCGCCTTCTACGGCCCCTATCGCGAGGCGATCGGCACGCAGGGCCTGCTGAAGGGCGACAAGAAGACCTATTATATCGACCCCGCCAACACCGACGAGGCATTGCGCGAGACCGAGCAGGACCTGCTCGAAGGCGCAGACATGGTGATGGTGAAGCCCGGCCTGCCCTATCTCGACATCGTGCGGCGGCTGAAGGACGAATTCGCCATGCCGACCTTCGCCTATCAGGTGTCGGGCGAATATGCGATGATCGAGGCCGCCGCCCGCAATGGCTGGATCGACGGCGAGCGCGCCATGGTCGAAAGCCTGCTCGCCTTCAAGCGGGCGGGTTGCGACGGCATCCTCACCTATTTCGCGCCGCGCGTGGCGGAACTGCTGAAAGCCTGAGCCGCATATGGACACGAGCCGTTTCGTCATCCTCATCGCCGGGCTTGTCGGCGCGGCCGGCGTCGCGCTTTCGGCGATCGCCGCGCATGCCGGCGGCACCAATGTCGCGACGGCGGCCAATTTCATGCTGCTTCACGCGCCTGTCCTGCTCGCCATCGGCCTCTACGGCCACAGCCGGGTGCTGAAGCTCGGCGCGGCCGCCCTGATGATCGGCCTGACGCTGTTCTGCGCCGACCTTCTGGTGCGGCACTATGTGGGCTGGCGGATGTTTCCGATGGCCGCGCCCGCAGGCGGACTGCTGCTGATCGGCGGCTGGCTGATCGTGGCGGTCAGCGCGCTGACCATGCCACGCCGCTGACCCCGCCATCTACATGCCGCCGGATCACGTCATATTGAACCAGCGGCATAAATACCCATTTGAATGTAACATTGGCTCCAGAAACGGGAACCGAAGGAACAATGACGCGCATTCTCGACGGCGAAATCATCAATAGCAGGCTTGACGACGTTCGCGCCTATGACGGCGTGCGGACGCGGCGCGTGCTGGCTTTCTGCATCGACTACCTGATCATCGGCCTTCTGCTGATCCCGGTCGGCATCGCGGTGTTCCTGCTCGGCCTGGTGACGCTTGGCCTTGGCTGGTCGCTCTTCGCGGTCATCGCGCCGCTCGTCGCGCTGGTCTATATCTGGGTCACGCTGGGCGGCTCGACACAGTCCACCATCGGCATGCGGATGATGGGCATCCGGCTCGACAGGCTGGACGGTCGCCCCGTCGACGGGCTTTTCGCCGTGGTGCACTCCGTTCTGTTCTGGGCCGGCAACGCGCTGCTGACTCCGCTGATCCTGCTCGCGACGCTTTTCCTCGACCGCAAGCGCACCGTGCACGATCTTCTTCTCGGCACTGTCGTGACCCGCAGCGACGTGCGCTAGGCGCGCGTCGGGGGAGCCTTGCGCAAATCTCCTGTTGACCTTTGCGCCTGCGCGATCATGCTATCGGATGATCCATACGTGCTTCGAACCCCGGCGCGATGACCCAGCATATAACCCAATCGCCGCAATTCTTTCTGACCGCACCCTCGCCCTGCCCCTATATTGACGGCCAGTTCGAGCGGAAGGTGTTCACGCATCTGGTCGGCGCCAAGGCGCCCGAGCTCAACGACCTGCTCACCCAGGGCGGCTTCCGGCGCTCGCAGAACATCGCCTACCGGCCGGCCTGCGAAACCTGCCGCGGCTGCATTTCCGTGCGCATCCTGGCCGACGAGTTCCAGCTGACGCGCAACATGCGCCGCATCGAGCAGCGCAACGAGGATTTGATCGGCGCGATGCAGGAAGCGCGGCCGTCGACGGAGCAATATTCGCTTTTCCGGCAATATCTCGATGCCCGCCACCGCAAGGGCGGCATGTCGGACATGACGGTTCTCGACTATGCGATGATGGTCGAGGACACGCATGTCGACACGTCGGTGATCGAATATCGCCGGCGCGGCCCCGACAGCTTCATCACCGGCAAGGGCGAAGGCGAACTGATCGCCGTGGCGCTGACCGACCGCATGGCCGACGGCCTGTCGATGGTCTATTCCTACTTCAATCCCGACATGCCGGAGCGCTCGCTCGGCACATATATGATCCTCGACCATATCAAGCGCGCCCGCGCCCGTGGCCTGCAGCACGTCTATCTCGGCTACTGGGTCAACGGCTCGAAGAAGATGGCCTACAAGATCCGCTTCCAGCCGCAGGAGCATCTCGGTCCGCGTGGCTGGGAGCGTTTTACGCCGGCGGAAGGCTGAGGGGCGCCTACCGCGCCAGACGAACGATGCGCAGCGACTTGCCTATATCGGAGAAGGAAGCGAGCAGTTTCTCGCTGTCCGAGGCGTCATAGTAATGCAGGCTGTCGGTGGCGCAGCTTTCGAGCATGTTGCGCGCCGTTTCGCTCTCCACCATGAAGGCGACGCTGAATATCTCGATATTCTCAGCCTTCATATTGGCGCAGATCTTCAGCGTTTCCGCGTTCACCGTCGCGTATTGCGTGGCGGCGGTCGTCGCGTTGGAGCTAAACCCGACATGCTTGCCGTCGCCGGCCTGGAAACGCAGCGTATTCTCGCCATCGGTCATCAGCACTGCCACCTTGCGCGGCTTCTGGTTGGCGCTGTCATAGGCGCTGCCGCTGGTGAAGGGCGCGGTGGGGGACAAAAGGTTCATGCCCCAGATCAGCCCCGCCGGAATGTAGGTGTTCGGGCGATAGCTGCCTATGCGGATGATCATGCCGTCGATGGCCGCCGCGAGCGTCGACTTGCTTGAGGTGAGATCGACGATCGGATTGAGGCAGGCTTGGCTCGACGTGAGATAGCCCGGATAGCGCACAGACGGGCTGCCGTCATTGAGGCGGGTCTCGCCGGTCTTGCGCGAGCCGACGCAACCGAACCATTTCTGTGCCGACTTGCCACCAGTGCATACCTTGCTGATCTTTGTACGCGGCGGTTCAAACTCATATTTGCCGCAACTGTTGCAGGCATAGGTTTCCGGAATGCCATCGACCGTACGCGAACAGGTCTTGTAGATCGTCTGCACACACTTGCCCTTGTCTTCCACCTCCTTGTTTTCACAGGTTGCCGGCACCGCGGCGACGTCAGCTCCGACATCTAGCCAGGATGCACCACGGTGCTGCGTGCCGACATTGACGTAATCGGCATAGGGCACCAGTCCGATACGGACGGTACCGTCCTCGGTCGTCAGCAGTTCCTGCACCAGCGTCTTGGCGGCGGTCTTCAGCGCATCGATCCGCGCTATGCCCTTGCTGTCCGCATCCGACATCGACCATGTATTGTCGAGCACCAGCGCCACCTCCAGACTGCCGGTGACCGCGCGCTCGGCCTTGGCGGAGGCGGCGACGTTCAGCGTTTCCCAGCCGGCGAGGCCCATGAAGGTCGCCGGTATCGCGCCGTCGAGGCTCAGATCGACATAGTCTTTGGTGGATTCCAGCGCGGCGATGCTGACCGTATCGAGGCGGGTGCGCGCGGTGTTTGCGGCGATCACGTCCTCGGCCAGCTTGCGGGCTTCGGTCTCCGAATCGTTCTTCGTCGCGGCCAGCGCCAATGCGGCCGCATCGGCGACTTCCTGCAGGTTCTTGTGGGCTGCACTGTGCCGTGCATAGTCGAGGCCGAAACCGACGCTCAGCAGGAGCGGAATCATCGCCGCGACCGTGAAGACCGCTAAATTTCCGCGACGATCCCCGATGAATTTCCTCAGCATGACAGCCGCCCCCGTAACCCGGCGACAGTCCTAGCAGGCAATCGTGAAAGAGCCGTTCAAGATGATCCGAAAAACAACCGGAGGTCTTTCAACCTCCGGTTAAACATACATGGCAGCAAGGCCTTTACTTGGCCGCCGCCTTCAATTCCGCGTCGACCTTCGCTGTTTCCTCGCGCAGCATGGAAAGCGAGGCCTTGCCGTCGACGCCCAGCTTGTCGGCGGTGGCCAGCCATTCCTGCTCGAAGGGGACGAGCACCTTCTGGAGGCCTTCCACGAAGGACGGCTCGACATCCACGAGGGTGACCCCGTCCGCCACCATCTGCTCGCGCGCGGCGGTGTCGGCATTGTCGAAGGTTTGGGCGCCGAGACGCGACAGCGCCTCGCCGGACACGCTCATCAGGGCCTGCTGTTCTTCCGCGGAGAGCCTCGCAAAAGCCTCCTTGTTCATGGCCGCGAACCAGATGCCGAACTGAAGCCCGCCGGGCACGCTGGCGGCGTATTTCACGACGCCCTTCAGGTTGAAGCTCGGATAGGCCTCAAATGGCAGCAATGTGCCGTCCACGACGCCGTTCGACATCATTTCGTAGACTTCATTGGCGGGTGCGGAGACATTGGTACCGCCAAGGCCGGCATTGACGAGTTCGGCGGCGGCGCCGCCGACACGTATCTTCTTGCCCTTGTAGGCATCGAGCGTGGTGACCGGGCCAACCCGCTCGGATGTCAGGATGCGCGACGAGCCATGCGCAAACAGCGCCAGCAGCACGACGTCCTTATATTCGTCCGCCTTCTCGAAATGCGTCTTGTAGGTACGCCACAGCGCGGCGGAGACGGCTTCAGCCTTCTCGGCCCCCGGCATTTCGGCCATCTTGTAGAGCTGGAAGCGGCCGGGCGTATAGCCCAGCACGCCGAACACAACGTCGACGACGCCATCCACCGCCAGATCGTATTGACGCGGCGGCGCGCCGAGCGACGCGTCCGTCAGTTGCACCTTCACGCTGCCCTTGGTGGCTTCCTCGACCTGCTTGGCCCACGGGACCATCGTGTGGACAACCTGGCTATGGTGCGGTGGCAGCCAGTTGTTCATGCGCAGCACCGTCTCGGCGCGCGCGGCAATCGTTCCCATGGCAAACGCGACAAAGGCCGCGCCCGCGACGAGCGTTTTCGTAAGTCTCATATCCGTCTTCCTCCCTTGCGCCGCGACGCCGCAGCGCGTGGCAATCTGCTCGCCGCAAATGCAACTGTCAAACATGTTAAATATCCGGCTATGCCGCATATCCACATGTCGGACAGGGCGCTTACAGCGTGATTGCGGAGAGGCTTTCGGGATCGAGCTTGAGGTCGATGAGGAGCGGTCCCTTGCGGTTCTTCACCGCTGCCACGGCCGCATCAAGGTCACCCTCACCGCGAACGGTGACGCCCTCGCCGCCCAGCGCGACGGCGACCGGCGCGAGGTCCGGCCAGTTGAGCAGCGACAGCGACGGGTCCATCTCCTTGCGGCGGAACTGGATATATTCGGCCCCATAGCCATTGTCGTTGCAGACGATCACGATGAGATCGAGCTTTTCGCGCACGGCCGTGACGAACTCGACAAGCCCGCCGATCATGAAGCCGCCATCGCCCGCGACCAGCACCGTCGGACGCCCTTTGGCCGCCACCGCCGCGCCGATCGCCTGGCCCATGCCGAGCCCGATGCAGGCCGAGTTGACCGTGTGCACATAGGAGCGCGGCTCAGGCGCATGCATGGTCTTCCAGCCTTCCACCATGAAGCGGCCGCCATCCTGCACCACGACGCGGTCCTCGGGGATGGCGCCTGCGATGCGCATCAGCGCGGTGCGGATGTCGACCGTGCCCGGTGCGTTCTCCTTCGACAGATAGGGTTGGATGCGGTCGGCGGCGATCTTGGCGGCCAGTTCGTCGGTGCGGAAGCCCGAGGACGGGATTTCGGCCATATCGAGCAGTTCCACGAACTTGTCCGCCGTCAGCGCCGGATCGCCCACCACGCCGGCGTCCACCGGGCGCGACCGGCCTACCTCGCCGCGCTCCAGATTGACCTGCACGACGCGCTTGCCATCGAGATAGGCGCCATGGCCGGCGGTGTATTTGTTGAGGCCGGCGCCGAAGGCGATGATGCAATCGGCCGCGCCCAGCGTCTCGGCGGCCGTATCCGTCGCCAGCGTGCCGAAGACGCCCAGATTGAACGGTTCGCCACGGAACAGGCCGCGGCCCTTGAGCGTCGTGGCGAGCGGCGCGCCGATACGCTCAGCGAGGCGGACAAGTGCCGCCTTCGACCGTTCATCCCCAGCACCGCGCCCGGCCAGCACGACGGGCGCACGGGCGGCTGCGATAATGCCCACCGCATTGTCGAGATCGTCGCTCTCCGGCACCACGCCACGGTTCTCCGACAGCGATACGGGCACGAAGCGGTAATCCACCTCCTGCCACTGGAAGTCGGCCGGCATGTTGAAGACGATCGGGCGGCGCTCCACCTGGGCGCGGCGGAAGGCGAGGCCGAGGTCTTCCGACAGGGTGGACGGGGCGCGCAGCTGCTCGAAGCCGGCGCCGGTGGCCAGCACATGTTCGCGCTGCGGCACGTTCTGGAAATTGTCCCTGTCCGTCACGGCCGTGTCGCCGGCCAGAAGCACCATCGGCGTGGTGCCCTTGACGCCTTCGGTCAGCGCCGTGATCGTGTTGGTGAGGCCGGGGCCGTGCGTGACCGTCGCCACGCCCACCTTGCCGGTCACCTGCGCATAGCCCAGCGCCATCAGCACCGCGCTGTTCTCATGCGTGGCCGACACATATTGCCCGCCGCAATCGCGCACGAAGGAATCCGCCATATAGAGATTGGCATCGCCGATCAGGCCGAACATCGTGTCCACGCCAAGGTCCGAAAGATTCTGCGCCAGCGCGGCATAGACTGTCATTTTACCGCTCGCGGTCTTCTGCATGATGGTCGGTCTCCCACAATATCGTCGCCTTATAGGTGGCGCGGCACGCCATGCGAAGCCCTCTCGCCGCCTGCGGCGGCGGATGCAAGCCGAAATGCGGTTGCAGCCAAATGGCGATGTCGCGCAGGGGCAAGACGGCCTGGAACTAGCCGAATTTTCCGGTGCGCGGGAAGCCCTTGGGCACCATGCGGCCGGCGCTGGCGCGCGCGCCCATCCATTCGGCCAGATCGGTTGCCGAGCGGGTGTGCGTGCGGTCGGCCGAGTCGGTCCATGTCAGGCCCTCGGCAAGGCTGAACGGCCGCGCGTCGGAAACGCCACCATCCTTGTATTTCTGCAACCGCACGCCCTTGCCGCGCGTCATTTCCGGAATGTCGGCCAGCGCGAATACGAGCATCTTGCGGTTCTCGCCGACGATGGCGAGATGGTCGCCGGCCAGCGGCATGGCGAGTTGCGCCTCGTCCGGGGTCTTGACGTTCATCACCTGCTTGCCCTTGCGGGTATTGGCGACGACCTCGGCCTCGGGCACGGCAAAGCCGTTGCCCTCATGGCTGACCAGCAGCAGCTTGCGCGCCGGATCGTGTACGAAGGCGGTGACGATCGCCTGGTCGTTTTCCATGTCCACCATGATGCGGATGGGCTCGCCGTGGCCACGCCCGCCCGGCAGCTTGTCGGCGCCCAGCGTGTAGAACTTGCCGCCTGTGGTGAAGACGAGGATCTTGTCCGTCGTCTGGGCATGGAAGGCGAGCTTGAGCGAGTCGCCTTCCTTGAAGGTGAGCGTCGAGAAGTCGGCCATATGGCCCTTCATGGCGCGCAGCCAGCCCTTTTCGGACACGACGACGGTGATCGGCTCCTTCTCGATCATCGCCTGATGGATGTCGGTCAGGTCGTGCGTCGGCGCGGTGGCGAAAGCGGTGCGGCGGCGGCCGAGCTCGGTGTCGGGGCCGAAGGTCTTGCGCACCTCCTCCACCTGCCAGCGCACGGTCTGCCACTGCTTCTGCGGCGAAGCCAGCAGCGCCTCGATCTGGCCCTTCTCCGCTGTGAGATCGTCATGCTCCTTGCGGATCTCGATCTCCTCCAGCTTGCGCAGGGCGCGCAGGCGCATGTTGAGTATCGATTCGGCCTGAAGGTCGGTGAGCGACCAGCGCGCCATCATGACGGGCTTGGGCTCATCCTCCTCGCGGATGATGCGGATCACCTCGTCGATGTTGAGATAGGCGACGAGCAGGCCGCCCAGCACCTCCAGCCGGCGCTCGATGGCCGCTAGCCGATGCCTGGAACGCCGCACCAGCACTTCGCGGCGATGCTCCAGCCATTCGGCCAGCACGCCCTTCAGCGACATGACACCCGGCACCTTGCCGCGCGACAGCACGTTCATATTGAGCGGAAAGCGCGCTTCGAGCTCGGTCAGCTTGAAGAGCGATTCCATCAGGATGGCGGGATCGACGCTGCGGCTCTTGGGCACGAGCACGAGGCGGATGTCCTCCGCGCTCTCATCGCGCACATCCTCCAGCAGCGGCAGCCGGCGGGCCAGAAGCAGCTCGGCGATCTTCTCGATCAGGCGCGATTTCTGCACGCCATAGGGGATTTCGGTGACGACAACGACATAGGTGCCGCGGCCCTGATCCTCCGTCTCCCACTTTGCACGCACGCGAAAGCCGCCGCGGCCCGTCTCATAGGCGTCGAGGATCGAGGCGCGGTCGTCGACAATGATGCCGCCGGTCGGGAAATCCGGCCCCTGGACGAATTCCATCAATGCGGCGACCGGCGCATCGGGATCGTCGATGAGGCGGATCGCGGCATCGCAAAGCTCCGCCACATTGTGCGGCGGGATCGAGGTCGCCATGCCAACGGCAATGCCCGACGAACCGTTGGCGAGCAGGTTCGGGAAGGCGCCGGGAACGACGACCGGCTCCTCGTCCTCCTCATTGTAGGTGGGGCGGAAATCAACGGCATCCTCGGTGATGCCTTCGAGCAGCATGGCGCCCGCCTCGGTCATGCGCGCTTCGGTGTAGCGCATGGCGGCGGCGTTATCGCCGTCGATATTGCCGAAATTGCCTTGCCCGTCGACCAGCGGATAGCGCATGGCGAAGGGCTGCGCGAGGCGCACCAGCGCGTCGTAGATGGACTGGTCGCCATGCGGGTGGAACTTGCCCATCACGTCGCCGACGATGGCCGCGCATTTGGAGAAGCGCTGGCCGGGATCAAGGCGGGCGAGCCGCATGGCATGGACGATGCGGCGGTGCACCGGCTTCAGCCCGTCGCGCACGTCCGGCAGCGCGCGGTGCATGATGGTCGACAGCGCATAGGCGAGGTAACGCTCCTCAAGCGCCTTTTTCAGGTCGACCGGCTCGATATTGTCGTCTTTGCCCCCGTCGGGCGGCGGAACCATGCTTTTTCCCATGATTCGGGGTTAGCCGAGCGGGCGATTCGCGGCAAGGCCGACGGGCTTTTCATACCGATCGTCGCAATTTGTTGCACAGACGTGTCCTTGCCGCCGGGACGTTTCGTTTGCGTTTTCCATCGTTTTGACGTCATCTGCGCCGGTGCCCCGATGCGGCCTGGATCATCCCCAGGCGATGCGGGCTATTCAGCAAATGTCCGGGGTAATGATAATGAGACTTACGCGCTTTGCCATGCCGGCTGCGGTTTCGGGACTTCTCACGCTGGCGCTTAGCGTGCCGCTCCACGCGCAGGCAAACCAGGCGCTGCTCGATCGCTTCAAGTCCGCAATGGCCGAGGAAGGCACCCGGATCGAGTGGAAGAGCGTCTCCAGCTATGACAATGCCGAGGGCAAGCCGGTGACCGCGCTCGACGGCGTCACCATCGACACGGGCGACGCGCCGGTCGAGTTGGCCAAGATCGAGCTCATCGCCCCCGAACAGACCAATGACGGTTATACGATCGAGAAAGTGCTCATGCCGAGCTGGCAATATGCCGACGATGCGATGACGGCTTCCGTCAATGACGTGTCGCTCGAAGGCGTCGTGCTGACCAAGGAAGGCATCGAGAACGCCTATGGCACCTCGATCCTCTACGACAATGCACGGCTGGGCGAAGTGCGCGTGTCGATGGACAATGCCGAGATCTTCACGCTGACCGATGTGAATGTGGCGATCGACGCACCCGAGGACGGTGGAGAAATGACCTTCGAGGGCGCGGCGGAGGGCTTCACGCTCGCCCTTTCGAAGATCGACAATCCCTCGGCCAAGGCGGCGGCAAGCGCCATGGGCTACGACACGGTCGAGGGCTATCTCGAATTCGACGGGAGCTGGGAGCCGACCAGCGGCAAGCTGGCGCTGACCCAGTTCGACATTACCGGCGTCGATGCCGGCACGTTCGGCCTCAAGCTCGACCTCGGAGGCTATACGCCCGCCTTCATGAAGTCGCTGCGCCAGATGCAGGAACAGCTCGCAAATGCGCCGGAAGGCGCCGACAATTCCGCCGCCGGGCTGGCGATGCTCGGCCTCATGCAGCAGCTCACCTTCACCGGGGCCGAGATCAGCTTCAACGACGATTCGCTCACCGGCAAGGTGCTGGACTATTTCGCCAGCCAGCAGGGCCAGACCCCGCAAGTGATTGCGAACCAGGCGAAGGCGGTCGTGCCCTTCATGATGATGCAGCTCAACAATCCCGAATTCACCCAGATGGTGACCACGGCGGTCTCTGCATTCCTCGACGATCCGCAGAGCCTCAAGATCACCGCCCGGCCGACGGCGCCGGTGCCCTTCGCACTGATCGTGGCCGGCGCAATGAGCGCGCCGCAGGGGCTGCCGCAGCAGCTCGGCGTCACGGTCACTGCAAACGAGTAGCGGAACTTGCGACGGCGCCCCACAAGGCGCCGTCTTTCTATTCGGCTGCCTGCGGCAGCTCGTAGGTCGCGATGCGGCGGTGGTGGAAACGCAGGCCAATTTCGCCCCGCACCAGTTTCAACGCCTGTTCGCCGAACACTTCACGGCGCCAGCCGGCCAAGGCATCGACCTTGGCATCCTCGCCTTCGGCGGCAATGCGCTCGATATCGTCGCTCGATGCGAGCACCTTGGGGGCGACGCCCTGGGCTTCCGCCACCAGGCGCAGCAGCACCTTCAGCAGTTCCACCGCCGCGCTGGTACCTTCGGCCGGCTGCACGAATTTCGGCAGCTTCGGCAGTTCTTCCTTGGGGATGTCGAAGGCGCGATTGACGGCTTCCAGCAGGCCCGCCGCGGAAGAGGACCGCTCCCAGCCTTTCGGCACGGCGCGCAGGCGCGACAGCGCGGCCACGTCGCGCGGGGCCTGCTGGGCCACCTCGTAGAGGGCATCGTCCTTGAGGACGCGCCCGCGCGGCACGTTGCGGCCCCGCGCCTCACGGTCGCGCCAGGCCGCGATCTCCTTGATGATGGCGAATTCGATGGGCTTGCGCACGCGCATCTTGAGCCGCTTCCACGCATCCTCGGGGCGCGTGTCATAGGTCTCGCGCGCGGTCAGCGCTTCCATTTCCTCATTGACCCAATGCGCCCTGCCCTCGCGCTCCAGCTCGTCGCGCAGATGTTCGTAGACGGGGATCAGCCAGGTCACGTCGGCCAGTGCATATTCGAGCTGGCGGTCCGACAGCGGCCGATGGCGCCAGTCGGTGAAGCGGGAGGACTTGTCGAGGCGGGTGCCGGTGATCTTCTGGACCAGCTGATCGTAGGAGACACTGTCGCCGAAGCCGCAGACCATGGCGGCGATCTGCGTGTCGAACACCGGATGGGGGATGAGGCCGCCGAGATTGAAGACGATCTCGATGTCCTGCCGCGCGGCGTGGAAGACCTTCAGCACCGCCTCGTCGGCCATCAGCGCGAAAAATGGCGCGAGGTCCATTCCTTCCGCCAGCGGATCGACAAGCGCGGTGACGCCCGGGGCGGCCATCTGGATAAGGCAGAGTTCGGGCCAGAATGTCGTCTCGCGGATGAATTCCGTATCGACGGTGACGAAGGCTGACTTGCTCAGCGCCGCAACGACGCTCTCAAGCTGTTCTTGCGTGGTTATAAGATCCATGCCGCCTGTTTATGCACATTTGTCGGCTTATTGAAGCGTCCCGCGGTCGCTTTTTGGGGGATTATCGCCGCGCGGCCTCCCCGCCAGACGCGCAAAGAAGGGCGAGGTACGCAGAAGCGCGACGAACCGCCCGCGCCTGGATGGCGGAACGCCCGGCCGGGCGCGCATGCGGACGAGGATCAGCGCGATGAAGACGCCGTAGACGGCGGCGGTGTAGTAGAAAAGTCCGTGCGGACCGAGAAAGCCCATCGCCCAGGCAGCCATGATCGGCCCGCCCACGGCGCCGATGGAATAGAAAAGCATGAGCGCCGCATTCAGCATGACGAATTCGTTCTTCTGCGCATGGTCGTTCGCATGCGCCGCCGACAGCGAATAGAGCGGCATGGCCACCGAGCCGAAGATGAAGACGACGACGAAATTGGCCATCGCATTGGTTCCGGCCGCCACCGCCAGCACCAAGGCGGCGACCATGGAGCAGATCGTCATGGCCAGCAGCACGAAACGGCGGTCCCACCGGTCCGACAGGTAGCCGAGCGGATACTGGATCACCGCGCCGCCGATGATGGATACCGAGACGAAGGCGGCCACGTCTGTGACCGAAAAGCCGATATCCTGCGCATAGATGGGGCTCAGCGTGCGGAAGGCGCTGTTGGTCAGGCCGACGGCGATGCAGCCCATGGCGCCGAGCGGCGATATGAGCCAGGCGCGGCGCAGGTCGAGGTTCACATCCTCGGGAGGCGAAGGACTGGAGCGGTCGCCGAGCGACACCGGCACGAGCGACAGCGTGATCATGATGGACATGACGGCGAAGATGGCGAAACCCTCGACGCCGAAGAGCGGGATCAGGAACTGCGCGCCGGTGACGCAGCCCAGATCGACGATGCGGTAGACCGACGTCACCCGCGCGCGGTCGCGGTTCTGCACGCCGGCATTCATCCATGCCTCGATTACGGTGAACAGACCGGCGAAGCAGAAGCCGGATACGAAGCGCATCGCGATCCAGGTCGGCGCATCGATGGCGAGCGCCATGACCAGCGTCGCCGCGGATGCGATGGCCGCGAAGGTGGCGAAGGTCCGCACATGGCCCACCGCGCGCATGACCTGGACGATCCACAGGCAGCCAAGCAGGAAACCGACAAAATAGGCCGTTCCCATGAAGCCGATGGTTTCGGCCGAAAAGCCCTCCTGCACGCCGCGCAGAGCGATCAGCGTGCCCTGTACGCCGTTGCCGCCGAGAAGAATGCCGGCGGCGATCAACAGGGGAATGAGGGGACGAATCGAGGACATGCGGGTGAGTATGACGACAATTCGTCGTGGAATGTGACGCGGCGCTGTTGATGAACCGCAGCCGGTGGAGCCGGATCATGGCAACCGTGAGGGCGACACATGCGCCTGCCCTGCCGGCTGCCCCATGCTCGCCTTGACAAACCTGCCCTTGCATGCGCTTTTCCGCGCCAAATTGGCAGGCTACGCACTGCCCCAACAATCCGGACCATTCCCATGCATCGTTACCGCAGCCATACCTGCGCCCAGCTCAGAAAATCCGACGTCGGCCAGACCGTCCGCCTCTCCGGCTGGGTGCACCGCGTGCGCGACCATGGCGGGCTGCTCTTCATCGACCTGCGCGACCATTACGGCTTGACGCAGATCGTGGCGGATCCGGATTCGCCCTGCTTCAAGACCGCAGAAACCGTGCGCGGCGAATGGGTGATCCGCGTCGACGGCGAGGTGAAAGCGCGCACTGCCGAAACCGCCAACGCCAACCTGCCGACGGGCGAGATCGAGATTTTCGCGCGCGACATGGAAGTGCTGTCGGTGGCCAAGGAACTGCCGCTGCCGGTGTTCGGCGAGCCCGACTATCCCGAGGATATCCGCCTCACCTACCGCTTCCTCGACCTGCGCCGCGAAACGCTGCATCGCAACATCGTGCAGCGCACGAAGATCATCGCGGAAATGCGCGCACGTATGGCGGATTCGGGCTTCACCGAATATTCGACGCCGATCTTGACGGCCTCGTCGCCGGAAGGCGCGCGCGACTTCCTGGTGCCGAGCCGCATCCATCCCGGCACCTTCTACGCGCTGCCGCAGGCACCGCAGCAGTACAAGCAGCTCATCATGATGAGCGGCTTCGACCGCTATTTCCAGATCGCGCCCTGCTTCCGCGACGAGGATCCGCGCGCCGACCGCCTGCCGGGTGAATTCTACCAGCTCGACCTCGAAATGAGCTTCGTGGAGCAGGAGGACATCCTGTCCACTATGGAGCCGGTGCTGCGCTCGGTCTTCGAGACCTTCGCGGAGGGCAAGCCGGTCACGCAGAAATTCCCCCGCATCGCCTATGACGAGGCCATGCGCAAATATGGCTCCGACAAGCCTGACCTGCGCAACCCGATCGTCATGGAAGATGTGTCGGATCATTTCCGCGGCTCGGGCTTCAAGGTGTTCGCCAACATCCTCGCCAACGACCCCAAGGCCGAAATATGGGCGATTCCCGCCAGAACCGGCGGCTCGCGCGCCTTCTGCGACCGCATGAACTCATGGGCACAGGGCGAAGGCCAGCCGGGGCTGGGCTATATCTTCTGGCGCAAAGAGGGCGAGAAGCTGGAGGGCGCCGGCCCGCTCGCCAAGAATATCGGCGAGGAGCGCACCGATGCGATCCGCACCCAGCTTGGCCTCGATGATGGTGACGCCTGCTTCTTCGTCGCCGGCGACCCGATGAAGTTCGTCTCCTTCGCGGGTGCGGCGCGCACGCGCGCCGGCGAGGAGCTGAACCTTGTCGACCGCGACCGTTTCGAGCTTTGCTGGATCGTGGACTTCCCCTTCTACGAGTGGAACGAGGACGAGAAGAAGGTCGATTTCGCCCATAACCCGTTCTCAATGCCGCAGGGCGGCCTGGCGGCGCTGGAGGGGCAGGAGCCGTTGACGCTCAAGGCATTCCAGTACGACATGGTCTGCAACGGCTTCGAAATCGCATCGGGCGGCATCCGCAACCACCTGCCCGAGGCGATGGTGAAGGCGTTCGAGATCGTCGGGCTGGACCGGGCGACCGTGGAAGAGCGCTTCGGCGGCCTCTACCGCGCCTTCCAGTATGGCGCGCCGCCGCATGGCGGCATGGCGGCGGGCATCGACCGCATCGTCATGCTGCTGGTCGGCGCGAAGAACCTGCGCGAAGTGACGATGTTCCCGATGAACCAGCAGGCCTATGACCTGCTGATGGCCGCGCCTGCGCCGGCTACACCGCAGCAACTGCGCGAGCTTCATCTGCGCGTGAACCCGCCGAAAAAGGACTGACGCCGGGCGGCCTTGCATGCGAGGATGGCGCATATGACCGCCCATCCCCGCATCCTCGTCACCGGCTTTTCCGTGTTTCCCGGCGCCCCGGTCAACCCGACCGAGGCGCTGGTGGGGCGTCTGCGCGCCGAGCCGCCCATCGGCGCATGGGAATTGCGCGCGGAGGTGCTTGCGGTCGAATATACCGGCATCGGTCCACGGCTGGAGCAGATCGGCAAAGAGTTTCCACCCGACATCTCCATCCATTTCGGTCTCGCCCGGGAGGCGAAGGGGTTCCGGCTGGAGCGGGTGGCGCGCAATGAAATCCGCAAGAACACACCCGACAATGCAGGCTATCAACCGGAGGCATTCTGCATCTGGGAAGGCGGGCAGCAATGCGTGTCGACGCTGCCGCTCGACATGATCGAAAAACGCCTGATGTCGGAGGGTCTTCCGGTTTCATGGTCGGACGATGCCGGCGGCTATCTCTGCAACTACCTGTTCTACCTTTCGGCGAGCACCCATTTCCCGCATTTCGCGCCGGACATGACGGGTTTCATCCACGTGCCGCCGCTCGCCGCAGAGGGTGACGCGCCGACCAATGCGCTCACCCTGCAGCAGCTCGAGCGCGGTGCGCGGGTCATCATCGAAACCTGCGCGCAAATGTGGGTGAATAGCAGGCGCGAGGATCAGCCGGCGGCGATGGCCAGATCGTAGCCGGTCAGCCTTGCCAGCTGCGCCACGCGCCCGTCGAGCCGCTCTCCCAGCAGTCCCGCATGTTCGGGCGGAACGAGCAAGGTGAGTGCTTTTTCGCCGCGCTTCTGCCAGCGCAGGCCCGGAATGACGCCGGGCATGGAGGCGGACAGAAGGTAGACGACGCGCATCATGGCACCCAGCAGGCGGGCACGCTCTACATAGTCGGCACCGGCCAGCGCCCGCATTTCTGGCGCCACCTGCTCGCCGAACACGCCTTCGTGGCGGAACATGTTGGTCAGCGCGATGAAGGCGCGGCCGGGATGGTCCACGCCGATGAAGGAAGCATGCGCGATGATGTTGAGCGACTGCGTGCCGCGATATTCGGGATGGGCGCGCCAGCCAATATCCGCCAGCAGGCAGGCGGCGCGCCTGTAGCGCGCCTCCACATCCGTTTCGGCGACGCCGAATGCGGCGAGCGATTCGCCCGTCCATTTCGCCAGTTCATGCGCATGGGTGACGGACCGCGCCCGCAGTACCGCCAGTTCCTCGGCGGCCGAGATCAGCGGATCTTCCGCCTGCTGCTGTTCGCTGAGCTGCGAGTAGAGATAGCCCTCGCGCACGCCGAGCGCGGAGAGGAGCACGGTGGACGGCTTCATCGCCCGGATGATTTCCTGAAGCACCAGCGCGCCATAGGGCAGCAGCGCCCGGCGGCTCTTGGAAATGCGCTCGATGCCCTTGATCTTGTCGAGGTCGCCCGTCGCCACCTGCGCGAGGAAGCCGGCAGAGGCCTCGATGCCCAGTTCATAATGGTGCATGACGTTGAGCGGATAGCCTACCGACATCATGTGGAGCCGCGCCAGGTTTCGCCAGGTGCCACCGACCGCATAGAAGACGCGACCCCGCCCCTGCGACAGAAGTTTCGCGCGCTGCAATTCCTTCCGCGCCAGCTTGGCGGCGACTTCGGTAGAATTCTTCGCCATGTCCTGCAGGCGCAGGCCGCCGAGCGGCAGGGTGATGCCCTCCCCGGCCTGCTTGCCGCGCACATCCACCAGTTCGAGCGATCCGCCGCCGAGGTCGCCGGCGATCCCGTCGGCCGGATGGAAACCGGAAATGATGCCGCGGGAGGAGTAGTAAGCCTCTTCGCGGCCAGAGAGCACGCGGATGCCGGTGCCCAGAATTTCTTCGGCCTGCCGGATAAACTCGGCGCCATTGGCGGCCTCGCGCGCGGCCGCCGTGGCGATCACGTGCAGTTCGCGGGCGCCCGCCTGCTCCGACAAAGCGCGGAAACGGCGGAACTCGCTGATCGCGCGGCGCGCGGCGTCAGGATCGAGGCGGCCGGTGGTGACGATGCCGCGCCCCAGGCCCGCCAGCATCTTTTCGTTGAAGAGCACGGTGGGAGAGCGGGCGACACCTTCATAAACGACAAGACGGATGGAGTTCGACCCGATGTCGATGATGGATATGGGCCGCCTTCCCTGCAGCCTTCCCTGCGAAGCGACAATCATGCAGCAGGCGCGGCGCTGGCTTTCTTGCGGCGGCGATGCTGCGTGATGCGCTTGGGCGCATTGTTCTTCAGGGCGTCACCACGTCCGGACAGGCTGGGATTGGTCATGAAATATTCCTGAGCGTTGAACGGCTCTTCGCCTTCCTCGGGCGCCATTCGCCGCGAGGTCCCGTCCGGCAATACTTCGAAACTTTGCTGGTTGTCCATGATATTGCCCAGCATGATCTGGCCGAGGATCTGTTCATGCACAGTCGCGTTGGTGATCGGCACGATCAGCTCGACGCGCCGATCGAGGTTGCGCGGCATGATATCGGCCGAGCCGATATAGACGATCGCCTCGTCGGAAGGCAGGCCGTGGCCGTTGCCGAAGCAGAAGATCCGGCTGTGTTCGAGGAACCGGCCGACGATCGACTTCACGCGGATATTTTCCGACAGGCCCGGCACCTGCGGCCGCAGGCAGCATATGCCGCGCACCACCAGATCGATTTCGACGCCCATGGCGCTGGCCTTGTAGAGCGCATCGATGATCGCCGGGTCGACCAGCGAATTCATCTTCATCCAGATCTGCGCCGGCCGCCCCTCGCTGGCATGCTCGATCTCGTCGGCAATATGCGAAAGGATGCGCTTGCGCAGCGTGAAGGGGGAAACACCGAGCCGCATCTGCTCCGCCGGCTCGGCATAGCCGGTGATGAAGTTGAACACCTGCGCGACATCGCGCGCCACCGCCGGATGGGAGGTGAAATAGCTCAGATCGGTGTAGATGCGCGCGGTGATCGGGTGATAGTTGCCGGTGCCCAGATGCACGTAGTTGCGCAGCTTGCCGTCCTCGCGGCGCACCACCAGCGACATCTTGGCATGGGTCTTCAGCTCCAGGAAGCCGAACACCACCTGCACGCCGGCGCGCTCAAGGTCGCGCGCCCAGCGGATATTGGCCTCCTCGTCGAAGCGCGCCTTGAGCTCGACCAGCGCAGTGACCGACTTGCCGGCCTCCGCCGCGTCGATCAGCGCGCGCACGATCGGGCTGTCGTTCGAGGTGCGATAAAGGGTCTGCTTGATTGCCACGACCTCGGGATCCTGCGCGGCCTGCCGCAGGAACTGCACGACCACGTCGAAGCTCTCATAGGGGTGATGGACGACGATGTCCTTCTCGCGGATCGCAGCGAAGCAGTCACCGCCATTTTCGCGGATGCGCTCCGGGAAACGCGGATTGTAGGGCTCGAACTTGAGGTCGGGACGCGGCAGGCCGACGATCTCGGAAATCTGGCTCACCGCGAGCGGGCCGGTCAGCACGCTGATGCGCGCGGCCGCCACTCCAAGCTCGCCGGCGACGAAGTCGCGCAGCAATTCCGGCATCTCGGAATCGAATTCGATGCGGATCACCTGGCCGCGGCGGCGGCGCTTGAGCGCCGATTCGAACAGGCGCACCAGGTCTTCCGCCTCTTCCTCCACCTCGATATCGCTGTCGCGGATGATGCGGAACGTGCCGGAGCCCTTCACCTCATAGCCGGGGAAAAGCTGGCCGATGAACATGGCGACCACATCTTCCAGCGTAATCAGCCGGATGACCCCCTTGCGCTCGCGCAGCTCGATGAAGCGCTGGAGGGCGACCGGCAGTCTGAGCAGCGCCGACATCTCCTCCTTGTTACGATTGTGCCGCAGCTGCAATGCAATGGAGAAGCCGAGATTGGGGATGAACGGGAACGGGTGCGCCGGATCGATGGAAAGCGGCGTCAGTACCGGGAAGATGGCTTCCTGGAAATGCTGTTCCAGCCAGATCTTGTCATCCTTGAGCAGGGCATCCGGCCGCACGAGCTCGATGCGCTCCTCCTTCAGAAGCGCCAGCAGCGTCAGCAGGTTTTCCTGCTGCTCGGCCTGAAGGTTGCCAACCTCGATGAGGATCTGGTCGAGCTGCTGCTGCGGGGTGCGCCCGTCGGCGCTGCGCGCGGTGATGCCCTGGCGGACCTGGCCGGCGAGACCGGCAACGCGGACCATGAAGAATTCGTCGAGATTGGTGGCCGAAATGGCGAGGAAGCGAAGACGCTCCAGCAGTGGGTGGTGGGGGTTCTGCGATTCCTCCAGCACGCGGCGATTGAACTGGAGCCACGAGAATTCGCGGTTGACGAAGCGATCGGGATTGGCCTCGGCGCCCTCCACCGGCTTCGCATCTCCGGTGAACTCCGTCAGTACCGGCTTCAACTCGTTCATCTTCTTCCCCTGTGCATGCCGGCATCCTGCACCGGCTCGGCGTGTCCTGCCAGTCTTTTGCGACAGTTTCATATCACGTCACTTGCATTGCCGATTCTTATGCTACAAACCCGCCGGCATGCCGGTGAAGCCGGCCGCACATTTGACAGATCCGGGGATTTGAGATGGCTGGTCATTCCATTCCGCACTTCCAGAACGATGCCGGGCACCATCGGATCGCCATTGGCGTGAAGGAATTCAAATGCGTGGGCGCCCTGCCCCCGTTCGACCATCCGCATGTCTATCTCGACATGGGCGACGACAATGAAAAGGTCTGCCCCTACTGCTCCACGCTCTATGTCTACGATCCGTCGCTGAAGGGGATGGACACCCTTCCCGAAGGCGCGGCATTCATCGCCCACGCGGCCTGACGCGGCAGGGCGATGGCAGGAACGCGCGCTGAGCCGATCGTCATCGCCGGCGCGGGCATTGCCGGGCTCGCCGCGGCAATCGCGCTGGCAAGAAAAGGCCGCGCCGTCCGCATCCTCGAACGCGCGGAGGAATTCCAGCCGATCGGCGCGGGCATCCAGCTCTCGCCGAACGCGACGCGCCTTCTCGACCGCCTCGGCGTCCTGCCGCGACTGGAAGGGCGAAGCGCCGAGCCGCAATGCATCGCGATGCGCGATGCGCGCAGCCTGCGTGCCCTCGCCACGATCCCGCTCGGCCTTGCCGCCCGAAAGCGCTGGGGCGCTCCCTATCTGGTCGCCGCGCGGGCCGCCTTGCAGGACGCGCTGCTGGAAACCGCCGCCGCCCTGTCGATCCCGATCGAGACCGGCGCGACCGTTACCGATTTTGCCCCAGAGATTAATGGAATAGCCGTCACGATCGATCGCGGCGGGGTGGATGAGCAGAGCCATGCACCGCTGCTGATCGGCTCGGATGGCGTCTGGTCGACCCTGCGGAACCTCGGAGTGGAGGGCGCCAGCCGGTTTTCCGGCCACACGGCGTGGCGCACTTTGCTGGCGCACGACAGTGCTGCCTGCGCAGCACTCGCGCATATCGCGCCGGCCGACCGGGTCACCGCCTTCGCCCATCCGCGATTCCATCTCATCGTCTATCCGCTGGCCGGCGGAGACATGAACCTCGTCGCCATCGCACGCGGACGGCCGATGCCGGAGGTCTGGTCGCGGAACGCCTCGGCCGAGCGCATGTCGGAGGTCCTTGCCGGAGCCTCCGCCGAGATCCGCAATCTGGCCCGGGACTGCACATGGACGCCCTGGCCGCTCCACATCACCAATCCGAACTGCGGATGGACGCATCCGGGCGGTTTCGTCCTGATCGGCGACGCCGCGCATGCCATCCTGCCCTTCGCGGCACAGGGCGCGGCCATGGCCATCGAGGATGCCGTCACGCTAGCCGCCCTGCTGGACCGCCATGAAGACCTTGCCACCGCGCTGGCGGCCTATGACAGGCTGCGACGCCCCCGCATCCGCAGGGTGGCGGCCCGCGGCGAACTGAACCGGCTCGCCTGGCATGCGCGCGGCCCCGTGGCGCTGGCGCGCGACGTCGTGTTCAGGATGAAGGGCGACGACAAGCTCGCGGCCGATCTCGACTGGCTCTACGGCTACGATGCGGAGCGAATAGCGAATAGCGAATAGCGACGAGGGTGCGCAGTTCGCGGGGCGCGCAATCCCCCCATTCGCTATTTGCTACTCCCTATTCGCTTCCCTCAATGCAATATCTGGCTGAGGAACAGCTTCGTGCGCTCGTGCTGGGGATTGTCGAAGAACTCGGCCGGCGTGTTCTGCTCCACGATCTGCCCCTGATCCATGAAGATGACGCGGTTGGCGACCTGCCGGGCAAAGCCCATTTCGTGGGTCACGCAGATCATCGTCATCCCCTCTTCCGCCAGGCCGACCATGGTCTCCAGCACTTCCTTGATCATTTCGGGGTCGAGCGCGGAGGTCGGCTCGTCGAACAGCATGATGCGCGGGTTCATGCAGAGCGAACGCGCGATGGCGACGCGCTGCTGCTGGCCGCCGGAAAGCTGGCCGGGATATTTGTTGGCCTGTTCGGGGATCTTCACGCGTTCGAGGAAGTGCATGGCGGTTGCCTCGGCCTGCTTGCGCGGGATCTTGCGCACCCAGATCGGCGCCAGCGTGCAGTTTTCGAGGATCGTGAGGTGCGGAAACAGGTTGAAATGCTGGAACACCATGCCGACCTCGCGGCGCACCTCGTCGATCTTCTTGATGTCGTTGGTGAGCTCGATCCCGTCGACGACGATCTTGCCCTTCTGGTGCTCCTCCAATCTGTTGATGCAGCGGATCATGGTCGACTTGCCGGAGCCCGAAGGGCCGCAGACCACGATGCGCTCGCCGCGCATCACCTTCAGGTTGATATCCTTCAGCACATGGAACTCGCCGTACCATTTGTGCATGCCGACGATCTCGATCGCCACTTCCGTCGCGGAGACCTTCATCTTGGAGCGGTCGGCGTCTATCTCCTGCGCGCTGACTGCGTTTTCGATTGCCATGGACTGTTCCCCTTTGTCTCTGTGGCTGCTCCGATGACTAGCGCCGGTATCCCGTGTCGAGGCGTCGTTCCATCCATATGGAATAACGCGACATACCGAAGCAGAATATCCAGAAAACGAAACCGGCGAAGAGCAGGCCGGAGGCCGGCGTCTGCGGCGACGACCAGTTCGTGTCGGAGAAATTCTGCCGGACGATGCCAAGCAGGTCGAACATGCCGATGATGTAAACCAGGCTCGTATCCTTGAAGAGGCCGATGAAGGTGTTGACGATGCCCGGAATGACCAGCTTCAGTGCCTGCGGCAGCACGATCAGCACCATTTTCTGCCAGTAGCCGAGCCCGAGCGAATCCGCCCCTTCATACTGCCCCTTCGGGATCGCCTGCAGGCCGCCGCGCACGACCTCGGCCATGTAGGCGGAGGCGAAGAGCGAGACGCCCACAAGCGCGCGCAGCAGCCGGTCGAACGTCATGCCGGCCGGCAGGAAGAGCGGCAGCATCACGCTTGCCATGAAGAGCACCGTGACCAGCGGAACGCCGCGCACCATCTCGATGAAGATCACGCTCAGCATCTTGACGACCGGCAGTTCAGACCGCCTGCCCAGGGCCAGCAGAATGCCGAGCGGCAGGGACACGGCAATGCCGACGAAGGAGATGACCATCGTCACCAGCAGGCCGCCCCACAGCTGCGTCGGCACATATTGAAGGCCGAACCAGCCGCCCACCAGCATGAAATAGGCGAAGACCGGCAGGACGAAGAAGAACAGGATCGCGTTGAGCCCCTTATAGGGCACGCGCGGAATGATCAGCGGAACGAACAGCAGCACGAACAGGATCGCGACGATATTGACCCGCCAGCGCTGCGTGAATGAATAGCGCCCATACATGAACTGCTCGAACTTGGCGTTCACGAAAGCCCAGCAGGCGCCGGACCACCCTTCGGGCTGGCTGCCGCCCTGCACCACGGTCGCGCAGACCGAGCGGTCAGGCCCGCTCCATACGGCATCGATGAAGGCCCATCCGATGAACGGAGGCAGTATGTATCCGATCAGCAGCAGGCCGAGCAGCGTCAGCACGCTGTCCAGCGGTGTCGCGAACAGGTTCGTTCTCAGCCAGTGGCCGATGCCGCTCGTGCTGCGCGGCGCCGGCTGCGGCAGTTCCAGTTGCGTGCGGACAAAGGCTTGGTCATGTCCCTGCATGGCTCAGCGCTCCACAAGCGCGACACGCGCATTGAACCAGTTCATGAAGGCCGATGTCGCCAGGCTGATCGAGAGATAGACGACCATCCAGATCACGACGACTTCGATAGCCTGACCCGTCTGGTTCATCGCCGTCTGGCCTACCGCAACCAGATCCGGATAGCCGATGGCGATCGCCAGCGACGAATTCTTGGTCAGGTTGAGATACTGGCTGGTGAGCGGCGGGATGATGATGCGCGCCGCCTGCGGAAGGATAACGAGGCGCTGCGTCGGCCCCGGCCGCAGGCCAAGCGCGAAAGCCGCTTCCGACTGCCCGCGTGGAATGCCCAGAATGCCGGCGCGCACGATCTCGGCGATGAAGGAGGCCGTGTAGAAGGACAGCGCCAGGTAGAGCGACAGGAATTCCGGCTTGACCTGAAAACCGCCGGCCAGGTTGAAGGCGCCGAGTTCCGGCAGTTCGATCGACAATGGCCATCCGCCTGCCAGCGCCCCCAGAAGCGGCAGGCCGATCACCAGCGCCAGCCCGGTGAGCAGGACGGGAAACGGCTGGCCGGTGGCCATCTGGCGCTGCCGCGCCCAGCGCGCCGTCAGGAAGGCCAGGACGAGGCCGACGACAAGCCCGGCCAGGATCAGCCATGCGCCAGGCTCGAAGATGATGCGCGGAATGTAGAGGCCGCGCGAGTTCACATAGGAGCCCAGCGGCAGGTCGACCGAATCGCGCGGCAACGGCAGCACCGCCAGCACGCCGAAGTACCAGAAGAAGATGACTAGCAGCGGCGGGATGTTACGGAAAAGCTCGACATAGACCATGCACAGCTTGCGGATCAGCCAGTTGCGCGACAGGCGCCCGATACCGACCAGACCGCCGATGATGGTGGCGGTGACGATCCCCGCTAGCGCCACGATCAGAGTGTTGAGAAGGCCGATCGTCAGCGCGCGTATATAGGTCGAATTGGAGCTGTATGCGATCGGCGTCTGCGCAATGTCGAAGCCGCTGCGGCCCTGAAGGAAGCCGAAGCCGGAAGAAATGTTGGCGCGGCGCAGATTGTCGATGGTGTTGCCGACAATCCACCAGACCAGCAGCGCAAGGGCAAGGAAGACGAGCACCTGAACGATGATGCCCCGGACGCGCGGATCATAGATAAACGAACTGCGCTCGGCCGGGTGCCGGCGCGCTGACTCCACAGTCGCCATGGACGGATCCCCTGAAAAGGTAGCCGGGAAGCGTGATCGCTTCCCGGCCTGTTGGACCGCCTAGCGGATCGGCATCGCGTATTGGATGCCACCCTTCGTCCATAGCTGGTTGAGGCCGCGCGCGATCTTGAGCGGGCTGCCCGCACCGATATTGCGCTCGAAGACCTCGCCGTAATTGCCCACGCCCTTGACGATGTTGACGACCCACTCATTCGTCAGGCCGAGATCGGTGCCGAGCGTGGAACCGTCTTCCATGCCGAGGATGCGCTTGATCTCGGGATTGGCCGAGCCCTTCATCTCCTCGACATTGGCCTGGGTGATGCCCAGTTCCTCAGCCTGGATCAGCGCGAAAAGCGTCCACTTCACGATGTCGAACCACTTGTCATCGCCCTGGCGCACGACCGGGCCGAGCGGCTCCTTGGAGATGATCTCGGGCAGCACGACGTGATCGTCCGGCGTGGACAGCTTGAGCCGCGATGCGTAGAGGCCGGACTGGTCGGTGGTCAGCACGTCGCAGCGGCCCGAATCGTAGGCCTGGTTGACCTCCTCGATGCCCTGGAACACCACCGGGTTGTACTGCATGTTGTTGGCGGCGAAATAGTCGGCCAGGTTCAGTTCGGTCGTGGTGCCAGACTGCACGCAGACGGCGGCGCCCGAAAGCTGAAGGGCCGAGTTGATGCCGGTGAGCTTCTTGGAATTGATCATGAAGCCCTGGCCGTCATAATAATTGACGCCCGCGAAGTTGAAGCCGAGCTTGGTGTCGCGGCTCAGCGTCCAGGTCGTGTTGCGCGCAAGGAGGTCGATCTCTCCCGATTGCAGCGCGGTAAAGCGCTCTGTCGCATTGGTGGGCGTGAAATTGACCTTGGTCGGATCGCCGAAGATGGCTGCCGCCACCGCCCGGCAGAAATCCACGTCGAAGCCCTTCCACTCCCCCTGATTGTCCGGCGCAGCGAAGCCCGGCAGCGCCGTATTGGTGCCGCACTGCACGAAGCCCTTCGCCTTGACGTCATCAAGCGTGTCGGCCGATGCGGACCCCGCCACGAAGGCAAGCGAAGCGCCGGCAAGTGCCATCAGAACGTTTTTCATACCCATATTCCCTTATTCGTTGGGGGTTCGTTGCCCCGTTATCGTTCCCACGGCGGCCCGCGCCTTCATCCGGTTATGTGGCCGGATGTCACATCCCTTCAGGGGTGAGGGGCGCCCGCCTCCCATTCACGGATATTATCGAAGGCCATTATTCCGTGCCGGTCAAGTCGCATAAGGTATTGGTTTTCGAACGCCGACTTCGCAGGCAGACTGCGGCCCGCAAGTGCAGAAATCGCCGCCGTATGGCGAATAAGAAGGCAGTAAGCCGGCGGGCAGGCATGTTCGCATTGTCAGGCGCGATCCATCCGGTCATTGTCGCGGCGCAGTTGAGGTTTTCAATTTTTCTTGCGCTTCCGGCCCGCACGCGCATATCCGCCCTAAACCGGTGTCCGCTTTCAGGAGGCATGCTATAGCCGGGCGGAGGCTTTCAAAGAGGACATGGCATGACCGACTTGCGCGACAAGGGCGACAATACGCGGCTGGCTCATCTGGGTCATGATCCGCGCGACTTTCACGGTTTTGTCAATCCGCCCGTCGTTCATGCCTCGACCGTGCTTTTCCCCGACGCCGCGACCATGGCGAACCGCGCCCAGCGCTATACCTACGGCACGCGGGGCACGCCCACCACGGATGCGCTCGCCGATGCCATCGACGGACTGGAAGGCTCTGAAGGCACGATCATCGTGCCTTCCGGCCTTGCCGCCGTCACCATTCCCCTGCTCGCCTTCCTGTCGGCCGGCGACCATCTGCTGCTGGTCGACACGGTTTACCATCCGACCCGGCATTTCGCCGACACGATGCTGCGGCGCCTCGGCGTTTCGGTCGACTATTACCCGCCCGATATCGGCGCTGGCATCGCAGCGCTGATGAAGCCGAACACGCGGGTCGTGTTCACCGAATCGCCCGGTTCGAACACATTCGAAATGCAGGATATCCCGGCCATTGCCGCAGCCGCCCATGAACGCAGCGCGATCGTGATGATGGACAATACCTGGGCGACGCCCCTCTATTTCCGCCCGCTCGACCATGGCGTCGACATTTCGATCCACGCGGCGACCAAATATCCCGCCGGCCATTCCGACATCCTGCTCGGCACGGTCTCGGCCAATGAGCGCTGCTGGAAGCCGCTGCACGACGCGCATATCACCCTTGGCTGCTGTGCGGCGCCCGACGATGTCTACCAGGTGCTGCGCGGCCTGCGCACGATGGGCGTGCGGCTGGAGCGGCACCAGCAGAGCGCGCTGGCGCTGGCAAGCTGGCTCGAGACGCAGCCGGGCGTGAAAGAGGTGCTGCATCCGGCGCTGGAAAGCTTTCCCGGCCATGCATTGTGGAAACGCGACTTCTCGGGCGCGAGCGGCATCTTCTCCATCGTCCTCGACGGCGGCGGGCGCGAGCAGGCGCACGCCTTCCTCGACGCGCTGCAGATCTTCGGCCTCGGCTATTCATGGGGCGGCTACGAAAGCCTTGCCGTCCACGTCAATCTGGAGGATCGGCTGGTGACGCCGGGCGACCGCGGCGGCCCGATCATCCGGCTCCAGATCGGCCTGGAGGATGTGGCCGACCTCAAGGCCGATATCGAAGACGCGCTGGCCGCGGCGCGCGCAGCATAGATAGTTCCGCGTATATTTGCGTATGGCCGGGGTCGCCTGTGTGACTTCAGTCACAATCCTATGCATAAGAATAGCAGCGGAACTTCCCATGAGCGAAATCGTTTCAGGCAACGGATTTCCTGGCAGTTCTTTGAACATTGTATTGCGATGGAGAAAATCATGCGGGGCATTGTGATCGCGGCCATTGCCGCCACCGCCATTCTGGCGGCTTGCAGCAATGAGAACCAGACCGGTCCGATGAATGGCGAGCGCATCAAGGCGGCGCTTGAGGGTGCGACCTGGAGCTCGTCCAGCGGCGCATCGAGCAGCTACCGTGCCGACGGCACCGTGACAAACAAGGGAACCAATGGCGAAACGGCCGAGGGCAAATGGCGCCTCGACGGCGATCGCTATTGCCAGACAATTCCCGCCGACGGCACCGAAGGCTGCTTCACGCTCGAGATGCAGAAGGACGGCACCATCCGGGTTTCCAACGGGTCGATCCTCACCAAGGCGGGATAAAGAACCGATCCGCATCCTGCGCCGCGAAGGCCCCTTGGCTTCCGCCGCGTTTTCTTCTAGGAGGGGCGGCCTTGATGGAACCTCCTTGTTTCGCAAGGCACAGGCTTTGTTTCTCATGGTTCGTCGCCGCGACAGCGGCATCGCCGGTGGGAAGCAACAGCCCGGCGTCGGAGCGTAGCGCAGCCTGGTAGCGCACCTGATTTGGGATCAGGGGGTCGGAGGTTCGAATCCTCTCGCTCCGACCATGAACTTCCTGAAGTACCGAGCATCGGAGATTGCCCATGTCCGCCCGCATCTACAGCCCCGCCAAGACCGCCATGCAGTCGGGCAAGGCCAAGACCGGGCAATGGGTTCTGGAGTTCAATCCAGCGACGCCGCTGACCATCGACCCGCTGATGGGCTATACGAGCTCTTCTGACATGCGCCGGCAGGTCAAGCTGGTCTTCGATACCCGCGAAGCGGCAGAGGCTTATGCGAGCAAGCATGGCATCGCCTTCCGCGTGGAAGAGCCCAAGGAGTCGCGCCGCCGCCAGATTTCATATGCGGAGAATTTCCGCTATGACCGCAGGACGCCCTGGACGCATTGACGGGCTCTGCGGTCCCGTAGCTCAGCTGGATAGAGCACCGGCCTTCTAAGCCGATGGTCACAGGTTCGAATCCTGTCGGGATCGCCATAAAATCAATAGTTTACCGATTGCATCCGGCCGGTGTTCCCATGGCGGCGGGAGGTGAAATGGCACCTCCCGCCTTCTCTACGGTCGTCAGCGACGGTGGCCGCTGTTGGAGCGGTTGCTGCTCTTGTTGCCGCTCAGGATGCCGATACCGATGCCGGACAGGATGCCGTTGCCGACATTGGTCTTGTTGCCGGACAGGATATTGTTGCCGTTCAGCACGCCGATATTGTTGAGCGCCTTCAGGCTGCCGAGATTGACGTTCGGCGAGATGTTGACCAGCCCGCCCGACGAGCCGGTCTGGTTGCCCTTCGAGCCCCAGCCGCCGGCCTGCGCGGTTGCGGCCGGCAGAGACATGGCGGCCACGATGGCGACAGTGATGATCATGCCCTTCATTGCAGTTCTCCTTGCTTGCTTGAGTGTTCCCCACACAGGCAGCAGCTCCGGAAACAACTGAGCACGACAAGGACAGTTAATACAACCTTAAGGTGTGAAAAATTACTTGTGCAATCAAATATAGCGGATTTAACCTTAGGCGTTTAGGTTAATTCTCGCGCATCGGCTCTTCATCGGCGCAGATTGCCGTCCATTTGTCGAGAAAATCATCGATCGCCATTCGCTGCATGTCGGGCACGGCCTCGAAGAGGCGCGCAACCGGCCAGTCCCACCATGACAGCTTTCGGAGCCGTGCGGCGGTTTCGGCCGGAAAGCGCAGGCGGATGAGGCGTGCCGGATTGCCCGCCACGATCTGGTAGGGCGCGACATCCTTCGTCACCACCGCCCCAGCCCCGACGGCCGCGCCGTCGCCAACCGTCACGCCGGGCAGGATGATCGCCCCGTGGCCGATCCATACATCGTTGCCGATCGTCACGGGGCGCTGCCGGCGGCGCTCACGGAAGGCCTGGTCGAGGCCATGGAAGCGGAAATACTCGTTCGGACGGTAGGTGATCTTGTGGGTCGTCACCCTTTCGAGCGGATGCTCCACCGCATTGATGCGGGTATAGGCCGCGACCGAGCAGAATTTTCCGATCGTGGCATAGAGCCCCTCCGCCCCTCGCTCGACATAGCTGAAATCGCCCATGACGACCTCCCGCAGGATCACCCGCTCCGCGATTGCCGCATAGGGGCCGACCTTACAGCCCTTCAGTTCGGCCGTGGGATGGATTCGCGGCCTTGGATCGCCGAAACGGTGGTCGTCGCTCATGGACATCGCTTACCCGCGGCGAAGCCCGCTAACAAGCGCGCCATTGCGGCAAGATGCACCTTTGTACGAGGTGCCTTGCAGGCTATATAGTCGAGTGATGAGAGACACCTTGCAATCGCTGCATCTTCCTGTACTCGCGGGCGCCCTGCTGGCCGCCGGCATTTGCGGTGCGGTTCTTGCGATGTGGTCGGACAAGGGTGCGCAAATCTATATGGCGCTGGTCGAGTCCGGCCTTTCCTGGTGTTTCTGAGTTCAACTCCATTTGGCGGCTGGTTCATATGATGCGTTCGATCCTCATCGGCATCGCGGTGCTCATGGTTGCCGCCGCGGGCTATCTGACATTCGACTGGTATCACCGCCAATATGCGGCGAAGGCATATGGCGCGCCCTTCACGCTGGTGGACCAGAACAGCCAGCCGATCACGGAAAAGGCGTTTCGCGGCCAGCCGACGGCGCTGTTCTTCGGCTTCACCCATTGCCCCGAGATCTGCCCGACAACGCTCTTCGAACTCGATGGCTGGCTGAAGCAGATCGGTCCGGAAGGCGCCGATATCGATGCATTCTTCATCACGGTCGATCCCGAGCGCGACACGGCCGAGATCATGAAGAACTATGTCTCGAATGTCTCCGACCGCATCGTCGGCATCACCGGCGAACCGGACAAGGTTGACGCGATGGCGAAGTCCTTCGGCATCTATTCGCGCAAGGTGCCGCTGGAAGGGGGCGACTACACGATGGACCACACGGCCTCCATCCTGCTGCTTGACCGCGGCGGCGATTTCGCCGGGACTATCGCCTATGGCGAGAACCCCGACAATGCGGTTGCCAAGCTGAAGCGGCTGGCCGCCGGACGATGAGCCAGAGCCGCATTCATTTTTCCGGTCCCCGCGCCGCGATTGAAGCCGCCTACCAGACGCTCGAAGCCGCCTTCGATGATGACGGCTTTCCCTTGGCCTTCGTGGAGGTGGACGAGGACAATGCGATCTTCGAGGCGTCGGTCTATGTCGATGGCGATGGGCTGGAGGTCGAGCAGCGCGTGAGGGAGCTGGTTGGCGCGGCCGCCGGCGACATCCAGCGCGAGACGCTGCCCGATATCGACTGGGTGACACATACGCTACAGGGTCTCGCGCCCGTTCGCGCCGGACGCTTCCTTGTCCATGGCTCGCATGACCGGGATCGCCGGCAGGCGAACGATCTGGCGATCGAGATCGAGGCGGGGCTGGCATTCGGCACCGGTCACCACGGAACGACGGCCGGCTGCCTCGCCATGATCGAATCCGTCGCCCGCCGCGAACGGCCCCGCTCGGCGCTCGATCTGGGCACGGGTTCGGCGGTGCTGGCCATCGCGCTGGCGAAGCTCTGCCACATCCCGGTGCTGGCGACCGACATCGACCCCGTCGCGACGCGCGTCGCCCGCGAGAACACCATCCTCAACGGTGTCGGTGCGCTGGTGGAATGCGTCACGGCCGTCGGCTTCGCCCATCCAGCGCTCGCCGCCTGGAGACCCTTCGACCTGATCGTGGCGAATATTCTGGCGCGGCCGCTGATGCGGCTGGCGCCGGCCATGGCAGCCCATGTGACGCCCGGCGGCTCGATCATCCTGTCGGGCATCCTCGACAAGCAGCGCGACGCGGTGGTTTCAGCCTATGTGAACCAGCGCTTCCGCCATGTGCAGACCACGCATCGCGAAGGATGGGTCACCATCCACTTGAAGCGCTGAGCAAACAAAAAGGCGGCCCGAGAGCCGCCCTTAACGTTCAGATCGAATGCCCGCAGGCATCCGCAATTTAGCGGGCTACCTTGCCGCCGCGACGCACGGCTTCACCGTCGAGAATGCGAAGCGCATTTGCGACGTAGCGATTGGCCTGCCGCGCACGCGCCTCGACGAGCGCATCCATCGCGCTACGGAAGAAGCCACGTTCAGCGTTCTGTGCCATTTTCATCTCCTGATACCTTTGGGACAACCTGTCCTCCACGCTTCATGAGATAGGTGCTCCCGGTCGGTTAAACCAGTGCCGCAAGTGCATGGCAGGCCTTGCATTTTTGCATGTGCGAATAAAAAATGGTGCGTCGCACCAAAACAGTCCTCATACATTTGCTGACGCCAGCGCCGGATTGCCCGCGCGCGGCTCATCGCCTAACTTCTGCGCCGGTCAATTTCTTGCAGGCATATCGATGTTCCAGAGTTTCGACGCAGTCACCGATCCCGGTCAGGGCATCACCCGCGCGGCTTCGCTGCGCGAATGGATGGCCGCTCGCAAGCTGGACGGCGTGCTCGTGCCCCGCGCCGATGAGCATCAGGGTGAATATGTCGCGCCGCGCGCCGAGCGTCTGCAATGGCTGACAGGCTTCACCGGCTCGGCCGGAGCGGCGCTCATTCTGGCCAACAGCGCCCATATCTTCGTCGATGGCCGCTACACGCTGCAGGTGCGCGCGCAGGTCGATCTGGCCACCTTCGAGGTGGAGAGCCTGGTGGAGACACCTCCCGCGAAGTGGCTCGCATCGAACGCCGCCGCTGGCCAACGCATCGGTTTCGACCCCTGGCTGCACACGATCGCCGAGGCGCGGGCTTTGCGCTCCGCGCTTGAGGAGCGTGGCGCGGAACTCGTGGCATTGGCGGAAAACCCCGTCGACGCGATCTGGAGCGACCAGCCAGCGCCGCCGTTCGCCAAGGTCGCGATCCAGCCCTTCCAACTGGCGGGCGAACTGGCGCGGGACAAGCTTTCCCGCCTCGCCGAAGCGGTCCGCGCCAAGGGCGCGGATTGCGCCGTGCTGACAGACCCCTCCTCCGTCGCCTGGGCGTTCAACATCCGCGGCTCGGACGTCGCCCATACGCCGCTGGCGCTTGCCTTCGCTGTCATCGCCGCCGATGGCGAGCACAGGCTCTTCATCGACAGCCGCAAGCTCGACATCGAGGCCAAGGCCTATCTGACCCAGCTCTGCACGCTGGCGGAGCCCGCCGAGCTGGCGCCAGCGCTTGAACGCGACGGCCTGCGCGTCGCCCTCGATCCGTCGCTGGCGGCCGAAAGGCTGCGGATGCTGGTAGCCGATGCCGGCGGCACGGTGGTCGAGATGGCCGATCCCGCACGCCTGCCGCGCGCGGTAAAGAACACTGCGGAACTGGAAGGCGCCCGGGCGGCACACCGGCGCGACGGCGCTGCCGTGACGCGCTTCCTCCATTGGCTCCAGAGCCGCCCCGCCGGTAAGGAAGACGAGATTTCGGTCGCGGTGGCGCTGGAGGGTTTTCGCCGGCGCGTCGGAGATGAAACGCAGATGAAGCTGCGCGACATTTCGTTCGACACGATTTCCGGCGCCGGTCCGAATGGCGCGATCATCCACTATCGGGTGACGGTGCCCACCAACCGCAAGCTGGCGGCAGGCGAGCTCTATCTGGTCGATTCCGGCGGCCAGTATCAGGACGGCACGACCGACATCACGCGCACCGTCGCGATCGGCGATCCGACCGGGGAAATGCGGCGGCATTATACGCTGGTGCTCAAGGGCATGATCGGCATTTCCATGATGCGCTTTCCGGCCGGCACGCGTGGGCAGGACATCGACCCGGTCGCGCGCATGGCGATGTGGAAAGCCGGTCTCGACTATGCCCATGGCACCGGCCACGGCGTCGGCGCCTATCTGTCGGTCCACGAAGGCCCGCAGCGCATCGCAAAGACCGGTGCGGAAAAGCTGCTGCCGGGCATGATCGTTTCCAACGAGCCGGGCTATTACAAGGAAGGCGCCTACGGCATCCGGCTGGAGAACCTCATCGTGGTGACCCCGGCCGAACCGCTGCCCGGCGGCGACATTCCCATGCACGGCTTCGAGACGCTGACGCTGGCTCCCTTCGACCGGCGGCTCATCGCGGCTGACCTGCTGACAACCGAGGAACGCGACTGGCTCGACGCGTACCACGTGCGCGTGCTGGCCGAGATCGGCCCGATGGTCGACGGCGAGGTACGGGCCTGGCTCGAAGCCGCCACGGCACCGCTTGCCTAGGCGCTAACCCAGCAGATAGCGCAGCGCAATCAGCACCGCCGCGCCGGCCGAGAACATCGTCATCAGCCCGGCGCGCAGCGAAACGAGGCCGGCGACGAACATCGCGGCAAGCTCCGGCACGCCGCCATTCATGATGGCCGGGGCGACAAGCGTCGTCAGCACGGCGGCCGGCACGGCGTTCAACCCCGCCTCGACACGCGGATGGATGTTGTCGAAGCGGGAGAGGACGATATCGCCGCCGATGCGGGTGAGATAGGTCAGGACGGCGCCGGCCAGGATGATTAGCACGGTCTCGTTCATCACGCCTCCTCCCTCGCGGCGGCCGGCTTCGCACCAGCGGGCGCGAGCATGGCTGCAAGCAGGATACCAGCGGCCGCGCCGATCGACACATGCCAGGGCGAGCCGACATAGGCATAGGCGATGCTGGACGCGACGCCGCTGGTCAGCACCACTGGCGTCCAGAGCGGCCGCTTGCGGAAATCCAGCACCATGCCGAGAAAATAGATGGGCAGCAGATAATCGAGCCCCAGCGCATAGGTGTCCGGGATCAGCCGCCCGAACTCCGCGCCCAGCCAGCCGCAGGCCACCCACAGAATGTAGAGCGGAATTGCCACTCCGAGATACCAGACGAAGCCGACGCGGGCGCCGGAGGCGGCCTTGCGCTCCGTCTCGGCATATTGCGGATCGACGAGGAAGAAAAAGCCGACCGCCTTCTGCCACAAGGTCCAGTGGCGCGTGTGCCGCCCGACCGCCGCCGAATAGAGCACATGGCGGAAGTTCACCGCGAAGATCGAGAAGACGATCATCCATGGCGCGATATGCTGGCCGAACAGTTCGATGCCGACCATCTGGCTGGCGCCGGCGAAGACCACGGCGCTCATCAGCACGGCTTCGCCCACGCTGAGGCCGTTCTCCACCGCCAGCGTGCCGAAAAGCACGGCGAATGGCAGCGCGGTCACGGCGACGGGCAGGCCGTGGCGAAATCCCTGCCAGAACTCGGTCTTCACGTGGTCGGACATGCGATTCTCTTGGATGAACAGGCCGTGATCTAGGTCAGCTCCCCTGCCCTGTCACGCCGTTTCGCTTGGTCCACCAATCCATGCATGCAATCCAGAGGGGTGTGCATGCTAGGTATCATTGATTGCATGTAACATCGCCATATACTGGGGTCGCACCGGGGGAGGAGCTTCGGTGCTGACATCATTGCGGAGGAACTGATCCAGATGCGGAAAAAACACATCGTCGCGCCCTGCCTGACAGCGGGCGTCTTTCTGGCCTTGATGGCCACGGCATGGGCGGAGCCGGCGGTCGAATGCGGCAGCCTCAACGAACCGGGGCTTTTTACCGACACGCTCGTCACAAGCGCCACCCTCATTCCGGAAAAGGATGGCGTGCCGGAACATTGCCGCGTCACCGGCGCGATCCAGCCGACGCCCGGCTCGCGCATCGGGGTGGAGTTCCGGCTTCCCAATGAGTGGAATGGAAAGTTCCTCGGGATCGGCGGCGGCGGCTTTGGCGGGCAGATCAGGGCGGAGAATTTCTCCGACCCGCTGAAGCGTGGCTACGCCTCGGCCCAGACCGATATCGGCCACAGCGCCAATGACGACGAATGGCCGATCTACGGGCCCGGCCTGCCGAACGAGGACGCGGTGCGCGATTATGCCTGGCGCTCCTTCCACCTGATGACCGTGGTGGGCAAACAGGCCGCCGAGCACTATGGCGGGCGAAAGCCTGACCGTTCCTACTGGCTCGGCTGCTCGACCGGCGGCCGCCAGGGGTTCGTCCACGCACAGCGTTTCCCTGAAAGCTATGACGGCATCGTCGCCGGTGCGCCGGTCTATTCGAACCGGGTCCAGGCGCGGTCGATCGTCCGCGACAACCTGCTCTGGGGCGAAGGCTCAGACATGTCGATGCCGGCCGGAAAGATGCCATTGGTGACAAAGGCCGTGACGGAAGCCTGCGACGAAGCCGATGGCGTCAAGGACGGCATCATTGGCAATCCCGAGCAGTGCAAATGGGACCCGTCCGAACTCGCCTGCGATGGCGCGGATACGACGCAATGCCTGACCCCGCCGGAGGTGAAGGCCATCGGAATGATCTATGACGGCGTGAAGCTGGCCGACGGATCGCAATATTATCCCGGCCAGCCGCGCGGCAGCGATGCCGGCTGGGGAAATTCCCTGAAGGCTTACAATCCCAACGGCCGCGGCCAGATCATGTATCGCCTGATGGTGCATCACGATCCGGCCATCGAACCGATGCGCTTCGATCTGGATCGCGATCTCGGCAAGTGGAACGACGCGATCGTGAGCCGGGAAGGCAATGCGGAGAATCCCGACATCAGCGCCTTCGTGAAGCGCGGCGGCAAGATGATCCTCTACCATGGCTGGAACGACCCAACGATCTCGGCCCATGCGACGATCGACTATTACAATCAGGTCGAACAGACGCTCGGCGCCAACGCCTCGCTGGGCTGGACGGATAGTGGCGCCGAGCTGCGAAAAAGCGCCCGACTTTTCCTCGCGCCCGGAATGGACCACTGCCGGGGCGGGATCGGGCCCAATACGTTCGATGTGCTGACGTCGCTGGAGGACTGGGTCGAGAAGGGCGAAGCGCCGGACCAGATCGCCGCGAAAAATGCCAAGACCGGCATGTCGCGCCCGCTCTGCCCCTACCCTCAGGTTGCGGTCTATAGCGGCAGCGGCGACACCAATGACGCGGCGAACTTCAGCTGCGGCATGCCGGCGCGTTGATATCGATCTTCACGGAGGCGGTGCGCATGCGCGTATCGCCTCCGGCTACTGCCCTACCAACGTGAACCAGGCGTCCTCGTCGATCACCTCGATACCGAGGTCGGTCGCCTGTTTGAGTTTCGATCCTGCGCCGGGACCGGCAACCACGAGGTCGGTCTTCTTCGAAACGGAGCCGGCGGTCTTCGCGCCGAAACGTTCGGCCATGGCCTTGGCCTCGTCGCGCGACATGCGCTCCAGCGCGCCGGTGAACACCACCGTCTTGCCGGCCACGGGCGATGAGACCTGCCCGACCTGCTCTTCCTCCAGCGGCGTTACCTCCTTCAGGAGAGCAGTCACGGCCTCGCGATTGTGCGGCTCGGCGAAGAACTCGACCAGCGCCTCGGCCACCACCGCGCCGATGCCGCCGACCCCCACCAGTTCCTGCCATTCGGCATTTCCGGGATCGCCCTTGCCTTCAGGCGGGCGGGCCGCTTCGGTCACCTTCTGCAACGCCTCGAAGGTGAGGAAGTGGCGGGCGAGGCGCTTGGCATTGGTTTCGCCGATGTGACGTATTCCGAGCCCGAAAAGGAAGCGCGAGAACGGGACCTTGCGCCGCTCCTCGATCGCGGCGAAGAGCTTCTTCACCGACACCGCGCCGAAGCCGTCGATCTTTTCCAGCTTCTCCAGCGAACCTTCCAGCGTTGCCGGCAGTTCCTCCTGCCGGCGGCGCAGGGTGAAGATATCGGCCGGCGCCTTGATCTGCAGGGCGGCCTTGTCGGCATTGAAGAAGAATTCGATCTGCTTCTCGCCCAGTCCCTCGATATCCATGGCGTTGCGCGACACGAAATGGCGGATGCGCTCTACCGCCTGCGCCGGACAGACGAGGCCGCCCGTGCAGCGGCGCACAGCTTCGCCTTCCTCGCGCACCGCATGGCTGTCGCAGACGGGGCAGCGATCGGGAAACACATAGGCCTCCGCCCCGCGCGGCTTCTCCGGCACGATATCGAGGATCTGCGGGATCACGTCGCCGGCGCGCTGGATGATGACGGTGTCGCCGACGCGGATATCATGGCCTTCCGCGCGGATCGGCTGGCCGCCATTGCCGATGCCCTTGATATAATCCTCATTGTGCAGCGTGGCATTGGTCACCACCACACCGCCGACGGTCACCGGCTCCAGCCGCGCGACGGGGGTCAGCGCGCCGGTGCGGCCGACCTGGATATCGATGGCCCGCAGCACGGTCGTCGCCTTTTCGGCGGGGAACTTGTGTGCCGTCGCCCAGCGCGGGCTGCGCGAGCGGAAGCCGAGGCGCTCCTGAAGGTCGAGCCGGTCGACCTTGTAGACGACGCCATCAATGTCATAGGGCAATTCCGCCCGCTGCGCCTCGATGGCGCGGTAGCGGGCCAGCATCTCCTCCAGCGAGGCGCAGCGCGCCATCAGCGGATTGGTGACGAAGCCCCATTCGCCGAGCTTTTTCACCGCGCCGTATTGCGTGTCGGAAAAGGGCGCGCTCGTTTCCCCCCACGCATAAGCGAAGAATTTGAGCGGCCGGCTGCGGGTGATTTCCGGGTCCTTCTGGCGCAGCGAGCCAGCGGCGGAATTGCGCGGATTGGCGAAAGTCTGGCCGCTCTCGGCCATGCGCTTCTGCAGGTCGAGAAAATCGTCGCGGCGCATATAGACCTCGCCGCGCACCTCCAGCACCTCCGGCACATCCTCCGGCAATTGCTGCGGAACTTCATCGATGGTGCGGATATTGGCGGTGACGTTTTCGCCCGTCGAGCCGTCGCCGCGCGTCGCCGCCGTGACCAGCCGGCCCTTCTCGTAGCGGAGCGACATTGAGAGACCGTCGATCTTCGGTTCGGCGGTGAAGACGAGTTCGTCCTCCGTCTTCAGCGACAGGAAGCGGCGCACCGAGGCGACGAAATCGACCACGTCTTCATCCGAGAAGACATTGTCGAGCGACAGCATCAGGCGGGCATGACGCACGGTGCTGAACGTACCCGAAGGTGCCGCGCCGACGGCGGATGACGGCGAATCGGCCCGGATGAGCTCGGGAAACCGCGCCTCTATATCGGCATTGCGCAGCCGCAGCGCATCATATTCGGCGTCCGAGATCGTCGGCGCGTCCTCGGCGTGATAGCGCCGGTCGTGCTCGGCGATCTCCACCGCGAGGCGCGCAAGTTCCTCGGCGGCTTCGGCCTGCGTCAGGTCCGTGACGGGCTTGTCTGTTATGCTCATGGCACGATTCCGACTGCGATTATTGCGCTAAACTAAAGCAATTTCGGAAAAAGTCCGCAGCGGTTTCGCCGTCTGGCCGGGTCAACCGGCACCGTTCTCGCTCAGCAGGCGCTCGGCGGCGGCACGGGCTTCGGCGGTTACGGTCGCGCCGGCCAGCATGCGCGCGATCTCCTCCTTGCGCGCATCGCGGCCCATGACGGTCACGCCGGTCGCTACGCGCTCCGTGCCGCCTGACTTGGCGATGAGGTAATGCGTGTCGGCGCGGGCGGCGACCTGCGGCGCATGGGTGACGGAAAGGACCTGGATCTTGCGCGACAGGCGCGCCAGCCGCTGGCCGATCGCATCGGCCACCGCGCCCCCGACCCCGGTATCGATCTCGTCGAAGACCAGCGTCGGCGCGGAGCCCCGATCGGCAAGCGCCACCTTGAGCGCAAGCAGGAAGCGCGAAAGCTCGCCGCCGGAGGCGACTTTCATCATCGGGCCGGGCCGCGTTCCCGGATTTGTCTGCACCCAGAACTCGACCTGATCGATGCCGCTCACCGCGCGATCCTCGGGCGAGTTGCTCATCTCCACGATGAAGCGCGCCCGCTCGAGCTTGAGCGCCGGCAATTCGGCCATCACCACGCCGGCAAGCGAATCGGCAGCGGTGCGGCGCAGATCGGAGAGATGGGCCGCAGCCTGGTCGTAGGCCGCGCGGGCCGAAAGCGCATCTGCCTCCAGCGCCGCCAGCTGCTCGGCGCCGGCATCGAGATCGGCAAGGTCGGCGTCCATCCGGTCGCGCAATTCGGCGAGGTTGTCGACCTGCACATTGTGCTTGCGCGCCAGCGCACGCAGCGCGAACAGGCGCTCCTCGGTCATTTCGAGCGCGCGCGGGTCGAAATCGGCCGCCCGCATGGCTGCTTCCACCGCCGCCTGAGTACTATCCAGCGCCACCAGCGCATCGTCGAGCGACTTGACGATCTCCTCAAGCAGACCGGGCGCCTCGGCCGCCTTGCGCTGCAAGCGCCGCAGCAGGCCGGAGAGCGCGGGCAGCGGCGAGGCCGGACCCTCGAGCACATCCTGCGCTTCCGAAATATCCCCTGCCGTCTTCTCCGCGCGCATCATCGCCGCGCGGCGTTCCGCCAGTTCGGTTTCCTCGCCGGGCTGCGGGTCGGCCTTGGCGAGCTCTTCCACCGAAGCGCGCAGAAAATCGGCTTCGCGCTCGGCGGCGGCCACCCGCGCGCGATGCCGTTCCAGCTCCTGTTCGATGCCGCGCCAGCGTTTCCAGGCTTCGGCGACCGCCGCTGCTTCCAGCAGATGACCGCCGAAGGCGTCGAGCAGGTCGCGATGGGCTGCGGCATCCACCAGCGCGCGCTCATCGTGCTGGCCGTGGATTTCCACCAGCGCGCGGCCGACCTGCCGCATCAGCGCCACGCTGGCAGGCTGGTCGTTGACGAAGACACGGCTGCGGCCATCGGCTGTCTGGACGCGGCGAAGGATGACGTCGCCATCGTCGTCGATGGCGTTTTCGGTGAGGAGCTGGCGAACGGGATGCGCGGCGGGAACGTCGAACACCGCCGTGATCTGGCCCTGCGGCGCGCCGTGGCGCACCAGCGAGGCATCGCCACGCCCGCCAATGGCGAGCGAAAGGGCGTCGAGCAGAATCGATTTGCCTGCACCGGTCTCGCCGGTGAGAACGGAAAGACCCGAACTGAAATCGATATCGAGCCGCTCGATCAGGACGATATCGCGGATCGACAGCTGAGACAGCATCTCAGGAAAACGTCAGCTGCGCTGGCCGCCACCGCCGAGGCCGATGCGCGACAGCCACGAGCCGCTGTTCTCGCGCGGCGAGAGACCGCCGGTCTGGAGCAGCGCGTAACTGTCCTTGTACCACTGGCTTTCGGGGTAGTTGTGGCCCAGCACCGCTGCGGCGGCCTGCGCCTCGGAGGCCAAGCCCATCGCGTAATAGCTCTCGACGAGACGCGCCAGCGCCTCCTCGATGTGACGCGTATTGCTGTAATTCTCGACCACGCCGCGGAAGCGCTTCACCGCCGCGATATACTGGCGGCGCTCCAGATAATAGCGGCCGACCTGCATCTCCTTGCCAGCGATCTGGTCGCGGGCGAAGCGGATCTTGTCCTTGGCGTCGTCGACATATTCGGAATCGGGCCAGCGCGTCACCACCTCGTTCATCGCTTCGATGGTGCGCCGGGCATCAGCCTGGTCCTGCGTCACGTCCCGTATCTGACGGAAGTAGCTGAGGCCGATGATGTATTGCGCATAGGCGGCGTCGTCCGTGGAGGGATAAAGCTCCATATAGCGCTGCGCCATGGTTATGGCGTCGTCGTAATTGCCCATACGGTATTTCGTGAAGGCGC
>DATMGE010000049.1:0-21518 GCA_035555795.1 Rhizobiaceae bacterium | reverse complement strand
TCTTTGATGACCTGCTCTGCCGGCGCTTTCCCGGTTCCGGATTTCTGTCTCATCTTCGCTCCTTTGAAAGGCTACGATGAACCAAAAATCCTCCGTTCTCAGTTAAGCCGATTTGGTCCCATCAGTGCTGACGCCGGACATGCCACGCGACAGCCGAACAATGCCGATGCCCTGAAACGCATCAGCGAAGGCGAGATCGTCATCATCAGCGATGGCGAGAGCGCGATGGCGGTGGCTTCGGCAGCACGGGTTTCTGCCGGATTGATCGCTCGTTTCGAAAAAATGACCAGCGCACCATTCTATGTCGCTCTTTCAGCGTCTCAGTTCGATGGGCTTGGTCTCGTTCTTCATTCGGAAACCGCAACGCTGCCGATCGGGCGTCCCGTCGACGTGCTGCCCCATCCGCTTGCTGCAATGAGTCGGTCTGGGAGGGCCGACACGGTCGCGGCAATGGCCAAGGGGTTGCCGTCGCCGGTCCTGCGCGTGCCGGGCCATGTGACGCCGCTGCGCGCTATGCCAAGCGGACTACTGGCCAGGGTCGGGCATATCGAGGGGGCCGTCGACCTCGTCAGCATGGCGGGAGAAGCTCCTGCTGCCATCGTGGCCTTTCTCGTCAGCGACGATGGCGCCCCTTCGACATATGCAGGAGCGGAATTCGGAGAATTGCTGACGCTCGAGAATCTGCGGTCGATGCGCCTCCTGCGTGAAAGGGGAAACCCCCATCACCAGGTTGCGTCTCTGTTCATCGAGGCGATGACGCGAAATCCGGCGGCAGTCGCAGTCATTACGGCATGCGCCCCCGACGGAACACCTGCTGGTCTGCTCGTTTCATCGATGAGCTCTTACAGCGGCAATCCACCCTCGGTCGTCTTCTCCGTATCGATGAAGTCCAGAACTCTTGGAACGTTGCTGGAACAGGACGATTTCGGCGTGAACATTCTGGCTCGCGAGCAGGAAGATGTCGCCGCGGCCTTTGCCGGTCGCGGAGACAAGTTCCGCTCCACCATGTGGATCTGGGATCATCACGTTCCTCGCATCGAAGGAACGCAATCCTTTCTTCGATGTCGCAAGACTGCGCAGGTCTCGCTCGGCGATCACACCCTGTTCGTCGGTGCAATCATATCCGGTGAAAGCAGTCCGGTACCACCGCTCATCTATTTCGACAGAAGCTTTCAATGGACACTGACCGCTCCCTCAAATCCGGAAGCGGAAGTCGATGCAAGGGACCAGCGCGGCAGTGCCCTCTGAAATGAGACGCTCCCAGAGCGTCCGACAGTGCCGCGC
Organism: Rhizobiaceae bacterium; assembly: GCA_035555795.1. Lineage (GTDB taxonomy): Bacteria > Pseudomonadota > Alphaproteobacteria > Rhizobiales > Rhizobiaceae > RCIO01. The sequence continues at coordinate 20,234 of DATMGE010000049.1, read as the reverse complement.
CGGGTTCCGGCGCGGCACCTTTTCGAACGCCTAGTCCGGATCGGCCGCGAAGGCGCGACGCTCGATTTCGCCGGCCTGCGGGCATTCGACGAAGATATTGGTCACGCCCGGCGTGAGCTTCGCATCCTCATCGTCGTCCACCATCAGGAAGCCGCCTTTCAAGTCGGGATCGCCGGTCAGGCTGGGCGTGTGGGTCTCCAGCATGGTGCAGCCTTCCTTGGCGCGCACGAAGGTCCAGTGAACCGCATTTCGCGGCACCCGCACGATGTCGCCCTTGCAGCAGCGGAAACCGTGCTCGCCGATGAAGAACCAGATCTCGCCTTCCATGATGTAGTTGAACTGCTCGGAATCATGGATGTGCGGGCGCGAGTGATAGCCCTGGTCGCGCGAGGCGATCATCATGCCGGTATCGGCGCCGTAGGCCATGCGCGCTTCCACCACATGCGGCTTGCCGTCCTGGCTCTGCGGCGTCGCGCGAATCACCGGAAGGTCCTTCACGTTGATCTTGAGCTTCGTTTTTGCGGTCATTCGTCTTCGTCCTTTCATGCGGGTTGCAGGTTCATCGGCACAGTTCACCGGCCCATCAGCTTGCGCCATTCCTCGCGCCCGGTCTGGTGCGTCTGCCGCCAGGTCTCGGGGCTGAATATCCACAGGTCGGCGCGCGCCGGATAATCGCCGCCCTCCACCTTGGGGTCGGCAGAGTCGGGGTTGATGCCGAATGCGAGCGCCTTGGCGACGGCATTGCCACCGCGCTTGCTGGTGATCCAGTCGAGGAAGACCTTTGCCGCATTCGGATGCTTCGCCGTGGCGGTGATGCCGCCGGCGTCAGGGAAGGACGGCGTTCCCTGGTCGAAATAGAAGGTCTTCAGCGGGGCGCCGGCCGCGATCTGCAACATCACCGGTTCCGGGGCGGTGATGGCGATGCCGACATCGCCGCGGGCGAGATCGGCCGTGAGCGGCGACACGCTTTCATAGATGCGCGGCTTGCGGGCGGCGAGATCCTGCCAGAACGTGTCGCTGATCTTCTCGCGCAGCATGGAATACATCGAGAAGGCGGAACCGCCGTCCACGTTCACGATGGCGAGCTGGCCGTCATATTTCGGATCGAGCAGGTCGGACCAGCTCTTGGGGAAATCGGCCTCCTGGATCCGCGCGGTGTTCACCGCCACGGTCCAGATGGGATTGATATAGCTGTACCAGCGACCTTCCGTGTCCTTCAGGTCGTCTGGAATCCTGTCGAAGCTCGGCACCTTGTAGGGCACGTTGAGGATGCCGCGATCCATCAGGTCGCTGACCATGACGATGTCGGTCAGGTCGACGATGTCGGCGGCAAGCTGGTTGGCGGCCGCTTCCGAAACGATGCGCTGGAACAGCGGCGCGGTCGACATGCGGATGAAATCTACCGGAATGCCGGTGTCGGCGGTGAAGGCCTCGTGGATGATCTTCATGGCGTCGGGCGGATAGGCGCCGTAGTGGACGAGCCGGCCTTCCGCCTTGCCGGCGGCAAGGTTCTCCGCCGAAGTAATCGTCTCGCCGTCCACGACGAGCTGTGCATGCGACGCGCCCGCCATCCCCATGGCCAGCGCGAGAGCGGCTCCAAACAGATATGTTCTCATCTTCTCACTCCCTTTGATTTGCGTGTGGCAGTTGCGGGCCTTGATCGGCTCTTGTGGTTGCCTTGCAGTCTTCGGCCTGATGGCCGTCGGCTAGACGACCGGTGTCATCCACCTCCTTCCGATCAGTGTGAAAAAGCCCAGAAGCAGCGAGTAGAGCAGGGACAGAGAGGCCACGAAGTCCCACAGGCCGCTTTCATAGGCCTCCAGAAGAACGATCGACAGCACGCGCGTATAGGTCGTGTAGAGGAACAAGGCGGCGCCGATCTCGCGCAGGCCGAGCACGAAAAGCAGGAAGATGGTCGCAAATATTCCGCCGCGCACGAGCGGCAGGACTATGCGTCTGATGACGGTCGGCCGCGTCGCGCCGCAAATCATGGCGGCATCCTCAAGATCGTCGTGGATCTGGGTGATCGAGGAGGCGATGGCGCGGTAGCCTTGCGGCATGAAGCGAGGAATGAAGACCAGGATCAGGATGACCAGCGTGCCGTAGACCGGCAGCGGCGAGCCGATCCAGGTCCAGAGCGTGCCCATCGCCATCAGCAAAGCGGGAATGGCAAGCGGCAGCATGGCGACATATTCGAGCGCCTTGCGACCCGGCAGCCGCGTGCGATGGACGACATAGGCGAGCGCGAAAAACAATGCGGCGCCGAACACCGCCGTGGCTGAGGCGACGATCACGCTGTTGACCAGGCCGCTGCGCACCTCATGGCTGGTCACCACCTGGGTGAAGCGCGCGAGGCTCATCTGCGACAGGTCGAAGAAGGCGAGCGAATTGGGGATGAACAGGTTCGCCCGAAAAGAGCCGAGCAGCAGCGCCAGCACCGGCAGCACGATGGCGATGAAGAAGTAGAGCGCCACCAACACCAGCGCCGGCAGCCGCCACGGCCCGAGCGCCACGGGGCGCTGGTTCAACCCCTTACCTGTTACCGTACGGTGGTCGCGGCCCCGCAGCACCCAGTGCTGACCATAGATGAGCACGACGACAAAAGCGGCCAGGATCAGCGCCATGGCGCTGGCGGCGTTCGGATCGTTGGGCATGCGCGTCATCAGGTAGTAGATGCGCAGCGACAGCGTCTCCAGCCCGATCGGCCCGCCGAGGATCATCGGAACGCTGACATTCTCGATCATCAGCACGAGATTGACGATCATCGAGCCGAGGATGGCTGGCTTCACCAGCGGCAGGACGATGCGCCGCGTCGCCTGCACGGGGTTCGCGCCGTGGACGGCCGCCGCATCCTCCATATCGGCGGTGATCATGGTCAGGGCGGCATAGGTGAAGAGAAACGGATAGGGGACGTGATAGAGGGCTTCGACGAAGATGAAGCCCCAGAGCGTGCGCATGTCGATGCGGAACGGCAGGCCGAGATCGGCGAAGATGATGTTGAGATAGCCCGAATTGCCCGCGCCGAGCAGCGCCCAGGTGACCGCGGCGACCAGCACGGAGATGAACAGCGGCAGCACGCCGGCAATGTGGATGAAGGCCTTTCCGGGCACATCGGTTCGCGCCGCCAGCCAGGCCAGTGAGCAGCCGATCGCGGTCGCCGCGAGCGTGCCGCCGATAGCGACCACGAGCGAGTTGAACGTGGCCGCGCGCAGGCGCGGGTCCGACAGGACGGCGAAATTGCCGAGCGTCCACTCGGTCTCGTTGCCCGAGAAGGGCGGTGCGGTCAGCAGCGCGGTATAGACCACGAAGCCGATCGGCACGATGGCCAGCACCGTGAGGACGGCGAGCAGGCCGAAGATCGGCATGTTTCGCAGCAGCGCCGTCATCTGTCGCTCCGCGGCAGGAGCAGCACCGCCTCCGGCGGAATCGTGAGCTCCACTTCCGAACCGATGCGCATGCCGCGTTCGATCCGCCTGTCGAACACCTCGACGACCGTGTCGCGGCCATGCAGCCGCACGCGGTAATGCATGTGCGGCCCCATGAAGCTCGCCAGCGTGACCTCGCCGCGCAGGCTGTTTTGGCCTAGCGGCGCCGCGCCGGCCGGCGCGAGCACGATGTCGTCGGGGCGGATGCAGGCGAAGATGCCGTCCTTGCCGGGTGGCGGGGGCGCGGCGGCGCGGAACGGTTCCTGACCGTCGAACCTGAACCGCGTGCCGTCGGCATCCGAGCGCTCTATCTCGACCGGAAAGACATTCTGGTAACCGATGAATTCAGCGACGGTGCTGGAATTGGGCTTGCGGTAGACATCGACGGGGTTGTCACGCTGGAGCACGGTTCCGGCCTTGATAACCGCCACCTCGTCGGCAAGAGCGAGCGCCTCCTGCTGGTCATGGGTGACAAAGACCGAGGTGATCGAAAACCGGCTCTGCAATTCGCGCAGATCGACGCGCAGCCGATCGCGCAATCGTGCGTCGAGGTTCGACAGCGGTTCATCGAAGAGCAGTACGGCCGGCCGCATGACGAGGCTGCGCGCCAGGGCCACGCGCTGCATCTGGCCGCCGCTCAGCAGGCTCGCGCCGCGCGATGCCAACTCCGAAAGCCCCATCAGCGCCAGCACCTCGTCGACTTGAGCCCTTATCTCGCCGGCGGACAACCCCTTCATCTCCAGCGGGAAGGCGACGTTTTCGCGGACGGTCATGTGTGGCCAGATCGCATAGGACTGGAACACCATACCGATATTGCGCTGGTTGACCGGCACGTTGACGCGCGCCTCGCTGTCAAACATTGTGCTGCCGCCGATTTCGATGCGGCCCGCAGTCGGGGTTTCGAGGCCGGCAATGCAGCGCATGATCGTGGTCTTGCCGCAACCGGAGGGGCCCAGCAGAACCAGCATGCGCCCCTGCCCGACATCGAGGCTCACATCGCTGACCGCGGTAAAGGCGCCGAACTTCTTGGTCAGATTCGCGATGCGGATGCTCAAGAGGCATTCCTCCGTAATCCGCCCCTGATGTCTGTGTCGCTAGCTTTCATCTGTCATCGGGCGGTCAAACCTCAACCAGCCCCTCCCCCTCGATTTGACGGCGCTCCGGGGCGCCCTGATCCTGCGAAGCCCGCCTCCCAACGGGTTGTCCGCAAGAGTGTGAAATCAACCCACCTCGCGCCGCTCCAGTTCATCGCCCGACAGGGAAGCGAGATATTGCACCAGCCGTTCGCTGCGCGTGACGGCATGTTGCTTCAGCAGGGTTTCAGCGAGCGCTGCATCGCGGGATGTGATCGCCGCGACAATGGCGCGATGTTCGGCCAGCGACCGCTGGATGCGATTTTCACTGACCAGCTTGAGATGGCGGAAGAATTTGAGCCGGTGGTAGAGCGAGCCCGCCGCCTCGGCGAGAAGCTTGTTGCCGGTCATCACATAGATGGCGTCGTGGAACTGATCGTTGGCAAGAAGATAGGCCGGCACATCGCCGCCATCGGCGGCCGCTTCGCAGGCTTGCAAGGCGCGGGCCAGCGTCACCATTGCGGCAGAGGTTCCCCGATTGGCTGCAAACCGGCCGCAGATGCTCTCCATCTCGACTCTGAGTTCACACATTTCAAGGATTTCCGAAGCCGAGACCTGCGCGACGAAAGCGCCGCGATTGGGATGGTTGACCACGAGTCCGGAAAACTGGAGTTGCTGAAGCGCCTCCCTGATAGGTGTCCGGGAAACCTGGAACCGATCGGCAAGCGACTGCTCGTCGAGCCTGTCGCCCGGACGGAAGTGGCCGGCGAGGATGTCGTGTTCGATCTCACGACGCAGTTCGAGCGATTTCCTTGGTGTCTGCTTCATTTCCCGCATCCACGAAGACGGGAAAGTTTAGGCAATCGCCAAAGTCTGTGTCCAGATGGCCTTGAAAATAAACAATCTTTGCAATGTATTCGTCAATATAGGTGGATTTTGTTTGTTTTGTGATATAAATCAAATAGATAGATGCCATTTTTTTGCGTACAATTTATACAGGCGGCGATGCCGCCGGACGAGACGGCAACTCGATACGGTCTCGGAAGCACTCATCGTCGCAGGCGAACCTGTGCCGACCAGTCGTGACCATTGGGCTGGACGGCGATTCATGGGTTGAGCGCAGCATGCGGCATTGCGACAATTTCCCCGCAACCGGACATTCAGGCTGCCGGTAACTTTTCGTTTCATCTTCTGCGTCGCATCAATTCGTTGATTGCAAAGCAGATTTCTTGCCGTCTTCATCGATTGGCAGGCGCGCGCAAGCGTCTCCTCATCCAGAAAATTTACCATTCGTTAACCATTTTGCCGGTACATCGAAGCAATCGAAAATTAACCAAGATGACTGACTTGTTAACGCAACCCCGGCCGATCCGCCTCAAGGGGCGGTCCTTCCTCGCACTCGCGCTTACCCCGGAGATGCCCTTCGAGGACTGGCTGATGCGCCTCGACGATCTGGCGGCCCGGTCCGCAGGCTTCTTCCTGCGCCGGCCCGTCGTGCTCAATGTCGAGGAGCTGGACGTCGACCGCGCGCAGCTGCGCGAACTGGTCGCCCAGCTCGCCGCGCGCAATGTGCGCGTCATGGGCATCGAAGGCGCGCGGCCTTCCCTTCTTGGCGCGGACATGCCGCCTGCCATGACCGACGGCCGCCCGGCATCGGATTTCGAGGCGCCTGTCGCCGGGGAAGAGGATGACGATGCGCAGCCAGCCGCGGTGATGGAGGACGTGACGCCCGCCGCCCCGCAGCCGGTCAGGGCCATGCCCTCCATCGTCGTGACCGAGCCGGTGCGCTCGGGTCAGTCGCTTTTCTTCCCCGAGGGCGACGTCACCGTCGTCGGCTCGGTGGCGTCGGGCGCGGAGATCGTCGCCGGCGGCTCGATCCACGTCTATGGCACGCTGCGCGGCCGCGCGATGGCAGGCACAACCGGCAACGGTTCCGCCCGCATCTTCTGCCGCAAGCTCGAAGCGGAGCTGATCGCCATCGACGGCTTCTACAAGACGGCCGAGGACATGGAGCCCAACCTGCGTGGCAAGGCCGTGCAGATCTGGCTCGAGGGCGAGGCGATCAGGGCGGGAACACTCGGGTGAGCCACAGGCCCACCCGCACAAACAGGAGAGGTCAATGGGCAAAGTAGTCGTGGTCACATCGGGCAAGGGCGGGGTCGTCAAGACGACGTCGTCCGCGGCCCTTGGTGCCGCCCTCGCACAGGGGGGCGAGAAGGTCGTGGTCGTGGATTTCGACGTCGGCCTGCGCAATCTCGACCTCGTGATGGGCGCCGAGCGGCGCGTGGTCTACGACCTCGTCAACGTGATCCAGGGCGAGGCCAAGCTCACCCAGGCGCTGATCCGCGACAAGCGGCTGGAGACGCTCTACCTGCTGCCGGCCTCGCAGACGCGCGACAAGGACAATCTCACGCCCGAAGGCGTCGAGAAGGTCGTCGCATCGCTGCGCAAGGCCTTCGACTGGGTGATCTGCGACAGCCCGGCGGGCATCGAGAGCGGCGCCACGCTGGCCATGCGCCATGCCGATGTGGCGATCGTGGTGACCAATCCGGAAGTCTCGTCGGTGCGCGATTCGGACCGCATCATCGGCCTGCTCGACTCCAAGACGGTCAAGGCCGAAGCCGGCGAGCGGATGGAAAAGCACCTGCTGCTGACCCGCTACGACCCGGCACGCGCCCAGCGCGGCGACATGCTGAAGGTGGACGACGTGCTCGACATCCTGTCGATCCCGCTGCTCGGCATCATACCGGAGAGCATGGACGTGCTGCGGGCTTCCAATGTCGGCTCCCCGGTGACGCTGGCAGACGGCCGCTGCGCCCCGGCGGTGGCCTATTTCGATGCGGCGCGCCGTCTCAAGGGCGAGGAGCTGCCGATCACCATTCCCGGCGAGAAGCGCGGCTTCTTCGGCAAGATATTCGGGAGGAAAGCGGCATGAATTTCTTTCGCGTCTTTTCCCGCGCGCAGTCATCGGCCCCCGCGGCGCGCGAGCGCCTGCAGGTGCTGCTGGCCCATGAGCGCGCCTCCACGGGCGATTCGGACCTCGTCTCCAAGCTGCGCGACGAGATCCTGCGCGTCATCTCGAAACATATGGAAATCGACGACGACAAGGTGAACGTGAAGATGGAGCGCGGCGCTCAGGTCACGACACTCGCCGTCGATATCGAGATTCCGCTCGATGCAGGCAACAAGAAGAAGAAGGCGGCCTGAGACAGGTCGCCGCAACACAGCCCCGGTAATGAAAGGAGCGCTCCAATGACCCGACTTGCACTTCTGGAACGACTGAAGGAAGTCCAGCAGATGCCCAGATATCAGGGGCGCGACATCACGACCATCAGCGCCATGCTTTCGAACCAGGCGCTGGCCCGGCATCTCGAGCTCTGCGAGGAAGCCGCCGGCGCCACGCCGCGCCATGCCGAACGCGATGCCGGCAAGAACGCCCATGCCGGCAGGGCCTGAGGCCGGATCACGACATTCTTCATGCGAAAAGGGCGGTCGAAAGACCGCCCTTTTTCATTCCCCCTGCAGGTCTCGCTGCGGTCAGGCCTTCTTCAGGTCGAGGCCGACATAGCGGTCGAGGACCGGCTTGTCGGCGAGCAATTGCGCCGATCCGGCCTGATGGGCGATCATGCCGCGCTCGATCACCACCGCCTGGTCGGTCAGCTTCAGCGCGAATTCGGCATGCTGCTCGACGAGGATGAAGGCCATGCCCTCTTCCTCCTTCATGTGACGGATCGCGGCAGTCAGTTCTTCCACGATGATCGGCGCCAGGCCTTCCAGCGGCTCGTCCAGCAGCAGGATGCTCGGATTGGTCATCAGGGTGCGCCCGACCGCCAGCATCTGCTGCTCGCCGCCGGAGAGCTGGTTGCCCATATTGGCGCGGCGTTCCTTGAGGCGCGGGAACATCCTGTAGACGGCTTCCAGGTCCCATCGGCCCGAGGTCGCCGTGGCGATCAGGTTTTCCTCCACGGTCAGCGACGGGAAGACGCCGCGCTCCTGCGGCACCCAGCCGATACCGCGGCGGGCGCGGCTGTGGGGCGCCAGGCGCGATACGTCCTCGCCCTTGAAGCGAACCTCGCCGCGCATGAGATTGACGAAGCCCATGATGGTCAAAAGCAGCGTCGACTTGCCGACGCCGTTACGCCCCAGCAGCGCGAGGCTGCCGCCCTGCGGCACGGATATGGAAACCCCGTCCAGCACCACCGCCTCGCCATAGGCAGAGCGCACGTCGCGCAATTCGAGCAGCGGTTCAGTCATGGCCGTGTCCCAGATAGACTTCGCGGACGCGCGGGTCGGTGCGGATAACGTCCGGCTCCGCTTCCAGAAGCACGCCACCGGCCACCAGCACGGTGATGCGGCTGGCGAACTGGAAGACGAGGTTCATGTCATGCTCGATGAAAAGCACCGAAATATCGTCGGGAAGGGCTGCAATCACGCTGAAGAGCATGGCGCTCTCATCGCGCGGGACGCCGGCGGCAGGCTCGTCGAGCAGCAGCACCTTCGGCTTGGTCGCCAGCGCCAGCGCGATCTCCAGCAGGCGCTGCTGGCCATAGGGCAGCGTGCGCGTCGTGCGCGTCGCCACGTCGGCAAGCCGCAGCTGGCTCAGAATGCCGAAGGCCTCGTCGATGGCATCCTTGTGGGTGGCGAGGCTGCGCCAGAACTGGCCGGCCTTTCCCTCGCGCTCGCAGACGGCCAACGTGACCGACTCGATCGGCGTCAGGTCGGGAAAGAGCGTGTTGATCTGGAAGGTGCGCGTCAGGCCGCGCCGCACGCGTGCGGCAGGCGCCATGCCGGTCACGTCCTTGCCTTCGAGCAGGATGCGGCCGCTGTCGGGCTTGAGGTGGCCGGTGATGAGGTTGATGAGCGTCGTCTTGCCGGCGCCGTTCGGGCCGATCAGCGCATGGCGGGCGCCGCGCGGCAGCTCCAGCGACACGGAACGGGCCACTTCCAGCGAACCGAACTTCTTCGAGATGGACTCGGTCTTGAGCATGATCTGTTCGGCCACCGGTCAGCCCCGCTTGCTCGTCAGGCGCACGAGCGCGCCCAGAATGCCCTTGGGCATGAACAGCACCACCACCATCAGGAGAAGGCCGATACCGAAATACCAGTATTGCGGGTTCACGCCGGCGAGCTGGTCGCGCACCAGCAGGAAGATGATGGCGCCGACGATGGCGCCGTAGAGGCGGCCGGTGCCGCCGAGGATCAGCATCACCACCACATCGGCGGAGCGCTGGAAGCTCAGCACTTCCATCGTCGCCGTGCTGGTGGTCTGCACCAGCAGGCCGCCGGCGACGCCCGCCAGCGCGGCCGAGATGGCATAGATCTTCTGCAGGTGCCACTTGTAGTCTGACCCGATCGCCGGCATGCGCTTGACGTTTTCGCGGATGCCGCGCAGCGCCAGGCCGAAGGAGGAGTTGACGATGGTGCGGCTGATCAGGAAGCCGAGGAACAGCACGGCGAGCGAATAGCCATAGGCCGTGTAGCCCCACAGGTCGAAGCGGAAATAATTGAACACCTGCCACATGCGGATGCCGCGCAGGCCGTCGGTGCCGCCCGTCAGCCAGGTCAGGGCGTTGGCGAGCTCATAGGTGAGCAGGCCGAGGCCGAGCGTGACCATGAGCAGCGCCAAATGCTGCACGCGCACGATCAGGAAGCTGGCGACGAAGCCGACGAGCCCCGCAAAGACGCCGGCAAAGAGCAGGCCAGTGATCGGCTCGCCCCAGCCATAGACGCTGAGCAGGCCGGCAGCATAGGCGCCGAGGCCGAAGAACATCGCATGGCCGAGCGTGACGATGCCGGCATAACCGAGGACGAGATCGACCGAAATGGCGAAGAGCGCCGCGATCGCCACCTGGCTGGCCAGCGGCAGATAGGTGGGAAAGAAGAAGAACGGCAGCAGCGTGGCAAGCCAGAAGACGATCTCGACCGGCGACCAGCGGCCCTGGCGGCGAAGCCAGCGCTGCGGGGTTTCGGCTGCGGTGGGGGTCGTGTCGCTCATGACCTCACCGCTTTCCGAACAGGCCCATCGGGCGCACGAGAAGCACGGCCACGAGGATGAGATAGATAAGGAAGGAACCGATTTCGGGCACGAAGTACTTTCCTGCAACGTCGAAAATGCCGAGCAGGGCCGCGCCGACGAAGGAGCCGGTGATGGAGCCCAGCCCACCGACCGAGACGACGATCAGCACATAGACCAGATAATGGAAGCCGAAGGAGGGATCGAGGCCGACCACCTCGATGGCGAGCGCGCCGCCGAGGCCGGCAAGGCCGCTACCCACCGCGAAGGTGACGGCGAAGATGCGATCCACATTGAGGCCGAGACCCTGCGCCACCTGCTGGTTGTCGACGGCGGCGCGGATCTGCGCGCCGAAGCGCGTGCGTTCCAGTCCGAAGACGAGCAAAGCGGTGATGGCAAGCGCCATGACGACGAGGAAGATGCGGTAGGCCCCGAGCCGCATGCCGAAAATCTCGACCGAACCGCGCAGCCAAGAGGGCATGATGATGACCTGCTGGACGGTTCCGAAGACATAGGTCGCGACCGCCGAGGCGACGAAGACCAGGCCGATGGTGAAGAGGACCTGGTTGAGCTCCCCGGCGCGGTAGAGGCGCCGGAAGAGCGTGCGCTCGAAGGCCACGGCGACAAGCGCCGAGCCGACGAAGGCGAAGGGAAGTGCGGCCAGGAAAGGCAGGCCGAGCTGGCGCATGGCCACCACGGCCAGATAGCCGCCCAGCATACCGAAGGCGCCGTGGGCGAGGTTGATGAAATTCATCAACCCCATTGTCACCGAAAGCCCGACCGACAGGACGAACAGCAGCATGCCGAAGGCAAAACCGTCAAAAAGTACGATGCCGATATTGCCCACTTGGATACTATCCCTTCCTGTCGACCGTGATGGCCGGTTTTACTTCTTCTGGCCGTGGAGCGGATCCTTGACGTTGGGAATCTCGTCAATGATCACGTTCTGCAGCTTGCCGTCGACTTCCTGCACTTCGCGGATGTAGACCGTCTGCACCACGTCACGCGTTTCCGGGTCGATCGACATCGGGCCGCGCGGGCTGTCCCAGGCCATGCCCTTGGCTGCTTCCAGCAGCGCATCGCCGGAGGCGTCGCCATTGGTCTTCTTCAGCGCCTCGTAGATGAGGTGCATGCCGTCATAGCCGCCGATCGAGAACAGGTCGGGGCTGCGGCCCTTGTTGGCCTCGCGATAGCCGGCAACGAATTCGTTGTTCAGCGGATCGTCACGCTCCAGCGTATAGTGGAAGGTGGTGATGATCCCCTTGGCGGTCTGGCCCATGCTCTCCAGCGCTTCCGGATGGGTCAGTTCGCCCTGTCCGAAGACCTTGGTGGCGGGCGGGGTGAGGCCACGGTCGGACAGGGCCTTGCCGATCGCCGCCGGCTGTGCGCCGCCCGGAACGAAGATGTAGACGGCTTCCGGATTGGCATCCTTCACGCGCTGCACGAAGGCCGAGAAATCGGGATTGGCGACCGGCGTGCGGTCGGCGCCGAGCATCTTGCCGCCGGCCTCGGTGAAGCCGCTGGAAAAAGACTTCTCGGCGTCATGGCCCGGACCGTAGTCGGAGACGAGCGTGTAGGCCTGCTTGACGCCGGCCTTGTCGAAAGCCCACTTGCCGAATGCGTAATTGACCTGCGGAATGGTGACCGAGGTGCGCACGATGTAGTCCGACTGCTCGGTGACGACCGAGGTTGCGGCGTTCATCACCACCATCAGCTTCTGCGCCTCGGTGGCCACCGGCGCGGCGCCCAGCGCCTCCGGGGTCAGGGCGAAGCCGGCGAGGATGTCGGCGCCGTCACGGACGACGAGCTCCTGCGCGACGCGCTGCGCCACGTCGGCGGCCGGACCGCCGGTGTCCTTGCGAATGATCTCGATCTTCTTGCCGGCGACGGTGTCGCCATGCTTCTTGATGTAGAGGTCGATGCCGGCCTGCAACTGGTTGGCCGCATCGGCGAACGGGCCCGAATAGGGCAGGATCACGCCGATCTTCACCGTCTCCTGCGCATGAGCGCCGGCCGACCAGGCCACGCCCGCGGCGAGCGCGATGGCTGCTGTTGTCTTCGAAATCATGAGAATGCCTCCCGGTTGAACACCCGTCCGTGCAAAAGGACGGTTCTTCGACGATGTATACACGTATTGCTGCAAGGACAAATAGCCGGATGCACCAAAAACGCGCGCTTGTGAATGCGCAACAACGTTGCCGCAAGGAAAGAATACGGTGTGTTCACATCTGTTGAACAGATGGACGGAAGAGTCTTCGCGAAGACGAAAAGTCGCTCAGGACAGGAAGTAGTGCTTGGCGCGCATCGGCTCCGGCGCGGGCTCGCCCAGCGCTTCCATGACCGATATTTCACAGATGCGGCAGAGCGCGTCGAGCGGCAGGTCGTTGGCTTCGCTGCCGAACGGGTCTTCCAGCTCCTCCGACAATGCATCGAGCCCGAAGAAGGTATAGGCGATGATGGCGGTGAAAAGCGGCGTCGCCCAGCCGATCGCCGAGACCAGCCCGAAGGGCAGGAGCAGGCAGACGACATAGGCGGTGCGCTGGAGCAGCAGCGTATAGGCGAAGGGCAGCGGCGTGGCCGCGATGCGCTCGCAGCCGGCTTCGACAGCGGCGATCGCGGCAAGCCTTTCATCGAGGATACGGAAGCCGATCGGATCGAGCGCGCCACTGGCGCGCGCCTGCGCCAGCCGGCGCCCCATCTGCCGGACGATGGCTTCGGGCCCGGCTTTCGCAAGCCCCTCATCCGCTTCGGAGAGGAACGGCCTTGCTTCAGCCGATGCATCGATCCGGCGCAAGGCGCCGCGCAGCAGGTGACAGAAGGCGAGCGAATCCATCAATAGCGGGCGATGCAGCTGGCTTTCCGGCAACAGCGCCATGCTGGCGCGCGCCAGGTTGCGGATCTCGTAGACGAGCTGCCCCCACAGCTTCCGCCCTTCCCACCAGCGATCATAGGCGGCGCTGTTGCGAAAGCCGAGATAGATGGAGAGCGTCACCGTCACCAGCGCGAAGGGCGCGACGCTCATGCTGCCGACAGCGGGCAGGAACCGTCCGATCAGGAAAGTGACCGCCGCGCCGTAGAGCGCGAAGCCGAAAATATGCGGCAGGATGCGCGGAACGACCGACCCGCGCATGACGAAGAACAGCTTCAGGACATTGGTGCGATGGCGAATGATCATGTTCGTCTCCGTAGCGTCCCTTCACCATTTCGTAACCGCAGGTCAAGACGGCGCAAATCCGCTAGATTGGATTAAGGGGATCAACACCACTGGGCCCGTACAAGCCGTTGCCATGGACACGTCCGCGATGAGCGCCTCCGATAGCAGTGCAGCCCGCGTCGCCTGGGTCGACGTGGCCAAGGGCCTGTGCATCATCATGGTGGTGATGGGCCATGCCGTCATCGGCGTGGAAACGGCCGCCGGCCAGCCCGGCTGGATGGGCTATGTGGTCTCCTTTGCGCGTCCGTTCCGCATGCCCGACTTCTTCCTGATATCGGGCCTGTTCCTGGGGCTGGTCATCGACCGCCCATGGCTGCGCTATGTCGACCGCAAGGTCGTGCATTTCGCCTATTTCTATGTGCTCTGGCTGACGATCCAGTTCGCCTTCCGGGCGCCCTTCATGGCCATGGAGAGCGGCGTGCCGGCGACGCTCGGCGCCTATTTCCTGGCCTTCGTCGAGCCGTTCGGCACGCTGTGGTTCATCTATATCCTGCCGATCTTCTTCCTGTTCACGCGCGCGGTGAAGACGCTGCCGGCTTGGTTCCTGCTGGCCTGGGCCGCCTGGCTGGAGATCCTGCCGATCCATACAGGCTGGACCCTCGTGGACGAGTTCGCCAGCCGCTATGTCTGGTTTCTGATCGGCTATCTCTTTGCCGCGCGCATCTTCGACATCGCCGACTGGGCGCGGACGAATCCCGGCAGGGCGCTGGCGCTGATCGCATTATGGGCGCCGGTGAACGCCTGGCTGGTGTTCACGCCGCCGACACCGTCGCTGGCGGCGCTGATTCAGCCCGAACTGTCGAATGCGGGCGCACGCGGCGGCATCGCCGAAATGAGCTTCGTCTCGCTGCCCTTGGCGCTCGTCGGCATCACCGTGGTGATCTGGGTCTCGGCCCTGCTCAGCGAGCGGCGCGGCTTCGCCTGGCTGACATGGCTCGGCGCGCATTCGCTGGTGGTCTACCTGTCGTTCTTCCTGCCCATGGTGCTGGCGCGCGTCGTCCTGCTGCGCAGCGGCATCGTCACCGATGTCGGCACCATTTCGCTGCTGACATTGATCGCCGCCGTCGCCGGGCCGGCGCTATTCTACTTCCTGGTGAAGTGGAGCGGCCATGGCGGCTTCCTGTTCGAGCGCCCGCGCTGGGCCTATATCGACAGGGCGCCGGCGGGCCGCCGCGTGGCGATGCCCGCCGAATAGCCAATCAGCTATGGGCGAAGATGTCTTCTTCGTCCCAGCCCATCAGGTCGAGCCTTGCGCGCGTCGGCAGGAAGCGGAAGCAGGCTTCGGCCTCCTTGACGCGGCCGTCGCGCTCCAGCCGCTGCTGGAGCTTTTCGCGCAGCCTGTGCAGGTAGAGCACGTCCGAGGCGGCATATTCGAGCTGTTCCGGCGACAGGGTCTCGGCCGCCCAGTCCGACGATTGCTGCGCCTTGGAAAGGCTGACGCCCAAGAGTTCCGAGCAGATGTCCTTGAGTCCGTGGCGGTCCGTATAGGTCCGCACCAGCCGCGAGGCGATCTTGGTGCAGAAGACTGGCTCCGGCATCACGCCGAAGGCCTGGTAGAGCACCGCAAGGTCGAAGCGGCCGAAATGGAACAGCTTCGTCACCTTCCGGTTGCGCAGCAGCGAGACGAGGTTGGGCGCGCGCTTCTGCCCCTGCGCGATCTGGATCACGTCGGCCGTGCCGTCGCCCGGCGAGATCTGCACCACGCAGAGCCTGTCGCGATGCGGGTTGAGGCCGAGCGTCTCGGTATCGATGGCGACGGCGTCGACATCATAATGGGCGAGGTCCGGCAGGTCGCCGCGATGGAAACGGATGGTCATGTGACAGGCCCTTATTTGCCGGCGAGCGCGTGCAGGATGCGCGCCCAGGAGCGCTGGCCGCGATGGAAGGATTCGAGATTGTACTTTTCGTTCGGCGAATGGATGCGGTCGTCGTCGAGCGCGAAGCCGACAAGCAGCGATTCCATGCCGAGCAGCTTCTGGAACTCGCCGACGACCGGGATCGACCCGCCCATGGCTATGGTCAGCGCCGGCTTGCCCCATTCGTCCGACAGCGCAGCCTTGGCCTTGGTCACGATCGGGGAATCGTAGGAGAGCTGGATCGCCGGCGAGCCGCCATGTTCCTCGAACGAGGCCTTGCAGTCGGCCGGCAGGCGCGCCTCGACAAAGGCGCGGAAGGCGGCCCGGAGCTTCTCCGGATCCTGCTTGTGGACGAGGCGGAACGAAACCTTGGCGGAGGCCTGCGCGGCAATCACCGTCTTGAAGCCCTCGCCCTCATAGCCGCCGGAAATGCCGTTGAATTCGCAGGTCGGCCGCGCCCAGACCTGTTCCAGCAGCGAGCGGCCCTTTTCGCCCGCCGGCACCGACAGGCCAACCTCGCCGAGAAATTTCTCCGGCGTCTGGCCGAGCGCGTCCCACGAGGCCTTCACCTGTGTCGGCGTTTCCTCGACGCCGTCATAGAAGCCGGGAATCGTCACCCTGCCCGTATCGTCATGGATGGCGGCAAGGATCTTTGCCAGCACGCGGATCGGATTGGCCGCCGCGCCGCCATAATGGCCCGAATGCAGGTCGCGGCTGGCGGCATGGATCGTCACTTCCTCGCCCACCAGTCCGCGCAGGCCGACGCTGATGGCTGGCGTGGAGGCATCCCACATGCCGGTGTCGCAGACCAGCGCGAAGTCGGCTTTCAATTCCTCGGCAGCCTCGGCCAGGAAAGGCTTCAGCGACGGCGAACCGGACTCCTCCTCGCCCTCGAACAGGATCGTGACCCTGCACGGCAGCGCGCCATCGACCTGCTTGAAGGCGCGGCATGCCTCCACGAAGGTCATCAGCTGGCCCTTGTCATCGGACGAGCCGCGCCCGGTGATGATTTTGACGCCGCCGGCCTCCCTGACGGCCGGCTCGAAAGGATCGGCGTCCCAGAGGTTCAGCGGATCGACGGGCTGCACGTCGTAGTGGCCGTAGAAGAGCACATGCGGCGCGCCGGCCGGGCCGTCATGATGGGCGACGACCATCGGGTGGCCGGGCGTGTCGCGCAGGCCGGCCTCGAAACCGATCGAGCGCAGGTCGGCGACCAGCCATTCGGCGGCCTTGCGGCATTCCGCCTTGTAGGCGGGATCGGTCGAGATCGACTTCAGCCGAAGCAGCGCAAAGAGGCGCTCGAGGCTGGCGTCGAGATTGCCGTCGAGATTGTCGAGAACGGGAGCAAGTGCGGTCATGGCGGCCTCAGCGATTCATCGCGGCGGACCCTATCGCACCGTCGCAGAAAATGGGCAAAAAAATGCCGCCGTGGCGGAGGGGCCACCACGGCGGCTTTACTAAAAACTGCGGCAGCCCGGAGAGGGGGTGAGGCTGCCGCACGGTCCGGGATAGGCGGGGGACGTGCCTTGAACCGGACTTCGGCGAAAACTGCCGATAACCGCTATCTGTGGTCCCGAAAGCGGCGATTCAAGGGCACGAACATTACATATCCGTAACGAGCGCGTGAACCGGCCGATTGTCATGAGCGGAAGCGCCGCGCCGGGTTTTACATGGACAGGAAGGGGCGTCCGCGCTACCGCTTGCGCCATGAAAAAAGGCGATCATCTCTTCCTCGTCGACGGCTCGGGCTACATCTTCCGCGCCTATCACGCCTTGCCGCCGCTCACCCGCAAATCCGACGGGCTGCCGGTCGGCGCGGTGTCCGGTTTCTGCAACATGCTGTGGAAGCTGCTGCGGGACGCCCGCAACACCGATGTCGGCGTTCCACCGACCCATTTCGCGGTCATTTTCGACTATTCGTCGAAGACCTTCCGCAACGAGCTCTATGCCGAATACAAGGCCAATCGCAGCGCTCCGCCGGAAGATCTGGTGCCGCAATTCGCGCTGATCCGCGAAGCCACCCGCGCCTTCTCGCTGCCCTGCATCGAGATGGAGGGTTTCGAGGCCGACGACCTGATCGCCACCTATTGCCGCCTCGCCTGCGAGGCCGGCGGCGACACGACGGTCATCTCCTCCGACAAGGACCTGATGCAGCTCGTCGGCCCCACCGTCTCCATGTACGACCCGATGAAGGACAAGGAGATCAACATTCCCGAGGTCATCGAGAAATGGGGCGTGCCGCCCGAGAAGATGATCGACCTGCAGGCGCTGACCGGCGATTCCATCGACAATGTGCCGGGCGTGCCGGGCATCGGGCCGAAGACGGCGGCGCAGTTGCTGGAGGAGTTCGGCGACCTCGACACGCTGCTGGCCCGCGCCAGCGAGATCAAGCAGCAGAAGCGCCGCGAAAACCTGATCGCCCATGCCGACAATGCCCGCCTGTCGCGCGAGCTGGTGCGGCTGCGCAATGACGTTCCGGTGGTGGAAGGCCTCGGCGAGCTGGTTCTGGCGCCGCCCGATGGCGGCAAGCTCATCGGTTTCCTCAAGGCGATGGAGTTCAATTCGCTGACGCGGCGCGTGGCGGAGGCGACCGATGTGGACGCAAGCGCCGTCGATGCCGTTTCGATCGCTGTGGATGCCGCGCCGCATGGTCCCGACCTCGACACGGATGCGGGGACAGGCCAGCCGGCGGCGAACGGAGGCGCGAATGCGCCTTCCACCCCTGCGACGCTGGCAAAACGCCGCGCCGAATTGGCGGCGACCGCGAAGATCGAAAGGACGAACTACGTCTCGATCCATGACCGGGCCGAGCTCAGGCGCTGGCTTGCCGCGGCGAGCGAGAGCGGCCTCATCTCCTTCCGCGTCGAGACGACATCGCTGGACCCGATGCGCGCCGAGCCGGTCGGCTTCGCCATCGCGGTGGATGCCGGCTACGCCGCCTATATTCCCGTCGAGCATCGCAGCAGTGCCGAGGACCTGCTCGGCGGCGGCCGCGCCGACGGCCAGCTCGACCTTGCCGGCGTTCTGGAAGAGCTTGCGCCGGTGCTTGGCGATCCGGCGGTGCTGAAGGTCGGCCACAATATCAAATATGACTGGCTGTTCATGCATCGCCTCGGCATCGACATTGCCGGCTATGACGACACGATGCTGATCGCCTATGTGCTGGGCGCGGGGACCGGCGGATATGACATCGCCTCGGCGGCCGACCGATGGCTCGGCCATGCGGTGATCCCGTTCAAGGACATTGTCGGCTCGGGGCGCAATCTGGTGACCTTCGACCTCGTCGGGATCGAGCGCGCGACCACCTATGCGGCCGAGGGGGCCGACATCGCGCTCAGGCTGTGGCATGTGCTGAAACCCCGCCTCGTCGCCGACGGGCTGACTTCCGTCTATGAGCGGCTGGAACGGCCGCTGGTGCCGGTGCTGGCGCGGATGGAGGAGCGCGGCATCCTCGTCGACCGCCAGATGCTGTCGCGCCTGTCGGGCGAGTTCGCCCAGCGCGCCGCCGCGCTGGAGGAGGACGTCTATGCCGCCGCCGGCGAGCGCTTCACCATCGGTTCGCCCAAGCAGCTCGGCGACATATTGTTCGGCAAGATGGGGCTGCCGGGCGGCACGCGCACCAAGTCCGGCCAGTGGTCCACCACCGCGCAGCTTCTGGAGGAACTGGCGGCGGAAGGCCACGAGCTGCCGCGCCGCATCGTCGACTGGCGCCAGCTCACCAAGCTCAAATCCACCTATACCGACGCGCTGCCGGAATATATCAATCCGGCGACCGGGCGCCTGCACACCTCCTATGCGCTGGCCTCGACGCCGACGGGACGCATTTCCTCGTCGGAGCCCAACCTGCAAAACATCCCCATCCGCACGGCCGAGGGCAGGCGCATCCGCACCGCCTTCGTCGCGGCGGAAGGCAACCGCCTGATCTCCGCCGACTACAGCCAGATCGAGCTGCGCGTGCTGGCGCATATTGCCGACATCCCGCAATTGCGGCAGGCCTTCGAAGATGGCGTGGACATCCATGCCATGACGGCCTCGGAAATGTTCAGCGTGCCGGTGGAAGGCATGCCGTCCGACGTGCGCCGGCGCGCCAAGGCGATCAATTTCGGCATCATCTACGGCATTTCCGCCTTCGGCCTCGCCAACCAGCTGTCGATCGAGCGTTCGGAGGCGGGGGATTATATCAAGCGCTATTTCGAGCGCTTTCCCGGCATTCGCGACTATATGGAAAGCCGCAAGCAGATGGCCCGCGAGCGGGGCTATGTGGAGACGATCTTCGGCCGACGCATCCACTATCCCGACATCCGCGCCGCGAACCCCTCGATCCGCTCCTTCAACGAGCGCGCCTCGATCAATGCCCCGATCCAGGGTTCGGCCGCCGACATCATCCGCCGGGCGATGATCCGCATGGAAGACGCCTTCGCGGCGGCCGGCATCACGCAGACCCGCATGCTGCTGCAGGTGCATGACGAGCTGATCTTCGAGGCGCCCGTCGACGAGGTGGACGCCGTCATCTCCGTCATCGTCGCGACCATGGAGAACGCGCCCATGCCGGCGCTGTCGATGAAGGTGCCGCTTCAGGTGGAAGCGCGCGCGGCGGCGAACTGGGACGAGGCGCACTGACTTTCGGGACGCCCTAAAAACACCGAACTTCCG
>DATMGE010000048.1:0-113392 GCA_035555795.1 Rhizobiaceae bacterium | reverse complement strand
CCACCCAGGGCACACGAAACGCATCGGCCAGGATGGCGGCATGCATCGATTCGGCGACCACCAGTTCGGCGCGGGCGATCCTGCCGATCACGCCTTTCGCCTCGCCACAGGGGTCGACATAGGTCAGGCCGGCCTCCTGGCATACCAGCGGCCAGATACCGCCGACGGTTGATTCCCAATGCGGCACGAAGATCGCGTCGCCGCTTTTCGGCAGCTCGCGAAATTCCGGCATCTCCGCCACCATCACGGCCGGATCGACGATGCCGAGCCGCGCGTCGAGACCCAGTCTTTGCGCCGTCAGCGGTCCGCGGACGGCGCGTATGTCCCATTCAGTCGCGTCGGCGACATTCGGCGCTTGGCCGTAGCCGAAGCCGCTGCCGACGACGAGTTTCTTCACCTGCTCAGGCAGGAGCGCGTCGTTGAGCACCGTGCCGACCCCGACCAGAAGCGTGTCGGGATGGACGTCGCGCAGGCCGGGCAGCAGGAAATCCCAGAGCCAGAGATTGAGGTCGTCACCGAAATTGCCGCGGGCCGATTCCCAGTGGAAGGGCTGCATTTTAGCCTCCTACCGCGATATCTTGCCGACGGCGAGCCGGACGGCGCTGCGCAATATTTTCGGATCGCGCCATGCCCATTGCGCAAGCTGCTTCAGCTGCGGCGCCCTGCGCGCCTTCACCAGGCGCGCCTGCCCCCAGAGCGCCTGGTTGCGCGCGGTCTGCTTGTAGGACTCGATCGAGGCCCGGTCCGCGGCGCGGTGGGGAATGCGGCTTTCCAGATGATCCAGCGCCACCCAGGTGTTGAACTGCTGCTTCAGGAACAGCGGCGAATCGCTGTCCATGCCGTGGAAGATATTGATGCCTTCGCCGCGCACCGCGCCGATCTTTTCCGACAGGATGGTGCGCGCCGCATTGCGCACGCAGTCATAGAAGAAAAGCACGTCCTCGGCGGCCAGCCTGAGCGAGGCCTCGAAGCGGACATTGCGAATGAGGTTCGCGCCGATGACCATGGAAGACAGGTGCAGGAAGCTCCAGTTCCGCAGCATGGTGCCGGCGAGGTCCGGAAGCTCGACGATGGGGGGGGCGTCGCTCAGCCTCAGCATTTCGGTGGTGCCCGCAAGGTCGGCGACGCCGAAATGATAGTAGAATTCCTCCCCGCCGCCGATGGACGCCCAGTAACAGTCGGCATCAAAAAGTGACATCGCGGCCACGGCGTTCTTCAGATGGTCGGGCATCCACTCATCGTCGGAATCGAGGAAGGCGGCATAGGGGCTGTCGGCCGGCACATGGTCGAGCCCCATGTTGCGCGCTCCGCCGGGACCGGAATTCGGTTGTTTTATAACGGTAATCCGCGCCCGCTCATCGAGGGAAAACTGCTCCAGATCGTGCGCGGCGGGCAGTGGCGAAGCATCGTCGACGACGATCACATCGAGATCTGTGTGGGTTTGCGCAAGCACGGACCGCAGCGCGCGGGCGAGGATTCCGGGCTCTCGCTGATAGTAAGGGATGATGACAGTGCATTTCGTCATTTTTTCGCGCCTTCAGCAGTCTAGGGGACCGCTCGGACCCCGTGGAATTCCAGTCGTTGCCCCCCGCAGGGCTCGCTGACGAACAGGATCCGATCTCGAAAGGAACGGCGCTCGTCCATGCCAACGACAGTTAATCTAAGAACCGTGACAAACAGCGTGGGCTGGAGCGTGCTTTCCAAGACCAGCACATTCGGGCTGAAATTTGTCACCGTCCCGATCCTCGCGCGGCTCCTCAGCCCGGAGGAATTCGGCGTCGTCGCCGTCGCCCAGACAGTGGTGATGTTCCTCACCATGATCGGCAGCGCGGGGCTTTCGGCGTCTCTCATCCTGGAACGGGAGGAGGACGCCGAGACGGTTCACTCCGTCTTCTGGGTCAATCTCGTGGTCGCGTTGGCGATGGCCGGCTGCATCTATGTCTGGGCTTCTCCCTTCGCCGGCTGGCTGGGGGCGGAGGAGGCGGCCTACCTGCTCAAGGTCATGGCGCTGCTGGTGCCGCTGCAACTCTGCGGCGATGTCGCCTATTCCCTGCTGGCGCGGCGCATGGAGTTCCGCAAGGACGCCGGCTGGAGCGTGTTTTCCGAATCGATCGGTGCCCTGACGGCCGTTGCGCTCGCCTTGCTGGGCTTCGGCGTCTGGGCGCTGGTGGCGCAACTCTTCGTGTCCGCCATCTTGCGGCTGGGCGGTCTTTTCCACGCCACCGGCTACCGGCCGCGATTCGTCCTCTCGCTGGCCAAGGTCGGTGCGCTGACCCGGTACAGCCTCGGCATCATGGGCTCGGAAATCTTCAACTTCATCACCTTCCAGTCGCCGCTGGTGGTGGTGTCGCGGCATCTGGGCCTCGCCGATGCCGGCGCCTATTCGGCCGCCAACCGCTTTTCCAGCATCCCCAACCAGGTGCTGCTGGCAGGGCTGATGGGGGTGTTGTTTCCTGTCTTCAGCCACATGAACGACGACCCGCGCCGCCGCACGGATGCGCTGATGCTCAGCACGCAGGTCACCACCGTGGCGCTGGCGCCGATGATGTTCGGTCTGTGGGCGGTGGCGGAACCCGGCATGTTCCTGATCTTCGGCCCGCAATGGGTACATGCCTGGCCGGTGCTCGGCCTGCTTGCGGTGTCCAAGGGCATCATGTCGCCCTGCAGCACCTATATCCCCTTCCTCAAGGGAGCAGGCCGGTCCGACGTGCTGTGGTGGGTGGCGATGCTGCGCGCGGGGCTTGTTTTCGGGCTGGTCAGCTATGGCGCCATGACCGGCGGCCTCCATGCCGCGATGATATGGCTGTGCATCGCCAATGCGATCACGCTGGTCTTCTATTCCTGGGCCGTCTTCCGCACCAATGGCACGGCATTCTTCTCCAGCTTCTATGTGATGACCCGACCGATGGTCGCCGCCATCATCATGGCGGTCGCGGTGCGCTACCTGCTCGATCACGTGGGGGCCGATCTGCCGGGCGGCCTCTGGTGGAACGCGCTGTCGCAGGTGGCGGTGGGAGCGGCCGCCGGCGCCGTCATCTACGGTCTCCTGCTTGCGGTGACCGAGCGGGCACTTCTGCGCAAGCTGCTTGGGCTCCTCCAGCAGCGCAACGCGCTGCCCGTGCCGACGAACCGGTAAGGGAAACCGCTTTCGTTACCGCGCCGGTTGGATGGTCCGGCCGGATGTTCCTTTGAAAACGTGGCAGTGGCCGATGCCCTGCGGATGGCGGGCGGCGGAGGCATAACCCGCGCTCATAAAAAGTTATCGGCCTTTTCCCGGAAATGCGGAGGAGTGCCACATTACCATCCGCCTGCCCGGTCTATGTGCGTTGCAACATTCGCTCGAAATTGAAGCTGGTCCCGACGGGGCCTGAACAGAAAGTAGGACGGCAACGATGTTGAAAACGCTGCTGCGGAACCCCGCAATCCACCTCCTGTCGGGCGCGCTGGTCCTGTCTGCCGCGCCGGTGCCTGCGCAGGCGCAGAATGCCGGGAAGGTGTCGGCCAAGTCCTTCGTGGAGGATTTCGACAAGCTCGACCGGCAGCGCTGGTACATTTCCGACGGATGGTCGAATGGCGACCACCAGAACTGCACCTGGTCGGCCAGGCAGGTGAGCGTCGCGGACGGCAAGCTGAAGATCGGCTTCGCCAAGGAGGACTATAAGGAGCGCAACTATGTCTGCGGCGAGGTGCAGACGAAGGAGCGCTACGGCTATGGCACCTTCGAGGTGCGCATGAAGGCCGCCGCCGGTTCCGGCCTCAATACCGGCTTCTTCAGCTATATCGGCCCGGTCGACAAGCAGCCTCACGACGAGATCGATTTCGAGGTGCTGGGCAAGGATCCCTCGAAGGTTCAGGTCAACCAATATGTCAACGCCAAGAGCGTCGGCAGCGCCAAGCTGGTTGAGGTGACCGGCGGCGCCGACAAGGATTTCCACGACTACGCCTTCGTGTGGGAGGAGGGGCGCATCGCCTGGTATGTCGACGGGGTTCTCGTCGACGAGGCCACCGAGGCGGACAAGCTGCCCAGCCACGCCTCCAAAATATTCATCAGCCTGTGGGGCAGCGACATACTGACATCGTGGATGGGGCCGTTCGAGGATCCGGGCGCGCCCATCGCCGCGGAGGTGGAGCGCGTGTCCTACACCGCGCCGGGAGATGACTGCCAGTTTCCCGAATCGATCGTCTGTAAGCTGAAACAGGGTGTCCGATGAAGAACGGCGCCCCGGCGGGCCGCCACAGTCATCGGTGAACGAAACCATGTTGCATGTCCTGTACCTGGTCCATGATCTTTGCGACCCGGCGGTGGGCCGGCGTGTCGCGATGCTGCAGGCCGGCGGCGCGCGCGTCACCCTGGCCGGCTTCCGGCGGCGCGAAGCCGTGCCCCGTTTCGCCGGCGTCGCGCCGATCGATCTCGGCGTGACCGGCGACCGCGCCTTCGGCCAGCGTTTGATTGCGGTGGCCGGGGCCGCGCTGTCGCTCGGCGCAAGGCTGAAGGGCGTCGACAGGCCCGACATCGTCATCGGCCGCAATCTGGAAATGCTGGCGCTCGCCAAAAGGGCCCGCGCCATGTTCGGCGCACATATCCCCATCGTCTATGAATGTCTCGACATACACCGCCTGCTGCTGGGACGGGGCGGGGTTTCGCGGTCCATGCGGGGCGCCGAAAGGTTCCTTGGCCGCGATGCGGCACTTCTGGTGACCAGTTCGCCGGCTTTCATACGGGACTATTTCGAGGCGCGAGGCCAGTCGCGTGCGCCGGTGCTGCTGCTGCAGAACAAGATGCTGGAACTTGCCGACGCTGAAGGCGCATCCCGTCCCGCGCCGCGGCCCAAACAGGGCGAGCCATGGCGCATCGGCTGGTTCGGCGCGCTGCGCTGCGCCCGCTCGCTGAAGCTGCTGGCGGAGTTCACGCGCGCCATGGACGGCCGTTTCGAGGCCGTGCTGCGCGGCAGGCCCGCTCATGTCGAGTTCGATGATTTCGACGGTTTCGTCGCCGCCGAGCCGCATATGCGTTTCGAGGGCGCATATCGCAATCCCGACGATCTTTCCGCCATCTATGGCGACGTTCACTTCTCCTGGGCCATCGACTTCTTCGAAGAGGGCATGAATTCCAGCTGGCTGCTGCCGAACCGGCTCTATGAAGGCTGCCGCCATGGCGCGGTGCCGCTGGCGATGAAGGGCACGGAAACCGCCCGCTTCCTTGCCGAGCGTCGCATCGGCTTGCTGCTCGACGAGCCGCGGGTGGAGAAGCTCACTGCATTGCTTTCAGGCATGAGCGCAACCGAATTCGAAGCGAGGCGCGATGCGGTTGCGGCGCTGGACGACAGCACATGGGTTTGCGGCCCCGCCGAATGCCGCCGGCTGGTCGAACGCCTCACCCACGTCGCGGGCGGCGGATACCGGGACGTGCCGGTGGAGGTGGCCGCATGAGCGAAGAAAACCGCGCCCGGCCGGCAAGCGGGACCCGTTGCATGATCGTCATCCCCTGCCTCAACGAGGTCGACCATATCGGCGATCTGCTCGACCAGCTGCTGGAGCCGGCTACGCGGCTCGGCATGAAGATCGTGGTGGCTGATGGCGGCAGCACCGACGGCACGCGCGCGACGGTGCGCGAGATCGCTTCGGCTGAGCCCTGCATTGTGCTTCTCGACAATGAACGCCGCCTGCAAAGCGCGGCGATCAATCTCGCCGTGGCCGAGTTCGGCCACGAGGCCGACTGTTTCATCCGTATCGATGCCCATGGCGGCTATCCGGACGATTATTGCGAGCGGCTGCTGGAGGAGGCGCAGGCTACCGGCGCGGATTCGGTCGTGGTGTCGATGGCCACGGTCGGCTTCGGCCCATTCCAGAAGGCGGCGGCCATGGCGCAGAATTCCAAGCTGGGCAATGGCGGCTCGCCCCACCGCGAAGGCGCGCCGGGCCATTGGACCGACCACGGCCACCACGCCCTGATGCGTGTGGACGCGTTCCGCGCCGTGGGCGGCTATGACGAAAGCTTCAGCCACAATGAGGATGCGGAGCTCGACCACCGACTCGTCGCCGCCGGCTATCGCATCTGGATGACCGACAAGACCGTCATGACCTACTATCCGCGCGCGACGCCGCGCGCCTTGTTCCGCCAATATCTCGGCTATGGCCGTGGCCGCGCCCGGAACCTGCTCAAGCATGGCGGGCAGCTCAAGCCACGGCAAGCGCTTCCGCTGCTCGTGCTGCCGGCGGTGGCGGGGATGGTGCTGGCCGTGCTCAGCGCCTCCGCGCTCGTCCCGGCATTCCTGTGGGCGGCGGCCTGCATCGGCTACGGCGCCTGGCTGGCGGTGAGTCGGCGTGACGTTCACGGTCCGCTGGCCGGCGTGTCGGCCATGATCATGCATCTGGCCTGGTCCACCGGCTTCTGGCTGGAATATCTCAGGACATGGCGGCCGCAATTCTGGAAACAGCGCAGGGCGGAGGCGTCATGAGCGAAGATTTCCAGACGCTGGTCGATATCTGCATATGCACCTATCGCCGCTCCTATCTCGAGCAGACATTGCGTTCGCTGGCTGGGCTCGACCTGCCGCGGGAGCTGACGGTGCGGGTCATCGTCGCCGACAACGACACATGGCCGAGCGCCCGCGAGCTGGTGGAAAAGGTATCGCCCGGCCTGCCTTTCGACCTGCGCTATATCCATTGTCCGGCGGCCAATATCTCGCTTGCCCGGAATACCTGCCTCGATGCCGCGGGCGGCGATTTCCTCGCTTTCGTCGACGACGATTCCACCGTCTCCCCGCAATGGCTGGCCAGTCTGGTCGAGGCAGCGAGAGCGACCGGCGCCGATGCCGTGCTGGGTCCCGTGCGGGCGATCTATTCGCCCTCCGCCCCGGCATGGATGCGGCGCGGCGATTTCCACTCCACCGCGCCTGTGCAGGTCGATGGCGAAATCCGCACCGGTTATAGCGGCAATGCGCTGCTGCGGCGGGCGTCGGACCATGTCGCGGGCCGGCGCTTCAATCTGGCGCTCGGGCGCACGGGGGGCGAGGACACCGAATATTTCGCGCAGCTCCATCGCGCCGGCGGCCGGATTGCCTATGCGCCTAGCGCCGTCGTGGAAGAGCCGGTCACTGCCGGGCGTGCCTCCTTCGCCTGGCTGGCCAAGCGGCGGTTCCGCTCGGGGCAGACCCACGGCCGGCTGCTGGCGCAGAAGCATCGGCGGCTGCCGCAAGCGGGGCTGGCAGCGTCCAAGGCGCTGTTCAGCTTCGGTGCGGCGCTGGGCCTGGCCGCGATACCCCATCGCCGCAACCGGCAGGCCTTGCGGGGGCTGATGCATGTCGGCGCGGTCAGCGGTCTGCTCGGCCTGCGCGAAATCCGCCTCTATGGCGACGAACCGGTAAGCGAGCAGTCCCATGCAGCCTGATGTGAGCTTCGTCATCGCCGCCTACAATGCCGAACAGGGTATCGGCCGCGCCATCGAAAGCGCGCTGGCCCAGCAGGATGTGAGCGTGGAGGTCGTGGTCGTCGACGATTGTTCGAGCGACCGCACGGTCG
Source organism: Rhizobiaceae bacterium (assembly GCA_035555795.1). Taxonomy (GTDB): domain Bacteria; phylum Pseudomonadota; class Alphaproteobacteria; order Rhizobiales; family Rhizobiaceae; genus RCIO01. The sequence goes on along the minus strand of DATMGE010000048.1, from coordinate 105,871 downwards.
AAATCGCACGCTCCTTCGCGCATGGGGTCAGGCTGATCGTGCTCGATGAAAATCGCGGCCCCGGCGGCGCGCGCAATGCCGGGCTGGAAGCCGCACGCGGTCGCTGGATCGCGATTCTCGATTCGGACGACAGCATGCATCCCGGCCGGTTGCGGCGTATGATCGACCGCGCCGAGGCGGCGCATGCGCAGATCGCCGTGGACAATCTCGAAGTGGTGGAGGAGGACGCTGCCGTTCCGCAAGCCATGTTCGATGCGGCTACCCTCGAAGCTCGCCCCGTGCTCGGCCTTGCCGATTTCATCGCCGGCAACATCATGTTCGAGAGCCGGTTCTCCTTCGGCTATGTCAAGCCGGTCTTCCGGCGATCTTTCCTCCAGCGCGAAGGCTTGCGCTATGACGAGAGCCTGCGCATCGGCGAAGACTATATGCTGCTGGCCGAGACGCTGGCGCGGGGCGGACTTTGCGTGGTCGAGCCCCACGTCGGCTATAGCTATCACATTCGCGGGGGCTCCATTTCGCGCGTGCTGGAACTGCATCACGTCGAAGCGATGCTGAAGGCGGATGCCGATTTCATGCGCGCCCATGAACTGGAACCGCAGGCACAGGCCGCGCAGGCGCGGCGCACCCGCAGCCTGCGGCAGGCCGCGTCCTTCCTGCTTCTGGTCCGCCATCTGAAGGACCGCGCGCCGCTGCGGGCTGCCGGTGCCGCGCTGCGCGATCCGGCGGCGCTCCGCCATCTCGGAATGCCGATCGCGGCCAGGCTGCGGCGTCTGGCGGCGACATTGCAGCCATCAGCCGCTCCGGCGCGGAGCCGGTGATGGACGAATTCGGCGGGGGCCGAACTCGAACAGGGAAGCAGCGATGAGAAAAGTCAGAAAAGCGGTGATTCCGGTCGCGGGCCTCGGAACGCGGTTCCTCCCGGCAACGAAAGCCATGCCCAAGGAAATGCTCACCGTGGTCGATCGCCCGGTCGTGCAATATGCGGTCGACGAGGCGCTGGAGGCAGGCATCGAGCACATCGTCTTCGTCACCGGGCGCAACAAGCATGTGATCGAGGACTATTTCGACATCCAGCCCGAACTGCTCGACACGCTGACCCGCGCAGGCAAGAAAGAGCAGCTTGCTTCGCTTGGCCGGCTACAGCCGATGCCGGGCACGGTCAGCTTCACCCGCCAGCAGGCACCCCATGGGCTCGGCCACGCGGTCTGGTGCGCGCGCGACATCGTCGGCGACGAGCCTTTCGCCCTGTTGCTGCCCGACATGGTTTCCTTCGGCGACAAAGGCTGCCTCTCCGCCGCCATGGAGCTCTACAACAAGACCGGTGGCAATGTGGTCGCCGTCGAGCAATGCGACCCGATGGAGACCGGCAGCTACGGCATTGTCGGCAAGGGCGCCAGGCTGGGCTCCGGCTTCGCCATTACCGAAATGGTCGAGAAGCCAGCGCCCGAGGCCGCGCCGTCCAATTACTACATCAATGGCCGCTATGTGCTGCAACCCGGCATCTTCGACATTCTGGGCACGCAGGAGCGCGGCGCCGGCAACGAGATCCAGCTCACCGACGCCATGGGCCGGCTGGCGCAGAGCCAGAAATTCTTCGCCGCGCCGTTTGACGGGCGCATGTTCGACTGCGGCTCCAAGGACGGGTTCATCCAGGCGAATGTCGCCTTCGCGCTCGCCCGCGACGACATCCGCGACACGGTGCTCGAACCGATCGAGAAGATGGTCGCCTCCCGCAGGCGTCGCTCGCAGGCGGCCTGAGGCCGAAGGCGCAAACGAATGGCCGCGGCGCACCGCCGCGGCCGGTATCTCGCAATGAAGCGGTTGGCAGGCAAGTTCATGAACCACGGAAGCTTCCCATTGAAAAACCGGGCTGTGGTGCCCGCCACGGCGGCGGACGGATTCATCGATCTCGACATGCTGCTGGCCGCCGCGCGCCGGCAGATGTGGCTGGTCGGCCTGTTTGCCGTTCTGGGGCTCGTGTTGGGCGCGCTCTATCTTGCCTTCACCCCGTCCCAGTACACAGCTTCCACCCGCATCCTGCTCGACGACAACCTGACCAAGTTCGCCGAGGAGAAGCCTTCGCCGCCCGTCGGGCCGCAGGCGGATGCGATGGTGCTGAGCGAGGTCGAGATCCTCAAATCCAGCCGGCTTGCCCGCTCGGTGGTGATCGACCAGAAGCTTCACGAGAACGACGCCTTCCTCAACCCGCCGCGCTCCCCGCAGGCCTGGCTCAAGGCGACTGTCAGGTCGCTTGCCGGGCTGGCTTCCGCGCCGCCGGCATCCTCGGGCGCAAATGCCGAGAATGCCCGGATCGGCAAGGCCGTCGCCTTGCTCCAGTCGCGCCTGAAGGCGGAGCGTGTCGGGCGCAGCCTGGTCATTGACCTGTCCTTCGAGAACCATGATCCCCGGCTCGCCGGCGCGATCACCCGCGCCTATGCGGATGCCTATCTCTCCGACCATCTCGACGCCAATTTCGACGCCACCCAGCGCGCCACGGTGTGGCTGCAGGGGCGACTGGACGACCTGCGCGAAAGCTCGCAGGCGGCGGCGCTGGCGGTCGAGCAGTTCCGGGCGAGATCGGGCCTGACGGCGGCGCGCGGCGAGCTGATGTCGGAACAGCAGCTCTCCGACCTCAACAGCCAGCTCATCCTGGCGCAGGCCGACACGGCCAATGCCTTTGCCCGCTACAACCAGTTCAAGGCCATCGTGGACAGCGGCCCGGACAATGCCGTCAGGAACGCCACCATCCCCGCCGAGAAGGGCACCAGCGGCAATAATACCAATGCCATCAACGAGATGAAGTCGCGCTATCTGAGCATTTCCAAGCGCGAGCAGGACATTTCCAGCCGCTTCGGTGAGGACCATCCGCAGGCGACCGCATTGCGGCGGGAGGAGGCCGACCTAACGCGGCAGATTTTCGCCGAGCTCCAGCGCCTGACGGAAAGCTACAACAACGAATATCAGGTGGCGAAGTCGCGCGAGGATTCCCTGCGGACCAATGTCCAGGATCTCTCCGGCCGGAATTCCATGACCGGCAAGGACCAGGTCGAGCTGCGCAACCTCGAACAGAAGGCGCAGGCGCTGGCGACGCTCTACCAGGCATTCCTCGCGCGCTATGAGGAGGCCGCGCAGCAGCAGTCCTTCCCGATCGCGCAGGCGCGTGTCATTTCGCAGGCCGACGATCCGACGAGCGCTTCCAGCCCGCGCAAGAGTATGGTGCTGGGCCTGTCGCTGGTGCTGGGTCTGTTTGCCGGCATGGCCGGCGCGGCGGTGCAGGAGTTCCGCGAGCGCTTCTTCCGCACCGGCGACGAGGTTCGCGATGTGCTCGGCGTGAATTTTCTGGGCTACCTGCCGCGGGTCGAAAACAGGCTGATCGAAGCCGGCGGCAAGGATGGGAAGACGCCCCGCTCCAACCCCGACACGGTGACGCCGCGCATGCTGCGCGTGGCGATCAATGCGCCGAGTTCGGCATTTGCCGAGACGCTGCGCAACGTCAAGCTGGCCGGCGATATCGTCCTGCATCACAGCCCGAGCAAGGTGATTGGCTTCGTGTCGGTGCTGCCGCGAGAGGGCAAGACGACGGTGGCGGCGAATTTCGCCGGCCTGTTGGCGGCTAATGGCGCAAGGACGCTGCTGATCGACGCCGACCTGCGCAATCCGGGGCTGAGCCGCAGCCTGCCGCTGCCGGACAAGGGGCTGGTGGAGGCGATCGTCGGCGAGGTGCATTGGCGCCATGCGTGCCTGACCGACCGCAAGACCCAGCTCACCATCCTGCCCACCGTCGGGCGCAGGCGGCTGTCGCATACAAGCGAGCTGATTTCGGGGCCGGGCATGGCCGGTCTGCTCGAGGAGATGCGCGCTTCCTTCGATTATGTCGTCGTGGACCTGCCGCCGCTGGGGCCGGTGGTCGATGCCAAGGCCTTCGCGCCGCTGGCCGATGGCATGGTGATGGTAGCCGAATGGGGCGCGACGCCACGCGTGCTGGTGCGCTCCATATTGCAGACCGAACGCCAGATCGCCGCGCGCACGCTCGGCGTCGTGCTCAACAAGACCGACATGAAGAAGCTCGCGCGCTACGGCCAGCTCGGCGGCGCCGAACAATATCTCGACCGCTACGGCTCCTACTATATCGAGGAAGTGTCATCCGGGGGCAGGGCCGGCCGGATGGAGAAGGCATGAGACCGGCGGCGAGACGGCGACCGGGCAAGCGGCCTTCAATTGGTCAGGTAGCGCCCCTTGCCGCGCCATATGCGCAGCCCCGAAAGCGTTCCGCTGAAGAAGGCGCCGGTGTCGAGATTGACCCGCATGCCCTCGCGCTTCGCCTCTTCGACGGGTGTGTGCCCATGCACGACATAGCGGGTGAGCAGATGGGCTTGATCGAAAAAATCCGACCGGATGAAGACCAGGTCATGGTCGGTCTGCCTGGCCAGTTCCACGCCGGGACGAATGCCGGCATGGACGAAGACATATCTGTCCGCCTCGACCAGGATCGGCAGGGAGCGCAGGAAAGCCCGATGCGCGGCCGGGATGACATCGCGGATGGCTTCGTCGACCTCTCTGTCGTTGCGGTGGAGATCACGCAGATGGCTGTGGTCGATGCCGTAGGAAAACAGCGTCGGCTCCGCACCCATGGCGAGCCATGACTGCAGGCTGATGCGGCCTTCCAGATAGTCGAGCATGGCGATCTCGTGATTGCCGGCAAGGCAGATGCGCGTGAAGCCGGCTGGCGCCGGCGCAAGCAGATGATTGAGGACCTGTGCCGAGGATGACCCCCTGTCGACATAATCGCCCAGCATCACGATCAGCTTCTGGCCGGGCAGGGTGCGGGCATCCTCTTCGATATGCCGTTCGAGCGCCTGCAATTCCCCCAGGCAGCCATGCACGTCGCCGATCGCATAAATGGGCGTGTCACCGGGCTCGAGCCGCAGGCGCGCGCGCGGTTTCCCGGTGGCCCGACCGCCCAGCCCAAAGAGACGTGCGGCCACCTTCATCGCGCCCCCGCCTCCGGGCGTTCGCCACATGCCGGCCGGATCTGCATCGGTTGATTCCGCAGCTTATGGCTCCTGCTTTCGTGCCCTTGGTCAGCCCCTCCGGCCTCGTTCCGCCGCCTGAAGCCGCACCTTGTGAGGCCCGGATATCGGCACCGAACCCATCCTTCAAGGAGATGAAACTTGAAGACCGATAACGACTCTGCAAGACCTGCCTCGACGTCCCGCGTCCCGGCGGACATATCCGAGCGCGTGAGCATTGCGCGCTTCGTCTGCATCTTCCTCATGATGTTCGTTCACGTCCAGCCGGGAATAGCCGAAAACGTCTATGACCGCGACGCCGGCGTATTCGACATCATCTATTTCATCTTTTCGCGGCTGCTGGGCCTCAGTTCCGTCTCGCTGCTCAGCATCGTCTCGGGCTATTTCATCGTTGCCAGCCTGATGAAAGCGGGCACCTGGCAACTGATCGGATCCAAGGCGCGCACGCTCGTTGTGCCGCTGGTCGCCTGGAACCTTCTGATGTTGGCGCTGCTGGTCCTCTATGGCCTGCTCAGCGGCAACTGGCACGATATGCCGGAATTTTCCGTGATGGGCATGGCCGATGCCCTGCTTGCCCTCACGCAATGGCCGCTCGACGTGCCCTTGTGGTTCCTGCGGGATCTTTTCGTCTGCTGCGTGTTCGCGCCCCTGCTATATGTCGGATTGAAGCGGATCCCGATCACCACCATGCTCGCCCTTGTCGCCTTCATGGTGCTCGGCGAGGATCTTCTCATCATGCAGCGGCCGCAGCTCCTGCTCTTCTTCGGCCTAGGCATGTGGCTGCGCATCGCCGGAACCGATGGCCGCAAGCTCGACCGCATCGCGCTGGTGCTGACGGTGGGACTCGCCGTCATGGTAGCGGTCTTCCTCACCATCCGGATCGAACGGATCCTGCTGAGCGAGATGGACCCCACGCTGCGGCTTGCGCTGGACACTCTGCTGCGCATCACCATGGCCGGCGGCTTCTGGCTGCTGACGGGAGCGATACGGCATACGGCATTCGGCACGCTGTGCCGGAAGCTGGAGCCTTATGCCTTCGTCCTTTTCTGCAGCCACGCCATCCTGTTCAATTTCCTCGGCATCGTCTTCCGCCGTTTCTTCGGCAATTATGGCGCGGACCTTTTCCCCATCACCTTTTTCGCGCTGCCGCTCATCGCAGTCGCCTGCACCATCATCGGCCTGCAAATCATCAGCGGAAACCGCACGCTGCTCTTCCTCCTCAACGCCGGCCACAATGTACCGCCACTCAAGCGAGCAAGCGACCCGGTCAGGGCGACATGATTGGAGGTGGCGTGGAGGCGGGCTTTGTCAGGTATGGCGGGGACGCCGTCTGGATGGAAGCTTGGAAACAATGGCGCGCCACACCGGGTGAAAATGACAATTACGTCTACGCCATAGCCCTCTAAATTTAGGCGCGAGCGAATGACTCCTATGGGGTGGTTGCTCATCGTCTCCTTTTAGCGATTCAAGCGGGTAATGAGCACAAGATGCGTGTCGTCGCGCATCAGTTGATTTCGCCTCGTTCGTCTGAGCGCAATGCGGTCAGTCGTTTTCTCCACATCTGTAGTGCTTCGGGCGTCAATCTGGTCCAATGCGTGATTTCGCCAATGACGCGCCGCGCCACCCGAAAGGCAACCAGGGATGCTCCACTATCCAAAATTGGGACGTCCCGGCAAAGCCGGAACGCCGCGGGTGCATAGCTTTAAGAAATGCGACCGAGCTTAATGTCGCGAACCGTCTGTGCGTAGGGCGCCGGCGCGACGGTCACGCGGACCTCTGTCTGACGATGGCGTTCGACCTGCGGCTTTCGCGAGCCACCGTTAGGCTCGCCCCAAGTCAGGACCAATTCGGTGCCAGGCTCCGCATGGTCCAGATCCATCATAGCAAGGGACAGTATCTTCTGCTCGTTTGCGGTGTAGCCAATGAAAGTTGAGTTTCCCACGATCCGGCCGCTCGGCTCCCGGACCGCATCATATTGCTGATAGGCATAGGCTGCATAAGGAAGGCGCAACAACTTGAAGGCCAGGCCGGGCTCGAGCAGCGAAGTGAAGATGCGGCCGACGTCTTCGGCGTTCCAGATCAGCGTCCGCCGGCAACGACGGGGATTTTGCGCCATTTCCTCCAAAGCGGCGCGACCGATGAAATCGTGATCGAAGGCAATGCGCTTCTCGACGCCCAAATCCCATGGCGTAACATAATAGTCCTCAAGCCGCGGCGAAATGAAGCTGCCGCCCAACTGCGCGCCGGCTTCCCAGGTGTTGGCGGGTAGCCAGCGGCGATAGTCGCGCAGCTTCTCGCTTGTGAAGATTGCCGGAAATGGGGATGCCATCCAGGCGCTTTCGGCCGTGGCGCTGAAATAGGTGACCGCACCGCCAGCCTTGATGCCATAGGGCGCTCCCGCTTTGAGGATCGCTTCGCGCACGATGGGCCCGTCCTCGTAGCGGCCGGAGAGTTCCACACCCTTGTGACCCGCCATGCCGTGGCGCAGCGCCACCACTTCGCAGCCGGCGATGCGCACTTTCGCAGCCCAGAAAAACTTGATGTCTGGCAGGTCGCCCTCGATAACTTCCTTGAAGATCGTTCCGGCATGAGGGCCATCCAGCCCGAACCGGAACTTCACGCGCCGACCGGTGGGATTGCCGGCCGTATGGTTGTCCCGCTCGATCGAAACCTCATAACCGCCGGTGATGGCATTGTATTCGACCCAATTGAGGAGAGGCATGCCGCTGACCAGCTCGAAGTCATCTTCGGCATGGCAGTACATCAGCGTTTCGCCGATCACCTGGCCTTCATGATTGCAGGCAATGAACTGTTTGGCCCGGTTCGGCACGAAGTTTTCGAAGCTGTTGACGCCGACATGTGACAGAAGCCGTATCGCGTCCTTTCCCCGCAGGAAGAGTTCCGGCATGTGATGCGACTGGTCGAACAGCACTGCCGCATTGCGCCAGGCGCGCTGCTCATCGACCCAGTTAGTCTGCTCCTGCGGAACCGGTGTCAGCCCGGCACGCGCCTTGGCGTGTGGCGCCAGGGTGTCGTTGTAGAAATGATCGACCAGATCCGGCTTGGAGCGCAGAAGCTCATCCAGGTTGCCGTAGCCCTGTTCGGGGGTCTGTGTCTGAGCCTTATGCATCGCCAATTGTTCCTTCCAGGCACGATCTGCATCTGACGTTTTCGTCAGACGATTTTTACCGACAAAAGCGTCGGCAAGCAAGAGGATACGATCAAGGTCGTTGATTGAGGGGACTTGGAGGAGGACGCGACCTCAGGCCGCGTCCTTCGCAAAATCAGCCACCGAGCGGCAGCCGGATGAGCTTGTCGATTTCTTCCTGGGAGAGCGGTGCGTCGATGGCCTTGGCCGCAACGGCATCCTCCATGACGATGTCGAGGCCGACGATCTCGTTCACGCGGAAAAGTTCACGATGCCAGAATTTGTCGATGAGGTTCTGCGCGGCATCGACCGGCTGCTCGAGCAGGGAGGCATATATTTCGACGGGCTTTTTGTCGCCGCTGTAGATCCAGTCGATGGTCTCCGTATAGGCGGTCATGAAATTGGTCACGACCTCGTCGCTGACCGAGTCATTGGCGACCAGCCAGCGCAGGCTCTGGTTCTTGATGCGATCGACATCGTTGTCGTAGAAGACGATGCGTGTCTCGCCTTTCGCCAGTGCATCCTGCCCGAACTCGGGGTAGGCGAAGCCGACATCCACCTGGCCCGTCATCACTTGCGTGAAGGTGGCCGGCGTAGCGCCCGTCGCCACATGCTCGAACTTCTTGCCGTACTGGCTCATGAGGATGACACCCATATTATAGGTGCCGGAACCGACCGTCGAATAGCCGATCTTCTTGCCATCGACATCATCAATGCCCTTGATGCTGGAATCGGCGCGCACATACCAGTAGTTCGCCGAACCGACGATCGATGAGCCGATCACGCGTATCGGCGCGCCCTTCTTGAAGGCGCTCAATACGCCAATTCCGCCGATCGTGGCGCCGATCTCGACGCCGCCGGAGACGACAGCCTGGATCGTCTCGCCGCCGCCGCGCGTGTAGCGGATATCGGGATTGAGGCCGTGCTTCCCGAAGATGCCGCCTTGCTTGCCGATCTCGACGATCCAGGATTCCAGATTTCCCCCGGAACCCACCGCGACGTTGATCGTCTCCTGCGCCTGCGCCGCACCTGCCGAGCCTAGCCCGAAGGCCAGCGCGATTGCTGCAAAGTATTTCATGGTATTCTCCTCCCTTTTTCCATTCTCATACGAATGATTGCTGGCTCGTCTCGCCTATCCATCGTGTCAGCGCCAAGTTTATCCCAACCGACACGCAGAAGATGAAAAGTATCAAGGCGTACATGGTCGGCATGTCGTAGCGGCTGTAGGCGCCGTCGACGAGGAAACCGAGCCCGTTCTTGGCAAGCTTGGTCTCGGCCAGCAGCACGCTGACCAACGTGACTGCGAGCGCCAGCCGCAATGCCGTCAGCAGGGCCGGCCTGGTCCCCGGCAGATAGACTTTCCACAGCATCTGCCAGAAGCTCGCCCTGTAGGAGCGGGCCGCGCGCACCCAGATGGGATTGATGCCGCGGATGCCGGTGGCGATGTTCAGGCACATCGGGAAGAAGGCAGCGATCGCACCGAGCCCGATCTTCGAGCCGCTGTCGATCCCGAACCAGGTGATCACCAGTGGGAAGAAGATGATCTTGGGCGTGGCGGAAATATAGTAGACATAGTTTTCGAAGGCCCGCGACATGAAGGACGACACGCCGAAGAGGAAGCCGACAACACCGCCGACGACACCGCCGATGGCGAGCGCCAGAAGGACCTCCATCACCGTGACGCCGAGGTGCCAATAGAAGGTTGCGCTGGCGAGCAGCCTGCCGAGCGCCGACAGAATGACGAGGATCGAGGGAAAGACGCCGTGATAGAAGATCCCCGATCGCGCCAGGACTTCCCACAGCAAGATCGCTGCGATCACCATGAGCGCCTGCATATAGGCCGGCCTTGCCATGCCGTTTCCGGCTCCGGGCCGGTCTAGGGCTATCGAATCCATCGCTGAGCCCTCTCCAGCACGAAGAACACCATTGCGCTCAACCCGATCACGAAGAGCATGGCGGCCATGGTCGCGGGCGGGTTGTAGAGTTCGGCCAGTTCGGCCACGAGACCACCCAGTCCGCCGAAGTTCAGAAGGAATTCGAAGGCGATTAGGTGGATCAGGCCAAAGACGAAGCCAAGCCGCACGCCGGTGAAGATCGTCGGCAGTGCCGCCGGCAGCTCGATCTTGAAGAACATCTGGCGGCTTGAGATACCGAGCGAGCGACCGACATTGAGGAATACCGGGCGCACCGTGGACAGACCTTCCCTCGTCTTCAGGATGACGGGCGGGAGACCGCCCACCACCGCGAAAGCCACGGCCGCCACGAAATTTCGGCCGAAGAAGACCAGAAAGAGCGCATAGGCCAGAACCATCGGGGAAGCTGCGAAGGCACCCACGAGCGGCTCGGCGGCGATCCCGATCCGCCTGAACCTGGCGAGGAACGCGCCAAGCGCAACACCGAGGGTGCAGATAAGCAGGCCAGCCAGCGAGGCCATGCCCAGCGTGCTGGCAAAGCGGCCCAGCAGATTGTTTTCGCGCACGAGACCGGGAATGGCCGCGAGCACATCTGAGGGAAAAGGAACCGCGAATCGGCTGATCAGCCCGGCGCCGATGGCAAGCTCCAGAAGATACAGGAAGAGGAAGGGGGCTATGATGCCCGTCACGAGCGCGCCCGACGGTCTCATGCTGCCGCTCCCCGCGAAGCATCTTCCAAGCCGCGGCTCGCCTCCTCGCGCAGATCCTGCCAGATGCGCCCGACATAGGCTCCGAATGCCTCGCTTCCGACAACCTCCGACGAGCGCGGCCACGGCAGATCGATATCGATCACACTTTTGATACGGCCGGGGCGGTAGGTCATTACCAGTACCTTGTCGGAGAGCTGCACCGCCTCGGTGATGTTGTGGGTGATGAGCAGCGTGGTCTGTTTCAACTCGTGATGGATCTGAGAAATCTTGTCGCCGATGAGCAGCCGCGTCTGCTCGTCGAGAGCGGCGAAGGGTTCGTCCATCAGCAACAGTGCCGGCTCAGTCACCAGCGTGCGTGCGAGCGAGACGCGCTGACGCATGCCGCCCGAGAGCTCCGACGGATATTTGCCCTCGAAGCCTGTGAGGCCGACCAGCTTGATGAACTCGCGTGCGCGAGAATGGCGCTCGTCTTTGGCGACGCCGCGCAATTCGAGAGGAAACGCTACATTGTCGAGCACGGTCCGCCACGGGAACGCGGAGTCCTCCTGAAAGACAAGTCCCGCCCCCTTGCTCGCGCCGCTGACCGGAGAACCATCTACGCGCACCGTACCGGACGTCTGACGCAGCAAGCCGCCCAGCACGTTGAAAATGGTAGATTTACCGCACCCGGAAGGACCAATGACCGAAACGAAGCTGCTGCGCGGTATCGAGAAGGTAATGTCCTCAAGTGCCGTCACCGTGCCACGCGGGCTGGCAAAGGAGACCGATACGTTGTCGAATGCGACATAGGCGTCGCCTTCGTCGGGCCGCTTGATTGCGGTCGCTGGCTGCATCGACGGTATTCCTCCCTGTCCAATTGAAAATCGAGTTCCGCGAAGCAGGCGCGTTTCCTCCCCGCGCCTCCATGCCCGGCAGGGCTCGCGCTGACATTCGGCGCAAATTTGTTCGCTCACCTCGCGAAATAATGGTCTGGCGACGCCATGATCGCTGCACAGGAGCCGTGGACGTGCTCCACCATTCTCTTTTCGGCCTCCTCCGGCCGACGGTTCACAATGGCATCAACCACGGCCTCATGCTCGCTATAGGAGCGAAGCGTCACCTCATGCTTCAGCAGGGTCTGCCAAAAGTGCAGACGGAAAGTCTCCAGCAGTGTCGCGGAGACGAAGCTGGACAGGCTCTCGTTGCGGCTGATTTCCAGGATAGTATTGTGCAGCCGTTCATTATAGGTGCTGTAGTCTTTCGATGCTTCGCCGAAGGGCAATTGCACCGAGAGCAGATGTTCGACATCGGCATCAGTGGCATGTTCCGCCGCGAGCCTTGCACCCAGCCCCTCTACCACCGCACGAATCTGGTTCAACTCCAGCACCTTGGCACGCGTCAGGATGCGAACCCGCGCACCCCTGTGACGCTCGAACTCGATCAATCCTTCGCCCTGCAGGCGCGTCAGCGCCTCGCGGACGGTGCCCCGGCTGACACCGAGGGCGGCGATGAGGTCAGGTTCGACAAGACGCTGGCCCGGCACAAGCCGGCCGTCGCGCATTGCCTGGCGGATGTAGGTGGTCACCAGTCCGACGGCGCTCGGCCGTTCGGTCGTCAGGGCAGACTGATCTAGCAATTCGACGTCCATGGATCGCTCCAGTTCAGGTTGGGCCTGCACCCTGCGTACGTGAACAGAGGGACAATATGAAGGTCCGGCTAAAGTGTCAAACGATTTGGTTTTAATATCACGTCTGACGTTATGCCACCTTCCAGGATTCGCGAACCGGCAATGCAAAGTGTGTACCTTCGCCACGATCTCGATGACCTCGACAAAGGCGCAATGATGGTTTGCAGTTGGCCAGCGATCCACCAATGGCATCACGGGTTTGACGGCGGCATTTGCTCAGTCGGGTTGCAGCCCTGCGCGGATGCAGCGATTGGGCCAACTCCGGTCGATGCCGAGTGGCGAGAGGTTCAATGCCGCGGACTTTTCGATCTCGCCGGGGGACAGATAGGACACTTCTCCCATCGCCAGCGCCTGCTGCTGCATGGCGGCGTTCTCGCTGGCATAAATCGCCGTGAAAACCGTTTCCTTCAGCGATTTGCCGACCACCACCACACCATGACGCCGCAACAGGACAAGATTGTTTTCGCCAAGTGCGGTAGCAAGCGAGCGTGCTTTCGGCATGTCGTCGACGAGCAGTGAGGTATCGCCGAACTCCGGCCTGGAATCCCACACCGGCACATGCGCGCCCATGACGGCACCGAGATGATAGACGGGCCGCAACGGCATCGTCGAAGACGCGAAAGGGATCATCGCGCTGGAGTGATGATGGCAGACCGCCATGACGTCTGGTCGAGCGGCATAGATGGCCGCATGTATGACCCGTTCTGAATAGCTGCGACGCCCGGCAAGGTCACTTTGCGGCGCGCCGTCCAGATCGTATTCGACGATGTCATCGCGAGTGACGCGCGCCGGGCTGATAGCCCAAGAAAGGAAAAAGCGGTCCGGCCGGTCTGGGTGGCGCATGCTGATATGGCCGAAGTCGTCCACCACCCTTTCATGCGCCAGAATGCGGTTCGATTTCACCAGGTCTTCGAGCAGTGTCTGCATGGTCTCCTCCACCAGGACCGGAAAACCCTGCACGACAAATCGTCAGAACGCAATGTCTGACGATTTCGCATGATCGATATTCAGATGAACTGCCCGCTGCTAGAGTCCAAATATGCGCTGTGCATTTTCGCCCCGGACTTTCATGCCCACCTCTTCCGACAATGAATCGACCCGCTCGAGGCATCCGACCATGTCGCCGATGCCATGCGGAAAGTCCGAGCCATACATGACGTTGTCGTCGCCGCCGACCTTCAGGCACAGCTCCAGCGCTTCCTGCCGATAGGTGACGGAATCGTAGTAGATCCGCTTGAGATACTCGCTCGGCGGGCGGGAGATTTTCGTCCGGCGCTTCGGGTCCATCTCGAAGCAGCGATCGAGCCGGCCGACGATATAGGGCAGCGCGCCGCCTGCATGGCTGGCGATGATCTTCAGGTTCGGATAGCGATCGAAGAAACCATCGAAGATCATGCGCGATATTGCGAGCGTGGTATCGAACATGAAGCCGACTGAGCCAGCCAGATTGTGCTCCTCGATGCCGAGCTCATCTGCACCCGGCGGTACGGTGGGATGGACCAGCACAGGCAGGCCGCGTTCATCCAGTGCCTTCCAGACAGAATGGAAGACCGGATCGGTTAAATGGCGCCCGTTGATATTGGCGAGCACCATCGCGCCCACGGCGCCGTTACGGTGAGCACGCTCAACCTCCGCCGTTGCCAACACTGAATGTTCCCACGGCACGGACAGCATCCAGCGGATGCGGTCGGGATGATCGGCTTGCGCCTGCGCCATGTCGTCATTGACGGCACGAGCGGCACGCAGACCGATTTCCTCGTCTCCGAAAAAGCAGTTGGGACTGGTGAGCGAGACAACCGCCACGTCCACGCCCGCCTTGTCCATCGCCGCAAGCCGGAGCTTGTAGTCGAAGTGGGCGGGAACCGCGTTCAGGAACTGCGCGCCCTTATGGAAGAGCAGCTCGTTGCCGTTCGCCAACGTCTCGTTGACATATTGCGGCGGCCCGAATTCCTTCACGAGTCGTAGCCATTCGCGGCTAAACATATGCGTGTGGACGTCGATCACTTGTGTCACAGCGGAAGTCTCTCCTGCGAGTTTCGCTTAGCGGCCGATGCCGGCCTTTTCGGCGACGTCCTTCCACAGCGCGATCGTGTCCACGATCATCGAATGGAGTTCGTCGGGGGTCGTGTGCTGCGGCGCCGCATCGAGCTTGGCAAAGCCCGCACGGACGGGCTCCGAGGCAAGCGCAGCGCCGATCGCCTCGTTCAGTTTGTCGCGAATATCATCAGGCAATCCCGCTGGGCCAAAGATACCTGCCCAGCCGGTGAAAACCGTGCCGGGAAACGTGTCCTTGACAAGCGCCACATCGGGCTGAGACGGGTTTTTCTGGGCGTCGGCCAAGGCGACGATGCGCAGCTTTCCGCTTGCGACCTGCGGAACGACAGAAGGCAGGCTCGCGACTACCATCTGGATATAGCCGGCAGCCGTGTCGGCCACCGCCTGCGCGCCGCCATTATAGGGTACATGGACGAGGTCGAGGCCGTGCTGCTGCTTCAGCGACTCGATGAACAAATGCTGCGGAGAGCCTACGCCTGCCGTACCGTAGCTCACCTTGCCGGGGTTCTCGCGGACATAGGCGACGAGATTGTCGAAGTCCTTGACCTTGAGTTGGTCGGTGCTGACGGCAATCGCCATCGTGCTGGCATAGAGCAGCGAGATTGGCGTGAAATCCTTGGCGGGATCGTAGGGTAGTTTCTTGTTGGTGATCGCCGCAGTGACGTGAGATCCCAGCACGCCGACGCAGAGCGTGTAGCCATCGGGCGCTGCTTGAGCACATTGCTGCGAACCGACAGCGCCGGCCGCGCCCGGCTTGTTCTCAACGAGGAAACGCTGGCCTAGCGACTTACCGAGCTCGTCGGTGATGATGCGGCCGGCAAGGTCGGTCGCCGCGCCCGGATCGAATGGGACGATGATCGTTACCGGCTTTTCGGGGTAATCGGCCGCATGCGCGGAAACGTTCGCGGTGGTTATAGCAGCAGCGGCAAGCACCGCGATCATGGACAATGTCGATTTCATTTCATTCCTCCCTACTCATGAAATGCTTCCTCGCGCTTGGCGCGGAATGACGGCAAAATGATCAGCCCAATCAGGGCCACGACACAGATGATGAGACCGAGCGCGATGGGGCGCTCGATGAAGATCATCGGGCTGCCACGCGAGATCACCAGCGCGCGGCGCAGATGCTCTTCCAGCAGCGGGCCGAGGATGAAGGCGATGAGCAAGGGCGCGGCATCGCAATCCAGCTTGCGCAGCGCATAACCGGCGGCGGCGAAAACCGCGAGCATCCATACATCGAAGGAGCTCGAATTGAGCGAATAGACCCCGATGCAGGAGAAAAGCAGGATCGAGGGGAACAGGATGCGGTAAGGCACCGACAGCATCTTCACCCAAAGACCGATCATCGGCAAGTTGATGACAAGCAGCATCAGGTTGCCGATCCACATGCTGGCGATGAGGCCCCAAAAGAGAGTCGGATTGGTCGTAACGATCGCCGATCCCGGCGCGATCCCCTGCATCATCAGGGCCCCCATCATCAGGGCCATGGTGGCGGTGCCGGGGATTCCGAGCATGAGCAGCGGGATGAAGCTCGTTTGTGCGGCGGCATTGTTGGCGGCTTCCGGGCCGGCCACGCCCTCGACCGCGCCATAGCCGAAACGCGACGGATCGTGCGCGAAACGCTTCTCAACCACATAGGAAGTGAAGGACGCCACCGCCGCGCCAGAGCCTGGCAGCAAGCCCATGACCGAGCCGAGACCGGTGCCCCGCAACACGGCTTTCCACGCCTGGCGAAAGTCGTCGAGAGACGGCCACAGCCTCGTGATCCGGCCAACGAGCGTGCCACGCGCTTCGGGATGCTCCAGATTGGAGAGCAGTTCGGCGAGGCCGAACAGGCCGAGCGCCAGCGCGACGAAGCTCAAGCCATCGTAAAGCGGCAGGATGTTCTCGACGAAGCGGGTCTCGCCGCTGGTCACATCGGTGCCCAGGGTGCCGAGTAACAGGCCGAGAAGCGCCATCGCGACGGCCTTGAGCGGCGAGCCGCGCGACAGCACTACCGAGGCCACAAGGCCGAGCGCGATCAGCACTACATATTCGGGCGAGCGCACCTGCATGGAAAAGGCGGCGAGCGACGGCGCCAACAGCGCGATGAAGAGCGTCGCTACGCAACCGGCAAAGAAGGAGGACAGGGCCGCGATGGCGAGCGCGGCGCCCGCTCTGCCCCGCTTGGCCATTTCGTAGCCGTCCAGGCAGGTGACGACCGACGATGTCTCGCCAGGCAGGTTGAGCAGGATCGCCGTGGTCGAGCCGCCATATTGCGCGCCGTAATAGATGCCAGCGAGCATGATGAGCGAAGTCAGCGGATCCATCGCGAAGGTGATCGGCAGCAGCATGGCGATGGTCGCCAGCGGCCCGATGCCGGGCAGCACGCCAATCAGCGTGCCGAGCAGGCAGCCCAGCAGGCAAAAGAGCAGGTTATAGATGCCGAAAGCGGCCGAGAAACCGCCGGCGAGCGCAGACATGCTCTCCATCAGAACCTCGCCAGCGGCATGTTCTGGCTCAGCGCATAGATGAAGACCAGCGCGGCGAACGCTGCCATGCCGACGGCAAGCGCAATGGTTTCGCTCCAGCGGAATTCCCGCGATGCCGGTGAAGCGACAACGATCGCGGCAATGGTGGCCGGAACCAGCCCGAACCGCTCGATCGACAGGGCAAAGACCACGATTGCGGCCAGAACGAAGACGAGCGGCCGCAGGACCGGGCGCTCGATTGCGGCCGCATGCGACCGTAGTGACTTGAACAATATGATCAGGCCGACCATTGCCAGGACGAGTGCGATCAGAACGGGAAAATAGCCCGGGCCCATCGCGGCAGCGGATCCAAAGCGATAGTCTTGCCCGCGCCATAGGAACCATGCGCCAATGGCGACGAACGCTGCGCCAGACCAGAAGTCTCGGCTCCGAAGTGCGCCCATACGAATACCTCCCATTCGCCGGCTTGCGTCTCGCGCTCCTCTACGCGTCGAGCGCCGATAAATGCCGTCAGGGAAGTGTGAATGTCAATAAGATTGTCGTCAAAACGATTGTTGACAATCTTATTGAGTGGCGAAATAGTGCCGCCCCGGATGAGCGTGCGGGACCGGCGTTGCCACGCCTCTTGAAACCCGCGTGGCCCCGGCGGGGAGGTAACCGCCGAATGTTAAATGCGATTTAGCGGCCGTGCCGCGCGGTCAGTTATTCGCAACGTGTCGGCGAGTTCCGTTGGAATATCGGGCGAAGGCGTTTTGCCGTGCGTGCCGTCTTCCAGCAACTTTGGCATTCGCAACGTCGGCATGCGTCTGCGCCACGTGTCGATAAGGGCGACGACAGCGTACGCTTCATTTATCGAAGCTACCGGATGTCTTGAGACCGAAGGCATCGCTGAGCTTGCCGAGGAGTCCCTGTCCGCCTTTATATGCCGCATACCCACCAGCAGCCATTCCCAGCCCAACAAGCGCCGGATTCTGTTCTCCTGCCTTGGCGAGTTTGTTGATGCCGTCGGCCAGCCCGTTCAACCCGGCGTTGATGGTGTCGATGGGGGTCAGCGCGGAGGACAGGTTTTCGAACGACTTTTTGAACACCTCCCAGCCGACGAATGGGTCTTCGAAGCGGACCTCTTTGGCGACGCGGTGCCGGGCGCCTATTCGTAGAGATTGACGAGCCGTTCGACTTGCTCGCGTTGGGTAGTCATGCGGGTCAGCAGACCGGTCGCGAAGGTATTCCGCGAAAGCAGCGATCCCTCGACCTGGGATGCCTTGGTAAGTGCATCGATCAGCTGCAGCGTCTGCTCGACGCCGATTTCGCCGTCGGAGTTCTGGCCGAGATTGTCGATACCGCGAAGCAGGCCGTCGAGTTCCGACGTTGCTGCGTAGGCGCCTTTAGCAGACTGGAGGGTGACGTATGCTTCCACCATCCTTTCCAGCACCTGCAGCCCGCGCTCGGTACTTCCCATCGTATTGCGCGCGGTGCGGCCCAGCGACATGATCGCGGTGATTGGGACTGACGGGAACTGCGCGGAGAGTTCTTCCGCTCGATCAAAAAGCTGGTTGCGTTCCTTCTCCGGGATATTGGCCATCAGCTGACGGAAGATTTCTCGGCGACGTTCCGACGAAGCGGTCAGCGCCTCCATGCCCATGACGCCGGCAAGGTAAGGTGTCGTGTACGCCCCCATCATCACGAGGCCGGGCTTCAGGATGGTGCTCATTTGGCTGGCGTGAGCCCGCGCCTTGCCTTCGACGGCCTTGAAGTGGCGATCGACCTCAGCACGACCCTGCGCGAGCGCGGAAACCGTATTCGTCAAGCGTTGCTTGAAGCTCTCGTGAAGGTTCCGCCACGACTGTTCGATCTGGCGGATCTCGGAGTGGGCAAGCTTGAGCTTGTCGAGGTTCTTCTGGAACCCGAGACCCCACGACCCTACACCGCCGGCGCCGACCCGGCGGGCTCAATATCTCCCATGACGCTGACAACGGACTTTGCCTCGCAGAGACCCTCCGCGCGAAGACGAAGGATAAGTTGTCCGATTAAAGTTCGCTCCACCTTCTTCTTCCCTCCAAATCACGAGGGGAGGATAAATCAGCCCATCGCAATCAGATGTGGCGGCATTTCCTGCTTTTGATACGTGGGCACAATGTGCCCAATCTATGCCCAAATAGCCAAGCGGAAGCAGGCTTCCTCAATCTGCCGAAGCGAAAATACCATCAATTTCATATGGTCAAATGGCGCGCCCGAAAGGATTCGAACCTCTGACCCCCAGATTCGTAGTCTGGTGCTCTATCCAGCTGAGCTACGGGCGCGCAACGCCGAAAACGGCGTGGCGAACGACAGGGCCATCCGCCAAGTGAACGCTAACTAGCGACTGCCCCGGCTAAATGCAAGCGTCCCGATGCGGATTTCCGCAGCGGATGACAATCATGCTGCGGAGCCCGCCGAATGGGAGGCTGACGGAGGGAAGGCCACGATATTCGAAGCGCGGTCCGGCGCATCCAGGCTGGTGGCGGCGGCTGGTGAATGGTCTGCCTTTGCGGTAACTGGCTTCGCGAAGCGCCTGCCGTAGGCAGGCCATAGCGGTTGGAGGGACCCATGAAATACACGCGCCTTGGATCAACGGGTCTCGAAGTCTCCCGGCTCTGCTTCGGCTGCATGACCTATGGCACGCCGAACGAGCAGCGGCCCTGGATTTTGCGCGAGGATGAGGCGCGGCCGCTGATGCGCGCCGGCTATGAGGCCGGCATCAATTTCTTCGACACGGCCAACAGCTATGCCGGCGGCACCAGCGAGGAGATCGTCGGCACCGTCCTGGCCGAACTCGCGCCGCGCGAGGAACTGGTCATCGCCACCAAGGTGTATAACCGCATGCGGCCCGGCCCCAACGGAGCGGGGCTTGGTCGCAAGGCCATCATGGCCGAGATCGACAATTCGCTGCGGCGGCTGAAGACAGATTATGTCGACCTCTACCAGATCCACCGCGCCGATCCGAACACGCCCTTCGAGGAGACGATGGAGGCCCTGCACGATGTCGTGAAGGCAGGCAAGGCGCGCTACATCGGCGCTTCGTCCATGTGGGCCTGGCAGTTCGCCAAATATCAATATGCCGCCGAGCGCAATGGCTGGACCCGCTTCGTGTCGATGCAGAACCAGGTCAGCCTCACCTATCGCGAGGAAGAGCGCGAGATGCTGCCGCTTTGCGCCGCCGACGGTATTGGCGTGATGCCCTGGAGCCCGCTGGGTGGCGGTCGGCTGACGCGCCCCTGGGGGCAGCGCACGCCGCGGTCGACCACGGATATCTACAACAAGTCCATGTACGACAATGAGACCAACGGCATGAAGGATGTCGTCGAGGCGCTGGAGAAACTGTCGGCGGCGCGCGGCGTGCCCATGGCGCAGCTGGCGCTTGCCTGGGTTCTCGCCAAGCCCGTGGTGACCGCGCCGATCATCGGGATCTCGCGGACCGGACAACTCGACGACGCCCTTGCGGCGCTCGACCTCGTGCTCCAGCCGGAAGACATCGAGCAGATCGAGGCGCCCTACAGGCCGCTGCGTCCCTCGGGCTTCTGACGGCGGCCTGTCGATCCGGAGCATTTCCGCCTGGCGGCTAAATTGCTTTAGGCCGCGCCCGGTCCCGGTCCGCGATCGTCATTGTCGGCGCAGGGCAGAGTGCCGGGCCCGTTGCGCGGGCCGCGCGGGGTAAGCGGCAGCGTGGTGGCGCCGCCGCGCATCGCCTCGGGCTGATAGAGGACACGAACGAGGCTGACGGTCTCGCTGCCGCCACCCGGCGCGGGAATATCGATCGCCTGGCCCTCGCCGAGGCCGAGCAGGGCCAGTCCGCGCAGCTCCGTCACCGGCAGGATGAGCCCCGCCGGCATATAGGCATGATCGAAGGAGATGATCCGGGCCGCCGCTTCGCTGCCGTCGATCCGGTAGAGGACCCGGCTGCTCATCGTCGCAACGGTCGGCGGTACGTCGGACGAAAGGACGATGCGCGCCGCTTCGAGCTTGCGTTGCAGAAGTTGCAGGTGATCGCCGGATGCGACGTCCCGCCGGCGGACCATCGCCTCCAGGATGAGCTGGTCCTTCGTCGTCAGGATGCAAGTTTCATCGGTCATGTCAGGCTCCCCCGCGCAATTGCGCGTCTCGTGAGGTCGGTAGCGAGAACCCCTGGCCGCGCATGGTCGCGGCACAGGGGTCAGGTCCCTGCGATGAGGCATCCTCCGAAGAGAGCGAGGCGGGAAGGCGGAAGCGGCATGGCTGGCCGGTCAGGCCGCCGGCGTGACGGTCTGGACCATCAGCCGGTGGACGCGCCCGTCGCGCGCGGTCCAGTCGATCGCCTGGCCTTCCGAGAGGCCGATGAGCGCGGTGCCGATCGGCGTCAGGATCGAGACCTTGCCGTCATTGATGTCCGCGTCGCCGGGCAGCACCAGCGTGACTTCGCGCGCATCGCCGCTGTCGGTCTCGTAGCGGACATGCGAGCCGATGCGGATGATCGTGTCGCCGATCTTGTCGTCATTCACCACGCGTGCCCGCTCGAGCTCGGAAAGAAGCTCGTCCGCCAGCTCTGCATTGCGCTCCAGCAGCGACTCGGCGAGACGGGTCAGCCGGGCGTGGTCGGTGCGGCTGACCGTGATGGCCGGCTTCCGTCGGTTGGCTGCGGGTTTCATGGTGGTGTCTCCTGTTATGCAAGCGCGCGCGATTTCGGTTCGCGCGCGATGATCGTCAATTGGGGAAAAGGGGTTCTTGCGCCGTAGAGGCTGGTCAGAACCTGCGGCCGGCCGCCTCGGGCGTCCATGCAGCCGCAAGCGACGTGCCCGCGATGGGGCACACCCTGTGCAATCTTGCGACTATATGCAGGTTCGAACGCATGAGGAGAGCTTGGGCACCGGCCGCTGGGATGTCAAGTGCGGCATCGGCGCAGGCGCGGGCTCGTGACCGGGCGGTCGGAGCGGGAAGCCGGGCCTCGCGGTCCACTCGGCGGGGCACGGATAGATGCCGGCGGGCGAGGCCGCGCCGGCCCTCTCATCGTCAGGCCGGGTTTGCACCCAGGCTGGGCTCTGCCATCGTTGCCAGGGACCCCATGTCCAGAAGGCTTGCGCGCACCGCATCGTCGAGTGCTGTGCGCGGCTCACCGCCGATGAGGTCGACGAGGCGCGAATTGTCGAAACGGGCGGGATGACGCCAATAGGGAGCAATCTCCGCCGCCTCCTGCGGAAACCCGCCAAATGGCGCTGCCAGATGCATCAGCCACCATGGAAAGCCGTAGACCGGCAGGTCGCGGCCGCAAACCCTTCGGATCGCGTCCACCAGTTTCGTGCCGTCATCGTCGTAGAGCCCTTCGAACTGAACCACTTCGAGGGGCTTCAGGGGCACCTCCACGAGCCGCGCGAAGGTTTCCGCCAGATCGGGCAGATAGGCCCAGCTATGGCCGCCGCCGCGGGCGGGATTGACGATGCGGCGCACGGGTTTGGCGGGCGATATCATGGCCTGCGAGAACCAGCTCGAGCGCACGCCCGGGCCGAAGAAATCGCCGGCCCGCAGGACCAGGGACGGCACGTCCGCCGCAACCTGCGCGAGCCGCGCCTCCAGCGCGACGCGGATCTTGCCCTTTCGGCTTTTCGGCTGTTGCGGCGTGTCGCTGCCGATGACCGGCGTGCGGGCAGGGTCGTAATTGTAGATCGTGCCCGGCAGCACGATGCGCGCGCCGCCCGCCTCACGCGCGGCGGCGATCGTGTTGTCGATCATCGGCAGAACCAGCCGGTCCCAATGCATGTAGTTCGGCGGGTTCACCGCATGCACGATGATGTCTGCGCCGCGGGAGGCCCGGACGACATCGTCGCGCTGCATCGCGTCGCCCCCGACCCATTCGATAGCGTTGCGTGGGTTGGCGGTGGCAGGATTGCGGATCATGGCCCTGACATGCCAGCCACGCCGCAGCAATGCGGCGGCGATGGCGCCGCCCACGCCGCCGGTTGCCCCGAGCACCAGTGCAGATCGCTTCCGTTCCATAGGACTTCTCCATATCCACCTTGCGATGGCATGAAGGTGGAGCGTGCTCACATGAAAAGAAATTGCAAATTATCCGACAGAAGATAGAAACTTTCTTTCATGCATAGTGCCGCCGACTGGAATGATCAGCGCATTTTCCTCGCCGTGCTGGAGGAGGGCAGCCTGTCCGCTGCGGCTCGCCGGCTCGGCCTCTCGCACCCGACGGTGCGCGCCCGTATCGAGGCGCTGGAAAAGCGATTGGGCACGGTGCTTTTCACCCGTTCGGTGAACGGCCTCACGCCGACGCCGATGGCTGAATCGCTGCGTGAGCCGGTCCGCGCCATGGCGATGGCATCCGACCTGTTCGTCCGTCAGGCGTCCGCCGCGAGCGGGGAAGCCGCGGGGACGGTGCGGATCAGCGTGCCGGAATTCATGGGCGTGGAGGTCGTGCCGGCGATGCTGGCACGCTTGCGCCGGGCCTATCCGGCGATCGGGATCGAACTGTCGCTCAGCGACGCTCCCGCCGATATTCTGGCGCAGGAGGTCGATGTCGCCGTGCGAACCGTTGCCCCGAAACAGGAGGCGCTGGTTGCACGCAAGGTGGCATCGATCCCGCTCGGCCTGTTCGCGGCGCAGGCCTATGTCGCGCGGCGAGGCAGCCCGGCAAGCCTTGCCGAACTCGCCGGCCACGACTTCGTCGGCCCGGACCGCAACCGCCGCGACCTCGCACTGGCCGGAGGGCTTGGCGGCGCCGGCCTGCGGGAGCGGTTTGCCGTGCGCACCGACAGCCACCCCGCGCAACTGGCGCTTGCGCGTGCGGGTCTCGGCATCGCCGTGGCGCAAGTTCCTGTGGGGCAGGGCGATCCGCGCCTGGTCCGTCTCCTGCCGGATTTCGAGCTTGCGAAGCTGGACACCTGGATCGTCACGCATGAAAATCTGGCCCGGCTTCCAAGGATCCGCGCCGTGTTCGATTCACTTGCGGAATCCTTCAGGACGATCGCACCGCCTCGCTGAGGGAGTTCCGCAAACGTTACGAGCCCAGATCAGCAACGGCGCGTAGCCGGCCGATAATCTCGGATTGGACGTCGATCCTGTCGCGAGACGGCAGGTCCTGGCAGATATGCGCAAGGCTGGGCACAAGCGCGGCATTTCCGACTTTGCCGGCGCCGATCAGTGTGACGTATTTGTCCATGAGCCCCTCCCATCCGAGAGGGCAATGGGCGGAGCCGTCCGGATGAAGAATTCCTGACGAAATCTCGTCGGCCGATGTCGAGCGGACAGTGACTTGCGCTCCCCATGTTTCGGGATAGAGGGCGGTCAGTTTCGGGTCGGCTTCGATCGCGATCTTGTCCATGAACCGTGATATCCGGTCGTCGGCAGGCAGTGTGGTCCGCAGCGTGTCGTTGAGCTTTTCCGGCTCGAAGAGTGCCAGTGCCATCTGATAGGCGACGCTTACCATGGACCCGATGCGGCCATGGGGCGGACGCGCGATCATGTCGCGTAGCTGCGCGGGGACCCGTACGCGCACGCTTGAGATTTCATCGGGCGTGAAAGGAAGCGGAAGAAGCGATCGAAACGCCTCGATCGCCGACAGGCCCTGGCGCGCGGTCGGGTAGGGCTTGGTGTCCATGCTCAGGATCGCGGGCAATCGCCGCCTTTCCAACTTCAGAAGGGTTTCGTGCGCCAACGGGATGCCATGCCGCGAAGAGAACGTTGCGAACTCATCACCGTTTCCCGCGATGCCAGCTGCCGCTGCCCGTGCCGCCGCATATCCCTCGCAGCAGGCGCGGCCGAGAAGCCATGAGCGCGGCGAGATGCCCTGCGAAGCAGCGGTGGCCATCACGCTGCTGCGGGCCAGCGAAAGCGATAGCGCGTGGGCGGTCTTCTGCCGCCCCAGCTTCCAGACTGTCGATGTGGCCGCCGCCGCTGAAAGGGGCGCTGTGACATATGTCGGCCAGATGCCCTTGTAGAGTATCCGGGCGCCATCGATGGCTTCGCCGAAACGCACCATGGCCTCGTATCCGGCGACAATCCCGTCGATCAGGTCGCGCGCCGTGACGTCCCTTGAGGTGGTTGCCGCGGCAAGGACGGCGGGTATGACGACCGAGCCAACCGTGGTGCAGGAATCGATATTGATGTCGTCGATTTCGGTAGACCGGATCGCGACGGACAGCAGCATCAGCAGGCCTTCGCCTGCCGCATCGCGGGGCGAGGCGCACCGTGACGCGAGGAGTTTTCGGACCACCTGTCCTTCATCCGTATGCAGGCCGATGGCCGCCGCAGCCAGCGTATCGAAAAGGCGCTGGCAGGCCGCGTCGTCCCAGTCAGCGGTCGCCAACTGCTCCAGCGATGCGGCGAATTCCTCGGTTCTGGTCATCTGCACGACTTCGTCTCTTAGCCAACGGTCGCAGTGCAAACCCGAAAGCGGTGAAGCGCCATTTCGTCAGACCGCCCAGGATGGCTTGAACGGCTCCAGCCTTTCGCAGCCGCCATCTTGCACCCGCACGGTTCGGGCCGCCATCGCCAGGGTGTCTCCTCGCCTGGCGGCAACGCGCAATGTCAGCAACTGACCGGCTCTCAGCGTCTCCCTGTTGCCCAGACGCAGGACAGGCCCCTCGGCAGGCGTCTGCCCGATGGCGCTGCCCAGACCGTAGGAGAGCGCATAGGCGCTCGCATCGTCCAGAACCCTGGTTGCGGCTTCGGCGACCTGTCCGGCAACCGCACCGGTGCCGGTGGCCGATTCCATGGCCGACAATGCGCGATTGGCAAATCCGTCGGGATCGGCATGCGCATTGACCGTCTCGGCCCAATATCCCTGATATCTCACACCGACCCAGAGCACGAAGGGCGAGAGCCGCGTCGCCGAAGCACCCTCATAGGGACGAAGGTCCGGCCGGTCGATATTCGACAGGAGACGCACATCCCACGCCCGGCGCAGCCGCGCCGCGCGCTCAGCCTCCACAAGCGCCTCAGCATTGCTCGCACCTGCGGCGAAGGCGGTTTCCCCGGCTTCCACGGCCGAGGTTGCGATCGCCAGCGCGACGCGAACGGCGAGGGTCTCGCGCTCGCGTGCGCAGGCGCGGATGTCGGCAAGCAGATGGTCGGCGTCATGCACGCTCCACTGCGACAGCGCCTCGCTCATCTGGGCGTTGACCTTCGGCGAAAGGCTCTGGCGGCCGACAATTCCGATCGGGCCATCAAGGGCGGAAAGCTCCTGCAGCGCCTTGGCCAGTGCGGCGGCGAGACCCGCCGGTCCCGCAATATCGACGCGCTCGATCCAGGTCAGCGTCTTGTGGAAATAGAGTTCGCGGCTGCCGCCCGCCGAGATGAAGCGCGGCTCGTCCTGCGCCGACACGATAACGGCGCCGTCGAGGTGCCCGCCCGCCAGATAGGCCAGGTCGGCATCGTCGAACATGTTGCCGAACACGATGATCGCGCCCAGCCCCTCGGCGGCCATGCGCGAACGGACATGCGCATAGCGCTCGGTAAATTCGTCGATCGGAAAAATGCCGCGATCCCAGACGGCGTAGCCGCGGCGCGTGATCGGTCCCATGCTGTACATGATCTGGCTCCTACACGATCGAGTCGAGCGTGCCGTAGCGACGCGTCATGGGACGCGCCCCGTCGGCTTCCACGAAGACGGGTTCGCCGCACAGCATGTAGCCGGTGTCGGGAATGTACTGGTTCGGATGCATGACGAAGGCCATGCCTTCCATCAGAACCTGCCCCTTTCCCAGCGCGATCTCCGGGTCCATCGAGCCAAGCGACATGGAGTGGCCGCGGGTCCGCATGTAAGGAGGCTTGGTATATTGCCCGTAGCCCGCAGCGTTGATCGGCGCATTCATCGCCTCGACGATGTCATCGACCCTGGTTCCCGGCCGAGCGATCGCCACGCCGGCCTTCAGCGCCCCGTCCAGAAGGGCAAATTTCTCCTTCTGCAACTCGCTGGCCTGGCCCAGAACGGCGGTACGGCAGATCTGCATGAACTCGCCTTCCACGCCGGGCGTGATCTCCGCCAATATGACGTCGCCCTTCTGGAGGATCCGATCGGTCGGCCGGTGCACCGAACGGTTGTGCAGCGCCCCGGAGAAGAGCTGGAAATTGTCTTCCGCGCCCAGCCGGCGGATTTGGATATCGAGTTCGACGCCGAGTTCGAGCTCGGTCATCCCCGGCCGTGCGCGTTCGAGCATCCAGTCATAGCTCTGTTCCGCGATCTCGATCGCCTTGTTGGTGCATGCGAGCGACCAGTCGTCGCGAATGCGCGCCATGTCGCTGGCGATTCCGTCGCCATCATGCGGCGCACCGCCGAGGAGCTGGGAAACGCCCTCGGTAATGTGGCGCGGCGGTATGCCGCCCGCAAAGGCGACGCGACGACGATCGATCCGGCGCGCATCTAATGCGCGACCCAGTTCGGCGAGAAAGTCTGCCGGTTCGCAGGCAACGATGGCGCCAACGCCGATGCGCTCCTGCGCCCGTGCAAGCTCCCATTGGGGCGTGATGACCGTGAAGGGTTCGCCCTCGGCCGGCAGGATCATCGCCATATGCGGCCCGAGTTGCTTGAGGCCCGAATAGTACCAGGCGGGGTTCATCCCGATCAGGTAGTGGTTGCCGGTGCCGTAGGCGATGAGCGCTTCGAGGCCGGCTTCCTGCAGGATGGCGCGCAGCCTGTCGCGCCGCCGTTCCAGCGCAGCCTCGCGAAGCTGTTGCAGATGGTCGAGCGTTCCCATTCAGGCCTCCTCTATCCCCGTGCCGCGCGTCTTGCTTCGGTCGCCGTCCGGTCCACCGCCTGCCCGCAGGGCGTGAGCACGACGCCATATTCGCTGAGCGCCACGTCCTGCGAGACATAGCCCTCGAGCACGTCGCGCAGCACCGTTTCGGCCGGACGCTCCAGCGGATCGCCCCAGCCGCCGCCGCCTGCCGTCTGGTAGAGCACTTCCGTGCCCGAGGGGCCGGCGTAGCGCGGCGTCGGTGATTTGCGGAATTCGTCGCCGTTCGCTTCCTTCACGAAGGTCGCGCCGGGCGTTCCTTCCTTGCCGCCCCACAGCCCCCATGGCGGACAGCTCGAGCGGGCCCCCGGAGGAGCGGCGTTCCACCGGCCTTCCACCAGAGAACGCACGCGCGTCTGGAGCCCCAGCCCGCCCCGGAATTTTCCGGCGCCGCCGGAATCGGGGCGCAGCGACCGCTCCAGCACCAGGACCGGCGTCTTGAGCTCCATAGTTTCGATGGGTGTATTGCGCACGTCGCCCTGGCAGACGGACATCGACGCGTCCTCGCCATCGGCATCGGGACGCCCGCCCCAGCCACCGGACTCGATGGATTGCGCGACGAAGCCGGTGCCGAGCTTCGGATCATAGCCCGAGAATGCAAGCGACCCGCCCAGCGTGCCGCTATGGGCTGCGGGGATGCGATCCGGCATGGCTTCGGCAAATGCGCGCCATACGGTGTCGACGACGGTCGGCAGCGACGAACCCCAGCTCGCCATGAAAGCGGGAAACTTCGCCATCATCATGTTGCCTTCCGGCAGCACGACCTTCAGCCCGCTGAAAGCACCTTCGTTAAGGGGCTCCATGGGCGATGTCAGCGCCTTGTAGGCAATGTAGGCGCCTGCATAGGTGCGGGCGTTCATGGGGAAGTTGTCCCGCTGCGGGGAACAGCCCGAGAGGTCGATCTCCATGTCGGACCCCGCGACGGTCACCTTCACCTTGATATCGACCTGTCCCCCGGCACCCCCGTCGAGAAACGCCTCGGCCGTATAGACCCCGTCCGGCATCGCCGTGACCGCCGCGCGGCACTTCGCTTCCGTCTCGGCATAGATCTGCGCGATCGACCGCTTCACCACATCCTGGCCGTAGCGGTCGAGAACCTCGGCGAAGCGTCGCTCGCCCAGGCTGCATGCCGCGAGCTGCGACCGCAGATCGCCCATGGCGGCATCGGGAAACCGGATATTGTCGGAGATGAGCTTGAGGACCTTCTGGTCGGGCACGCCCTTCTCATACAGCTTCAGTTGATCGACCTGGAGGCCTTCGCTCCACGGATCATACGCGCCCGCGCCGCCGAAGCCGGTGGAAAGCCCGCCAATGTCGGCCCAGTGCGCACGCACCACCGCGAAGGCCACGAGACGGCCGTCATGGAATGCCGGGGTGTAGATCACCACATTGTTGAGATGCTGGCCGGCAACCGCCTGATGGTTGTGCATCACCACGTCGCCGGGGAAGAAGCCGTCCAGCCCGTAACGTGCGATACCGTCCTTGATGACCGCGCCGAGATCGGCGACGAAATGCGAGACGCCGCCGACATTCTGCGAAATGAGCGATCCGTCCGTGTCGAGAAGCGCCGTGCAATAGTCGCGCACCTCGTAGATCATCATGTTGTAGGAGGTGCGCTGCAGGTCGGTGCTCATCTCGTCGGAGATGGCCGGCAGCGCGTTGCGGATGACCTCGAGGGTAATCGGGTCGAGCGGGTCCTGCATGGTTGCCGACGTCATTTCTGCCCCACTTTCACGACGATTTCACCGGTCGCGGCGATATCCGCGACGTCTCCGTCAAACAATACCGTGGTCGACGCATATTCCTCGATCACCGCCGGTCCGCTGACACGGCTGCCCGCCGCGAGGAGATCGCGGCGATAGACGGGACAGTGGTCCACCCTTCCGGCCTCGTCGAGGTAGATGTCCCGCGTGCCGATGCACGCCTCGCTGACGGTCGCAGACGCGTCGGGAAAGCGGATCTTGCGGCGGGCACCTTTTGCCGAAAGCCGCAGATTGACGAGCTCCACCGGCTCGCCATCGGCCGCATGGCCGAACCGCCGCCGATGCACTTCATCGAAGCGGCTGCGAACCACCTCGAAATCGCCGGCGGCCTCCTCGGCGCTGATGGGTATCTGGAGATGAAATTCCTGCCCGACATAGCGCAGGTCCATCAGCCGCTGGAAGGAACGCGCATCCGCCGCGACGTCTGCCTCATCGAGTGCAAGGCTGCCCTCGCCGATCAGTTCGTCATAGATGGCGACGATTTCACGGGGATCGGAATTTGTGAGGCGCTGGTAATAGGTCCGGACGTAGTCGTGGCGCACATCGGCCATCAGCATGCCGAGCGCTGAGAAATGCGCCGGCAGGTTCGGAATGATGACAGTGGGGATGTGAAGATCGCGGGCGATGGCCAACGCGTGCAGCGGTCCGGCCCCGCCCATGGCGACCATGGCGAAGTCGCGTGGATCATATCCCTTCTCGACCGACACGCCACGCACTGCCAGCGCCATCTTGGCGGTGGCGATCTTCATGATGCCGAGTGCCGCGTCGACCACGGACAGGCCGAGCCGTTCGCCGATGACCTTGCCGATGGCATCGCGCGCGGCCGCGGCGTCGAGCGGCATTTCCCCTCCCAGGAAGCTGGTGTCGCCGATCCGGCCGAGTACCACATTGGCGTCGGTAACCGTCGGCTCGGTGCCTCCGCGCCCGTACGATACCGGCCCCGGCATCGACCCGGCGCTGTGCGGGCCGAGCTTCAGCGCTCCGACCTGATCGATCCAGGCGATCGACCCGCCGCCGGCACCTACCTCGGTAATGTCGACGACCGGATACATGACGGGATGACCGCTCGCGTAGCCGCCGATGTAGTAGCCTTGCGCCACCGCAACCTCGCCACCCTTGACGAGACTGGTCTTGGCCGTCGTCCCGCCCATGTCGAAGGCGATCACATCCGCGTAGCCGAGCCGCTGCCCGATCTCGGCGGCGGCGATGACACCGCCGACCGGGCCGGATTCCATCATCGCAACCGGCAACCGCGTCGCCGTCTCCGGCGCCATGACGCCGCCATTCGACTGCATGATCAGGAAGCGGCCGTCGAAGCCGTCCTCCGACAGGCGCTCGCCGATCCGCCCGACATATTCGCTGACCTTCGGCCCGATATAGGAGTTCATCACCGTGGTCGAAGTGCGCTCATATTCGCGGTATTCGCGAACGATCTGGTGCGACAGGGAAATATAGGTCCCCTCCAACAACTCCGAGAGCACTTTGCCCATTGCCTCTTCGTGCATGGGATTCTTGTAGGAATGCAGGAAACAGACGGCGACGGCTTCGGCGCCCGTGGCCTTCACCGCCTCGGCAATTGTCCTTGCCTCATCCATGTCGAATGGCGTCAGAACCTCGCCAGCGGCCGACAGGCGCTCGTCGATCTCGAAGGTGCGCGACCGAGGTGCGAGCGGCACCGGCCGCTTGAAGAAGAAATTGTAGGCGTCCGGCCTGCTCTGGCGGCCGATCTTGTAGACGTCGCGCGTGCC
Source organism: Rhizobiaceae bacterium (assembly GCA_035555795.1). Taxonomy (GTDB): domain Bacteria; phylum Pseudomonadota; class Alphaproteobacteria; order Rhizobiales; family Rhizobiaceae; genus RCIO01. The sequence goes on along the minus strand of DATMGE010000048.1, from coordinate 74,619 downwards.
CCTGGTGACGACGAGCGCGGTCGGCGCGCCCTTCTCCTCGATCGCGATATTGATCGCGATGGTCGAGCCATGGATGAAGGTTGACGCATCGGACGGCCCGAGGGCTGCCTTGGCAAGGCAGTTCCAGATGCCCTGCGAAAGTTCGTCATGCGTGGTGAGCTGCTTGGACTGATGCAACTGGCCGGTATTCTCATCGAATGCGACGAGGTCGGTGAACGTGCCGCCGATATCTACGGCGACGCTTATGTTGCTTTCCTGGCGTCCAGCCGCGCTTGGTTCAATTGGTGCCATCTGAGCATGAATTCCTTGGACTGAAGGGAACGACGCGAAACGGTCAGCGCCGCCAGCGCGTGAAGCGCCGCTCGGCAAGCCGGACGAGTTCGTTGAGTGTGATGGAGATCACGGCCAGCGTGAGAATGAGCGCAAACAGCGGCGCGGGATCGTAGACCTCGGAATAGAGGCGCGTGTAGTAGCCGATGCCGTTGGCGGAGACGTAGAGCTCGGAAGCGATCACCCCCAGCATCGTCACGATCATGCCGAGCCGAAGGCCGGTGAACAGGCTGGGCACCATGTTGGGAAACACGACATGCCGCAGTTCATCGAGGCGGCTGCCCCCCATGGACTGGGTGCCGCGCACATAGAGCTGGTTCACATTGCGCATGCCCGCGATCACGTTGACCATGATCGGAAAGATGCCGCCGCTGAAGGCATAGGCGATCTTGCCGACCGGCCCCAGGCCGAAGACGACCATGAAGAGCGGCAGAAGGGTGATGTTGGGAATGACCCAGATCATGACGATGATCGGGAACATCGCCTTGCGGCCCGGTTCGGTAATGCCGACCGCAAGCCCGATCGCGATGCCGACCACGACCGCGAGCGCATAGGCGATGGTCACCTCCACCAGCGCCAGCCAGATCGCATAGCGGATTTCCGGGCTGGCAAAGATGGTCGTGAACAGCGCGCGGACGACATGTGTCGGCGGAGCCAGGAATGCCGGATTGATCAGAAACCGCCCGGCGATCTCCCAGAATACGACCACGCCGAGGATCACCAGGATCCGAGTGTAGACGACCTTCTGGTCCTGCGTGAGCGCCTTGCGGGACAGGATTCCGGATGGACCGGTCGCGTCGATCGGAGTCATCTCAATACTCCTTCGCGCGGTTTTCGATGAAGGTCACGACCATGTTCAGGACGAATGCCGTCAGGATCACGAAGACGATCCAGGCATACATGGACGCCGTGTTCATGCTTTCCGCCGATTGGGAAATATTGCGCCCCAGCCCCTCGACGGACATCAGGACCTCGCCGCCCAGCACCGCCGCGAAGCAGATCAGGAAGCTGACGCGCAGGCCGTTGACCAGCACCGGGAAGGCAGCCGGCAACTGGACATGACGGAACACTTCCAGCGACGACGCTCCCATCGAGCGGGCGGCCTGGATGTAGCGCGGCTCGACCGACTGCAAGCCGGCAATGGTGTTCAGGCAGACGGGGAAGAAGCTGTAGAGCGCGGCATAGGCGATCTTGGACGAGACGCCGACGCCGAGGAACAGGATGAACAGGGGAAAGAAGAGCGTCAGCGGTATGGCGAAGATGCCCGAGATCACCGGCTCGAATACCGCGGTGGAGAAGCGGGAACGGCTGACGAGATAGCCGATCAGGATTCCGGAAACCACGGCGATGGCATAGGCCTGCGCCACCGTCGACAGCGTCACCTTCAGCGCTTCATAGAACGCGCCACTTGAAACCAGCCTCTGGAAGGACGCCGCCACGCTGTCGAGCGGCGGCAGGAAAAGCCTGCTCACGCCACGCACTTCCGTGGCCCACATCCAGCCGGCAATCACCAGCAGCACGAACAGCGCCTGTATGCCCCGATTGAGGAGGATCGCTCGCATCTTATGCCGCCTCCCCTGATTGGGGGTCTCGCAGCGAGGCCATGGCGCGTCTGATCTCCTCGCGGAGCATCGCATACAGGTCGTTGCGCAATTCGGAGAAGCGGGGCTCGAGCATGAAGTCCGGCGATCGCGGATGGGGCTCTTCGACGCGGACGATCTCCTTGATACGGCCGGGACGCGCCGTCATGACGAAGATGCGGTCGGACAGGAAGACAGCCTCCGCGAGCGAGTGGGTCACGAAGACGATGGTCTTGCCGGTCGCCGCCAGGAGCGCCGACAGGTCTTCGCCCAGCACCATGCGGGTCTGCTCGTCCAGCGCGGCGAACGGCTCGTCCATCATGATGATAGGCGTCTGCATGCAGATGCTGCGCGCAAGGTTGACGCGCTGGCGCATGCCGACGGAAAGCTCGTTGGGATAGTGCTTGCTGAAACTCGCCATGCCGACCGATTTCAGCGCTTCCATCGCCCGGTCGTTCCACTCAGAACGGGGAATGCGCTGAAACTTCTGTGCGATGCGGAAGTTCTCGATCACCGTATACCAGGGATAGAGCGTGCTCTCCTGGAACACGAACGCCATCTCCCTTGGCAGCGGTCCCCTGACCGCCTTGTCGCCGATCAGCACCTCGCCCTCGGAGGCCGGAAACAGCCCGCCGATGATGTTCAGCAGCGTGCTCTTGCCGCAACCGGACGGGCCAAGGAGGCAGACGAACTCGCCGCGATTGATATCCAGCGAGATATTGTCCAGCGCCAGCACCTCCTGGCTGCCGCCGCGTTCCCCGAACCGCTTCGTGACGTTGCGCACGGAAATGGCGACATTGCCGGCAGGTGGGCGATCGATCATCGCAGTTCTCCTCCCTTGCCGCTCCTCGGTGAGAAGGAGCGGCCGGTATTGTCCAGCATCTATGGGGTTGAGTTCAGCGCGTGACGGGGACGAACTGGTCGGTGTAGATTTCGCTCGCTTCCGGTACGAAATCCAGGATGCCCAGGTCCATGAAGGATTCGCGGATCAGCTCGATCGCCCGCGGATCGAATGCGCCGTCGTCGGAAAGCATCCGCATCTCGACGTCGTAAGTCTTGTCGCCAGCCGACTCGCTGATGACGAGAACCTCCGCAATGTTCTTCACCGTCTCCGCCCTGTTGGCCTTCATATAGGCGGCGATCTCGAACCAGGCGTCGAGATAGCGCTTGAGCATGTCGGGCTGCTTCTCGATCAGTTCCTTCTGGGCGAACATCACGTGGGTGTGGAAGTGATCGACGATGTCGCCCACTAGCGCGATGATCTTCGCCTGTCCTTGTTCCTCGAGGTCATAAGAGCTGGAAAGTGAAGAGACGCTGACCGGAATCTCGCCGTTCAGCAGTGCGGCAAGGCGCGATTTCATCGGCCCGGCCGGAACGATCTCAACGCCCTCCTTGCCCCAGCCCATTTCGACGGAGTACTGACGCGCCAGCCAGTCGGTGAGGGAGCCCTGCGTGGTCACGCCAACGCGCTTGCCCTTGATGTCCTCACCGGTCTTGATCGAATCGTCGGTCGCCGCGGCGACGAGAGCCATGTTGAGCGGCGCGCCCGCGATGGCTGCGATGGCGATGGCGGGGACGCCTTTCGCCGCGAAGCCCATGCCCGGACCCGACCCGTAGCCGATGTCGATGGAATTCGACAGCAGCGCCTGCTGCATCTGCGCATCGCCGCCGAATGAAAGGATTTCGATGTCGAAACCGTGCTTCTTCCAGATGCCGGTCTTCTGGCCCATCTCCAGTCCGGAGAAGGCGACCGAACCCGTCACCGACTTGCCGACGCGCAGCTTGGTGAGATCCTGCGCCAGAGCGGCACCGGACACGGCCGCGATGGCGGCTATCGATACAACCAGCAGTCGCGCCCAGCGACCGACTTGCTCATTCATTGCCATTAACTCCTCCCAAAGTATCGTGACATGGCTTGTTTCAGTTCGTGCCTATGCGACAGCTCCCACTGAAGCAGGCATGTTCAAACCGAGAATGCGCACGGCATTGTCGTGGAACAATTTGCGCTTGTCGGCATCCGACAGTTCGATTTCATCGAGCAGGCTCAGCGCGGTCGCGGGATCCCAGCACGGATAGTCGGTGCCGTACATGACATTGTCGATGCCATAATATTTGATGGCGAATTCCATTCCCGCGGCGTGCGGGGAAACGGTGTCGGTATACATACGCTTGAGATAGTGGCTGACCGGCTTGGGCAGGCCGGCATTGCGCGAATTCTTGTCCATGCGGCCGGACTGGTAGGGCAATGCGCCACCGGTATGCGACAGGACGAGCTTCAGGCCGGGATGGCGCTCGGTGATGCCGGACAGGACGAGGCGCGCCGCTGCGACGCTCACCTCCACGACCCGGCCGAGGCTGAGATGAAGCGCATTGTTGTATCCCGACAGAAGATCGGGAAATACCGCGTCGGTGGGGTGCAGGAATGCCGGCAATCCGAGCTCGGCAAGGCGTGCATAGAATGGCTCCAGCCGTTCTTCGTCGATCTGGCCATGCTTGCCGATGGAGCCGGGAAGGTTCACGCCCATCAGTCCCAGCCGGTTGACCGCGTCGTCCAGCACCTCGATCGCGACCTGCGTGTCGCTGAGCGGTATGGCGGCACTTGCCCAGACGCGCCCCGGATAGCGGCGCTGCGCCCATGCCATCTCCTCATTCCACATGAGCGCCGCCTCGCGCCCCTCTTCTGGGGGAACTTCGGAAAAGTAGACGGAGAGGGGGCCTATCGAGCAGACGACCGAAACGTCGTGCCCGAGCCGGTCCATATGCGCTAGCTCCTCGTCGAGATCGAACCACGCATCCCAGGCGGCGACGGTCCCGCTGCGATTGTCGGGGCCGTAATAGGTATAGCCTCCGCGGGCGTTCTTCTCGGCGCGGGGATAGGCATCGCGCGACAGCATCTTTTCGAAGATGGATGTCGGCCACCAGTGGAAATGAGAATCGATGATCTTCATGCGTCCTCTCCTCCCCCGCCTCATCCGATCCGATTGCGTGCAAATCGCGCAAGAAGCGTATGGGACGGAACCGGGTGAAGGCCGTTCATGAAGCCGCGCTCCTCCGCGCAGGCCGCTCACCCTGAACATGATTAGAGAGCGCAGCCCGACCAGAAGCAACACTCCACGAGGCTTTATGTTTTACAGCATGAAGGCTATATGTTCGAAATGTTCAACGTCACGCTCCGGCGGATGGAAGTGATGGTCGCCATCGTGGACACCGGCAGCTTCGCCGGTGCGGCCGACCGTTTCGGAATAGCGCAGGCGTCTGTCAGCGCGCATGTGGCGGCGCTGGAAAAATCCGTCGGCAGCCGGGTCTTCGAGCGCAATCGGGGCCGCAAGCCCTCGCTCACTGAAGTCGGGCGAAGCGTTCTTGAGAATGCGCGCGAAATGCTCGCCCAGGCGGAGCGCATGCGCGCGGATATCGTCAACATAGGGTCGTCGTCGGCGGCCCGCGTCGTACTCACCTGCCAGCGCTCATTGGGCAATTTCGTCCTGCGGCGGGTGTTGACCGACTTCGCCATGACGCACCCGGAAATCCAACTCGCGGTACGGCTAGGCAAGCAGGAGGAGGTGTTTGAGGAGGCGCGAAGCGGAATTGCCGATGTCGGCTGCTATCTCGGCAATGAGGAGATGCGCGGCATCCAGTCGGAAGTGATCGGAACGGAACGGCTCGTCCTCATCGCCGCTCCAAATCACCCCCTCACCGGTCGCAAGAACCTCTCGGCGGCGGAGATCGAGAAGCATGATTTCGTGGTTCCGCCGCCGACGTCACTCTACGGCCGTGCGTCGTCGCGGCTGCTGGCAAATGCCGGCATATCGCGCATCAAGGCCGCCGCCCAGGCCACCGAATATTTCTTCCTGCGGGAACTGATTTCGGCAGGGATCGGTATTGCCTGCGCCCTTGAGCGAAGCGTCGAAGCCGACGTCCGCGCCGGCTTGATCAGCATCCTCGACTTCAACGGGATAGGCTTCAGGTTCCAGATAAGGCAATTCGCCTCGCCGACGCATCCCGGCACGCCGGAAGCCCTCGAACTGATGCGTTTCCTGCGCGAGAGATGCGCCTGATCTCTTGGGCTTCAAGCTTCCGGAATGGCGGCTTGCAAGAGGCGCGTGATTTGCCCAGATGGGAAGAGCTTGCCTGCAACTCGGCATCATTGAGCGCCAGACCGGCAACAAATGGCGCACCCGACAGGATTCGAACCTGTGACCTCTGCCTTCGGAGGGCAGCACTCTATCCAGCTGAGCTACGGGTGCATCCGGATATGATGCCCTCTTAGACGATCAGGCAGCGCGCATCAACGGCTTGTGTCGAAGGGAATGCGTTTGTCTGATATGGAGCTGTGCGGCACTCCTCAGGCAGAGGCCACAGGTTCGAATCCTATCGGGTGCTATTGAACGCGCCGTTGATGTGCCGGAGCGGATGCGGATATGGTCGCATTTCGAGTGCGGTGCATTCAACCACTCTGCCACCTCTCCGCGAGGCGTGGCCGGCCCTTGCGGGCGCGGGCGGTTAATATCTACAGATTAAGGTGCTGGCAAAATGCAGCATCGTGGCGCTAACGCGCCGCATCGTTCGGATGCGTCTCGATCATGCAATCACTCCCTTGAGGCTTGCACTTTCATCGATGTCACTATCGCCTATCAACGAATAGCTCAACCCACAGGCCTTTCTCACTCACTTGCAAGATGAACCCATGACCTTCCTCCAACTCAAGCGTTGACAACCAGCATTCAACTTGTTCGATGACAGGTTGTAAACAATTGTCCGGTTCATTCTGGTGGAGATCGATGCTAATAGCGGACTTCATGAGCAAGGTGCTTGCCGTGCACAAGACTGGTGCGGCAACCGAGCACTCCTATCGGTCCGCGCTGGAAGGCTTGTTCAATTCGCTAAATCCATCAGTCACAGCGATAAACGAGCCGAAACGCGTGAAATGCGGCGCTCCTGACTTCATCGTTCAGCGGGGCGATATCATTGTCGGACACGCTGAGGCAAAAGATCTCGGCCTCGACATCCATTCGTTCAAGGATGCCAACAAGGATCAGCAACAGCGCTATTTGAAAGCGTTGCCAAACCTGATCTACACGAACTGCCTGGACTGGGATTTCTTTCGGAACGGCGAGAAGTTCGCGACCGTCAAAATCGGAGAGATGGACCCAGGCATCAAACCGAACCCCGACGAGTATGACCATCTGGAGAACCTGCTGCGAGACTTCGTCGTCCAGAAGCCGCAGACTATCACCAGCCCGCACGACCTGGCCATGCGAATGGCAGGCAAGGCCAACCTGATTAAGGACGTGCTGCGTAAGACGCTTGCCGACGACAAGACCTTCCAGTCGGACCTCTTCACGCAGTATTCCGCATTCAAAGAGAACCTGATCCACGACATCACGCCGGAGGACTTCTCCGACATCTATGCGGAGACAGTGGCATACGGCATGTTTGCCGCTCGTTTGCACGACACCACGCTGGAGACCTTCACCCGACAAGAGGCTCTGGAACTCCTTCCGAAGTCCAATCCATTCTTACGTTCGCTTTTCGGCTATATTGCAGGCCATGATCTTGACGACCGCATCGCTTGGATCATTGACGACCTGGCGGGTGTCTTCCAGGCAGTCGATATCTCGAAGGTAATGGCGGGCTTCGGAAAACTCACAGGCCAGGATGACCCGTTCCTTCACTTCTATGAGACGTTCCTGGCGGCCTACAATCCGGCAAAGCGCAAGGCGCGCGGCGTCTGGTATACCCCCGAGGCTGTGGTGAACTTCATCGTCCGTGCCATCGACGATGTGCTGCAGACCAATTTCAAACTCGAGGATGGTCTGGCCGACACGTCTAAGGTGACCATCGACTGGGACACCGGCCAGCGTAAGCGCACCCAAAAGGGCGACTTCACGAAGGATGGGAAGAACCAAATCGAGAAGCGCGCGGTTCACCGCGTTCAGATTCTCGACCCCGCCACTGGCACTGGCACCTTCCTGGCGGAAGTGATCAAGCAGATTGCGCCCAAGGTCAAGAATGTCGCCCCCGGCATGTGGTCGAAATACATCGCTGATGACCTTGTCCCGCGGCTTCATGGTTTCGAGTTGCTGATGGCTTCTTACGCGATGTGCCACATGAAGCTCGACATGATCTTAACCGAGCTAGGCTACAAGCCCAGTGCAGCGCCACCTAGGCTCTCGGTCTATCTGACGAACAGCCTGGAGGAAGGCGAGCCGGCAAACCAAACGCTGCCTTTCAGCCAATGGCTCAGTCGCGAGGCGAAGGGCGCGAACACGATCAAGCGCGACATGCCGATCATGTGCGTCATTGGCAATCCTCCTTATTCGGTCGCCTCAAGTAACAAAAGCGAATGGACGAACGCGCTGGTGGCCCCCTACAAAGCGGACTTGGAGGAGACGAGCATGAACTCGCTCTCCGACGACTACGTCAAGTTCATCCGCCTAGCGGAAACCTTCGTGGCAACGAACAACGTTGGCATGTTCGGCATGATCACCAATAACTCGTTCCTGGATGGCGTGGTGCACCGGAAGATGCGTCTTCACCTTCGCCGAACCTTCGATGACATCTACGTGATCAATCTGCATGGCGACTCGAACAAAAAAGAGCGGACACCGGAAGGCCTGCCCGACCGGAACGTATTCGACATCATGCAGGGTGTTTCGATCACGATCGCGATCAAGACAGGTGAGAAGGAGCGGCTGGCAGATGTTCACGTCAAGGACATCTGGGGCTCCAGGCAGAGCAAATACGACTACCTCAAGGCCAACTCCCTGAAGTCGATCGACTTCCAAGACGCCAACTACCATGGTGACTACCACTTTTTCACGCGCAAAAATTTCGCCGACGCTGACACCTACGAGGCTGGCTTCAAGATCAGCGACTTGTTCCTTTCGGGATTGAGCGGGATCAAATTCCGGAAAGACAGGCTCCTTGTCCTAGGCAACCACACCCGCGTCGATGCGATCCAAATGGCCGACGACGTGGCAACAATGGGCAAGGCTGCCCTTTTGAAGAAATACGGCTTCTCGGAAACGAACGACTGGCAGCTCGATGAGCAGCGGCTGAACTTCGAGGATCACCAGGCCGGCGATTTCATCAAGATCGCTTACCGGCCGCTCGATTGGCGCTGGACTTACTATCCCCTCGACAAGATCCACCGCATCATTCCGCGGGGTGACTCGAGGCGGGGGTTAATGCAGCACATGATCGGCGGCGAAAACATCGCGCTCATCTCCGGTCGACAGAACAAGTCGGGTGGCGTCAACCACTTCTTTGTGTCGAACTGCCCCACCGAGATGAAGACGGGCGAGAGCACTATCCAATCTTATCATTTCCCGCTTTACCTCTATCCGACTGAGCAAGATCTCCACCAAGAGCGGCGGGTGAACTTCGATCCGAAGATCTTCCAGCGGATCCAGTCACTCGGGCAGTGCAAGGCTCACGGAACACCCGACGAGGTGCAGGTCTTCGACTACATATACGCAGTGCTCTACTGCCCGACCTACCGTGAGACCTACGCCGAGTTCCTTCGGATCGATTTCCCACGGATACCCTATCCCGCCACGCCGGAGGAGTTCTGGACCCTTTCCGAAAAGGGGGCGCAGCTGCGAAAGCTTCACCTAATGGACGCTACCTCGATCGGAATCGCTAGCTATCCCTTGCAAGGGGCGGGCGACAACATCGTGAAAGAGCCGACATTCGCAGCTGGAAAGGTCTGGATAAACGAAACCCAAGGCTTCTCTGACGTGCCGGAGGAAGCGTGGGACTTTTTCATTGGCGGATACCAGCCGGCGCAGCGCTGGCTTAAAGACCGAAGGGGCCGGGCTCTAAACTTCGATGAAGTAAAGCACTTCCAACGCATCATCAAGGTTCTGGCCGAGACCGACCGGATCATGGGCTCGATGGAAATGACGTTGAAAATGGCAGGTTAGGTGTCAGTTGTTGGCTTCTGGAACTGCTATGAGCCTTTGAGGACGCAAGGCTGGCAACGTCCTGCATTGCGAGACGCCGGTTTCCAGGGGATGGTATGCAGTTGCGAGAAGCTCGCCGGCTCACTCCGCGCGCACCATCCAGGATTTACTCATGCCTCATCCCATTCCTGCAAGCTGAACCTTGCCGAAAAGCCGGATGCAAGACTCCGGCGCACATAGCATTCTTCGACTCAAGGAAGCTCGCTGGCTAGCACTGACACGTTCGCTGCTGTCGAAGTGCAGGCAGGATACCGAACCAGCCAGAGAGCGCCCCTCGCGTTCTGTGATAGGCGCCGACGCAATATGTGAGGAGGCCATTGTCAACCAGTCGAAGATCGCCTGTTGGCATCTCTGCAGTGGGGCTTAGTTTCGTTGGTGTCTCGCCTTCTGCTCGGGAGTGTCCGCAGAGGGCGATCAAGACCAGCACGACGAGCGCCGCAACAAATGCCGGCAATTCCCATCGCTTTACGGGAGGTCCGCAATATTCAGGTTCCTTCTCATATCCAGTCATGTTCTTGTGCTCCTCGCAATGATGTTCCAGCTTGTGCCCGCCTGGAACATAGGAGGGGATGATGGCAGTTACTCAGGGGCACGGAAATCCACCTTGGACGCGGGACGAGGTTTTACTCGCGCTGGAGCTATACCTCGACACGCCATCCGCGATTCCGGGGCCGAGCGATCCGCGCGTCGAGAAGCTTTCGAGCACTCTCCAGCGATTGCCCTACCACCTAGACGCGGCCCGACAGCCGCGGTTCCGGAACGCGGCGGGTGTCGCGTTCAAGCTTCAGAACTTGCGTCAGGTCGCCACGGGTAAGGGCCTGGGCAACGTGTCAAAGACCGATCGCGAAGTGTGGGCGGACTTTGGCGATAGGCCGGATGAGGTGCGTCACATCGCGGCTATGATCCGCGCCGAATTGTCAACAGACGAAGCCGCGGCGGGGCAGGTCGTAGACGAGGAAATGGACGAGGAATTCGTCGAGGGCCGGCTCCTCACGCGCAAGCATCTTGTTCGCGAGCGAAACCGCAAACTGAGATCGAAGCTACTTGCTAGCAAAGGCTCCTCCGGACTGCGTTGCGATGCGTGCGACCGAGACTACCACGAGGTGCCGGAGGTTCTGCGCCCATCAGTGTTTGAGGCGCACCATATCGTGCCAGTGCACGCCGCGGGAGAAAGGAAAACAAGAGTTCAGGATCTAGCCTTATTGTGCGCGTGCTGCCATCGGCTGATCCACCGCGTCATTTCTCGGGAAAAAAGATGGGTCACGGTTGCCGAGTTCGCGGACATGATCGCCTAGCCCGTCGACATCAACGAGCGCCGCGGCATCTACGCCACATGCCGATGCTTCGCCGCTGCGTAGCTATTCACGGCCACCGCCGGCCGATCGTGCGTGATGCCCTTGATCGCGACGAACCAAGCGCGCTCGACCGCCTGGGCTGCATGACGTGCTGAGAACTCGTTGCCAGCCGTGGGGCCGCAATTGCGCGAGATCTCATAATCGTCGGCCGTCATCGCCCAGCCCCATACATGGCTTTCGTCGAGCCGGAGATACAGCCGACGGGTTGCGCCATCGTGGGCGCATAGGCGGTGTAGTGCCCTTCCCGCTCGTCGGTCGTCCTGGTCCAGCGGAGGTGTAGTTCGATCTTCTCAGTCGGCACGGCTTCGCCGGCCGCTGCCGTGGTGGCGTCGGTCATAGGAATCGGCTCCTGTTTCGATGGGCCGATCATGCGACGACGCCTTGAGGCGGTCAAGGCATTTGTTCCTATTTTGTTCTAAGGCGCTTGGGTCTATGGGGTGTCAGTCGATTGCACCTGGAGGGCTTGGTGGGCGGTCCCTATCTTCGCCGCACCCCACAATTTACAGCCACTCCCCACAAGATGCGGGACTCTTAACGCTATATTTAGCGTTTACGGACATCAAATGGTTAATCAAAGGTAAATGTTGGACGACTCAACCGATCGCCTATTTGAACAAGCCCATCAGGATATGTTTATATGCGAAGCTGCTTCTGTCATTGCGCGCAATGCGATCTCGCATCCACACAGGCACCCGCTAATCAGCCGATGTCTATTAGATCAATGTAGAATCGCACCTTTTCTACCACATTAAAGCTCCCATCTCTTTGGGGCGAGCGCCTCACCTAAGGAGCAAAATCTGCAATGCAACGCAATCGCGCAAAAACCTAAGTTGAAAACATTGTGAAATTCTCACTTCCTGCAAAATACGCTGGACTCTTGCGCGAGAATCTAATGGAGTGGTGACGTAACGGAATCGGGACTCCGTGGTGGAACGGCAGACACAGCGGCTTTTCAAGCCGTCGCCTTGGCGGGCATGCGGGTTCGAATCCCGCCGGAGTCACCAACACGAAAGGAAACAACGGATGGCTATGGCACCTATGAAAATTATTAAGGAGCGCCTCGCCGCAAAGGAGGAGCAGGCGCGCATCATCCAAGCAGAGATTGAACTCCTTCGATCAATGTTGGCCGAGGCGAATGGTGAACCGGATCCAAGTTCACCGCGCGCAAGAGCACCGCGCGCGAACGTAAAGAATCTCGTGCTGAAGTATCTCCAAGAGGCCGGAGCAACCGGCCTCACGGCTCCGATGATCGTCAATATGGCGCTGTCGGCAGGCTTCAACCTAGAGCGACCCAGCGTCTCCAGCACGCTGTCGCGGCTAAAGTCCGATGGCGTGCTTGTCTACGATGGGGACCGATACCGCGTCGCCAACTCAGAACCAGGATGGAACGTCCATCCTCATCCAGCTTCAAAGGGTGTTTTCGGATGAGCCGAACCTTTGTGAAGACTACCCCTTGCGCCAACGATTACGAGCCGTGCGGCACAAGGGGTAGCGCAACCTCCAGCGCGGAGAACAAATATGAGCGCCGACGATGTCGACATCATCTTTGCTACCTCTATCCGCCTCCGTAATGGGAAGCGGATTTACGCTTGGCAGTATGGGAAGAAGGCATTTCCCATCCGTGTAAAACGGAAGCCGCCTTCTCAGCCCAGGCTGCCCGGTATCTGACGATACCCAAGAAAGGGCGGGCGAAAGTCCGCCCTTTCGCATGTCGGCAACACAGCGCTTGCGCGCCGCCTTGGCGGGTCATTTGTCACCAACACCCAAATATGTAAGCACGTGTTTCACCTGAAACAAAATCAATTTTGAAACCGGTTGCAATGCTGCATTCACATTGCACGTGAAACTCATTGGGGGGGGGCTTCATATGCAATTAATTGCATTACCTCGTTAGCCTGTCGCGCGTCCAAGCGCATAGGTCTCGGAGATTATGCGGCGTGCTGCACACTCGCCGGGAGCACGTCGCCGACTTCCGCCAGCACAAACACCACGTCACTCGGATCGAAGCGTCCATCAAACGGGCTGGTGTCCAATCCCGCGAGCGCCTTCACCAGATCCGCGCGTCGGGTCGGCTCGATCAGGCCAGCCTCGGGGTTGAAGGCGTAGTCGCCGAGATCCGCCCCGTATGCGCGTAGGCCGACATGGATTGCGTCGTGGAGATCTTTCTCGGTGCCAAACCCCTCGTTGAACAGGCTGGCGCGCCGCACCTGGAGAATGCCGGCGATATGGCGAGCGAGGTCGTGAAATCGAATTTCCGGGAGAATGTCGTCTGACTGCATGATGGTCCTCAATCCGTTGATGGGCGGAATCTGAGTCATTTCCGGGAGCTTGTCCAGTCGCATTTCGACGTAAGCATTTGATTTAAAAAGATAATCAGTCATTAGTGACTGACTGCCAGCCTGGATTTTGCTTGCATTTCCAGCATGTAGCTCACGGGCAAGCCGCGTCAGTTCGGTCGAAAGAAAAATGATCTTCCCAGTGCCGAGGTAGCGAGCCGCCTCGTCGAAGTCTTTCAGGCCGTAGCGCGCCCATCCGGTGCCGGAGGTGATTGCCGTGAGCTTGGCTTGTCGACTGCCTACCCTGCCCTTGATGCGACCCCCTGCCCTCCTCAGGGCCTCGACGAGGCGTTCCCTGGTATCCTCTCCAGCGCCGGGATGCTGGATTACGCCGTGGAGGTGCGGCTTGCCGGTCTTAAGGGCAATCTCGATCGAGAAGCCGAACGGGATCGACCGGCCGAATGTGTTCTTGAGGGCCTGGGAAAGCCGGCGCCGCAGATGGTCGGCCGGATCTACGTGCGACAGGATCTTGACCTCCTGGCCTTTGCCGAGATCCAGGGAAAAGGCCAGCCAGCCCGCGCGCTGTGCCACCTCATAGGCGATAGGGAGTTTCTGGTGCGTCCAAAGGGAACGCCAGGCGCGGGAGGTGGAAGGCGTAGGGGAATGACGAGGTGCGGGAGTAGCTGGAGAGGTAGGTCGGGGTGTGGTGTGATGTGTGGCTGAGGGTGGGGTGTTGGGGCCTACTGGACAACGTGATGTCAGATCACGCGCAACGCCTTGTAGCCCCTGGGGTTGCGCGGCTTTTTCCGCATCGTCTTTTGAACCAATTTTGTCGCCGTGAATTCGCTCCATCATCGCGCGAATGGTCGGCGAGCACCCGCTGTAGACGGGGCGTCTCGGTGCTTCGCTGTGAGTCGCCGATGGGTGCAACGGGTCGTTCTCGGAATGCGAGGTTTTGGGAAGTGGGGAAGGGAAGCTGGGCCGCTCACGATACTTTGGCGCATAAGTCTGGCGCTTGCGTTTGGTGTTCGGGCGGCTGGTCGCGACGGAAGCGTCAAGGTCGCGCAACGCGGCCAAGTCGGCAGGTGTCAACTCACCTGTAATTTCGCATGACATTTCTCACGTCTCTCACTCTCACTCGAAGATAAGCGACCGGCACCGAGTGAGAAGAAATGCCGGCCGCGATCTATCCATCCGCTGCGCTGCGAACGGTGCGCCCAGACAGTATAGCAGGTTGAAGACCAGCCTATCGAAACTTTTTGAAATATTTTTCATCCTGTTTAATCAACTTGCGCTCAAGTTTATTGTAACCCCGTGGACGTAATCAGATTTTCAGAAGTTTGTGAAAACAAATCCGTTCCGCCTGGTTCTGAGCGGAACGCTTATCTCTCCGGTAATGGTAAGTGAAGCCAAATGTGTTCCATAGGACTATATTATATATTATCTTTACAGATAAATTTATAAGATACAAATGTGTCTAACAGATTTATCTTAAAAGGTTCTCCGGAAACTGAAGCCGCCACCCGGTTCAGTTCTTCGTAAACTATCCGCGGTGATCAAAAAATTCCTGCGTCGTCTAGAAGAACATGCCTAAGCGAAAATGGGATACAAGAATGCATGCCGTCCAGGGATAGGAGAATACTTTCCGAAAACCGTCACAGAAGCTCGCCAGCGGGCTTCTGTGACTCACACGGGGCATGTCCTGATGTTGTGGGCGATGTCTCGACACGCCGATGGCCGTTAACGCCGGGAAATCACAATCTTCACCATTCGGCCAACGTGCCTCAGAGCCGTTGACATTGAGAAGGCGAAAGATTGGTGAACGATATTGGAGGACTGAACCAATGCGCTGTGCGATAGCGTTCTGCCTCGCAGAAGCTCGCTGGCTGACTCCGATAAGTTCGCCGGTCGGAACATTGCGAAGAAATGCCGAGCCAGCCCTGGGTCTCCTGCGCTCTTCTGGTAGATGCTCCCGCACCAGGGAGCGAATTTCACAGCGCAACAACCTAGGAGCACTCGTCCGCCGGTTCCGACATGTTGACCGCCATTGAGCGCAGGCCCGATAAGGCAGCAGCAGTGGCGTCTAGGATCGCGTAGCTCGGAGAAGTCGTGCCAATGTCTTTGGGTGCACGCCATATTCAACCGCAACCTCCCAGGCAGGCCTCCGATCGAACTCAATTGCTCGTCGTGCCATCTCGGTCTGTTCAATCGTCATGGATGGATGTCGCCCGATAACGGATCCGCGCGCGCGCGCTGCCTGCATTCCTGCTTTCGTCCGCTCGCTTATGATGGATCGCTCGAACTCGGCCATAGCGCCCATAACGTGGAATAGAAGTCGACCTCCTGATGTTGATGTATCTATGTTCTCCGTCAGCGAACGAAATTCGCAGCCACGCTTCGAGAATCCGTTGACCGTGCTGATAAGGTCAATCAGAGATCGACCGAGGCGATCGAGACGCCATACGGTAAACATGTCGCCTTCTTTGAGTTGTCGGAGTGCTTTGCGCAGGCCGGGGCGTTGGAAGTCTGCTCCGGATAACCCATGGTCAGTAAATATCCGCGAGCAGCCGGCTGCTTTGAGCGCAAAAATCTGGAGGTCGAGGTTCTGTTCCATCGACGATACACGAGCGTATCCAATGAGCTTCATGTTAATCCGTCCTGATTTTCTACCTAAGCCATTGACATAAAGGAACCTTTTCGCTCTGTCGGGCTTAAATTTGCACTCTCCCGGAAGCCTTTGAAATTCCAGAGTGCAACGACGACCGCAATCGCAAGGATGGTCTATCGGACAAAGGTTCCCTTTCGCTCTCGCGACGGTTTTCGGAGGAGAGGAAGATGGAATTGCTGTTGGTTCTTGGGCTGAGTGGCGTCATATTCGGAGGTGGCTGTGCTGTCCTTGCATCCAACAAAAACCGGGATGTCGTCAGCTGGTTTGTTCTCGGTTTCCTGTTTAACCTAGTAGCTCTGATCGTTATCGCCGCGCTTTCTCCGGTGGATGCCACGTCACAAACGGAAGCTGGGGCTGACGGCAAGTCTCACGCTAGCGGCGAGACTTTTCGACGGGACGATCTCCGTCAAAAAGCGGCGCTGCTGGCGGAAGAATTGGCACAATCTAGGGCCAAGGTGGGTAGCTGATAAAAGTGGAGTGCCCGTTTCCGGCGCTTGCTCGCGGCGCACTGCTTGCGCCTATGCTCCTGTATTTCCTCTACGGTCATCTCATCTAATTTTCTATCTTGCGGGCTTGGACGCAGCATTGCGCTCGTAACGAACACGATCTCCGAACGTGGCGAATTTTGTTCATCGGATTTTAGGCGGCCGCTCAAGCAAGACGCGCTGAAGTCTTGGCGGTCGCGCGGTTTTGGAAGACGCAAAGACGCCGAGGAGGTGTAAGCGCAGCACGAGCGCCAGTTGACAGGCACCCTGACAAACCATAGCCCTTGTCCGATGTCTTGGGAGGGACATGTCGATGAAGATACTGTTCGGTGCGGCAGACCATATCGACAAGCAGGACGCGCCGGCGCACGAAACGTTCGAAGCCCGCCTCAAGCTGGCTCGGATATATGACGAAGCCGGCTTCTACGCCTACCATGTGACGGAGCATCACTTCACGCCGCTTGGGCTGGCCCCGTCGCCCAACATCTTTATCGCTGCCGCATCACAGGTCACGACGAAGCTGCGCTTCGCGCCCATGGTGCTAGTGCTGCCGCTTTACGATCCGCTGCGTCTCGCCAGCGAGATCTGCATGATCGATCACATGACCAAGGGCCGCTACGAATTTGCCGTCGGGCGCGGCATCTCGCCTTACGAACTTGCCTATTACAACGTTTCGCACCTCGATGCGCCGCACAAGTTCCGCGAGGGTCTGCAGGTGCTGCTTGCCGCGCTGACCCAGGATCGCGTCGATTTCAGCGGCGAATTCTTCAAATATCGCAGCGTGCCCATCGAGCTTTCGCCCTACCAGAAACCTCTGCCGCCGATGTGGTTCGCGACCGGCAACGAAGCCGGTGCAGCAGACGCGGCGCGCCGCGGTCTCAATCTCGTGCTGAACAAGCCTGCGGCGGCGGCGGCTCCGATCATTGACATCTTTCGTCGCACTTGGCGTGAGCATCATGGTGCGAGCAGCAAACCGCAACCGAAGACCGGCATCATGCGCGGTATCTTCCTTGACGAGAATGCGGAACGTGCCCGCGAAACGGGCATGCGCCACCACCGCACATGGGTGGAGAAGTTCAACTACCTGTGGAACAAGTTCGATCCGCGCATGCAGGACCCCCAGATGGCGGAGAAGATGGCGAGCGGAACCATGTTCATGGGAGACCCGGCCGGTGCCCGCGCATGGGTCGCGCAGGAGATCGAAACGTCGGGCGCGGACTATCTCATTGGCCGCTTCGCCTTCGGCAACATGACCTTCGAGGAAAGCGCGAGGTCGGTCGGATTGTTTGCGCAGGACGTGATGCCGGCATTCAGGTGATGGAAGCGGCAGGGCTGGAGGGACAGGGATGACGGCGGAGATCAGACAGCGCCTGGCGGCAATCGGCACGCGCTTCGACATCGAGGTGGCAAAGGAAACGCGCGCGCTTTACCGCCCGCTGCTGACCGACGACGGCGAAGGCATCTCCGTCCGGCCCGACATCGCCTATGGGCCGGGGGAGAGGCAGAAGCTCGACCTCTACGCGACGGACGAAAACCCGGCGCGGCGGCGCATTCTGTTGTTTGTGCCGGGCGGAGGCTTCGTTGCCGGCAGCAAGGATGGCCGGGACGGGTTCTATGCCAATCTCGGTCGTCACTTCGCGCGCCGCGGCTTCGTGGTTGCGGTGATGGACTACCGGCTGGCGCCCGCCCATCGCTGGCCCGCCGGCCATAAGGATGTCGGGCTTGCGGTGCGCTGGCTGCAGGAGAATGCGGACGAGCTCGGCGCCAATGCGCAGGACGTCAGCGTTTTCGGCCAGTCAGCCGGCGCGGCGCACACGCTGGCCTGGTTCTTCGATCCGCAAGAGCAGGAGCCGAAAGGCATTTCTTCCGTCGTGCTGGCAAGCGGCGTCTATTGCCTGCATGCAGGCAATCTGGCCGCCAACATCGTCGCCTATTTCAGCGACGATCCAGAAACCTTTGCCGAGCGCTCGCCGCTCAGCCACGTGCGGCGTTCAGATACGCCGTTTCTCCTGCTCGTCTCCCAGTTCGACCCTGCCATTCTAGCCGTGCCGACTTTCGAGCTTGCAGCAAAGCTATGGGAGGTGAACGGAACCGCGCCGCGTTTTGCGCTGCTGGAAGGGCACAATCACGTCTCGCCAGTGCTGAGCATTGGCACGGAGGACTCCGGTTGCGCGTCGATCATCCAGGCCTTCCTTCGGGACAACGCGAAGGGCTGATCCCGCAAGTCACCGGACATGTAGGGTGAAGGGTAGACTCGTCGTCGGCGCTCGTATTGCGATCTATTCGCATGACACACGCCAGTTCTCCGTAGGCCGCCGCAGGTGGCATTCAGCTTGGATGACTGGCTGGCCATTCGCTCATAGTCATAGAGTATACCACGAATCCGCACGATAAATGGAACGCTACCGATGGGAGCGGTGCCTCAACTTATTATGAGAGCTTCAATAGACGTTGCATCTGCGAGCTCGGGCTAGTCGGCGCGTTCTAGACCTATCCATTGCGACGACGCTCAGCGGTATACTGCCGACCAGCAGGAGGTGATCCTCGATCGCTCGCAAATCGTGAGATCTGATGATGCGTCAAAAACAGTTCCGAAAAATAAGAATAGTAATAAGATGCCGTTTCTCCATGAATATCCGCGGATATGTGACCGTTCACCGGATTGCTGCGTCAAGTGTGATATCTACCTATCGCGCCAATTGCTGCGACGACCAAGGCGCGTGAAAGATTACTCTCGCGATCGCACCCGAAGCGGGATCAGCAGCACATTTCTTGCTGACGATGCTTAGTTGACGGATATGCAAATGTTTTTTGTATCCTTTTCGTCAACTTTTGGTAAATTTAGAGAGCCGTCAGTCAAGTGCTAATGCAGTTGGTTAAACACGGAGTTTGACATGATGTAAGCTTTATCGGATTGAATATAGGTGCTTAGGTGCCCCGACACGTTGGAAGTCAAAGTGCATCCGGATCACGGTTGGCGGATATTTCTAGGACTTCGATTTAAAGTGTTTGAAGAGAAATACTAAGACTTTATAGCGAAAAGATGCGTCTAGCCTAGTCGTTCCACCAGATCCTCCGCACGTAAATGCGAATAGCGCTGGAGCATCTTGAGTTCCTTGTGACCGGATACCGTTGCGACCTCGATCACGTTCCAGCCCCTTTCGAGCAGACGCGTCACGGCTTCGTGGCGGAGATCGTGGAAATGCAGATCCGAAGAGCCGGCACGCTGTCGCAGATGCAGCCACGCTTGTCCTACTGCACTCTTCGTTGTCGGGAAGACCTGCTCGCCGCTGCTGGTGCTCCGGAGAGCCCGTAGCACTGTGACGGCGCGCGAGGACAGAGGCACGTTCCGCGCATCGCCGTTCTTCGTGACCGGCAGATGAGCAATGCGTCGATCCAGATCGAGGTTCGACCAAGTAAGCCCGAGCAGTTCTCCCTGTCGCATGGCTGTCTCCAACGCGACGATGACGAGCGGGCGCATGAACGGATTGCGACCCTTATCGGCAGCGTCGAGAAGACGCTGTTCCTCGTCAGGCCCAAGACGGCGATCCCGGCCGCGTGGTGTCTTGGGGCGACGGATCAGACGGCAGGGGTTCTGCGGCAGATGCACGCCCCACTCCTTGCGCGCGATGTCGATGGCGTGTCCTAGCGAGTTCAGTTCGCGGATCACCGTCCCGGCGGATACTTCCGCCATCCGCTCGTCGCGGTAGGTAGCGATATGCTGCGGTGTCAGCAGCGCCAGCGTCCGATGAGCAATCGAGCGCTTCATGATCGCCCTGATGCGATAGGTCTCACTCGACGCCGAGCGCTTCTCGGGCGTGATCTCGCGCAGGTAGCGCTGGAACAGTTCACGGACGGTCATCTGTTCCGCGAGACGCGTGTCCGGCAGATTGCCGCAACGATCCAGTTCGGCCTCAAGGTTGCGCGCCCACTTCTCGGCATCGGCTTTCGCATCGAAACTCTTGGCACGCGGGGGAATTCCTTTACGTCTGACCTGCGCTTGCCATCGACCTCTGAGCCGGCGGATCGTCGCCATTAAGCACCTCCTTCACCTGTGCCTATGACGCGTAGGATGCCTCCGAGAAGGGGCCAAGGAGGTTTCCGGAGGGGCTGTGTGGCTGGATCGTGCCGATGGCGCTGGCAAGCGATGCGGCAGCACTCGAAGGCAGTGACAATCGCCAGCAGGGGTAAGGACTTCCGGAGTGTCGAGTAAGCCGCAGAGTCGTCTGTTAATTAGGCAGCGCTTCGTCAAATAATCAGCCTAGGCACTGCTATCTCTCACGCCGGACGAGGCAGCGATGGTGTTGAGAGTGGTGCGGGCAACGCGCGTCAAAGCTTTGCTATGATCGCCGTCAATCTGCTTAAGTATGCCATATATCCCGCGCACTCGGTGAACTTCCCTTTCATAGCTGGACGGATCTAGCGATACGCGATGCAGGAAGCCGCGCGCCCAATTCCGCCACTCTCGAGGCATATTGAGACCATCGTTGATAATAAGGCCCGTGACATCCTGCCGATCGCCCCGGCCCATAAACTTCGTCTTCTTAACATTGAGAACGAAACCCGTAGCCTCAACGATCTTTGAAACTGAAGCCAGCACATTGTGAGAAATCTTGTCCTGGCCGGAAAACGTCAGGTCATCAGCGTATCTCGTATACTTCAGGCCGTTTTCGGCTGCGAAGATCGACAGCTGCTCGTCGGCATCGCGGAATATTAAGTTTGCTATCATCGGGCTTGTGGGTGCACCAGTAGGTGCAACTCCATTTCGGGTGACTAGAGCAGTTAAGACGAAGCTTCCATTCTCTTCGTAACCAAGATCGGAAAAGACCCTCAAGACATGATGTCTCTGTATGCTGTCGAAGAAGGATTTAATGTCAACATTCAGAATATGTTTTGATCCAAAATGTGCATACGCATTAGAAAAATAGCTTCTTCCTTTTCGAAAACCATGGGCGGCATTATCAAGCCGTGATCCGTCCAATATATTATCGAGAATCCACCACTGAATTACCTTCAGATATGTCTTTGGTGTCGATATCAACCTATCACTACCGTCACTTTTTTTCATCGGAAAAGTTCGATAATGATACTCCGGCTTGTGCATAATCTGTCGTATGAGTGAAGATGAAACGCCAAGGTAGGCCGCAATATGCGCAGACGAGGTGATATACGGTTTTTCGTGCTTTTCGCCGAACGACTTTGCAGCTTCAAGTTCTTCCGGAAAGAAAGCCGCCGCATAAGCGACGTAGTCCTCTGCCCTAGGCGAATTGTAGAAGGAGCGAGGCGGCATGGACAACCAATCTCTAAGGATTGCTTTAGATGTGTGATCAGTAAGTCTTGGTCGGTGACCTTGGGTGCAGGGTCAGCCAATCGCCGACCAAGACTTACTGATCACACGCCTTCTTACTTTATCTAACCTGAATGGCTGGTCGGCTGCTACAGCCCCCAATCCGTTACCGCCTCGCGAATCATTGATACAGCCTTCTCTGTCGCTTCATCAAGAACATTCGCCGATTGTCGATCTCCCGCTCCTTCAAAAAGCGAGCAGCTATCTCCATCCCGTCTCTTGTCAGGATGTAGGTGCCGCGCCTTACGCTAAGCAGCAAGCCTTCGGTCTTCATCTTGTCGTGAAGGCTGTAGATCACCGGCTTGAGGCGCTCCTCATCGTTGTCTCCCCACAGCTCGATGTATGCCTGAAGGACGTCCTGAACGCGCGCCGGCTGAATTATCCTCATCGTGAGGATGAAGCGATCCGCGACCGCAGATCTATCTAGAATAGAGCTCATCTATTCGTCCCATTGCCGCGAGCTTTGCAACAAATTCATCACACTCTCGGATAACACGATCTCTGTCTGCGTAATCGATGTAGCTAACGGTCGCACCGAAACTGGCTGCAGCTTTAGCCGTTCCATCATTGATGTAGCTTGGCTTTCCTTCATGCTGACTATCAATTACCACTAGCATTTTTTCGCAGGTGCTTTTTGTGGTCGCCCAGTCCCCAAATTCACAGAAAACGCCCGGGCCATCAGGGAATATGATCAAGGCATGGATGTTATCTTTGATGTAATGCCGTTCGAAGAATGCCGCATTTGAGAGGGGGCCATAGTGCTTTTCCCCGATTAGCCGCAGCTCGGTGTCCTCTCCCAGGTAGACATTATGACCGGAAGACGAATAGTGGCGATGGACTGCGTAGCGGATCTCCTTGCCAGAAGTGCCCGAATTTACCGGGTCTGATACATCCTTGCTGACGTCGATGAATGGCCCCGCAACGAATATCTCATACCGCTCTGCCGCTCGCTTCGCAGCGTCAGATCTCTCCACCAGCTGCAGTTTTCTGATACGGTCATATTGCATTTGTGGATGACGATCCGCGAGTTATCGAGCAGGGCAACTGAGGATATACGAGTCTATTATAGGTCGATTCGGCTTAAACGATGCAGCAGCTCGATTGCGAGCATTGTGTCACCATACCCACCAGCTTCGCCGATTCTCGCACTCCCGTCGACTAGACCATCGACTAGTTTCACGGGCTGTTGTCAGGGTCCATCAACACAGCAAGTCGCGAGGATCGCGCTTCGATAGACACTGCTCATCGAAAAGGAGGACGTCGTTGAGTGACCAGCGTAAGGAGCGCTTGGAGGCAATCATAAGGGACCTCACAAAGCCACTGAACAACCAATGCCCCCGTCCGTGGATGACCAGTTCCAGAAGCCCCTGGAATGTTCGCGTCTTCACGGTCGGCCGCAACCAAAGGAACAGCTTTAGGGTAGATGCGGTCGGGAGCCATGAGGAATACCTCGATGCGCTCTTCAACCGAAATGGAGCAGGTTGCCGGGCGCTCTACGATCGACTGACTGAGAAGCCGACTCCGACTCGGCAGAATGTCGACAAGCTTGTCGCGAAGCTCGCTGCTGCGGGCGTCTTGGAAGTGCTCGAAACGAACGTGATCTGCTACTCGACTCCAATGAGCGCTGACTTGCGAAACGGCGAGCATGCTGGAGGGAGACAGCGAGGCACGGAGCTGTTTCGTGCCATCCTAGAGATGGTAGAACCTAGCGTCATCGTTGCGCATGGCGCCGGAACAGCCGAAGATCTAAGTCGCGTGCTGAATGCACCACTTCCACGTGTGCCCACTGGGCCAGGGCCGACAGCGAGAACAGCGATTGGTGATCTTAGCATTTGGCTTATCCCGAGTCTCGCACCCCCCTCATGGAACTCTTGGATGCGCTGGGCCGATGATCATCTTGAGCAGGTGTGTCGCGAGGTGGCAGATCATGTCCATCTACCCACAGATAAAACCGCTCCTATCGGTCGGCGATTACCCGAGGCTAGCTAGCTGCCTGACACGCCGGATTCAGTCGTTTCGCCCTTGGCGTCCCCACCGACGCGAGTGCGGGAGTGGCTCGATCGTGGCGCAAGCCGCTGTCGAGCTGGAAGAGAAGTGGAGCGGAACCAGGCACCTCAAGTGCTTCCGCCTCGTGCGGGTGGTTGCCCCGGTCACTTCGGAGGGCAGCACTCTATCCAGCTGAGCTACGGGTGCATCCGGATATGATGCCCTCTTAGACGATCAGGCAGCGCGCATCAACGGCTTGTGTCGAAGGGAATGCGTTTGTCGTCTCCGGCTGCGAGCATGTCCCGACTTCAAAAAAATGCGGCAGCGATATTGATTATATGAGCAGGCTTATCATATGAGAGGCTCATTAAACAGAACGGAACCGCTATGCCGTCCGACGAGACAGACCGTCTGGGCTTCCTCCTGCATGACGCCGCGCGCCTGCTGCGCCGCTCGTTCGAGAAACGTGCCGAGCGGCACGGGCTGTCATCGGCGCAGTGGCGGCTCGTCGTGCGCGTCTTCAAGGAAGAGGGCGTCACGCAGGCGCGGCTGGCCGAGCTGCTCGAGATCGAGCCGATCAGCGTCTCGCGGCTGATCGACCGGATGGAAGAGGCCGGCTGGATCGAGCGGCGGGCCGATCCGGGCGACAGGCGGGTGCGGGCGATCCATCTCACCGCCCAGAGCCGGCAGATCTTCGACGACATGCGGTGCGTCGCCACGGACGTCTACGAAACCGCGCTTGCCGGGCTCGATACCGACACGCGCCGGACCACCATTCGCGGCCTCAAGGCCATTATCCAGAATCTTTCCGACGACGACCACGCGGCCGCCGCCACCAGTGCGAAAAAGGCTTCCTGAAATGAGTAGCGCCTCCCTGAACGTTGCCAATGCCAATGACGAGCAGGCAACCGAACCCGAAGCACGGCGGCAGGAGCCGGTCAGGCTCGCGCCTGAACCCGCTGCGGCGCTTGAGCCGCAGCCGAAGCGCGGCCGCGGCCGCCGCTGGGGGCTGATGCTGGCGCTGCCTTTGCTTCTTGCCGCCGGCGGGGCGTATTTCTGGGCCGTGGGCGGCCGGTATCAGGAAACCGACAATGCCAATGTGCGCCAGGCGCGCATCTCGATCGTGTCGGATGTTTCTGGGCGGATCGTCGAAAGCCATGTGGCCGACAATGCGGCGGTCAAGGCTGGCGACGTCCTGTTCGTCGTCGATCCTGCACCCTATCGCATCGCGCTCGCCCAGTCGGAGGCGGCACTTGCCTCGGCGCGGCTCCAGGTCGAGCAGTTGCGCGCGGCGCTGAGCCAGGCGCAGGCAAAGGCCAAGACCGCCGGCAATGACGTGATCTATTTCCAGGACCAGCTGGCGCGGCAGAAGGACCTTGCCGACAAGGGCGTGGCGACCAGGGCGCTGCTGGACGATGCGGCGCGCAACCTGCGCACGGCTGAAGATGCGAAAGCTGGCGCCGATGAGGCTGTCACGAGTGCGCTGGCCGCACTTGGCGGTGATGCACGGATCGAGACCGACAGCCATCCGGCAGTGCTGGCCGCGATCGCCACCCGCGACAAGGCCGCCTACAATCTGGCGCAGACCACTGTGACGGCGCCGGCCGATGGCGTCCTCTATCAGGCGGCTTCCTTCCAGAAGGGCCAGTTCGTCGCGGCGGGGTCGCCGATCTTCGCGCTCGTCGAAACCGGCAACAGCTGGATCGACGCCAATTTCAAGGAAACCCAGCTCACCCATATGCAGACGGGCCAGACGGCCGAAATCTGGATCGACGCCTTTCCCGACCGGCCGCTGAAGGCCACGGTCGAGGCGATCGGCGCGGGCACCGGCGTCGAGTTTTCGCTGCTTCCCGCCCAGAACGCCACCGGCAACTGGGTCAAGGTCACCCAGCGCATTCCCGTCCGGCTCAAGGTCGAGGGCGCGGACGATCTGGCGCGGCTGCGCACCGGCATGAGCGCGCTGGTCGAGGTCGATACCGGCCATGCGCGCGGCTTCGGCGGATTGGTGCCCAGCGCCTTCGCGGGCGCGAGCGAATAGGCAGCGCCGGCAAGGCCGCATGACTGCCTGGAAAATGATGTGAGAGATCCCGGCTCAGCGCCCGTCCACCACCCGTATTCGCTCCGGCGATACGCGGAAACGGAAGCGGCGGCCGGTGATCCACCGAGGTCCGTGCGATGAGCACCGCAACGACATCCCCCGCCGATATTCCCCATCGCGGCCTGATCACCATCGCGATCATGCTGGCGACGATCATGCAGGTGCTCGACACCACGATCGCCAATGTCGCCCTGCCCACCATGACCGGCGACCTCGGCGCCAGCCAGGATACGATCAACTGGGTGCTGACCTCCTATATCGTCGCGGCGGCGATCATGACGCCGGTGACGGGCTGGCTGTCGGACCGCATCGGGCGTCGCGAACTCTTCCTCATCTCCATTGTCGGCTTCGTCGCCACCTCGATGCTGTGCGGCATTGCATGGAGCTTGGAGGCGATGGTGGTCTTCCGCGTGCTGCAGGGCCTGTTCGGCGCGGCCATCGTGCCGCTGTCGCAGACCTTCCTGCTCGACATCAACCCGAAGGAGCGCCATGGCCAGGCCATGGCCATCTGGGGCGCCGGCA
The DNA here is from genome assembly GCA_035555795.1 of Rhizobiaceae bacterium. Classification (GTDB taxonomy): domain Bacteria; phylum Pseudomonadota; class Alphaproteobacteria; order Rhizobiales; family Rhizobiaceae; genus RCIO01. Next base: position 48,008 of record DATMGE010000048.1, on the reverse strand, counting down.
TCATGATCGGCCCTATCATCGGCCCGACGCTGGGCGGCTGGCTGACGGAGACGCTGAACTGGCGCTGGGTCTTCTTCATCAACCTGCCGGTTGGCATCATCGCCTTCCTGGGTTCCGCCGCCTATCTGCCGAAGGTGGCGCAGCGCCTGCGCGGCTTCGATTTCTTCGGCTTCGCGATGCTGTCGCTGGGCGTGGGCGCGATGCAGCTCATGCTGGATCGGGGCGCCGAGGTCGACTGGTTCGCCTCGGCCGAGATCTGGATCGAGCTTGGCCTGTCCATCACCGGGTTCTGGGTGTTCACCATCCATCTGATGTCGGCGAAGGACACGTTCATCGATCCGCGCATCTTCACCGACCGCAATTTCGTGACCGGGCTGGTCTTCATCTTCGTGGTCGGCGTGATCCTGCTGGCGAGCCTTGCGCTTCTGCCGCCGATGCTGTCGCGGCTGTTCAACCATTCGACCACGCTGACCGGCATCGTCATGGCCCCGCGCGGCGTCGGCACGATGATCTCCATGATCCTCGTCGGGCGGCTGGTGCAGAAGGTGGATGCGCGTGCGCTGGTCGTGACCGGCCTCTTGCTGACCGCATGGTCGCTGCACATGATGATGAACTTCACGCTGCAGATGGACGACCACCTGATCATCGTGTCGGGCGTCGTGCAGGGGCTGGGTCTCGGCCTGGTCTTCGTGCCGCTGTCGACCATGGCTTTCGCGACGCTCGCGCCGGAGTTCCGCACCGACGCCACGGCGCTGTTCAGCCTCGTACGCAATATCGGCTCTTCGATCGGCATTTCGATCGTGACGCTGATGCTGACGCGCAATGTCCAGATCAACCATGCCGAACTGGCGGCGTTCATCACGCCCTACAATCCGAACGTGCAGATCGCCTCGCCGGCGGCCGCGGCTGGCGATCCCGCCGCGCTCGCGCAGCTCGACCAGCTCATCCAGCAGCAGGCGTCGATGATCGCCTATGTGGACGATTTCAAGCTGATGCTGATCGTCACGCTGGTGGCGATCCCGCTGGCGCTGCTCCTGCGCAAGCCGACCGCCGCGCCTGCCGGGGCACCGGCCGCCGCGCATATGGACTGACGCCCCGCCGCGGCTGGACAATTTTCCGGCCGCGTCCAATATTTGCCGCCTGGCCGGTCCAATAGCCTGGCCGATGGCGATCGCGTAGGACGCGTCGTGTGATCGTCATCGATCAGGCATAGGCAATTGTCCGGGCGACAGGAGGCGGCAGGATGCGCGGGGCCGATGTTTCGGGGAAGGTGCTGCGGCGCTGGCTGATGCCATGCGCCGTCGCCTGTTTCACGTTTCTCGCAATCGGCGCGCAGGCGCAGACATTCGATCCGTTCCTCGACATTCGCATCGCCGAAAAGGTCGAGGAGGGCGAGGTCCAGCAGGCGGTCGCGCTCATCGATGCGGCGCTGGCAGAGGCCGGCGACGATTTTCGCCTGCGGCAGGATCTTCTTTCGCGCAAGGCGGCACTTCTCCACGATGCAGGACGTTTCGTCGAGGAGGCCGCGACGCTCGCTGCCCTGCGCGATGCGATGGTCGAACAGGCGGGAGAGACCTCGCCGGAGCTGCTTCCCGTCCTTGCGCGCCTCGCCGAGGCGGGCGAGCATATTCCCGATCCCGCGGTGACGCTGGATGCGCTGGCGTCGACGCTCGACATTCTGGTAGCGGCCGGGCGGGCGGAAGATGGCGAGGCGATCGCCGTGCGGCTGGATGCACTGGCTGCATCTGCGCCGGAAATGGCGGCTGAGGCAGCGCAAGCCGCAGAGGAATTCCGCCGCACGCGCGACGAGACCGGCCGAGGCCCCTTTGCAGTCGATCCCGATCTCGGCTTCACCACGGTCAAGATATTCTACGCCACCGACCGTGCCCGCGGCGGTACGGAGGAGCCGAACGAATTTTACGGCGGCGCGCGGGGCGGCGAGCTCGAAATGGGAACCGCCGAGGTATCGATCCCGCCCAATCACCTGCCCGGCAAGATCGAGCGGCCATCGATCTGGACGCTGGAATTCCGCGAGGATCCGGGCCGCCATGTCGTGCTGAAATCGGTGACGCCGCAGCCGGCGGATGCCGTTTTCGGTGAAATGCGCGGCCAGCTCGAACAGAACGATTCCGATGCCGCCTTCGTCTTCGTGCATGGCTTCAACGTGCCGTTCGGCGAGGCCGCGCAGCGCACCGCGCAGATGGCCTATGACATGAATTTCGACGGCGTGCCGATCCTCTATTCCTGGCCGTCGCGCGGCTCGCTGCTGAGCTATATCGCCGACACGGCGGTGGTGAATCTGAGCGGTCGGCGGCTGACGCTGTTTCTCGAAGACGTGGTGGCGAAGTCGGGAGCCAAGCGCATCCACCTCATCGCCCATTCCATGGGCAACCGCGCCATGACCGACGCGCTCGAACTCTATGCGCTGCGCCATCCCGGCGAGTCGCCGGCATTCGACCAGGTGCTCTTCACCGCGCCGGACCTCGATGCGGGGCTGTTTTCGGCGATGGTGGAGACGATCCGCCCGGTGGCCCAACGCGTCACGCTCTATGCCTCGGACAAGGATTGGGCGCTCGCCGTGTCGCGCCGCATCCATGGCGATGCCGCGCGGGCAGGGCAGGGCGGCAAGGGCATCGTCCATTCGGCAAAGGTCGATTCCATCGACATGACCAGCATCGGCGACGACATGCTGGCGCACAGCTACTACGCCAACAATCCGTCTGCGCTGACCGACATATTGGCGCTGTTCTGGCGCGATGCGCCGCCCGAAGCACGTTGCGGCATGGAGCGCACGACAGGCGACAATGGCGACTACTGGACCTATTCGCCGGACCAGTGCGACAGCAATGCGCTTCTGTCGACGCTATCGATCCTGCGCCGCGCCAGCATCGTCAACATTGCCGATGCGCGGGCCTTCATGAACCGCTTCATCATGCCGGCGACTGCCGATCCCGACGAACGCTCGCGGCTGGAAAAGGCGCTGGAGCGGCTGTTCGGCAGGTAGGGCGGTTGCCGGCGCGTCAACCGCTGGCCCAATGGTCGGCACTTAAGCATCGCAGGCACATGAGCTACACCGGTTCGCGCATTCGCCAACCGGAAGCAGCGTGATGAACCAGATTCCGTCCCCCGCCACCGGCCTTCTCGACGGCCTGCGGCCCGCCGCCCGGCAGGCGCCCGAAAGCGGCATCGTCGCGCTGGCCAATTATGGCCGCAGCCGGCAGGGCGTCATTCCGCTCTGGGCGGGTGAGGGCGACCTGCCGACGCCGGACTTCATCTCGCGTAAGGCCGCCGATGCGCTGGCCGCAGGCGAGACCTTCTACACCTGGCAGCGCGGCGTGCCCGATCTGCGCGCGGCGATTGCCCGCTATCACGAGCGGCATTTCGGGCACAGCTTCTCGCCGGAGGAATTCTTCGTCACCGGCGGCGGCATGCAGGCGATCCAGCTTGCCTTGCAGGCGGTGACGGGTGCGGGCGACGAGGTGATCTATTTCACGCCGGCCTGGCCGAACTTCGCCGGGGCGGCAGGCGTCGCGGGCATCGATGCCGTGCCGCTGCAACTCACCGAGGGCGCGGAGGGCTGGACGCTCGATATGGACGCGCTGCGGGCGGCGATCACGCCGCGCACGCGGGCCCTGTTCGTCAACACGCCATCCAATCCCACCGGCTGGACCGCCGACAGCGAAACGCTTGCCACGCTGCTTTCCATCGCCCGCGAACAGGGCCTCTGGATTATCGCCGACGAAATCTACACGCAGTTCTATTATGACGGCCTGCGCGCGCCCTCATTCATGGACATCATGGCCGCGGAGGATCGCATCCTCTTCGTCAATACCTTCTCCAAGAACTGGGCCATGACCGGCTGGCGCATGGGCTGGATCAGGGCGCATCCCTCGCTCGGGCAGGTGGTGGAGAACCTTATCCAGTATTCCACCTCCGGCGTGCCGGCTTTTCTGCAACGCGGCGCGGTCGCGGCGCTGGACGAGGGCGACGGCTTCGTAGCCGAGCAGGTGGAGCGGGCGCGGCGGGCGCGCGACATCGTCTGCGCAGCCCTGACCGGCACCGGCAGGGTGCGCCTGGCGCCGCCGGAGGGCGCCTTCTATCTGTTCTTCGCGATAGACGGCGTGGCGGATTCCTATGACGCGGCCTTCCGCATCGTCGACGAGGCCGGCGTCGGGGTGGCGCCCGGCACGGCCTTCGGCGCGGGCGGCGCGGCGCATTTCAGGCTGTGCTTCCACCGCCGGCTGGACCAGGTGGAGGACGCCGCGCATCGGCTGGCGCGGTGGGTCTCGGCGCGTTGACCGGGCAGCCCAGCCGGTTCAGTGGCTGACGACGATCCGCAGGTTCTTCAGCCCGACGCGCTGTGCGATCGAATAGAGCTTTGCCGCATTCGCGGTGTCGAGGCGAACGCAGCCGGCGGATGCCGGGCGGCCCAGCCGGCTGGTCTGGTTGGTGCCATGCACGGCGAAATTGCCGCTGTAGAAGATCGCATAGGGCATCGGCGCATTATTGTAGCGGCTGGAGCGATGGTTCTTCGACAGCCATTTGGCTGTCCAGCTTCCGCGCGGCGTCACCTTGCCCTTGCGCGCGGTGGAGACACGCCATCTGTGCTTGACCACGCCGTTCTGCACCACGGTCATCGTCTGGTTTGAAATGCTGACGCGGGCCACGACATTCGCGGCCGAAGCAACCGCAGGAAACCCGCCAAGCAATGCCAGCGTGACGCCAAGACAGGCGATGAGCTTTCGCATGTTTCGTACCCCGCTCTACCGTTCGATATTCGACGGATAGTCGCGAAAGGCTTCGTTCAGGTGAACATGCAGGGTCAACGGGGTCTTGCGCAATTCGATAAAAAGAAGAAGGGCGGCATATTCGCCGCCCCTCGCCTTCCGAATGAACCCCGATCAGAACATCGGCGGATAGGGACGGCCACCCCGATCGAGCGTGATCCAGCGGGTCTCGGTGAAGGTCTCGAGGGACCAGCGGCCGCCATGCTTGCCGACGCCCGACGCCTTGAAGCCGCCGAAGGGCACATGCGGCTCGTCGTTCACCGACGAGCAGTTGATATGGCAGTTGCCGGTTTCGAGCTGGTTGACGACGGCGAGGCCGCGCGCCTCGTCGCGGGTCATGACGCCGGCCGACAGGCCGTATTCGGTGTCATTGGCGATCTGGACCGCTTCCTCGTCGGTGCGGAACGGGATCACCGGTACCACGGGGCCGAAGGTCTCGTCCTGATAGAGCTTCATGTCCGGGGTCACGCCGGTGAGGATCGTCGGCTCGACGAAGCGGCCATCGATCTTGCCGCCCAGAACCACCTTCGCGCCCTTGGCGATGGCATCCTCGAGCTGCTCCTTCACCTTGGCGACCTGCTTGTCGTTGATGAGCGGGCCGATGATGTGCTCCTTGCTCTTGGTCGGGTCGCCGACCTTAAGCTTGGAGGCGCGCTCGACGAACTTCTTGAGGAAGTCGTCGAAGATCTTCTCGTGCACGAGCACCTTCTCGACCGACATGCAGATCTGGCCCTGATGCATGAAGGAGCCGAAATTCGCCGCCTGCGTGGCGCGCTCCATCTCGGCATCTTCCAGCACGATCAGCGAATCCTTGCCGCCGAGCTCGACGCAGCACTTCTTGAGATGCGCGCCGGCCTTGGCCGCGATCTGCCGGCCGACGGCGGTCGAGCCGGTGAAGGAGATGCCCTTCACATAGGGGTGCTCGATCAGCTCGTCGCCGACCTCGCGCACATTGTCGCGCGAGCAGGTGACGACGTTGAACACGCCCTTGGGCAGGCCGGCTTCCTCGAAGATCTCGGCGAAGAGCAGGCCGCCCAGATAGGGCGTCTCTTCCGAAGGCTTGAGCACGATCGTGTTGCCGGCGACCAGCGGGAACAGGAAGCCGCGTGCGGTGAGGATGCAGGGGAAGTTCCACGGGCTGATGACCGACACCACGCCCATCGGCCGGCGCACGGCCATGGAGACCTTGCCATATTCCGAAGGCATGACTTCGCCGATCGGGTTCCAGACCGATGCCGCGGCAGCCTCGAAGACCTCCGTCACATAGCCGGTCTCGAACATGCCCTTGCCGAACCAGCCGCCGCCTTCCGCCTGGATGGCGTCGATGATCTCCATCTGGCGGCGCTTCCAGATCTCGGCCGCCTTGTGGATGTAGTGGGCGCGCTTGGAGAAGGGCAGCTTCGACCATTCGGGGAAGGCGGCATGCGCCGCTTCGATCGCGGATGCGGTTTCGGTGCGGCCGGAATCCGGCACCTCGGCCCAGACCGAGCCGTCGGCCGGATTATAGTCCTTGAACGTCTTCTTGGTGGCGGACCATCCGCCGCCGATGAACATGCCTTCGAATACACGTGCCATGGCCTATGCCTCCTTGTGCTCTTTCCGCTTGGTTGCGGATTCATGATTGGTCTTACGCGGATCGTCCCCCGTGGACCATCCTTCGGGTGAAAAGTTGAAGATGGTGAGCCGCTTGCGCTGCTTCGCCGTATGCGCCGCCTGGATTTCCGCTGCGCGCGAGGCGAGTCGGGTCAGGTCGAAGCTGGATTCGGCAGCTTCCGGTGCGGCCGGCACGGCCGGCTCGTCCTCGTCGATCAGCACGCCCTGGCTGTTATGGCCCAGCATTGGCAGCGCGTCATCCTCCGCCTTGTCGGGCTCCGGCTCGGCCGGGGCGAGAGCTTCCTCGCGCTCGCGGCGCTCTTCCTCGAACAGCCGCACCCGGGCGGTCAGCGTGGCGTCGCGATTGGCGGAAAGATGCTCGCGCAGCCGTTCGCCGGCATGCCGGGCGAGATCGTCGATGGATTCCGGCTCCGCTTGCGGTCGCGTGGCGGGCGGTGTGTCGGCGGCAGGTTCGGGTTTCGCTGCCGCTGGCGTCTCTTGCCGCAAAGACGAGACATGCACGCGCATGCGTGCGCCGGCAAGGGTAGCGAGGGCTTCATAGTCCACGCGTTCCGCGGCGGCTGGCGGCGGTGGCGCCGAAAGGGCAGGCGATGGTGCTGCGGCTGTCTCCGCCGCTGCGGTCGCGGGGGGCGTCCGCCGGGCATGAAGATGTTCGCGCATCCGTCGGTCGGCGCTCTCGATCATGGCGGATATGCCAGCTTCGTCGCGCGGCGCCGGCTCGGCGCGGGGCGCTGATGGAGCCGGCGCGGCGGGCATAGCAGGGCGGCGGCGCGCAAGATGCTCCTTCAACCGCCGGTCGGCGCCGGCGGCGAGCGAGGCGATATCGAGGTCGAATGCGGGGCGCGAGATGGCAGGCGATGCCGCGACGAAGGCCGTCGAGGTCGGGGCGCCGGCCTCGTCTTTCCCGCTTGTCGCGGGCAGCGCCTTGCGCCGGGCGGCAAGGTGCTCCGACAGGCGCGCAGCGGCGCGCTCGGCCAGCATCCCGGCGGTCTCGGCGATGGCCTTCGCATCATGTGCGGCGCGCGGCATGTCTGGTGCGGATGGCCGCGCGGCGGGCGCCGGCCGTTCCACCGCATCCCACGGATCGCTTTCCAGCTGCGGATCGTAGCGTCCCGCGAAGGCGCTCGGCACCGGCGCATCGCGGCGTAGCGCGCGGATGAAGGCGGCATGGATGCGGCCGGCGCGTTCGGCAAGCTTGCCCATCAGCCGGCTCATCGCGTCGAGCGCCGTCGGCAGGGCGAAGGGCGCGGGGAGGCGGATATCGCTTTTCTTGACGCCGCGCGCCGAAGGCGCGGCCCTGCCGCCGAGATAAGCATTGACGACGGCCGGATCGGTCATCAGCGCGGCGGCGGTGTCCTCGCCGGTGATGAGCCCGTTCTCGATCAGATAGCCGCGCCGGGCGATCTTCAGGCTGAGGCGGGCATTCTGCTCTACCAGCAGGATGCCGACGCCCGTTTCCGCCACCGCCGCGAGCGATTTGAACAGGTCCTTGCTGAGCAGCGGCGACAGGCCGAGCGACGGCTCGTCGAGCATCAGGATGTCGGGCCGCGACATCAGCGCGCGGCCGATGGCCACCATCTGCTGCTCGCCGCCCGACATGGTGCGCGCGATCTGTTTCTTGCGCTCCGCAAGGCGGGGGAACAGCCGGTAGATCTGCGCCAGCGTTTCGGCCTCCTGGGCCCGCGCGCGCTGTGCGAAGGCGCCGAGCTGGAGGTTTTCCGCCACGGTGAGGTCGCCGAAGATGCCGCGGCCTTCCGGCACCAGCGCGATGCCCTCCTCCACGATCCGGTGCGGTTTCAGGCCGGTGATCGGGCGGCCGTTCATGACGATCTCGGTGCCGGGTTCGGCTCTGACCATGCCGGCGATGGCCTTGAGCAGGCTCGACTTGCCGGCGCCGTTGGCGCCGAGGATGACGCAGATCTCGCCCTTCTCGACCGTGGCGGAAACGCCGTCGAGCGCGATGTGCCGTCCATAGCGGACGCCAAGGTTGCGAATTTCAAGCATCGTCGTCGTCACCCAGATATGCGCGCACGACCTCGGGGTCGGAAAGCACGTCCTCGACATCGCCTTCGGCGATCTTGCGGCCGGTATTCATCACCACGCAACGTCCGCACAGCGATCGTATCGCATCCATGACGTGTTCGACCATGATGATCGTGCGGCCCTCGCGCCCAAGCTTCTCGATCAGCGCGATGCCGATCTGGAGCTCGCTGGGATTGAGCCCCGCCAGCCATTCGTCAAGCAGCAAAACGCGTGGATCGGCGGCGAGCGCCCGCGCCAGCTCCACCCGCTTCTGGTCTATATAGGTCAGCGCCGAAACCGGCATCTGGCCCCGCCCGGCGAGGCCGACCAGATGGAGCAGGCTGCGTGCGAGCTCCTGCGCCTCGTGGCCCCACAATTTGCGGTGGCCGAACACCGCGCCCGCCATCACGTTCTGCTCGGCATTGAGCGACGGCAGCACGCGCACGAGCTGGAAGGTGCGGGCAACGCCCTTGCGCGCGATCTGGTGCGCTGCCAGGCCAGATATGCGCTCGCCGGCCAGCCGGATCTCGCCGCCTGTGGGCGCAAGCGCGCCGGAAATCAGGTTGAGCATCGTGGTCTTGCCCGAACCGTTGGGGCCGATCAGGCCGATCACCTCGCCTTCCCTCACCTCGAAGGAGACATCGTTGACGGCGACGAGACCGCCGAACTGCTTGCGGGCATGGTTGACGGAGAGGACCGGCGCGCTCATGCCTGCTTCTCCACGATGGCCGGCGCATGGTCGCCGGCCTTGCGTGCCCGGAACTTCGTCCGCAGCTGCTCCAGCCGCCCCGTCACACCGTCCGGCAGAAGGTAGACGATGGCGAAGAAGGCCAGTCCGATCACGATCGAGGTATGGTTCGGGAAACGCGACGAGATGATGTCCATCATGATGGTGAAGGGGATGACGCCCACCAGCGGCCCCCACAGTCGCCGCGTGCCGCCCAGCAGCGCCATGATGACCACGAGGAAGGAAATCATCGGATTGAAGGCCGATGGCGGTTCGATATAGGTGTAGCGCGGCGCGGTGATGGCGCCGGCGATGGCGATGAACGCGCCCGACACCATGAACAGGATGATCTTGGCCCGCGCCGTGTCGATGCCGACATGCCGTGCCACCGTCTCGTCATTGCCGATCACCGTCATGGCAAAGCCGAGGCGCGAGCGGTTGATGAGGAAGCCGGTGAGGAACACCACAGCCGTCAGCGCCAGCAGCATCCAGTAGATGTGTTGCTCCATGAAGTCGGTGAAGACGTAGAGACCCATTGCCGTGGCGAACTTGGTTTGCGTCCAGGTGAAGAGCTGGCGCACGAATTCCGCAAGGCCGAAGGTGAAGATGACGAAATAGACGCCCGAAATGCGCAGGGTCATCGCACCGACCAGCCCGGCGACAACCGCGCCGACCGAAGCCGCGATCAGCAGCAGCACGGGATAGGGCAGGATGTCGATGCCCAGGCCGACCGAATAGGTGCCCAGGCCGTAGAAGGCGGCGGTGGCCAGCGAGACATAATGGGTCGGCCCGGAAAACAGCGACCATGCGGTGCAGAGTGCCGCATAGAGCATGATGTTGACCGAGATCGACAGGTAGAACCCCTGATCGAACAGGGGCAGCAGCGCCGCGACGGCCACGATGACGGCGCCGATGGCGAGCGAGCGCTTTTCCTCGCTCCTGAGATCGCTGAGGAAGCCGCTCATGACGAGGCCCTCCCGAAGATGCCTTGCGGCCGGAAGAGCAGGACGAGGATGAACAGGCCATAGGTCGCCGCCATCGTCAGGCCGGGGTCGATGAGGCTCGCCACCAGCGTCTCGGAAACGCCGAGGATGATGGCCGCGAGGATCGCGCCGCGCAGGTCGCCCACGCCGCCCATGATGACGATGATGAGCGCCTTCATGGTGAAGACCACGCCCATCGAGGCGTTGAAGGTGTAGAAGGTCGACAGAAGCGCGCCGCCGCAGGCCGTCACCGCGCCGCCCAGCGCGAAGGCGAAGGCGGCGGTGCGCGCCACGTCGATGGCGACGAGATTGGCGGAGTTCGGATCGACCGCCACGGCGCGCAGCGCCGTTCCCTGCCGCGTGCGGTAGAGGAAGAACCACAGTGCCGCCGCGATGATGGCCGCCGCCACGAAGGCCACCACCCGGTTCAGGCCGTAGGAATAGCCGAAAATGTCGAAGCGTTCGGCCAGGAAGGTGTAGGAGCGGTATTCACCGCCGAAGGCCAGCAGCATCAGTCCCTGCAGCAGGAAGAGCAGGCCGAAGGTGGCGAGGATGGAATCCGATTCGAGCTGGCCGCGATTCTTCGCGCGCTTTACCAGCGGCTGGAGCGCGACGGCGTAGATCGCCCAGTTGATGACGAAGGCGGTGGGCGCGATCAGCAGCAGTCCGAGGAGCGGATTGATCGCAAGTCCCGTATAGAGCCAGAACGCCACGAAGCAGGCGGCGACCAGCGTCTCGCCATTGCCGAGATTCATGATGCGGGCGACGCCATATTGCAGCGTCAGCCCGAGCGCGATCAGCGCATAGGTGCCGCTCAGCAGAATGCCGGTGACGAGAATGTTCATGTGCTGGAGCTTCTGCCTTCGAAATGGAGGGAGCGGGAGAAGTCGTCCCGCTCCTGATCCCTCCCCGGTGCGGGGAGGGATGGAGTGCCGGCGACTATATTACCACGCCGGCTTCTTGACCGGCTCGCCGGCGACGTCGAGCCCGTCCGCCGCGACGGCCTTGAACACGCCATTGTCCCACTGGCCGACGGTCCAGACCTTCTCGTTGACATTGTTGGGCATGGAGATCGGGCCGATGATCGTGTCGAAGGTGTTGGCCTTGATCGCCGCGACGACGGCGGCCTTGTCCTTCGAACCGGCCTTCTCGATCGCCTGGCCGAGGATCTGCAGGCCGGCATAGGTCGTGGCCGATGCCCAATAGTCGGGCTCGACGCCGGTGTCCTTCTTGCTCAGCTCGAAATAGGACTTGATCTTCTCGTCATTGGAATTGACGCCGCCAATGCCCATGATGCCGTTGGCCTTCTCCTTGAAGCGGCCGGCAAAGGCCGGGAAGGCGGTGCCGACGCCGGTGTAGAATGCGCCGACGTCGAGACCCTGCACCTGCGCCTGTTCGGTGAGCGCGAAGGTGTCGCCCGGATAGGAGAAGGCGACGAATGCGTCGGGCGCGGCCGCCTTGGCGCCGCTGATGACCGGCGCCAGATCCTGCGTGCCAAGCGGATAGGAGGTCTCGTAGACGATCTCGAAGCCCGCTTCCTGCAGTGCCGGCTTGGTCGCGCCGATCAGTTCGAGGCCGAAGGCGTCGGCGACGTTGACCAGCGCCACCTTGTTGCCGATGTCGCCGCTCGCCTTGAGCTTGCCCAGGGCTTCGACCACGCCGGCGCCGAGCTGCTTCGACGTGCCGAGCATCCAGAAGGAGTTCGGCCAGCGCTGTGCGAATTCGGTCACCCCATCGGTCGCCGCGCTGGTCGTGATGTGCGGGAAGCCGTAGCGCGCGATGATCGGCGCGGTCGCGATGTTGAGGCCGGTCGAATATGGCGTGACGATGAAGTCGACATTGTCGACGGTGGCGAGGCGCTGGATGTTCTTGATCGCCTCTTCGCCGTTCGTCTTGTCGTCATATTCGACGAGCTCGATCTTCATCTTCTTGTCGCCGACCTGCAGGCCGCCGGCATCGTTGATTTCCTTCATCCACATCTGGATGTTCGGCCAGTGGGTGACGGCGGCGCCGCCGGCCAGCGGGCCGGTCTTGGGCGCGGATGCGCCCAGCTTGATCGTCTCCTCCTGTGCCTGTGCGAAGCCGCCGGCAAAGGCCATTGCGACCGACGAAGCGGTCAGTGCGAGCATTGTCCTTCTGAGCATTTCATACCTCCCTTGTTGCTTTCCGCGCGCCGGCGACCGTCGCCGGCGCCGATACCTCAAAGCGGATAATCCTGTTTGCCGCTCTGGATCGTGACCCACCGCAGTTCGGTGAATTCCTCTATGCCGGCCCGGCCGCCGAAGCGGCCATAGCCGGACGCCTTCATCCCGCCAAACGGCATTTGCGGTTCGTCATGGATGGTGGCGGCGTTGATGTGGCAGATGCCGGTTTCCAGTCGCCGCGCCACGTCGAGCGCGCGCGATACGTCGCGGCCGAAGACCGCCGCTGCTAGCCCGTATTCGGTGTCGTTGGCGATGGAGACGGCCTCGTCGATGTCTGCATAGCGGATCACCGAGGCCACCGGCCCGAATGTCTCCTCGTGATAGATGCGCATGTCGGGCGACACGCCGTCGAGGATCGTCGCTTCGAGCCACGCGCCGCGCTGCGTGCCGCCGGTGACGAGCCGCGCGCCCTTGCGCGTGGCGTCGTCGATGAGCGCCTTGACGCGCTGGGCTGCGGCTTCCGAGATCATCGGCCCGATGCGCCCGGCATCCGCAGCGCCATCGCGCGCGGAGATCAAAGCCGCATGGCGCGCCAGTCGCGAGAGGAAATCGTCGGCGAGATCTTCGTGGAGGAGCACGCGCTCCGTCGACATGCAGATCTGGCCCTGATGGAAGAAGGCACCATAGGCCGCCGCTTTCACCGCTTCCTCGATATCGGCGTCGTCCAGCACGATGAGCGGAGCCTTGCCGCCGAGTTCCAGCAGGCAGCGCTTGAGATGGCGGGCGCAGATTTCCGCGATCATGCGCCCGGAGCGGGTGGAGCCGGTGAAGTTGACGCGCCGCACCGCCGGATGGGCGATCAGCGCTTCGACAATGTCTGTCGCGCCCTGTTCGGCATTGTGCACCATGGCGGTGATGCCGTCGCCGAGGCCGGCTTCGGCGAACACCTCGCCCAGCAGCGCATGGGTGCCGGGGCAAAGTTCCGACGCCTTGAAGACGACGGTGTTGCCGCAGGCGAGCGGCGTTGCCAGCGCGCGTGTGCCGAGCACGATCGGCGCGTTCCACGGCGCCATCGACAGCACCACGCCGCAGGGCTGGCGCAGCGCCATGGCGAGGCTGCCCTGCCGGTCGGTGGGGATCACGTCACCACCGATCTGCGTGGTCATCGCCGCCGCCTCGCGGACGATCGATGCGCCCAGCCGGCAATTGAGCTCCGCCCAGTCGCGCGTGCCGCCGGTTTCCGCGGCGATGAGGCGCACGAATTCCTCGCGCCGCGCCAGCAGGATCGCCGCGGCCTTTTCGAGCAAGGCGCGGCGCTCGCCGGGCGCGGTCGCCGACCATGCCGGGAACGCCTTGGCCGCGACATTCGCGGCATGGCGCGCTTCCGCCAGCGATGCGGACGGCACCGCCGCGTGCAGGGCCATCGCATTCGCGCGGTTGCCTGCGGACGGCATCTGCGCCGGCACGGACGCGTTCAGGTTCAAGACAATCTCCCCAGCGCCGATGGCCAAGCCTCCAGGACCATGCGCTGTATGAAAGCAAACAGAAGCTGTAGTCGTGTGTAATGCAACTTTCTGGCTTTATATTGTATTTTTCTGGTAGACGGCCGATAAAATGACGGTTTAGTGAATGCCGGAGACATGCCGTGAAGGCCGAACGGATCGAAAGCAGCCTCCATCCGCGCATCTGGTCGTTCAACCGGCAGGGCGTGCCGCAGCGGCAGCTTGCCTTGCTGACGGACGGTGCGGGCGAGGCGGAAGCCGGGGCGGAACGGTTCAGCGCCGAGGGGCCGGCCTTCATTCTTGTCGGCTCCCTGCGGCCCGGCCGCCTGCGCACCGAGGCGGGAACGACCGGCTACCGGGGCGCCGTAACCGACGCGACCATCCTCTCGGCGCTGGGCGACGAGCCTGAATCGCGTGATTTGCGTCTTCTCGCCGAGCGCAGCTTCGTCCTGTCGCTCGCGGGGCAGGGTGAGAAGGCCCGCATCCTCGAACGCTGCTTCGAGGGCGTGTTGCGCGAAACGCAGCACCCGCAGGAAGGATCGCGGCTCATCATTTCCGCGCTGGTGCGCATCATGCTCGTCACCATGCTCCGTCTCACCGGCGGTGCCGGCTTGGCGATTTCCGGCATGGGCAAGCGTGCGGGCATCCTCCAGCGCTTCCGCCAGCTCGTGGAGCTGAATTTCCGCGATCACTGGAGCGTGGCGCGCTACGCCGCCGCGCTCGGCATCTCTGCCGACAGGCTGCATGCCATCTGTTCCGATGGCGTCGGCAAGTCGCCCAAGGCGCTGATCTCGGAACGCGTGCTGCATGAGGCGATGTCGCGGCTGGAGCTCTCGCCGTTGACGGTGGAGCAGTTCGCCCACACGCTGGGTTTCAACGACCCGGCGCATTTCTCGGTTTTCTTCAAGCGCATGACCGGCACCACGCCGGGCCGCTACCGCAACGAGATGGCGGCATTGCGCGCAGCCGGCCAGGCAGCGCCTCAGCCGAGTTTCGCCGAATGGCCGTGATCGCCTGCCGAAAACGAAAAAGGCCAGGCAATGCCTGACCTTTCCTGCCGCGCCATCTACCAGTGCATCCGTGGTCGATCGCCCGATGAGGAAACTCCTACCAGCCATCTGCGACAGCCGCGTGACATGGTTGCCGCGCGTTGCGGGTAGACCTTTAACTTGTTAATTGCATCACGTGCCGTTTCCCGTGCGGTGAGGCGGCGTCAGGGAGGAAGACACATGCTGCCGAGCACTGGAGCGCAGGCGTCGGGTTTCATCGACGTGCCTTTGGGGACCTGGGATGTCGCGGTGGAGCGGCGCGGCGACGGCGCCATCCTGATGCGCTCGAAGGAGGCCCTCGCGCCCTATCCGCGCGTCATCACCGAGCGCCTGTTCGCGACGGCTAGGGAGCATCCCGACCGCATCTTCATCGCCGAGCGCGGCGAGGACGGCGAATGGCGCAAGGTGACCTATGCGCAGGCCGCCGCGCGGATACGCTCGCTGGCCGAGGCGCTGCTGGCGCGTGACCTCGGGCCCGAGCGGCCGATCGCGATCCTTTCGCCGGGCTCTAACGCCCATGCGCTGCTGGCGATGGCGGCAGCCCATGCCGGCATTCCCTATTGCCCCGTCTCGCCGGCCTATTCGCTGCTGGCGAAGGAGTTTTCCAAGCTCGACCATGTGCTGGGCCTGCTGACGCCCGGTCTCGTCTATGTGGAAAGCGCTGCCGAATTCGACCGCGCCCTGAAGGGAACCGCCATATCCGGCTTCGAGGTGGTCGCCCTGCGCGAGGCCGAAGAGCATGGCCACACCTCCTTCGCGTCGCTTCTCGAAACGGTGCCGACCGGCAAGGTCGAGACCGCCCATGCGGCGATCCGGCCCGACGACGTGATAAAAATCCTGTTCACCTCGGGCTCGACCGGTGCGCCCAAGGGCGTCACCAACACGCATCGCATGATCTGCTCCAACCAGCAGATGTTCTTGCAGAATTTCCCGGTCATGGGCACCCGCCCGCCGGTGCTGCTGTCATGGCTGCCGTGGCATCATACGTCCGGCGCCAACATGATCCTCGGCATGACCGCCTATCTCGGCGGCACGCTCTATATTGACGACGGCAAGCCCGTGCCGGGGCTGATGGACAAGACAATCCGCAACCTGCGCGAGATCTCGCCCACCGCCTATTTCAGCGCCGCTTCCGCCTTTCAGGAACTGATCCCGGCGCTGTGGGAAGACGAGGCGCTGCGGAAAAACTTCTTCCACGACCTCGGCATGTTCTACTATTCCGGCTCCTCCATGCCGCAACCCATCATCGACGAGCTGAACGATCTCGGCATGAAGACGCTCGGCGCGAAGGTACCGTTCTTCTCCAATTTCGGCTCGACGGAGACTTCGCCGGTGGCGCTCGGCGTCAACTGGCCCGATCCGCGCGGCGGGCTTGTCGGCCTGCCGGTGCCCGGCGTCGACATCAAGCTCCACCCGGTGGACGGTCGGCTCGAAGGCTGCGTGCGCGGGCCGAATGTGACGCCGGGCTACTGGCGCCAGCCGGAACTCACCGCCAAGGCGTTCGACGGTGAGGGCTTCTATCATTTCGGCGACGCCATGGCCCCCGTCGATCCCGACGATCTCGCGCAAGGCCTCACCTATGAGGGGCGGCTGGGCGAGAACTTCAAGCTGCTCACCGGCACATGGGTCAGCGTCGGCCTGCTGCGTGATCGCCTCATCACAGAAGCCTCGCCGCTGCTGCGCGATGCCGTCATCACCGGCGAGAACCGCAACGAGGTCGGCGCGCTTCTCTTTCTCGACGCCTTGCAGGCGCGCCGCCATGCCGGCCTGCCGGACGATGCGCCTTCCGTCGACGCCTTCGGTCATCAGCGCGTCGTGGCGACCTTGCAGGATGTGCTCGACAGGCTGGCGGCGAAGGGCAGCGGCTCCTCGACCTTCGTGGCGCGCGCGATGATCCTGCCGACGCCGCCAGACGGCGGGCTGGGCGAGATCACCGACAAGGGCAGCGTCAGCCAGAAGACGGTGCTGAAGACACGCGCCGGGGATGTGGAAGCGCTCCATAATGGCGGGCCGAGGCCGGAAATTCTGATCGCCGGCGGCGCTTGAAGAGCTCCGAACCGTCCTGAACGGCGTTGACAAGATGCCCGCCGGAGGCTTACGGAAAAACTTAATGAGTTAAATAATCGGCATGTCGCGGCAGGCTCGATCGGAGTCTGCCGGCTGCCATTCCAGGAGGGAGCGGATCTTGCCCGAAGCCTATATCTTCGACGCCGTGCGCACGCCGCGCGGCAAGGGACGCCACAATGGCGGATTGCACACGCTGTCGCCGGTGGAACTGAGCGCGGCCGTGCTCACCGCGCTCGATGCGCGCACCGGCTTCTCGCAGGCCGATCCGGAAGACGTGATCTTCGGCGTCGGCGACGGCGTCAACGACCAGGGGTCCGACCTGGCGCGCTCGGCGCTGCTCTATGCCGGCATGCCGGAGAGCATTCCGGGCTCCACCGTCAGCCGCTTCTGCTCGTCCGGCCTTGATGCGGTCAACGCGGCGGCCGCGCGCATCATGTCCGGCCAGGGCGATCTGCTGGTGGCGGGCGGCATCGAGATGATGTCGCTGATCCCGATCGGAGGCACCGGCGGCCCGAACGGCTCCGACGCCATCTTCAACAACCGCATCGACATGATCCCGCAGGGCATTTCCGCCGACCTGATGGCGACGCTCTACAGCCATAGCCGCGAAGACGTGGACGCCTATGCGGTGGAATCGCAGAAACGCGCCGCCGCCGCATGGCAGGGCGGGCGCTTCTCGAAGTCCATCGTTCCGGTGAAGGACGAGAACGGCACCGTCCTTCTGGAGAAGGACGAATATATGCGTCCCGAGACCACCATGGAGACGCTGGCCAAGCTGCCGGCGGCCTTCAGGGACATGGGCCTCAAGGGCGGGCTCGACGCCATCGCCCGCCGCCGCTACCCCGAAGTGCTGGCGGTCGAGCATGTCCACACCGCCGGCAATTCGTCCGGTATCGTGGATGGCGCGGCGGCCATGCTAATTGGCACCCGCGAGGCGGGCGAGCGCATGGGCCTGAAGCCGCGCGCGGTCATCCGCTCCTTCGCCAATGCCGCGATGGACCCCAGCCTCATGCTCGCCGCGCCGGCGGATGCCACGCTGATGGCGCTGAAGCGCGTCGGCAAGAAGCCGGAAGACGTCGATCTCTACGAGGTCAACGAAGCCTTCGCCTCGGTCGTGCTGCGCTTCATGGAGCGCACCGGCGTTTCCCATGACAAGGTCAACGTCAATGGCGGCGGCATCTCGATGGGCCATCCCATCGGCGCCACCGGCGTCATGATCACCAATATCCTGCTGGACGAACTGGAGCGCACCGGCAAGGAGAGCGGCATCGTCACGCTCTGCGTCGGCCTGGGCATGGGCGTCGCCACCTATATCGAACGCGTGGAGGGCTGAGAGATGCTCAATATCGACAAGCGTCCCGACGGCGTCGCCGTCCTCACCATCGACACGCCGGGCAGCCAGAACGCGCTCGACCTCGCCTTCAACGCCGCCTTCGACAAGGCTATCGGCGAGCTGATCGCCGATGCCGATGTGAAGGGCATCGTCGTCACCTCGGCCAAGGACAGCTTTGCCGCCGGCGGCGACCTGAACCAGCTTCTTTCGGTGCAGACGCCGGATGACGTGAAGGCGATCGTCGAGCCGTTCCTGGCCGCGATCCGCAAGATGGAGACGGGCGGCAAGCCGGTCGTCGCCGCGCTCAACGGCACCGCGCTCGGCGGCGGCTACGAACTGGCGCTGGCCTGCCACCGCCGCATCGCCGCCGACCGGCCGGATGCGCTGTTCGGCCTGCCGGAAGCCTCGCTCGGCCTGATGCCTGGCGGCGGCGGCACGCAGCGCCTGCCGCGCCTGATCGGCATCGACAAGGCGGCGGAGCTGATGATCAACGGAACCACGCTGCCGACGAAGGATGCGCTTGCCGCCGGCCTGATCGACGAGGTCGCGCCGGCCGCTGACCTCATCGAAGCCGCCGCGAAGTGGGTTCTCTCCGGTCCCAAGCCGGTGCAGAAGTGGGACGAGAAGGGTTTCGTCGCCCCCGGCTTCGACCCGCAATCCGTCCCCGGCCGCCGCTGGTTCGCCGGCCGCTGGGCGAAATACCGCTCGCGTGCGGGGCAGGACGACGTGGCCGCAGCCGCGATCCTCGCCTGCCTGCATCACGGCATGCAGCGCACGCTGGATGCCGGGCTGGAGATCGAGAAGCGTCATTTCGCCAAGCTCGCCGCCTCGCCCTATGCCAAGAACAAGGTGCGCACTTTGTTCTACGGCCCGCGCGCGGCGCGTCCGCGCCCGCCGGCAGGCATAGGCGACGGCATCAAGACGCTCGGTGTTGTCGGTGGCGGCACGATGGGCAACGGCATTACCTTTACCGCCGCGCGGGCCGGTCTGAACGTCGTGCTGATCGACATTTCCGCCGAGAAGGCTGCGGAAAGCCATGGCCGTATCGGCAAGATCGGCGAGAAGCTTGTGTCTCGCGGCCGCATGTCGGCCGAGCAGCAGTCCGCGATCATGGCGCGTATCACTGCCACCGAGGACTATTCCGCCCTCAAGGATGCGGATTTCGTCATCGAGGCCGTGTTCGAGCGGCTCGACGTCAAGCATGACGTCTACCGCAAGCTGGAAGCGGTGCTGCGGCCGGAGGTGACGATTGCCTCCAACACGTCGAGCATCCTCATCAAGAAGCTCGCTTCGGCGCTCGGCGATCCCTCGCGCATGATCGGCATGCATTTCTTCGCCCCGGTCGAGACGATGAAGCTGCTGGAAGTGATCCGCTCGCCGGAAACCTCGCAGAAGGCGTTCGACGAGGCGCAATATGTCGCCTCGGTCATGCGCAAGACGCAGATCGTGGTGAAGGACGGGCTCGGCTTCTATACGAGCCGCCTCGTCTCCTCGCTCTCCTCCGAGGCGCTGACGTTGCTGGCCGAGGGCGTGCCGCCGCAGGTCATCGACAATGCCATGCTCAATGCCGGCTTCGCCATCGGCCCTGTCACGCTGGCAGAACTCACCAAGCTGCCGCTGCTGCACGACATCATGATCTCCATGAGCGGCGAGGGCCAGCCGCAGTCGATGAAGGACGGCCGCGCCGTCGAGGCGCTGAAGAAGCTGGTCGATGCCGGTCGTGTCGGGCGCGACGGCGGCAAGGGCATCTACGACTATGGCGAGGACGGCCCGAAGCTGTGGAAGGGCCTGTCCGATCTCTTCCCGCCGGCCGAAAAGCCGCTACCGGTGGAGATCGTGCGCAAACGCCTCATCAACACCCAGTCGCTGGAAGCCGCGCGCGCGATGGAGGAGGGCGTGATCGACGATCCGCTCGCCGCCGATATCGCCTCGGTGCTCGGCTGGAGCTATCCGGCACATCTGGGTGGGCCGCTGGGCTATGTCGATACGGTCGGCGCGAAGGAATTCGTCGCCGAGAGCGATGCACTGGCGACCGCCTTTGGCGAGCGGTTCGCGGTGCCCGGCCTGCTGCGCCGCATGGCCGAAAAGGACGAGCGCTTCCACAAGGCCTGACTTGTCGGGCCAAGGCGTTTGAACAGGCGGGACTCGGGCGACCGGGTCCCGCCTTTTTCATGTCCGCCACTTCCGTCTCCTGATCTGCTGGCGCAAGAAGTCGGTTCGACCCTGCTGGCGGAGGAGCACGCGATGCGCATCACCAAGATCGAGGACATGCATGCCGATGGCGGCTGGCGGAACCTCTCCTTCCTGAAGATCAGCACCGACGAGGGGCTGATCGGCTGGGCCGAGTTCCATGAAGGCATGGCTGGGCCGGGCCTCACTTCCAATATCCGCGTCATCGCCGAGAAGGTGATCGGCCTCGACCCGCGCAATGCCGGCGCCATCGGCGCACGCCTCTATGCGGGCACGCGCATGGCCGAGGGCGGTGCCAATGCACAGGCGACGGCGGCCATCGAGAATGCCTGCCTCGACATCAAGGGCAAGGCCGCCGGCCTGCCGGTCTGCGACCTGTTCGGCGGACGCTACCGCGACCGCGTGCCGGTCTACTGGTCGCATTGCGGCACCTATCGCATCCGCGACCCGAAGCTTTTCGAGAAGGAAGCCGGCGTTGCGCCGATCCGCAAGGTCGAGGATCTGGTGACGCTGGGCAAGGAAGTGGTGCGGCGCGGCTTCAAGGCGCTGAAGACCAATCCGATCCTGTTCGACGGCGCCGCACCCGCGCAGCATCGCCCCGGCTTCTCCGGCCTTGCCGGCTCGCCGGAACTGCACCTCACCGGCAAGGTGCTGGCGGCGATCGAAGACCAGCTTGCCGCGTTCCGCGAGGGCATCGGCCCGGATACCGGCCTGCTGATGGACCTGAATTTCAACTTCCGGCCCGAGGGCTTCAAGCGCATCGCCAAGGCGGTCGAGAAGTTCGACATGACGTGGCTGGAGATCGACACCTATCTGCCGGAAGCGCTGGCGGATATCCGCCGCTCGACCACGACGCCCATCGCATCGCTGGAGACGATCTACAACCGCCGTCGCATGTTACCTTTCCTCCAGCAGCAAACCGTCGATGTGGCGATCATCGATCCGCAATGGGTCGGCTTCATGGAGGCCTACCGCATGGCGGTGCTGGCCGACATGTTCGACGTCAATGTCGCCTCGCATGACGCGCATGGCTATCTGTCGTCGCTGATGGGCGCGCATCTGTGCGCCGCGATCCCGAACTTCCGCATCATGGAATATGATGTGGACGAGGTGCCGTGGATGCATGACATCGTGACAGCCTCGCCGCAGCTCGAGGATGGCGAGCTGATCGTGCCGACCGGCCCCGGCTGGGGAACGGACATCAACGAGGAAGCCGTGCTGGCCCACCCGCCGAAAAATGTCGGCGCGGCACACTGGATGCTCGACTGGCACCGGGCGCGGGGCGCGGCCTGATCAGGCTGCTTCCTGAGATGTCTTGCGCACGCAGCACAGCACGAAGGCGACGACCAGCACGCATGCGGCCAGCGTGAAGGCCGCATGGCCGGGGTCTTCCGGCCAGTAGCTGAACATCACTGCGGCCATCGTCGCGCCGAGCGACATGCCGATCATGCGCACCATCGCCACCAGCCCGCCGATGGCGCTGGCGCGCGACAGCGGCGCGTTGAGCATGACGAGCCGGTTGTTGGGCGTCACGAACAGGCCGAAGCCGGTGCCGAACACCGCCATGCGCCACAGCACCTCGAAGACGGTCGGCCTCTCCGGCAGGAAAACCATCATCGTCATGCCGAACACCATGATGGCGATGCCGCAGGCGCATAGTAGCCGCGCGGAATGGCGCTCCGACAGCCAGCCCGAGACATTGGCCATGATCGCCATCGCGACCGGCCATGGCGTGATCAGCAGCCCCACCTGCCCGGCGGAAAGGCCGGTTGCCTGCGCGAGGTGAAAGGGCAGGGCGGTCATCGTCATGCCCTGCGCGGTGAAGAGGCACAGCGAGGTGGTGAGCGACAGCGCGATGATGCGGACGGACAGGAGGTCGATGGGCAGGACCGGGTCGGGCGTTCCCCTGAGCCGCCGCACCAGGAAGAAGGTGATCACCGTGGCCATGCCGAGCAGGCCAGCCAACCGTAGCGCATCGGCGCCGGCGCGCATCTCGTTGAGCCCCAGCACGAAGCAGAGCACGGCGAGCGATGTCAGAGCGGCGGCAAGGAAGTCGAAGCGCACTGCCCGCCGCGAGATGCGCGGCAGCGCAAGCAGGCCGACGCCGAGCGAGAAGGCGGCCACCGGCAGGACGAGCAGGAACAGCGTGCGCCATTCCGCCATCAGCAGGATCGCCGCGCCCACCGCCGGGCCGGACGCCATGGAGACGCCGACGACGGTGGAATTGATGCCGGCGGCGCGACCGAACTGTGCCTTAGGGTAGGAATGGCGCAGCAGCGCCATGGTCATGCTCTGCGCGCCGGCCGCGCCGACGCCTTGCAGCACCCGCCCGGCGATCAGCGTCGCCAGCGTCGTGGAGGACGCGCTGAAGATCGCGCCGACGGAAAACAGCACCAGCCCGGCGGAATAGACGAGCCACTGGCCGTATTTTTCGCCCAGCGCCGCCAATGGCAGCAGCAGGCAGGCGAGCGTGAGGTGATAGGCGGTCATGGCCCAGATCGCCTGGCTCGGCGCCACGCCGAGGCTTTCGGCGATCACCGGCAGCATGACCGTGACCATTGACGCGTCCATGACATAGACGACGAGACTGGTGGCGACGGAGAAAGCAGCCCAGTAGCGCCGGGGTGTCGGAAGCCCGTCGGCGGCTGCCGTCATATGCGCGCACCATGGCTGCGCGGCTGCGCATACATGTCTCGTTCTCGAATTGTCGGGCAGGGTCGGCGAATAGGCATTGCATACACAATGCCGTGTCAATTGGCGCCGATCCAGCCTGAAAGCGCGATCATCGCAACTCTTTTTAGGTCACCCTGCATACAGGGTGGGCGGCAAGCGCCCAAACAAAAGGCCGGCGCGGATAACCGCACCGGCCTTTGTCTAATAGCACGCCTATGGCGATTACTTCGCCACGCCGCCCCAGATCGCCTCGGCGGTCTTCACCACCAGTTCGAGCTTGCGCTTCTGGTCGTCCTCGGTGACCTTGTTGCCATCGTCGGTCGAGGAGAAGCCGCATTGCGGCGCGATGCCCATCTGGTCGATGTCGGCATATTTCGACGCCTCGTCGAACTTGCGCTTCAGGTCGTCGATCTTTTCCAGCTCGGGCGTCTTGGTGGTGATGAAGCCCGGCATGACCCGCTGCTTGCCCTTGGGCAGCAGGCGAAGCGGCTCCAGACCGCCGGCGCGCTCGCTGTCATATTCCATGAAGAAGATGTCGACGCCGGTCTTGTTGAAGATCGCATCGGCGGCGGCATCGTAGCCACCTTCGGCAGCATAGGTGGAGGCGAAGTTGCCGCGGCACATATGCATGCCGATCACCATGTCGGCGGGCTTGTTCTTGATCGATTCGTGCATCATCCACGCATAGCGGTCGATCAGCCAGTCGGGATCCTGGCCGACCTCCTTCTTGGCCTGGCGATGCTTCGGATCGCCGAGATAGGCGAAGAAGATGTCGTCCATCTGGAGATAGCGGCAGCCGGCATCGTAGAAGGCCTGCACGGCCTTGGCGAAGGTCTTGGCCAGATCGGCGAAGAGAGCTTCCGGATCCTGATATTCCTTCGGCGTGATGTCCTTCGGGTCGGTGCGGAAATGGCAGCAGCTCGGGCCCGGAATGGAGATTTTCGGCATCACCTTGGTGTTGGCGGCGACGAACTTGTAATGCTCGATCATCGGATGGTCGGCGGGGAAATCGAGCTTGCCGTGGATCGTCGGATGCAGCGGTTTCATCTGCTTGCCGTGGAACTGGAAGCCCTCGCCACGCTCCACCAGCTCGAAGCCGACCAGATCGTCCATGAAATCATAGTGCCAGAAGGCGCGGCGGATTTCGCCGTCCGTGACGACCGGAAGGCCGACATCTTCCTGCATCTTGATCGCCTTGACGATCGCCTCGTCCTCGGCCGCCTTCAGTTCCGCCTGCGGGATCGACTTCTCGTCGTAGAATTTGTGCCGTGCATCCTTGACCTTCGCAGGACGCAGCAGACTGCCGACATGATCTGCGCGATAGGGGGGCTGGGCGACGGACATGGGCGAACCTCCAAGCTCGATATGATCGGGAAACCGCGTGTCGCTAACACGCCATCGCTGAAAAGGCTACTTGACAAATATCCTGTATACACGCTGCATGGACACAAAAATGCAGCATGGCAGGCGTCGAGGGGGAAGGCCGGTGGCAGTGAAAACAGGCGAGGAACGGGCTTCGTCGCAATCTCTGAAGGCGATCCTCGGACTGCGGGACCTTGTCTATTCCGGCAGTGTTGCGCCTGGTGAAAGGCTTTCGGAAATCGCCATCAGCGAGCGGCTGGGCATTTCGCGCACGCCGCTCAGGGCGGCGCTCGCACGCCTTGAGCAGGAGGGCATTCTGGAGGCGATTCCCTCGGGCGGCTATGCCGTCCGCTCCTTCACCGAGGCGGATGTGGCCGATGCCATCGAACTGCGCGGCCTCGTGGAGGGTGCCGCGGTGCGGCTCGCCGCCGAGCGCGGCGTAACCTCGTCGCGAATCGCCTTTGCCAGGGGCTTGCTTGCCCGGCTCGACGAAGCGCTGGGGGCCTCGCCCGAGGTCATGGATTTCGATGCCTATGTCGCGCTCAATGCCGAGTTCCACGACATGTTGTCGGGCCTGTCGGGCAGCGAGATCTTCCGCCGCGAGCTGGAAAAGGTGACCCAACTCCCCTTCGCCGGCCCCAGCGCCTTTATGCATGCGCAGGCCGAACTGCCGGTGTTCCGTGCCTCGCTATGGATCGGCCAGTCGCACCACCGCGCCATCGTGGAAGCCATCGAGGCGCGTGAGGGCGCCCGCGCCGAGGCGCTGGCGCGCGAACATGCGCGGCTGGCGCGCCAGAACCTCGACTTCGTGATGAAGAACCGCAGCCTGATCAACCGCGTTCCGGGCCTGTCGCTGCTGACGACCTGAGCAATCCGGTAAATTGCTTAGCGATTTTGCGTCCGGAATTGCGCAAAGACAAAAGGAAAGAGCATCTTTGCAGCCGAGCGGATCCGCTCGGCGTCGCACAAATGCTCTAAGTCAGGCGCGCGGCGCGCCCGCCTGTTCGGCTTGTGCAGGCGGGATTTCCGGTGCTGCCGGCCGGCGGATATTGGCGGCCGCCTCCAGCACGATCGGCCTGAACCCTTCGCCGCCGCTGTCCACCACCTCGAAGAACTGTCGGCGCATGCGGGGCTCCCAGAACTTGTTGATGTGCTCGGCGACACCCGCCACGCCTTCATCATGCGGCTTGGATTCGAAGAAGATTCCGATCTGGTTCGCCATGCGGATCAGCTTGGCATGCAGGTGGTGGATGTCCGCATCATGCGACATGGCTGGCAGCTCCGATGGAAACGCGGTCAGGCCGCGTGAAGACGTCGAAATCGTCGCCGCGCACCAGCGCGACCAGGGTCATGCCGGCCTCGTCGGCGGTGCGCACGGCAAGCGCCGTTGGTGCGGAGACGGCGATGATGAAGGGCGCGCCGATTGCCGCGGTCTTCTGCACCATCTCGACCGAGACGCGGCTGGTCACCACCACCGCGCCGCTCGCGCCGTCGATGCCGGCGCTGGCAAGTGCGCCTGCAAGCTTGTCGAGCGCGTTGTGACGGCCAACATCCTCGCGCGCCGCGACGATGCCGCGGCCCGGCATATAGAAGCCGGCGGCATGCACCGCCCCTGTCTGCGAATGGAAAGGTTGCTGCTTCGACAGGAGGCGCACCGCGTCGGTGATCTCGGCCGCTGAAAGCGTAAGCGTCGACTGACGGATTTTCGGCACCTGCCGCATCGCCTCGTCGATGGATTCGATACCGCACAGGCCGCAGCCGACAGGGCCGGCCAGCCGCCGCCGCCGCGCCTCGAAGCGGGTATTGGCCTTGTCCTTCAACCTGATCTGGATATCGATGCCGGCGCCGGCATCCTCGATGATGTCGATCGTCTCGACCTCCTCGGGCGAACCGATAATGCCTTCCGTCAGCGAGAAACCGAGCGCGAAATCCGCAAGGTCGGCGGGCGAGGCCATCATCACCGCATGAGTCGTGCCGGCATAGGAGAGTGCGACGGGCGTTTCCTCCGGCACCATGCGTGCCGCCGCATCCGCGCCGGAAGCCCGGCGCGCGATGCGGATGGTGGAGGTGAGGGGTTCGCGCAAGTCCCTGCCTACTCCGCCGCTTCCAGCCGGCCCTCGATGCGGCGCGAACGGCGGGCGAGCTCGTTATACTCTTCCTGCCAGCCGCTGGGGCCGTTGGATGGCGCGACCTGAACCGCGGTCACCTTGTATTCCGGGCAGTTGGTCGCCCAGTCCGAGAAATCGGTGGTGATGACATTGGCCTGCGTGTCGGGGTGGTGGAAGGTGGTGTAGACCACGCCCGGCGCCACCTTGTCGGTGATCTGCGCGCGCAGCGTCGTCTCGCCGGCGCGGCTTGCCAGCCGCACCCAGTCGCCATCGCGCACGCCGCGCTGCTCGGCATCGTGCGGATGGATCTCGAGCAGGTCCTCGGCATGCCACACCACATTGTCCGTGCGCCGCGTCTGCGCGCCGACATTATATTGCGACAGGATGCGGCCGGTGGTGAGCAGCAGCGGGAAGCGCGGCCCGGTCTTCTCGTCGGTGGCGACATATTCGGTGCGGATGAACTTGCCCTTGCCGCGCACGAAACCATCCATATGCACGATCGGCGTGCCTTCCGGTGCCTTCTCGTTGCAGGGCCACTGCACCGAGCCCATCTTCTCCAGCAGGTCGTAGGAGACATACTGGAAGGACGGCGTCGTCTGGGCGATCTCGTCCATGATCTGCGAGGGATGGGTGTAGTTCCAGTCCAGCCCCATGGCGCGGGCGAGAAGCTGCGTCACCTCCCAGTCGGCATAGCCGTTCTTCGGCTCCATCACCTTGCGCACGCGGTTGATACGCCGCTCGGCATTGGTGAAGGTGCCGTCCTTCTCCAGGAAGGTCGAGCCCGGCAGGAAGACATGCGCGTAATTGGCCGTCTCGTTGAGGAACAGGTCCTGCACCACCACGCATTCCATCGCCGCCAGCCCCGCCGAGACGTGCTTGGTGTCGGGATCGGACTGTAAGATGTCCTCGCCCTGGATGTAGATGCCGCGGAACGTGCCTTCCACGGCTGCATCGAGCATGTTGGGGATGCGCAGGCCGGGCTCGTTGTCGAGCTTCACGCCCCACAGGCTTTCATAGATGTCGCGCACGGCATCGCCGGAAATGTGGCGATAGCCCGGCAGCTCATGCGGGAACGAGCCCATGTCGCAGGAGCCCTGCACATTGTTCTGGCCGCGCAGCGGGTTCACGCCGACGCCCTTGCGGCCGATATTGCCGGTTG
The DNA here is from genome assembly GCA_035555795.1 of Rhizobiaceae bacterium. GTDB lineage: Bacteria > Pseudomonadota > Alphaproteobacteria > Rhizobiales > Rhizobiaceae > RCIO01. The sequence continues at coordinate 20,288 of DATMGE010000048.1, read as the reverse complement.
CCATTGCGAGATTGGCGATGGCCATCACGGCGGTGGAGCCCTGGCTGTGCTCGGTCACGCCGAGGCCGTAATAGATCGCGCCGTTGCCGCCGGTGGCATAGAGCCGCGCCGCCTGCCGGATCGTCTCTGCCGGTACGCCGGAGAACTTCGCCACTTCCTCGGGCGAATTGGCCGGCTCGGCCACGAAGGCGGCCCAGTCCTCGAATTCCGACCAGTCGCAGCGCTCGCGGATGAAGGCTTCGTCGAACAGGCCTTCCGTCACGACGACATGCGCCAGTGCGGTGATCACGGCGACATTGGTGCCGGGCTTTAGCGGCAGGTGGTGGGCGGCCTCGATATGCGCCGACTTCACCATTTCGGTGCGGCGCGGATCGATGACGATGAGCTTCGCGCCCTGGCGGATGCGCTTCTTCATGCGCGAGGCGAAAACCGGATGCGCCGACGCCGGATTGGCGCCGATCACCACGATCACGTCGCTGTCCTCGACCGAATCGAAGTCCTGCGTGCCGGCCGAGGTGCCATAGGTCTGGCCCAGCCCGTAGCCCGTCGGCGAATGGCAGACGCGCGCGCAGGTGTCGACATTGTTGTTGCCGAAGCCCTGCCGGATCAGCTTCTGGACGATATAGGTCTCTTCATTCGTGCAGCGCGACGAGGTGATGCCGCCGATGGCGCCCTTGCCGTACTGGTACTGGATGCGGCGGAACTCGCTCGCAATATGGGCGAAGGCTTCGTCCCAGCTCACCTCGCGCCATGGGTCCGAAATCTTCTCGCGGACCATCGGGTTGAGGATGCGCTCCTTGTGTGTCGCATAGCCATAGGCGAAGCGGCCCTTGACGCAGCTATGGCCGCGATTGGCCTTGCCGTCCTTCCACGGCACCATGCGTACCAGCTCCTCGCCGCGCATCTCGGCCTTGAACGAGCAGCCGACGCCGCAATAGGCGCAGGTGGTGACGGCCGACCATTCGGGCAGGCCCTTTTCCAGCACCGACTTCTCGCGCAGCGCATCGGTCGGGCAGGCTTGCACGCAGGCGCCGCAGGAGACGCATTCCGATTCGATGAAGTCCTGGTTCATCGACGCGACCATGCGGCTCTCGAAGCCGCGGCCCTCGATAGTCAGCGCGAAGGTGCCCTGCACTTCCTCGCAGGCGCGCACGCAGCGCGAGCAGACGATGCACTGCGCCGGATCATATTCGAAATAGGGGTTCGTGGTGTCGCGCGCGAGATAGTCGACATTGAGCGAGCCGTTGCCGGGCGCGACATGGTTGCGGCCGTCGCCGCCATAGCGGTTCTCGTTCCAGCCGATCTCGGCGGCGACCCTGTCGAACTCGCTGGCCCCGGTGCCGGCGGTCTCGCCACGGCCGATCGCATGGTCGGAGGCGTAGAGCTCCATCACGCCGCGCCGTATGGCCGAAAGGCGCTCCGTTTGCGTGTGCACCACGATGCCCTCGCTGACGGGGGTGGTGCAGGAAGCGGGCGTGCCGTTGCGCCCGTCGATCTCCACCAGGCAGACGCGGCAGGAGCCGAAGGAGTCCACCATGTCGGTGGCGCACAGCTTCGGAATCTCGACGCCGGCCTCCATGGAGGCGCGCATGATCGAGGTGCCTTCCGGCACGGTTACCGTCCTGCCGTCGACCGTCAGGGTGACCTGCTTGTCGGATTTGGAAGCGGGCGTACCGTAGTCGATTTCGTGAACGAGACCCATGGCGTGGCTCCTATTCGGCTGCGGCCGGGACGGCGCGTGGCGTGAAGTCATCAGGGAAATGCGTGATCGCGCTCATCACCGGATATGGGGTGAAACCCCCGAGCGCGCAAAGCGATCCGAATTTCATCGTGTTGCACAGGTCGGTGACGAGTTCGAGGTTCTTTTCCGGCTGGATGCCGGCGGCGATCCTGTCCAACGTCTCGACGCCGCGCGTGGAGCCGAGGCGGCAGGGCGTGCATTTGCCGCAGCTCTCGATGGCGCAGAACTCCATCGCGAAGCGCGCCTGCTTGAGCATGTCGGCCGTGTCGTCGAACACGACGATGCCGGCATGGCCGATCAGCCCGTCCTTGCCGGCGAAAGCCTCATAGTCGAACGGCGTGTCGAAAAGCTCGCGCGGGAAATAGGCGCCCAGCGGCCCGCCCACCTGCACCGCCTTCACCGGACGCCCGGTGGCCGTGCCGCCGCCGATCTCGTCGACGATCTCGCCCAGCGTCAGGCCGAAGGCGACCTCGAACAGGCCGCCATGCCTGACATTGCCGGCGATCTGGATCGGCATCGTGCCGCGCGAGCGGCCGAAGCCGAGATCCTTGTAATGTGCCGCACCCTTGTCGAGGATGATCGGCACGGAAGCCAGCGAAATGACGTTGTTGACCACCGTCGGCTTGCCGAACAGGCCTTGGAGCGCCGGCAGCGGCGGCTTGGCGCGCACCACGCCGCGCTTGCCTTCCAGCGAGTTCAGCAGCGAGGTCTCCTCGCCGCAGACATAGGCGCCGGCGCCCTCGCGCACCTCCATGTCGAACATGTTGGGCGAGCCCAGCACGTTCGCACCCAGCACGCCGGCGCGCCGCGCGGTCGCGATGGCGCTGCGCATGGTGGCGATGGCATGCAGATATTCCGAGCGGATATAGACATAACCCTTGGTCGCGCCGACCGCGATGCCGGCAATCGCCATGCCCTCGATCAGCACGAAGGGGTCGCCCTCCATGATCATGCGGTCGGCGAAGGTGCCGCTATCGCCCTCGTCGGCGTTGCAGACGATGTATTTCTGGTCGGCCGATGCGCCGAGCACGGTCTGCCACTTGATGCCGGTGGGGAAGCCGGCGCCGCCGCGCCCGCGCAGGCCGGATTCGGTGACGGTCGTGACGATGTCCGATTGCGCCATCGCCACAGCGTTCTGCAGGCCGCGCAGGCCGCCATGCGCGCGGTAATCCTCGAGCGACAGCGGGTCGATGATGCCGCAGCGGGCGAAGGTCAGACGCGTCTGCTTCGCGAAGAAGGGAATGTCTTCGGGCTTGCCCAGCCGCAGCCGGTGCGCGCCGCCCTCGGCCAGCGCGGCGTCGAGCAGGCCGGCAACGTCGCTTGCCTTCACCGGCCCGTAGGCGATGCGGCCTTGCGCCGTTTCGACCTCGACCATCGGCTCCAGCCAGAACATGCCGCGCGAACCGTTGCGCACCACGGTTGCGTCGATGCCGCGTGCCGCGATCGCGTCCTCAAGCGCATGCGCGACCTTGTCGGCGCCGAGCGCCAGCGCGCCGGAATCGCGGGGGATGTAGATCTTGCGCGTCATGCCTGCACTCCCGCGACGATCTCGCCGATCGTCTCCTCGTCGAGGCGGCCGATCACCTCGCCGTCAACAATGGCGGCTGGCGAGCAGGCGCACAGGCCGAGACAATAGACGGGTTCCAGCGTCACGCGGCCGTCGGCGGTCGTCTCGTGCAGGCCGATGCCGAGCAGGTCCTGGAAGCGGCGGGCGACCGCGCCCGAGCCCATCGACTGGCACGCTTCCGCCTGGCAGAGCTTGATGACATGACGGCCGGCCGGCTCGCGGCGATAGTCGTGATAGAAGCTGACCACGCCATGCGTCTCGGCATTCGAGATGTTGAGGGCGTCGGCGATGACCGGCAGCGATTCGGCCGGCACATAGCCGAATTCATGCTGAATCGCGTGGAGAATGGGAAGGAGCGGTCCCTCCAGCCCGATATTCTCCGCGATCACGGCCCGCGTGCGAGTCTCGATCTGGGTACTCTGCGCCTGCGACATGCAGCGCCCTCCCTGTATGCATACAGACGAAATGTCCGTTCATCTCATTATGGCGACGGCATGAGGGATAAAGTCAATAAAGACGGGCCGTCATACGATAGAATAAATCTATCGTCTGCGCACCCTGCATACATGCTTACAGGATGCGGGCGAGCGCCTGTGCCTCTTCCAGCAGCGCCGCGACGAGCGGCGTGTGGGGTTCCCTTTGCGCCGCGACCAGGCCGACCATGTGGCGGACATCCGGCTCCACGATCGGGATGGTGCGGATCGGCTCGGCGAAACCGAACGTCTTGGTGAGGTTGAGCGGCATGATCGACGACCATTTGCCGGTCCGGATATGGCTGAAGAGCACCAGCATGGAATTCGATTCGAGCGTCGGCCGCGCGCTTGCCCCGGTTTCCGCCAGATGTTGGTCAATCAGGCGCCTGTTCTGCATGTCGGGGGTCAGCAGGCACAGCGGCAGTTCCGCCACTTCCGTCCAGCTTACCCCGTCGCGCTCGGAATAGGGGTTTCCGGCCGCCGTCACGAGACCGTAGCGCTCCTCGTAGAGCGGCACCGAGACGACCCGGCCGAGCGGCTCATTGTCGACATAGGTGATGCCTGCATCGATGTCGAAATTGCCGAGCAGCGTCAGCACCTCGATCGAGGTGTGCGACAGGAGCGAGAAGGTCACGCCGGGATGGCGCTCGCGGAACGGTGTCGTCAGCCGCGGCACCATGGCGAGCGCGGTCGGGATCACGGCGATCCGCAGACGGCCCGAGAGACCCTGCCGCGCGGCGCGCATCTCCTCGCGCATGGTGCGCGTGTCGCCGACGATGCGGCGGGCCCAGGCCAGAACCTGCTCGCCCTCGGGCGTGAGCCCCTTGAAGCGTGATCCGCGCTGGACGAGCATCACGCCCAGTTGCTCCTCCAGCTGCTTGATGGCCGCCGAAAGGGTCGGCTGGGTGATGCCGATCTCCTCGGCGGCCCTGCCGAAATGGCGTGCCCTGGCCAGGGCGATGAAGAATTCCAGCTTGTCTATCATAGGCTCAAATTATCCGCAGCGCTGCTCATTCGCCAGTGCAGGTAACGCGAAGGTGCCTTCTTGCATGGGCACCGCGGTCACGCCTATCACACGCGCCTCTCAAGCAAGACCGGAGACGATCCATGGCACTGAAACTGAACATCATCATCGGCAGCACCCGGCCGGGCCGGATCGGCCCGAAGGTTGCGGCCTGGTTCGACGCATTCGCCCGCGAACACGGCAGCTTCGAACCAGTGCTTGTCGATCTGGCGGAGTTCAACCTGCCGGTCTTCGACGAGCCCAAGCATCCCCGCATGCAGGACTACCAGCACGACCACACCAAGGCCTGGGCGAAGTCGGTCGCATCGGCCGATGCCTTCGTCTTCGTCTCGCCGGAATATAACTATGTCGCGCCGGTCGCGCTTGTGAACGCGCTCACCTATCTGAGCCACGAATGGGCCTACAAGCCGGCAGGCATCGTCAGCTATGGCGGCATATCGGGCGGGTTGCGCGCCGCGCAGTCGCTCAAGTCGCTGCTCACCACGCTGCGCATCATGCCCATCCCCGAAGGCGTTCCAGTGCCGATGGTCGCGCAGTTCCTCGGCGATGACGGCTTCACGCCGAGCCAGCCCATCGGCGACGGGGCGAAGCTGATGCTGGACGAACTCCACCGCTGGGCCGGCGCGCTCGCGCCGATGCGCCAGCGCTGATTTTGCGCGGCGTCCGGACATCCGGACGCCGCTCCTTTCATCAGCCTCGCGCGGCGGCTTCAAGCGTCGCGATATCGAGCTTGACCATCTTCATCATGGCCTCGGTCACGCGCCGCGCCGCTTCCCGGTCGGAACTCTGGATGAGGCGGTGGAGCATCGCCGGTGCGATCTGCCAGGAGAAGCCGTAGCGGTCCTTCACCCAGCCGCACTGGACCTCCTTGCCGCCATCGGCGGCGAGCTTGTTCCAGTATTCATCCAGTTCGGCCTGGTCGGCGCACAGGATCTGGAAGGAGACGGCATCGTTCGGCTTCGCCTCGGGATGCGGTCCGCCATTGAGGCAATAGAATTCATGGCCCTCTATCGAGAAGCCGGCCGACAGGACCTGGCCTTCCTTCGTATAGGGTTCGCCGCCGGCCGGTGCGTAATCGACCTTGCCGAGCGTGGCGTTGCGGAAGACCGAGGCGTAGAAGCGGGCCGCTTCCTCCGCTTCCGTCTCGAACCAGAGCCATGTGCTGAGCTTGTTCATCCTGCGTCTCCTTGGTTGCGTGGCATTCATGCACAAGGACGCTGCACGTGCTGCATTCCCGACATCGACCATGCTATCGCGCATGGTGCCGGCCACAAAAACGTCGCAAGGGCTTGCATTCCCTAGGGTGAAGGCGACACTTGGCCGGGGCGGAAATACGGGTCCGGCCGGCCGGGCAATGGGGTGGGTTTTCATGAGCAAGCTGTTTCTGGCCGTGCTGGCGATGCTCGTCGTCTTCATGCCGACGCAGTCCCGTTCGGCGGCGGTGCTGCTGGACGAGAAGGCGCGCAAGGAGCGGCTGGAAAAGGACGCCGCCGCGCGCGCGGCGGAACTGGCGCCGCTCTACGAACTGGTGGAGCTCTACTATCGCACCGCGCTCGACTATGTTCCCGGCCTTGCCGAGCCGCTGGTCGACTATGCGGCCCTCGATGTTGCGGCGCCGGGCTGCGATCCGAGCCGAAAGCCGCAGACGCATGCCATCCTGGTCGGCACCGGGCGGGGATTGGGCTTTGGCGCTCCGGTTCTGAAGGGTGTCGCGAACGATCTCGACCTTCTCGCAACCCTGCTGCCACAACTGGGCGTCGCGCGGGACAATGTCCATGTGCGGCAGGACGCCGACGCCGATCGCGACGGCGTGCGCGATGCTTTCCTGAAAGTCCTGTCGGTTGCCGGATGCGATGACCGGGTGCTCCTGCATTTCTCGAACCGCAGCCTGCGCGTTTCGGATGTCCTGACCCCGGCCGCGCTTCGCTGGGCAAATCGCGAAGCCGACGCGGCAGCTTTCGAGAATGCCGGGACGAGCCTCGAGGAACTTGCCACGGCGATCGCGACGGAAAAGCCCGTCTTCGTCCCGCCGCAGGCGCGCTTCGTCGAAAACGCCTTCGGCGGACGCTTCAGCGATGTGCTGCTTTTGCTCGACGACGAGGTGGCGGAACGGCACGAGGTCATGCTGGGCCGCGACATTTCCGACTTCATGGTCGCGGTGCGCAATCGCGGGGCGCATGCGATCGTGGGCCTGGACATCCTCTACGCCGCCGCGGCCGATCTTCGCGCCCGCCAGCGCGCCGCTGCGGAAGATGCCGCATGGACGTTCGAATTTGCGCGCGACAATGAAGCGGATGCGCCTCGCATGCACACGCTGATGCCGGGCCATGGCGACTATGCGGTCTTCTACGCCTCGGATGCGGCCGAAATGACGCCGGAACTGCGACTGCCGCGAGGCGACCCCAACGCCCGGACCTACGGGTTGTTCAGCTTCTATTTCGCCAATGCGTTGGCGCAACCGATGGCGACGCCGCGCAGCATCGCGGAGAATATCCGCAAATCCTATCTCTCGGAGAGCTACCGGAAGGTTCATCCGCGCATCGATGCGTCGAACCCCGACCTGGCCCTGGTGGCGGAATCGATCCGCGCCCAGCAAGGCGAAGGCGCGATCCGCATTCTCAATCCGACGCCCAAGCGGGGCGCCAGCGTCGTCAAGCGGCAGGAAATCGAGATACAGGGCGTTGTCGACTGGCCGGCGCGGGCGCTCGGCGTCCATATCGACCAGCAGCCGGCCGCGCTCGACGCGACAGGTCGCTTCCGCGGGACCGTCCAGCTCAAGAACGGCCTCAACCGCATCAGCGTCGTCGCGGTCACCGCCGATTCGCGCCTGCATCCCTACACGCTCGAATTCGTCTATGAGGGCGACCGCAAGGCGCTGGAAGGCGAGGGGCGGCGCATTGCCGTCATCATCGCCAATCAGAGCTACGGCAGCGCCACGGGCTTCGCCTCGCTGTCGACGCCTTTCGCCGATGCCGATGCGCTTGCGGCGCTGCTGACCTCGAAATTCGGCTTCCAGACCGAGATCGCGACCGCCGCCGGTGCGCGCTTGCCGCTCATTCTCAAGGATCCCACGAAACGCGAGATCGAGGTGGCGCTGCATCATGTCGGCCGTGCCGTCGGCGAGAAGGACGTGGTGCTGATCTTCTATGCCGGCCATGGCGTCTTCGAGCCGGTCACGTCCACGGCCTACTGGGTGCCGAGCGATGCCGAATCCGGCTTCGAGCCGAGCTATCTGTCGGCCGCCGACATATCGGCGGCGATCCAGCGCATGCAGGCCGGAAACATCATCCTGATTTCCGATTCCTGCTATTCCGGCGCGCTGCTGCGCGGCGGTCCCGCCGATGCCGAAAAGATCGCCGCCGACCAGCGCATGCAGGCATTGCTGGCGCTCAAGTCGCGCCGGGCGCGCGTGGTCATCAGTTCGGGAAACAATGAGCCGGTGGCCGATCTGGGCGGCGACGGTCATTCCATCTTCGCCCGCGCCCTGCTCACCGGGCTGGAAAAGATGCAGCACGATGCCTTCTCGGCCCGCGAACTGTTCGACGACTATATCCTGCAGGCGGTTGTGGCGAACTCCGACCAGGAGCCGCAATACCGGCCGATCGAGAAGGTTGGCCACGAGGGTGGCGACTTCGTCTTCGTGCGGGCGCAGGCAGAGAGCGCTGAAGCGCGATAGCGCAGGACATAAGCGCGCCATGGGCTTTAGGTCGCGCCCCCATGCCTTGGTTCGCGCGGTGAATTGCTCTATCTCGGAGGTCCCGAAGATAGAGTCATGTCATGCCCGTTACCAAGGAAGCCGTCATCGACACGCTCCGGACCATCAAGGGGCCGGATTTCGAGGGCGACATCGTTTCGCTCGGCCTCGTGTCGGACATTTTCATCGCGGACGGCAAGGTGTTCTTCTCCATCACCGTGCCGGCGGCGCGGGCGCAGGCGCTGGAGCCGTTGCGCGCAGCCGCCGAACGGGCCGTGAAGGCGCTGCCTGACGTTGCCGGCGCTGTCGTGGCGCTGACGGCGGAGAAGAAGGGCGGCGGCATGGAGGCCGCCCCTCCGCGTCCCGCGCCCCCGCGTCCTGCGCCCGCGCGGCCGCACGGCCATTCCCACGCACCCACAGGCACGCCCTCCGGCCAGCAGCCGGGCAAGCGCGGCGTGCCGGGCATCGACGCCATCATCGCCGTCGCCTCGGGCAAGGGCGGCGTCGGCAAGTCCACCACCGCAGTCAATCTCGCGCTCGGCCTGTCGGCGCTGGGGCTCAAGGTCGGCCTGCTCGACGCCGACATTTACGGGCCTTCGGTCCCCCGCCTGACGGGCGTGTCGGGCAAGCCGACCACTGTGGATGGCAAGATCGTGCGGCCGATGGAGAATTACGGCATCAAGCTGATGTCGATGGGCTTCCTCGTCGAGGAGGAGACGCCGATGATCTGGCGCGGGCCGATGGTCATCTCGGCGCTGACCCAGATGCTGCGCGAGGTCCAGTGGGGCGAACTCGACGTGCTGGTGGTCGACATGCCGCCCGGCACCGGCGATGCGCAGCTCACAATGGCCCAGCAGGTGCCGCTGGCCGGCGCGGTCATCGTGTCCACGCCGCAGGACCTTGCGCTCATCGATGCGCGCAAGGGGCTGAACATGTTCCGGCGCGTGGACGTGCCGCTGCTCGGCATCGTGGAGAATATGAGCTACTTCCTCGCCCCCGACACCGGTCGGCGCTACGACATTTTCGGCCATGGCGGCGCGCGCAGGGAAGCCGAACGCCTCGGCGTGCCCTTCCTCGGCGAGGTGCCGCTGACGATGGATGTGCGCGAGGGATCAGATGCCGGCCGGCCTGTCGTGGCGGTCGCTCCCGACAGTCCGCAGGCGAAGGTCTACAAGGAGATCGCGACTAAAGTGCGCGATGCCCTGGGCGGCGAGCGCGGGGACGGGCCGGCGATCATCTTCGAATAGCCGCAACATCGGGAGGTGGGGCTTCGGCCCCAGCTCCCGGGATGGGTCAGCCTTCGCTGACCATCTTGTTGAAGCTGGAGAAGAATTCGCCAGCGAGCTTCTTCGAGGTCGACTGAATCAGCCGGCTGCCGAGCTGGGCGATCTTGCCGCCGACATCCGCCTTGGCAGTGTAGGTGAGGATCGTCGTGTCGGCGCCGTCTTCCTTCAGCGTCACGTCCGCGCCGCCCTTGGCGAAGCCGGCAATGCCGCCCTTGCCCTCGCCGGCGATCGTGTAGGAATGCGGCGGGTTGAGGTTCTGCAGCTCGACCTCGCCGTTGAACTTCGCCTTGATGGGGCCGATCTTCAGCGACACCACGGCAGTGAAGCCGCCATCGTCGCGCTTTTCGAGGCTCTCGCAGCCGGGAATGCAGGCTTTCAGGATCTCGGGATCATTGAGCGCTGCCCAGACCTTGTCGACCGGTGCCGTGATGCGCTCCTCGCCAGACATGTCCATCGCCATGACGAACCCTCCTCCAAAATGCTGCGAACGGAAAATCGAACCAGCAACTAGACTGTCGCGCGCCGCTTGTAAATCGCGGCGCGGTTGCGTCAGGCCGCAACGGATGGCCGAGCCACCCGCGCCAGTTCGCGGATGCCGGGCTCGATCTGCTGAAGCCCGATGGAGGATATGCCGAGCCGCATGAAGCGGGTGCGTTCTGCCGGCCCGTCGAAGAAGCGCCCGCCCGGTTCGATCAGCACGTTGCGGCGGGCCGCGTCGGCCGCGAGCGCGGCGGTATCGAGGCCGGCAGGCCCCTCGACCCATACCGAAGTTCCGCCCGGCGCCTGCGTCAGGCGCCAGTTCGGCATATGTGCCGCCAGCGCATCGGACAGGCGCTGCCGCCGTTCCGCGAAGGCCTGCGAGAGCCGGCGCACGAGCGCGTCATGGTGGCCGAGCGACAGGAACAGCGCCACGGCGCGCTGGTTGTTGGCAGGCGGATGGCGCAGCATGAAGCGGCGCAGCGCGCGCAGTTCCGCAATCAGCGCCGCATCGCCGACGATGTAGCCGATGCGCAGGCCCGGCGCGAGCGTCTTGGACATGGAGCCGACATAGATGACGCGCCCAAAGCGGTCGACGCTCTTCAGCGCCTGCTGCGGCGCGCCGTCGGCGAGCTGGCTGTCATAGCCGTCCTCGATGATAATGCGGTCGTGGCGCGCGGCATCCGCCAGCAGCGCCTGACGCCGCGCCTCGCTGAGCGGCACCATGGTCGGGCAATGGTGGTTGGGCGTCACGAAGACATAGCCCGCATCCGCCGGAATCCGGTCCACCTGGATCCCGTCGGCGTCGACCGGCACCGGTGCGACCCCGGCCCCGGACAGGCGGAAGATCGACCGTGCATCGGGATAGCCGGGGTCTTCCATGGCCACCTTCGCGCCCTTGCCCATCAGCAGCGTCGCCAGCATGTAGAGGGCGTTCTGCGCGCCGAGCGTCACGATGATCTCGTCGGGATTGGCGAAGATGCCGCGCCGCGGCAGGAGCCGCGCCTGGATCTGCTCGATCAGCAGCGGATCGTCGCGGTCCACCACGTCGCCCGCCCAGTTGCGGATTTCCAGCACGGCCAGCGCCATGCGGTTGCATTCGCGCCATTCGGCGGTGGGGAACAGGCCCGGATCAAACTGACCGTAGACGAAGGGATAGGTCGCGCTGATCCAGTCGCGCGCCGTGCCGGGGTCGGGAATGTCGCTGGCCGCCACCTGCCGCCGCGCGCTCCAGTCGACCCTGCCCGCATTTGCCGCCGCCGTATGCGCCGGGCGCGATGGCGTCGCCAGCACTTCCGGGTTGACGAAGTGGCCGCGCCGCTCGCGCGCGATGAGGAAGCCCTGATCCACGAGTTGCTGGAAGGCCAGCACCACCGTACCCCGCGCCACGCCGAGCTTCTCGGCCAGCACGCGACAGGAGGGCAGCGGCATGGAGGCCGCGATCTGCCGGTCGAGGATCGCCGCGACGATCGCCTGCCGGATCTGCGCCTGCAATGTCTGTCCCGATTCCGCCGAGATGCGGAACAGTCCCGACCAGATCGTGCTGTCGTTTCGTGTTGCCATGATCCTCACCCTCATGCGCCGCAAATATCACGCAAGAGGAGGCAGACTAGTCGTGGCCCAACAGCTTGCGCCAATGAATATTGCTGATGGTTTGCTTTTACGCCAGTGATGGTTCGGCCTTGGGCCAGCCTGCCGGCGGCCGTTTCCATTTTCCTTGATGCCGCCATGTTGAGCGGCTTACACATGTGGACCGTCTCCCGAACAGCAGGTTTTCCATGCCCACACTCCTCGCGGACCTGATCGAGAAACTGCGTGCCGCACAGGCCGGTGCCAGCGACATAAGGGCGGCCTTCGCCGGTGATGCCGGCCGCTTCGGCCGCTTCTCGACCCGGCTCGACGACCTGCTTCTCGACATCTCCAAATGCGCGCTGAGCGACGATGCCATGGCGCTGCTGGAGCAGGCCGCCGACCTTGCCGATGTTGCGGGCCGGCGCGATGCGATGTTTTCCGGCGAGCATATCAACAATACCGAAGACCGGGCCGTGCTTCACACCGCGCTGCGCAACCGTGCGGATGTGCAACTGCTTCTCGACGGCGAGGATGTGCTTGCCGGCGTGCGCAAGGTGCTCGCCGACATGGCGACCTTCGCCGAGGGCGTGCGTTCCGGCCGCTTCGCCGGAGCGGGCGGCAAGCCGTTCACCGACATCGTCAATATCGGCATTGGCGGCTCGGATCTCGGGCCGGTCATGGCGACGCTGGCGCTGGCCCCCTATCATGACGGCCCGCGCACGCATTTCGTCTCCAATGTCGACGGCGCGCATATCGCCGATACGATCGCGAAGCTCGACCCCGCGACGACGCTGTTCGTCATCGCCTCCAAGACCTTCACGACAATCGAGACGATGACCAATGCGGCGACGGCGCGCGCGTGGATCGCGGCGCGGCTGGGCGAGGCGGCGGTCGGCACGCATTTCTGCGCCGTCTCCACGGCGCTCGACAAGGTCGCCGCCTTCGGCATTCCGGGAAACCGCGTCTTCGGCTTCTGGGACTGGGTCGGCGGCCGCTATTCCATGTGGTCGGCCATCGGCCTGCCGATCATGATTGCGGTCGGACCGGCCGATTTCAACCGCATGCTCGATGGCGCTGCGGCCATGGACGAACATTTCCGCGCCGCGCCGTTCCGGGCCAACCTGCCCATGCTGCTCGGCCTGGTCGGCTGGTGGCATCGTGTGGTCTGCTGCTATCCGGCGCGCGCGGTCATTCCCTACGACCAGCGGCTGTCGCGTCTTCCCGCCTATCTCCAGCAACTCGACATGGAATCCAACGGCAAGAGCGTCACCGTGGACGGTAAGCCCGTCGCCACGCCGACGGGGCCGCTGGTCTGGGGCGAGCCCGGCACCAACGGCCAGCACGCCTTCTTCCAGCTCCTGCACCAGGGCACCGACATCATCCCGATCGAGTTCATCGTCGGCGCGGAGGGGCACGAGCCTGAGCTGCGCAACCATCAGGACCTGCTGCTCGCCAACTGCCTGGCGCAGTCCGAGGCGCTGATGAAGGGGCGTTCGCTGGCGGAAGCGCAGGCGCAGATGCGCGCCAAGGGCGTGAGTGAAGAGGATATCGCTGAAATCGCGCCGCACCGTGTCTTCAGCGGCAACCGCCCCTCGATCACCATCGTCCACCGCATTCTCGATCCCTTCGCGCTTGGCCGCCTGATCGCGCTCTACGAGCATCGCGTCTTCGTCGAGGCGCAGCTTTACGGCATCAATGCCTTCGACCAATGGGGCGTGGAACTCGGCAAGGAACTGGCGACGAGCCTGCTGCCCGTCGTGGAAGGCAGTCAGGACGCTGGCGGGCGCGACAGTTCCACGGCCGGTCTCGTCGGCCATATCGCATCGCTGCGCGCATGAGGCATGTCAGGGGCGTGCTGTTCGACAAGGACGGCACGCTGATCGACTTCGAAGGCAGCTGGCTGGCCTTTGCGCGCGGCATGGCGCTGATGGCTGCGGAAGGCGACGCCGCGCGGGCCGGTGTCCTGCTCGAACAGGCAGGCTACGACCCCGCGACGGGACGTTTCCGGGCAGGCTCCGTCTTCGCCGCCGGCACCAATGCCGATGTCGTCGCGCTGTGGCATCCGCATCTTTCCGGCAGGGAATTGGCCGAGAGAATCGCCGTCTTCAACGATTTCGGCGTGAATTGCGGAGCGAAGGCCGCAGTTGCACTGCCCGGCATGCGCGATGCGGTGTGCCTGCTTCATCGGCGGGGCTATCTGCTCGGCGTGGCGACGAACGATTCCGAACGTGGCGCGAGGGAGACGCTGGCCGTGCTGGGCTTGAGTGAAATGTTCGTCAGCGCTTACGGATTCGACTCGGTCGCGCAGCCCAAGCCCGCGCCGGACGTGGTGCTCGCCTTTGCCGGCGCGACCGGCCTCGGCCCCGGCGAGATCGCCATGGTCGGCGACAATGCGCATGACATCATGGCCGGGCGCGCCGCCGGCTGCGGCCTCGTCGTCGGCGTCCTGTCCGGCAATGGCAGGCGGGAAGACCTCGCGGAAGCGGATGAGATCATCGACTCGATCGCCGACCTGCCGGCACTTCTGGGTGAGGAATAGCGGCGTTCAGGCCCGCAGGCGGTCCGGATTGGCGATGCTGCCGGCAACCAGCCGCTGCCATCGCGGCGCGCCATCCATTGCCTGCGGCTCGTAGGGGTCGACGACGCGGCCGCCATGCCGTGCCGCGAGCCAGTCGGCGATCGCGGTATGCAGCAGCCGGCTGCCGCCATGCGGCTGGATTGACAGATAGTGGCCGGTCACCGATGGCCCGAACAGTTCGCGCGCCGGCCCTTGATGGGCGAAGCATACCCCATCCATGCGCATATCGTAATTGGCATGCACCAGCCTGCGCCATGCGCCTTGCGTGGCCAGCGCATCGAAACGCTCGGCGAGCACGCCTTCGTCCGGCCAGGCCATCAGCACCTCGCCGCCAAAGGCAAGCTGCTCCCGACCATAGGCCGTGGGAGCGGGCCATTCCTCGACCATCGCCGCTGTCAGTCGCATGCCGGCGAGATGCGCGAGCAATTCGCCCACCGCCACTTTCGGGCGGCTGGCTGTCAGCACATAGAGGTCGGTCTGCAAGACGGAGCCCTCAGCCGCCGGCCTGCTCGGCCTCGGCCATCCGCGCCACGATGCGGCGCATGGCGACGGTCGGCTTGTCGCCGGCAAAATGCACCTCGCGATAGACGTGGTTGTCGGTGGTCAAAAGGCGCTGGAGGTCTGCCACGGCCTCCATGTCCTCCGCAAAGCCCTTTGCGAGCGTGGCGCGGACCTTCTCCGTATGGGCCTTGTTGTCCTGCGCATAGTTTCGCGCGTGGAAATACCAGTAATGGGTGGTCGTATCGGTTTCCGGCGTCAGGAAGTGGATCACCCGCGTCTGGAAGACGTTCTGCATCCCCTCCTTCGGCTCCAGCGACTGGAACTCGCTGCGGCCATAGGTGAAGCCGGGATTCACGAACTCGCCGATCCCCTCGACATGATAGGGCTCGGTGTCGAAGCGCTCGACCATGTCTTCCGGGAAGAAGCCCTTGCGGTGGTGGAACTTGTTGTTGGCGCCGCCGATGCGAGCATAACGCAGTTGCGTGCCGTTGGTCTCCACCTCGATCGGGATCGCGGCATATTCCGGCGGGAAGGCGAAGCTGTCGCGGTGGAGGAACGGCAGATGGGTCAGGTCCATCAGGTTCTCCATCATCAGCAGGTAATTGCCCTCCATGTGGAAGCTGCCGGTGCAGAACTCCCAGCCATCCTCGCGGATCAGGAACGGCGTTTCCGGCAGTGGCACGCTTTCGGCCTTGTCGGGATCGCCCATCCAGATCCACACCAGCGGCCCCTGTTCGCGCAGCGGATATTTGCGCAGCTTCACCTTCGGGCAGTGCTCCTGGCAGGGCACGTCGGTCATCTCGCCGTCGCTGTTATACTTCGCGCCATGATAGCGGCAGCGTATGCTGTCGCCCTCGCGCCAGCTCTTGGCCAGCGGATAGGCGCGGTGCGCGCAGCGGTTCTGGAAGGCAACCGGCTCTCCGGTGCTGGTGCGGTAGAAGACCAGCGAACGGTTGAGCAGCATGCGCTCGGTCAGCGCCTCACCGAAATCCTCGCAATAGCCGGCCACATACCACTGATTGTAGAGAAGCGGCGTGCGGAAATCCGCAAGCGTGCGCTGAAGCGGCGTGCGGTCGGCACGGATCACAGGCGCGTTCATAGGGTTCCTCCCGTCTGGCCCGGCATGCCGCAGCGCGCCGGATGAAGCTTGACGAAGACGATCCTACGCTGGATTGTCGCTCCGTATGTCACCCTGAAGGATGACAATGGGAAACCATCTCCTGCTTGACCCGGCGCTGGCGCGCGACCTTGCCGCACTGACGCACGGCCTCGACGCACCGGACTTCGGCAAGCGCGTGCTGCGCGCGGTTTCCCACGCCTGCGTGCTGCGCAATTTTGGCGTCTTCGTCGTGGCCGACGCGCGCAGGCCGGAACAGGTCATGTCCTTGTTCGCGGGCGATCTTGGCGAATATCGCATCCGGCGCAATGCGCGTGAATCGCAGGCGCAGCCGGAATATGCCGCACGCCTTGCCGCTTTGCTCGAGGGCGCCGGGCCGGACGCGCCTCCATTCGAGATACATCGGCCGGAAGAAACGGATCCGCGCTGGCCGATCTATCGGCGCTCGAGCCTGCTGGAGCGCGTCTCCTGCGTCAGCATCGACAAAGGGGCCGTCTACAACGTCAACTACTATCGCAGCATGCGCGACGGCGGGATCGACGCGGAAGAGGAAGCGGCGCTGCGCCTGCTCCTGCCGCTCGTCAACGCCCTGATCGTCGTGCGCCACAAGCTGGTGGGCGTCGACCGCCTCCAGGCCGTGCCGCGCCGGCGCCGGGTGGCATCGCTGCGCGAGCGCAAACGGCCGGGCTTCGCCGCGCTTTCGGCGAGGGAGGCGGATGTGCTCGACGTGCTCGCCGGCGGCCGTTCGGTGGCGGCCGTCGCGCTGGAACTGGGCGTGTCGGAAAACACCGTCCGCACGCTGCGCGCACGCGGCTACCGCAAGCTCGGCCTCGCCAGCCTGTCCGAACTTTTCGCGCTGCTTCTCGCCGAAGCCGACAGGGCATGAGACGAAACCGACAGGAACCCGCAAAGCCGAATGCTTATTTGCCCCGGTTGACGAAGCTCGCATTGCCGAGACCCGTCCCGATCGTCACCACGGCCCAGCGCTCGACATCGGTCATGGCGGGAATCTCGCTCAGCCCCTGGACGACGGCGTCGTTGTGCATCACCACCTCTGTCGCCGTGCCGCCGATTTCCGGCAGGCCCTTGGCGATGGCCTTGGGCAGGTTGAACCTCCTGGCCTCCCAGTTACCGGGCAGGTTCTGGCCGCCTGCGAGGATTGAGCCGTCCTCGTCGATCTTGCCGGGGCAGGCCACCGCGATGATGGGGCAGACGACCAGATCGTCCTTCAGCGCGCGCTCGGCGAGCTTTTCCAGCATGTCCACGAGATGCTCCACCACGTCGCCGCGCCCGAGGTCCTCCGCCTCGCGGCTGTATTCCCAATGTTCGAGTTTCATGACCTTGGCGTTCTTCATGCGGGCGGAGCGCTTCTCCGGCAATTCGAGCAGTGCGGCACGGATGTTGGAGCCACCGATATCCACCGCCAGCATCACGTCGCAGCCGGTGAGGTTCTTGGTCGGAACGAGATAGGCGCCGCCGATCATGCCGGCATGGTCGGGATCGTTGGCGATCGGCATGAGCGTGACCTTGTGCCCGCCGGCATTGAGCAGGGTGGCCGTGCGGCCGATGATGAATTCGCCGATGCGGCTGTCGCGCATCCCGCCGCCAACCGCGATCCGTTCCACGCCCTTCCAGGAAGGTTCGTCGAGAAAACGCTGCAACACATCCGCGAGCCGCTGCGAGAAACCTTCGACGGCACCCAGAACCATGCCTGCAATGCGGGGCTCCTCCTTCAGCAGCATCTTGTCGAGATCGCCGGAGGAGAACCGGTCGGATGCCTTGTCGCCGAGCGGATCCTCCGCAGCCTTGCTGACAGCCTGGCGCAATTCGTCCAGCACCTCGGCGAAGGCGCCCTTGCGCGCGCGGTCGCCGAGAAAACCGTCCCCGTCGCGGATTTCGAGCGAATAGCTCGTCACTTCGACTGCAGGGAGCGTGTCCGAACCGAATTCCGTCATATGGATTGCCCCTCTTCGATTTGACGCTGTTGCGCTGCTCAACGAAAGCGCGGAAGGGCCAATCCGTTCCATGAAGACGCCAAGAGCGGCCATGGCGCCGTGCCAATTTGTCGGCCGTGCAAACGAAGACCCCGGCTGCAGCCGGGGTCTTGAAGGCTGTTCGCCGTCCTACATCCAGACAGGCTCGCGCCAGCAGCGGCGATACACCCGGCCATGTCGGCGATAGCGCTGGCACACCTCGCGCCAGGGCCGCCGGCGTGGCCGCCGCGGGCGGTGGAAATCGCCCCGATGATGGTGGCGACGCCAGTCGCGGCGATCGCGATGTCGGCGCCAATGTCCCGGACGGTGGTTGACATTCGTCACGTCAGGCGTGGAATCCGCGAGTTCGTCCAGGATACCGTTGGCATTCATGACACCGGCTTCGGCGGCGCTTGGGCCAGCCACCTTCGCCATTGTCGCTGCACCGGCAATTCCGAGCAGCCCGGTCAGGAATAGTCGTCTATCCATTCAATCCTCCTGTCATGCCACCCCGGCCTATTGAACCTGGACGAAGATGAATGGTTGCTGAACCGGATGCCGGGCCGGACGCCATTGGCCTTTATGTACCCATATCCTTCCATTCGGCGTCGGACGGTGGGGAGGGCTGTCGGTCCTTCGCGGCCGTGGCCGGGCCGGGGCCCCTCATATAGTGGAGTTCGGGCCGATATCGCGATGCAAGGAATTGCCGGGACCGCAAACCATTCAGCAATCTATGCGCGGTGTGGAACAGGCGTTTCATGGGATCGGGGTTCGTTCGAGAGACATTGCCCGCATCGTTCTACGAGGGAAAGAGCTCTGCGAGCGCCAGGCCTTGTTCGCCGGCAATGGCGTAGATGAGATATCGGCGCCCATCCTCGAAATAGACGGCGGGATCGCGCAACTGGTTGACGGGTTCGTCCGCCGGACCGATCACCGACGGGACGACCGGCAAATGGGCCCCCTCATAGTCGCGCTCCGGAGCCAGCAGGACAGTCGGCGCGGATGGCTGCCAGCCATTCCAGTCACCCGACAGGTCGATTGTGCAGTGAAGCAGCGACTCCGGGGCATCGCCACGATTGCTGTAGATGACGTGAAGAAGGTCGTCCTCTACCCAGACTGCGGCATGGCGCATGTCACGGGTGAAGAGCAGCGGGCCTGCCTCGAAATTTCTGCCATCTGCCGAGCGGTAGAACTGTCCGGGCATGGCGATCGCATAGGTCGACCCGCGATGGTTGAAGATGCGCGCATAGGGGTTCATCAGGTTCTCGGCGCCAGCCGCGAAGGCCAGCCCGTCGCGCGACGTTGCGAGCCGGGTGTATTGATTCTTTATCTCGTCGCCGCCGTGGAAGAACATGCGGATTTCCCGCGCCGTGTCGTCGACGACGATCTCCGGCGACGCGATGTGATGGGAGAAGCCTGCTTCCGAAAGCGGCAGGACTCCCGGGCGATGCACGTGCCACGGCCCCGTGACGCTGTCGGCATAGGCAAGGCGAATATGGTCGCCGCGATGATGGGCGAAATAGAGATAGTAGCTGCCGAGCGGTGCCTCGACCCAATCGGGCACCTTGATCAGCGACGGGCCGTTGATATTCGTCCCGATCCGATCGCACGATGCCGCCGTGATGATGGGCGAATGAAGAAGTCGTTGCGCGCGCATTGCCGCTCCCTCCGTGAAAGGCACGTTGCCTTTGCACTGTTCCGATCGCTGGCGGAAGTTTTAAGGCGCGCCAGATGTTATCGCGTTTCGCAATAGATCATGGCTGTGGAAACGCTCATATCGCCTGTGGAACGGGTATTGCCGCGCGGAAAAGCCACGGCGCGCCACTCATCTTTGCGAATTCGCGATAGCAAACGTCGCTGATTAGGACATTCTCCCGGACGCCGGCTGCGTTTAAGGGGACAGCCTTCAGTGTCCGCCTGTGCATTTGCGCCGGCGTCGGAGGAGAATGTTCATGACCGATACACCGGCCGTTCGGGAAATCCGCCAGAACGAGGATCGTTTCCTGAGCTCGGATATCTTCGAGTCCGGCCGCTATGTCTTCCCGCGCCGCAATGGCAGCGGGCATGTGGTCGAGGAAGCGCGCAACGTCCCGGTCTACCATGAATGCGATGTGCTGGTGGTGGGCGGCGGCCCGGCCGGAACGGCGGCGGCGCTGGCGGCGGCCCGCACCGGCGCCGATTGTCCGGCGTCAGCACTGATGGGACCAAATCGGCTTAACTGAGAACGGAGGATTTTTGGTTCATCGTAGCCTTTCAAAGGAGCGAAGATGAGACAGAAATCCGGA
>DATMGE010000047.1:0-59510 GCA_035555795.1 Rhizobiaceae bacterium | reverse complement strand
CGCTCCAGCCAGATCGTCAACATGCTGAAGATCATCGGCGAGGATCAGGTGACGCTGAAGGTCACGGTGGCCGAGATCAGCCGCACGGTGATGAAGCAGCTCGGCGTGAACCTGATCGCCAATGCCACCAGCGGCGGCATTACCACCGGGGTGATCGATACGCTGCTGCCGGGCGGCGCCGGCGGCACGCCCGCGCCCCGCATCGCAGGCTATAGCAGCCCCACCGGCTCGATCCAGGCCTATCTTAACGCGCTCGACCAGTCGGGCGTGATGAAGACGCTGGCCGAGCCGACGCTGACGGCCGTGTCCGGTGAGAAGGCGACCTTCCGGGTCGGTGGTGAGTTCAACATCGTCAACTCGGTCAGCAGCGCCGTGTCGCGCGACAACCAGGACGGCGACCGCATCTATGGCATCCAGAAGATCGAATATGGCATCGGTCTGGAGTTCCAGCCGGTGGTGCTGTCGCCCGGCCGCATCAGCCTGAAGGTCCGCACCCAGGTTTCCGAGCCGACGATGGAAGGCGGCGTGGCGATCGGCGATACCAGCATCATCTCGCTGCGCAAGCGTCTCGCCGATACCTCCGTCGAACTGCCCTCCGGCGGCTCCATGATGATCGCCGGCCTCGTGCGCGACGACATCCGCCAGTCGGTCAACGGTATTCCCGGCCTTGCCAAGGTGCCGGTGCTCGGCGCGCTGTTCCGCAGCCGCGACTTCGTCCGCAACGAGAGCGAGCTTGTCATCATCGTGACGCCGTATCTGGCCAAGCCCACGGCGCGCGCCGCGCTGGCCCGTCCGGACGACAATTTCAACGCCGCCAGCGATGGCGCGGGCATTTTCCTCGGCCGCGTCAACCGCGTCTACGGCAATGCCAAGACCGATCTGCCCAAGGGCCGCTACCACGGTGTGGTCGGCTATATCTACAAGTGAGTGGGGACCCGCAAATGGCCATCAAGCGTAGCAGCATGCGCAACGCGGTCGTCCTGGTAGCGCTCTCGGCGGCCTTGCTGGCCGGCTGCGCCAACCGCGACAGCATCCAGGTCGGATCGATCCCCGACGACTACCGCACCAACCACCCGATCGTGGTCGGCGAGCGCGAACGCACGATCGACCTGCCGGTGGCGGCGTCGGCGCACAAGGTGTCGCGCGAGCAGGCGCAGGTGCTGGCCGGCTTCATGGACGATTACGACGCGAAATCGGGCGCGGCCGTGCGCATCCTGGTGCCCTATGGCAGCGCCAATGCGGCCGCTGCTTCCGCCGTCGCCGCGCAGATGGTCGACGTGATCGTCAGGCAGGGCGTCCCCTTGAGCCGCATCCTCGTCAACGCCTACGATGCCGGCGCGCCGGATGTCTCCGCGCCGATCCGGGTCGCCTATTCGGCGGTGACCGCCAGCGTCGGCAAATGCGGCCGCTGGCCGAAGGATATCGCCGAGACCTCCGACAACAGGCACTATGCCAATTTCGGCTGTGCCTATCAGAACAACCTCGCCGCGCAGGTGGCCAATCCCTACGACCTGCTCGGACCGCGCAAGATGACGGAGATCGATCCGGAAAATCGCGCATCGGCGATCGACGCCTACAAGAATCGTGAGATTTCCGGCGATTTCGCCGGTCAGTCAGAGATCGAATACTGAGCCGGGCGGGGGCAAAGCAGATGAGCAATCTTGCATATGATCCGGCGCTGGACGACATGGCGCGCGAGGCGGAGATCGCCGCGGTCAACGCGCTGCGGCCGGTGCCGCGCATCTCGATACAGGCCTTCTGCGAAACCGAGAGCGTGGCCAATCCCATCGAGCGGGCCGCCGAGGACCGCCGCCTCGCCAAGGCGCATCTGAAGGTGCATATGGGCGGCATCGCCACGGCGATCGAGTTCTACCAGTCGGCGCCGACGCCCAATCTCATCATCATGGAATCGCGCCGCGAGCCGCGCCAGCTGATGGAGGCGCTGGAACAGCTCGCCGCCGTTTGCGATCCCTCGACCAAGGTGGTCATCGTCGGCCACTACAACGATATCAGCCTCTATCGCGAACTGATCCGCTCGGGCGTGTCGGAATATATCGTCGCGCCGATCTCCATGGCGGATATCGTCGGCGTCATATCGTCGATCTATGTCGATCCCGAGGCTGCGCCGATCGGCCGTTCCATCGCCTTCATCGGCGCGAAGGGCGGTGTGGGCTCATCCACCATCGCGCATAATGTCGGCTGGACCATGTCCAGGCTGTTCGGCTCGGAAGTGGTGGTCGCGGACATGGACCTTGCCTTCGGCACGGCCAACATCAATTTCGACCAGGATCCGGCACAGGGCATCGCCGAGGCGGTCTTCGCGCCGGAGCGCATCGACGAAGTCTATCTCGACCGCCTGCTGGCGCAGTGCGCCGAGCACCTGTCGCTGCTTGCCGCGCCCTCCACGCTGGACCGCGTCTACGACTTCGATCCCGATGCCTTCACGCAGATCATCGACACGGCGCAGCGCACCGCGCCGGCGCTGATCCTCGACGTGCCGCATATCTGGACCGGCTGGAGCCGCAACACGCTGGCGCAAGCCGACGAGGTGATCATCACCGCGACGCCGGAACTTGCCAACCTGCGCAACACCAAGAACCTGATGGACATGCTGAAGAAGCTGCGGCCGAATGACGGGCCGCCGCGCCTCGTCATCAATCAGGTCGGCGTGCCGAAGCGGCCGGAAATATCGGTGAAGGATTTCGCCGAGCCGCTGGGCATCGAGCCGGTCGCCGTCATCCCCTTCGATCCGCAGGCCTTCGGCAATGCCGCCAATAATGGCCGCATGCTGGGCGAGATGGATGCCAATCACGCGACGGTGCAGCTCATCAACGATCTCGCCCATGTGCTGACCGGGCGCGCCGAGGTCAAGGCCAGGAAGAAGCCCGGCGTCGCCGCGCTGATCGACAGACTCAAGCTGCGCAAGAAGTAGCCGATCATTCACGGCCCCCGGCGGGGGCATATGTAGCGGGACCGGGTGATACATGTTTGGCAAGAGAGGCAATGAAGGCGGGGCGAGAGGGGGCGAATTCCGTCCCGTCGCTACGCCGCCATCGGCGCCGGCATATGGCGATGTCGGGCTGGCGAACCGGCCCGTGGAGCCACGCACCGAGGCAGCGCCCAAGCGCGCCATGGAAGCGCCGCCGCTGGTGCCGGAAGCGCCGCGCCGCGCCGCACCGCGGGAGCGCAACGAATCCTACTACGACACCAAGAGCCAGGTCTTCTCGGCTCTGATCGACACGATCGACCTGTCGCAGCTTGCCAAGCTGGAGCCCGATGCCGCGCGCGAGGAAATCCGCGACATCGTCAACGACATCATCGCGATCAAGAACTTCGCCATGTCGATCGCCGAGCAGGAGGATCTGCTCGAGGACATCTGCAACGACGTGCTGGGCTATGGGCCGCTGGAGCCGCTGCTCGCCCGCGACGAGATCGCCGACATCATGGTGAACGGCGCCCGGAACGTCTTCATCGAAGTCGGCGGCCGGGTCGAGGAGACCCAGATCCGCTTCCGCGACAACCAGCAGCTGCTGAATGTCTGCCAGCGCATCGTCAGCCAGGTGGGCCGCCGCGTCGACGAAAGCTCGCCGATCTGCGACGCGCGCCTTCCCGACGGCTCGCGCGTCAACGTCATCGTGCCGCCGCTCGCCATCGACGGCGCGGCCCTCACCATCCGCAAGTTCAGGAAGGACAAGCTCACGCTCGACCAGCTTGTCCGCTTCGGCGCCATCACGCCCGAGGGCGCGGAGGTGCTGAAGATCATCGGCCGCGTGCGCTGCAATGTCATCATTTCGGGCGGCACGGGCTCGGGCAAGACGACGCTGCTCAACTGCCTTTCCAACTATATCGACCGTGACGAGCGCGTGATCACCTGCGAGGATTCCGCGGAACTCCAGCTGCAGCAGCCGCATGTGGTGCGCCTCGAAACCCGTCCGCCCAACCTCGAGGGCGAGGGCGAGATCACCATGCGCGACCTTGTCAGGAACTGCCTGCGCATGCGTCCCGAACGCATCATCGTCGGCGAAGTGCGCGGACCGGAGGTCTTCGACCTGCTGCAGGCGATGAATACCGGCCATGATGGCTCCATGGGCACGATACACGCCAACAGCCCGCGCGAATGCCTCAACCGCATGGAATCGATGATCGCCATGGGCGGCTTCAGCCTGCCGCAGCGCACGGTGCGCGAGATCATCGTCGGCTCGGTGGACGTCATCATCCAGGCCGCGCGCCTACGCGACGGTTCGCGCCGCATCACCCACATCACCGAGGTGATCGGCATGGAAGGCGACGTCATCATCACGCAGGACCTCGTCCTCTTCGACATCAAGGGTGAGGATACCGGCGGCAAGATTCTCGGCCAGCATGTCTCCACCGGCGTCGGTCGCCCCGGCTTCTGGGACCGCGCCCGCTATTTCGGCGAGGAGCAGCGGCTGGCCGGCGCGCTCGAGGCGATGGAGAAGAGCGCCTGACCGCGGCGCGAGGAGCAGCGCATGGACAGCACCCTTCTCTTCATCGTGCTTGCCGCGACCAGCGCCGGCGCCATCGCCTATGTGCTGATGTTCAACACGATCGCCAGCGAGCGCCAGACCGAGAAGCGCCTGGAGACGGTCAAGCACGCCATCACCGACCGTGCCTTGGTGAAGGCCTCGCGCGACCGCATTGCCGAAGTCGCCAAGCGCCGCAAATCCATCCAGGATTCGCTCAAGGACCTCGACGACAAGCAGAAGCTGCGCGACCGCAACATCAAGAAGCCGCCGCTGCGCATCCAGTTGCGCCAGGCCGGCCTCAACGTCTCGATCGAGCGCTTCTACGTCTATTCCCTTATTGCCGGCATCGTGCTGACGGTGATCCTATTCGTGCTCGGCGCGCCGCTGCTCGTTCTGCCGGGCGCCTTCATCGCCGGCCTGTTCGGCCTGCCGCGCTGGTTCGTGGCGTTCAAGCGCACGCGGCGGGTCAAGGCCTTCCTCAACGAGTTTCCCAATGCGCTCGACGTCATCGTGCGTGCGGTGAAATCCGGCCTGCCGCTCAATGACGGCATCAGGCTGATCGCATCCGAGGCGCAGGAGCCGGTGAAAAGCGAGTTCCGCCGCATCGTCGAGGCGCAGCAACTCGGCATGTCCATTCCCGACGCGGCGATGCGCATGCAGGAAACCATGCCTTGCCCGGAAGCCGGCTTCTTCGGCATCGTCATTCAGATCCAGCAGCAGGCCGGCGGCAATCTTTCGGAAGCGCTGGGCAACCTGTCGCGCGTGCTGCGCGACCGCAAGAAGATGAAGGCCAAGGTGCAGGCGCTGTCGATGGAAGCCAAGGCATCGGCCTGGATCATCGGCTCGCTGCCCTTCGTCGTCGCCTTCCTGGTCTATCTCTCCAGTCCCAACTACATCATGCCGCTCTTCGAAACCTCGACGGGCCACATCATCCTGGGCGTTTCCGGCCTGTGGATGATGATGGGCATCTTCGTGATGAAGAAGATGATGAACTTCGAAGTCTGACCGGAACGCCGCCATGACAGACCAGATCGTCCGCACGCTTTTCGAACCAGGCTTCCTGATGGCGCTTCTGGTCGCCATCGCCGTCTTCGCGACGGTGTTCACCGCATTGCCGGCGCTCGGCGGCGATCCGCTCAAGTCGCGCATGAAATCGGTGGCGCTGGAACGCGAGGAACTGCGCGCCAAGCAGCGCGCGCGGCTGGCCTCCGAGGCCGAGCGCCGCCGCAAGGGATTGCGCGAAGAGAAGTCGGTCGGCATGCATAATATCGTCGAGCGGCTGGACCTGCGCCGCGCCCTGGCCGACGAGCAGACGCTCAACAAGCTCAGGATGGCCGGCTTCCGCGGCCAGAACCCGCTGACGAAATTCCTCTTCTTCCGCCTGGTCCTGCCTTTTGCCGGCTTCGCGCTGGCGGCGGTCTACCTGTTCGTGCTCGGTGCGCTTCCGGACCAGCCGCCCTTCATGAAGCTGTTCATCGCCATCGTGGCCGCCTATGCCGGCTTCTACGCGCCGGTGCTCTACGTCTCCAACCGTGCGTCCAAGCGTAAGGAATCGATCCAGAAGGCATGGCCGGACGCACTCGACCTGCTGCTGATCTGCGTGGAATCGGGCATGTCGGTCGAGGCGGCCTTCCGGCGCGTGGCGGAGGAGATCGGCGTGCAGTCGGTAGAGCTCGCCGAGGAATTCGTGCTGACCAATGCCGAGCTCTCATTCCTGCAGGAGCGCCGGCAGGCCTATGAGAACCTTGCCAGCCGCGCCGGGCTGGAATCGGTGAAGAGCGTATCGCAGGCGCTCATCCAGGCCGAGCGCTATGGCACGCCGGTGGCCCATGCATTGCGCGTTCTCGCCAATGAAAGCCGCGACCAGCGCATGAACGCGGCCGAGAAGAAGGCCGCCGCGCTGCCGCCCAAGCTCACCGTGCCGATGATCCTGTTCTTCCTGCCGGTGCTGTTCGCGGTGATCCTCGGCCCTGCCGGGATCCAGGTCTCCGAGCGGGGAATATTCCAGTAGGGGAAAGTGAATAGCGAAATAGCGAGTAGCGAATAGGGATATCCCGCCCCCTATTCGCTACTCGCTTACTTCGCTATTCGCTCAATTCACCTTCTTGTCGTCCTTGAGCTGGCTCCAGGCATTCTGCTGGGCGAGCATGGAGCGAAGGTAGGCCACATTGGCCTGCGCCTGGTCGGGGGAAAGCTCCTGGCTGGCGATCCGCTCCGCTTCCTGGAAGCGGCCCTGGAGACCGACGACGAGGGCAAGGTTCTGCCGCACGCGGCTGTCGGCGGCCGGCGCCTGCGCGGCCTGCCGCATATAGGTCTCGGCGGCCCTGAGGTCGCCTTCCAGCACATAGGACATGCCGAGATTGGACAGGATGGTGGGTTCGCCCGGCGCCTGTTCCAGCGCGCGGCGATAGAGCTGGCGTGCATTGTCGGACTGGCCGAGCTGGTCGAGAATGGCGGCTTCCGCCGACATCAGCCGCCAGTCGGGATATTCGGGCGTCTGCGCGCGGCGCACGGCATCGAGCGCCGGTTCGAGCTGCCCGGCGGCGGCGAGCGCCTTGCCATAGGCGGCGAGCACGTCGCGGTCCCTCGGGAAATCGATGGCCGTCTTGCGCATCACCGCCAGCGACTGGTCGGCGCGGCCATTGGCCTGCAGCGCCGCCGCATAGCGCATGGACAGCGACTTGTTCTTCGCGTCGCGGGAATAGGCCTGGCCGAGCGCCTCGACGGAGGTCGCTCCAGCTGCGGCGTCGCGATTGACCGAGCCGGTCGTCATGTTCCGGTCGCTGGCGCATCCGGCGAGCGCGAGGGCGACCAGCACGGATGCTGTGGCGGCGCGCCACGGCGCAAGGCGGCTGGCGGGGCGACTGACGTGGCGCATGGTCCGGAACCTCGATTGCGCGGCTGCGCCGCTGAGATGCCCGAGAAATATTCTGTTAACCCTAACGGTTCGTTAACATGAATGGCGGCCCGGTTAACGCGAACGAAATCATGCATGCTGCAAGATATCCGCGAGAGATTGGAAACGCGGAGACGCATGCGTGTTGGATGCAGTTGCCGGGCCTCGGGAGGGCACAACCCCTCTCGCCAGCCACCTCATCGCTGCTTTCAGCGTCGGCGCGGTGGTCTTCATCGCCTGCCTGTTCGGAATCCTCACCCGGCCGATGGGGTCGCTGGCAGCTTTCTGGCCTGCCAACGCACTCCTACTCGGCATGATGGTGCGCGGTCCGCGTTTCGCCAATTTCGGCGGCTGGCTGGGTGCGTTCCTCGGCTATATAGCGGCCGATATTTCGACGGGTGGTAACATCGGCATCACCATATGGCTCACCGTCGCCAATATGGCCGGCGCAATCACGGGATATCTGCTGTTCAGCCTGCGGACGGAAAGCGACAGGAAGCTGCGCCGGCCGCTCTCGGTGCTCTTTCTCTTCGGCATCTGCGCCACGGCGGCTCTGGTCGCTGCTTTTGTCGGCGGCGGCGCCGCACGCGTTCTCTTCGGACGCGATTTCCTCACCGGGCTCGAATTCTGGTTTGTCACCGAACTGGTCAACAGCCTCGTCATACTGCCGGCAATACTGACATTTCCCGTCGTGCCGCAAAACTGGTCGTTCACGATCGGCGCGTCGCCTGCGAAGATTGCCCGCAAGGCGGCGCCGGCGGTAGCGCTCCTCGCCTCCGTCATCATGGGCGTGGTCGTCGGCGGTCCGGGCGCGGTCGCCTTCGCCGTTCCCGCGCTCCTTTGGTGCGCACTGTCCTATTCCGTTTTCGTGACCGCCGTGCTGACCCTGGTTTTCTGCAGCTGGTTGCTCGTGGCGGTATCCAGCGGTCTCATCGACCTGAAGATGCAGGGAGATGTCCTGCGAGACATATCTTCGCTGCGGCTGGGTATCGCGCTGATGGCATTGGCGCCGCTCACCGCCGCCAGCATCAATTCGGCGCGCATGGATCTGATGCGGCAATTGGCGCATTCGGCAAACCATGACGAACTGACCGGTATCCTGAACCGCCGCGCCGTCTTGGAGCGCGCCGCCGAAAGGCTGGCTTCGTCCTCCACCGGCACGCCGCAGGTGACCGTGCTGATGCTGGATATCGATTACTTCAAGCAGGTGAACGACCGCCACGGTCATATGGTCGGCGACGACGTACTGATTGCCTTCACCAGGGTGGTTTCCGGCGAACTTCGTCCTGACGATCTGTTCGGACGCATGGGCGGCGAGGAATTCGTCGTCGTGCTGTTTCAGTTGTCGCCGGAGGAAGCCCTGGCGGTCGCGGAACGCCTGAGGCAGGCCGTTTCGCGGATGACGGTCGGCGCGGAAGGCGGCGATATTCGCGTCACGGTGAGCATCGGATTGGCCGCGCGATCCGGTGCGGGGCTCGAACTTCTGCTCGGCATGGCCGACCAGGCGCTGTATCGTGCCAAGGCCGGCGGACGCGACAATACGGCCGTATTCCGCTGAAGCCGGATATTCCTGCTTGCAAGGCGCTTCCCGCCGATCGGTCCCGCGCGCTAGAACGAAGCTCTCCGCAGATGCAAAGAGGGGATGGAATTGCCCGTAACGCTCATTGATGATCGCGAAGCCGGCTCGCGGCCGGTCTGGCTCGTTGCAGGTGACGGCATGAATAGCGCCATTGCCGAAAGCCACCGCGAATGGGCTGCATCATGCGGCTTCAGGGGCGAAGCGGGCAAGTTTCTGCTTGTGCCGGGCGAGGGCGGCGGGATCGCCGGCGCGCTGTTCGGCCTCGGCGATGCGGTCGAGCGGGGCGGTTTCGCGCCGCTCGCCACGGGTGCGCTGGCACGCCTGCTGCCGGCCGGAAGCTGGCACTTCGCCAACCCCCCGCAGGAGGCGGAGCTGGCGACGCTGGGTGTGATGCTGGGCGGCTATGCCTTCACGCGCTATGGCCGCAAGGCCGGAGCCGAGATCTCGTTCGCCGCGCCCGAGGGCGTGGACACGACGCGGGTGCGGGCGCTGGCGGAAGGGGTGTTCCTGACCCGCGATCTCATCAATACGCCGACCAACGATATGGGGCCGGCGGACATCGAGCAGGCTGCGCGCGATCTTGCGCACCGCCATGGCGCTGCCGTCGACGTCATTGTCGGCGACGACCTGCTGGAGCGGAATTTCCCGATGATCCATGCGGTCGGCCGAGCCTCCAGCGACGCGCCGCGGCTCATCGACCTCAGCTGGGGCCGCGAGGGCGCGCCGAAGGTCACGCTGGTCGGCAAGGGCGTCGCCTTCGACACCGGCGGGCTCGACATCAAGCCGCCGAGCAACATGCTGCTGATGAAGAAGGACATGGGCGGCGCTGCCAATGTGCTCGGCCTCGCCGCGATCGTGATGGCGCTCGGGCTCGACCTGCGCCTGCGCGTGCTCATCCCGGCGGTGGAGAATGCGATCGCCGGCAACGCCTTCCGTCCGGGCGACGTGTTGGCGAGCCGCAAGGGGCTGACCGTCGAGATCGGCAATACGGATGCGGAGGGCCGGCTGATCCTCGCCGACGCGCTCGCTTATGCCGATGAGGACGCGCCCGACCTGCTGATCGACATGGCGACGCTGACCGGTGCCGCGCGGGTCGCACTCGGCCCCGACCTGCCGCCCTTCTTCACCGACGACGACGATCTGGCCGCCGAGATCGCCGGCGCGGCGGCGCGCGCGGCCGATCCGCTGTGGCGGCTGCCGCTCTGGGACGGCTATGACACCCGCTATTCCTCGCGCATCGCCGATATCAATAATGTCAATGCGGACGGTTTCGCCGGCGCCATCGTGGCGGCGTTGTTCCTGCGCCGCTTCGTCGGGCAGGGCCGCAAATGGGTGCATTTCGATGTTTTCGGCTGGAGCCCGGTGGAGCGGCCGCATGTGACTGTCGGCGGCGAGGCGCAGGCGATCCGCGCCTTGGCCGACATGCTGGCGCGGCGCTACAAGCCAAGGGCTTGAAACGGCCGCCGCCAGCGCGTTGAATGGAACGCTACCGAAACGAAATGCGGAATCCCGCCGCGATGATGGCTGACCCCGGTCCTTCCGAAGCTCTGCGCCTGTGGCAGCGCGTGTCGCTGGACGAGGTGCAGGCGGGCCGGCCCGACCTCTCGCTGCGCCAGTTCGCCATCCTGCTCAGCGTCTATCTCGACCCGCCTCCGCATACCGTGCGCGGGCTGGCGCAGCGACTGGGGGTGAGCAAGCCGGTCATCACCCGCGCGCTCGACACGATGGGCGCGCTCGGCCTGCTTCAGCGCCATTCCGACGAGAGCGACAGGCGCAATGTGCTGATCGGGCGCACGGTGGACGGGGCGCTGTTCGTGGAGCGCTTCGGCGATGCCATTATCCGCCAGGCCAAGGATATGAGACCATGACGCTGGATCGCCGCCTTGCCGCCTTCCGGCCCGACCTCGCCGATGCGGCGCTGCGCGGGCAGGTGGAGGCGGCCCGCTATGTCGAAGGCGCGCCTGCCCGGATCGCCGTGCCGGTGGCCGATCTCCATCCAGCGCCGGATGAGGGCGCGGGGATCGACACGCAGCTTCTGCTGGGAGACGCGGTGTCTGTCTTTGAGCGCAGGGACGGCTGGGCCTGGATTCAGGCCGCGCACGACTCCTATGTCGGCTATGTCACCGAGGCCGCGCTTGCGGCGGCGGAGCCGCAGGCCACGCATGTCGTGGCCGCGCCGCGCAGCTTCGTCTATTGGTCGGACGACCTGAAGTCGCCGCGCCGCTCGGTGCTGTCGCTCGGGTCCAGCGTCAATGTGAGCGGCATGTCCGAGCGGCGCGGCACGCACTATACGGCGCTGGCCGGCGGGGGTCATATGATCGCCGCCCATCTGCGGCCAGCCGGCGACGTGGCCGACGATTATGTGGCCATCGCAGAGACGCTGGAGCGCACGCCCTATCTGTGGGGCGGCGCGAGCGCCTTCGGCATCGATTGCTCGGGACTGGTGCAGCTTTCCATGCGCATGACCGGCCGGGACGCGCCGCGCGATACCGACATGCAGGCGGCGCGGCTGGGTGAGGCGCTGGTGCCGGAAGACGGCTTTGCCGGACTGCGGCGCGGCGACCTCGTCTTCTGGAAGGGGCATGTGGCGATCATGCTGGACGGCGAAAACATCATCCACGCCAATGGACACACGATGAGCGTCGCCAGGGAGGGTCTACGCGAGGCCGTCGACCGCATCGCCTATCTCTATGGCGGGCCGACCGGCTTCCGGCGGCCGTGAAGCGGCGGCGATGCCTGCTGAATTTACAGGCAGGAGAAAACACTTTCGCGACGACGTAGTTACGGCAGGGCGAAAGTGTTTTGCATATCAACGATCTGTTTGACAGGAAAACATCGCATGCTAGTCTGACCTGATCGCGGGCACGGGGGGAGCCGTTTGCCCGCATGACAGGGAGGTCACCATGAGCGAGCTTGGCCGCGCTTCAGGCGCGGGAGCGGAGACCAATTCGGCTGGCGATTCGGCCGAACCCGAACTGGTCTCACCCGATGTGGGAACACTGGTCGGCGGCCTGATCATACTGGCTTTCGGCCTGTGGTTCGGGATCCGCGCATGGGGCATGGCTCTGGGCACGGCCACGAGCATGGGGCCCGGCTATTTCCCCTTCGTCCTGTCCGCCATCTGCACGCTGCTCGGCGCCGGCCTGGCATTGCAGGGCGCCCGGGGCGCGGCGGAGCGTATCGATGTGCCGTGGCGCCCGCTCATCGCCATCAGCCTGAGCGTCCTCGCCTTCGCCATCGGCATCCGCTATTTCGGCCTCATGCCCGCGGTGATGGCGGCGGTGCTCGTTTCCTCCTTTGCCGACCCTGAATTGCGGATCTCCACCGCCTTCATCCTTGGTGTGGCTCTCTCGATCTTCGCCTGGCTCGTCTTCACGGTCGGACTTGGCCTCTCCATGCCGGCATTTGAGTTGGACCTGTTCTGATGGATCTGCTTTCCAATCTCGCGATGGGCTTCGCTTCGGCGCTGAGCCTCCAGAATCTGTTCTATTGCTTCGTGGGCGTCTCGCTCGGCACTTTCATCGGCGTCTTGCCTGGCGTCGGCGGGCTTGCCGCGATCTCGCTTCTGCTGCCGATCACCTTCTACATTGAGCCGACCTCGGCGGTGGTGATGCTGGCAGGCGTCTATTATGGCAGCCAGTATGGCGGTTCGATCACCTCGATCCTGCTCAACCTGCCGGGCGAGACCTCTTCGGCCGTAACCTGTCTCGACGGCCATCCCATGGCGCGGCAGGGCCGCGCCGGCGTCGCCCTTATGATGACGGCGGCGGGCTCCTTCATCGGCGGCGTCATCGGCATCGTCGTCCTCATCGCCTTCGCGCCCGTGCTTTCGGCCGTGGCGCTCTCCTTCGGGCCGGCGGAATATTTCGCCGTGATGGTGCTCGGCGTTCTTGCTGCGGCCACCGTGGCGCAGGGCACGCCGCTCAAGGGCGTCGCCATGGTCGTGCTGGGCCTGCTCCTGGGCACGATCGGCACGGACCTGAACACCGGCACGCCACGCTTCACCCTCGGCTTCTTCGAGCTCTATGACGGTATCGACCTGATCGCCATGGCGATGGGCCTTTTCGGCGTCACCGAGATCATCGCCTCGGTGCTGAGCAACGAGAAGGGGCAGGTGATCCAGAAGGTCCGCTTCCGCGAGATGTTCCCCACCCGCGACGACGTCCGCCGTTCGGTCTGGCCGATCGTGCGCGGCAGCGGTGTCGGCACCGTCTTCGGCACGCTGCCGGGCACCGGCGTGACGCTCGCCTCCTTCCTGAGCTACGCGCTGGAGAAGAAGGTTTCGCGCCAGCCGGAGCGTTTCGGCAGCGGCGCGATCGAGGGTGTGGCCGGGCCCGAAACGGCCAACAATGCCGCGGCGCAGACCTCATTCATTCCCACGCTGACGCTGGGCATCCCCGGCAGCGCCACCATGGCGCTCATCATCGGCGCGCTGATGCTGCACGGCATCACGCCGGGGCCGCGCCTCATGGCGGACCATCCGGAACTGTTCTGGAGCCTCATCGCCAGCTTCTTCATCGGCAATGTGATGCTGGTGATCCTCAACGTGCCGCTGATCGGCCTGTGGGTGAAGTTCCTGCAAATCCCCTACAAGCTGATGTATCCGATGATCATCGTCTTCATCTGCATCGGCTCCTACAGCGTCAATCTCAATGCTTTCGACGTGGTAGTCACCTTCGTCATAGGCGTCGTCGGCTTCGTGCTCAGGGTCTGCGGCTTCCAGCCCGCGCCGCTGCTGATCGCCTTCGTTCTCGGCCCGATGATGGAGGAGCATTTCCGCCGCGCCATGCTGCTGGAGGGCGGCGATTGGACGGCTCTGTTCCAGCGCCCCGTCAGCGGCACGCTGCTGGTCCTGTCGATCGGCCTCGTCCTGTGGGCCTGCTGGACCGCCTATGCGAACCGCATGCGCGGCCGCGCCAAGATCGCCTTCGAGCAGGAAGTCTAACCCCCAGGAGAACCGCAAATGCCGGTGATCGACGTACATACGCATATGTTCAGCCAGGAATATTTCGACATCCTGATGAACGAGGGGGCGCCGCGCTACTCGAAGCGCATCGGCGTCGACGGCCGGACGGAAATCCTGTCCGAGGGCGCTCGCTTCCTGATGCCCCAGCCGGGCCATTTCGACTACGACATCCGCATCGCGGCCATGGACAAGGCCGGCGTCGACATCGCCATCGTCACGCTGACGGCGCCCAACTGCTTCTTCGGCACGCCCGAGGTGAGCCTGCGCGCCGCGCGCGTGGTCAATGACGACATGGCGCGCGCCCAGAAGGATCATCCCGACCGCATCCGCTGGATGGTGTCGGTGCCGTGGGAATATCCCGACATGGCGGTGGCGGAGCTGGAGCGCGGCGTCGCCAATGGCGCTGTCGGCGTGATGGTGCTGGCCAATATCAACGGCCGCTCGCTGACCGATCCGGCCTTCGCGCCGGTGTGGAAGGCGATCGAC
This sequence comes from Rhizobiaceae bacterium, assembly GCA_035555795.1. Lineage (GTDB taxonomy): Bacteria > Pseudomonadota > Alphaproteobacteria > Rhizobiales > Rhizobiaceae > RCIO01. The sequence goes on along the minus strand of DATMGE010000047.1, from coordinate 45,096 downwards.
GCCCACGGTCTGCCGGTGCTGATCCACCCCACCACGCCGCCTGGCTACGAGCAGATGGACCTGGAGGAGCACAGCCTGACGGGCTCCATCGGCTTCATGTTCGACACGTCGCTGGCGGTCGGCCGGATGATCTTCGACGGCTTCTTCGACACCTATCCGAACCTCAAGATCATCGCCAGCCATGCCGGCGGCGCACTGCCCTACATCATCGGCCGCCTCGACCGCTGCTTCGAGATGGATCCGGCGCGGCGCAAGAAGATCTCGCGCGCGCCCAGCACCTATATGCGCCAGATCTATTACGACGCCATCGCCTACCGGCAGGAGGCGCTGCAGATGTGCATCGACATCGGCGGCCAGGACAATGTCATGTACGGCTCCGACTATCCCCACACGATCGGCGACATGGCCGGCGTGCTGGGACGCGTCAACGCGCTGCCGGCATCGTATCGCGAAAAGGTCAAGGGCGAGAATGCCCGCCGGATATTCCGGCTCTGAACTCTCTCCCGCCGCGCCGACGGCGGGAGGTGGAGGAGAGATTTCGGCAGGCATAATGTCAAAGGAGGAGTGACATGAGGACCATTCATCGCGCCCTGGCGCGGATGGCTTTCGCGGCTGGCGCCCTGGCAGTCGCCTTTGCCGCAAATGCACAGGAAAACTACCCCGACAAGCCGATCACGATCGTTGTGCCCTTCCCGCCCGGCGGGTCGACCGATGTCTCGGCCCGCGCGCTGGTGCCGAAGATGACGGAACTGTTGGGCCAGCCGGTCGTCATCGACAACCGTCCGGGCTCGGGCGGCAATGTCGGAACGGGCTATGTCGCGCGCGCCAAGCCGGACGGCTACACGCTGCTGTGGACGGTGAATCCATCGATTTCCATGAACAAGCACATGTTCAAGGATCTCCCCTACGATCCGCAGAAGGACCTGACCCCGATCTCGCTGGCGGCGACGACGCTGATGGCGCTGGTCGTGCATCCGTCCCTGCCGGTCACGACGGTCGCCGAGCTCGTCGAATACACCAAGGCCAATCCGGGCAAGGTGAAGTTCGGCAGCGCCGGCATCGGCTCCGCCCATCACATCAATGGCGAGGTGATGAACAAGGAAGCCGGCCTCGACATGGTCCACGTTCCCTATCCCGGCGGCGGTCCTGCCATCGCCGATCTGGTCGGCGGTCATATTCCCGTCAGCTTCGGCACGCTTCCGGCGGTGCTGCCGCATGCGGAAAGCGGCGCGCTGCGGATCCTGGCGCTGGCCGAGGACGAGCGCTACGAGAAGATGCCCGACGTGCCGACCATCGCCGAAACCATTCCCGGCGTCGGCGTGAACACCTGGATCGGGTTCATGGCGCCGGGCGGCACCCCGAAGCCGATCGTCGACAAGCTGCATGGCGCACTGATGGAAGCGTTGAAGGAGCCGGAAGTCATCGCGCTCTACGAAAAGTCGGGCCTCCTCATTGCGGCCCAGGGGCCGGATGAACTTGAGGCGATCATCGCCTCCGATCTCGACAAATATGAGAAGCTGTTCCCCGAGATCGGCATCGAGAAGCAGTGAACCGCATGCGCCGCCCTGCAGCCGGGCGGCGCATCCCTTCGTCAGGAAACGGACATGACAAACACATTTGAGGGCCGCGCCGCGATCGTGACCGGCTCGGGACGCAATATCGGCCGCGCTGCGGCACTCCTTCTCGCCCAACGCGGCGCATCGGTGGTGGTCAATGGCAGCCGCGACCGCGAGGCCGTCGACCGCGTGGTCAAGGAGATCACCGACGCCGGCGGCAAGGCCATCGGCGTGATGGCAAATGTGGCGAAGGACGACGAGGCGAAGGCGCTGGTCGATGCCTGCGTCGATTCCTTCGGCTCGGCCGACATCCTCGTCTCGAATGTCGGCATCCGCCGCTACCGCGCCTTCCTCGACATTCAGCCGGACGAGTGGAACGACGTGCTCAATACCAATCTTTCGTCGGCGTTCTACCTGTCGCGGCACGCCATTCCCCACATGCGAGAGCGCAAATGGGGCCGCATCGTGCTGATCTCCGGCTTTGACGGTTTCTGGGGGCAGGTGACGCATCGCGCGCCGAACCTCGCCGCCAAGGCCGGCCTGCACGGGCTGGCCAAGGCCATTGCGCGTGAGTTCGGACCCGACGGCATCACGGCCAATACGGTGGCGCCCGGCGCGATCGACACCGAGCGGGACTGGAGCCAGTATCCTCATCAGGCCAAGCAGCAGATCGAGGCGGAAGTGCCGCTGCGCCGCTTCGGCGATCCGATGGAGGTTGCCGGTGCGATCGCCTTCCTGGCATCGGACGATGGCGGCTTCGTTTCCGGCCAGGCGACCCATGTGAACGGCGGCCACTACATGTTCTGACATGGACAGGGAAGGATGCGCGCCATGGGCCTGACGACGGAGCTTGCCGAACGGGTTGCGGCCTTCCCGGCCAAGGGCATTCCCGCTGAGGTCCAGGCCACGGTGCTGCGTGGTTTCGCCGACTGCGTCGGCGTGATGGTCGCCGGCTGGTCCGAGGAGGCGGTGCAGGTGGCCCTGCGCCATGTCGGCATCGAGGCCGGAAGGGCGCTCGACATGCCGGCGGAACTGGATTCCCGCGCGGCCGCCCTTGTCTATGGCACCGCCGCCCATGTGCTGGACTTCGACGATACCGGCCTGACGGCGCATCCGAGCGCCGTGCTGGTGCCCGCCCTGCTGGCCGAAGCGCCGCATCTCCAGCCCAGCGGGGCGGCGCTCATTACGGCCTATATAGCCGGCTATGAGACATGGGCCGAACTGTGGACGCGCGAGCCGGGTCAGCACCACGCGGTCGGCTGGCACCCGACGGCAGTGTTCGGCACGGTTGCCAGCGCCGCGGCCATCGCCCGCCTGCGCGGACTGGATGCAGCCACCATCCGCAACGCCATCGCCATCTCGGCCTCGATGGCGTCGGGGCTGGTCGCCAATTTCGGCTCCATGACCAAGTCGCTGCAGGTCGGGCGCGCCATTGCCAACGGGATCGAGGCGGTGCGGCTGGCGCAGGCGGGGCTGACCGCCTCGGCGGACGCGCTGGAGCATGATCTGGGGCTCTTGCGCGCCATCTCGCCGAACCGGGATGCGCGCCGCGATGCGGCGATGCCGGAATTCGGCCGCCACATCCTGCGCTACGGGCTCAATATCAAGCTCTATCCGGTCTGCTACGCGGCCCATCGGTCGGTCGACGCCATGCTGAGGGTCCGCGCCATGGATGGCTTCGATGCGGCGGCTATTGCGCGGATCGATGTCGAGATCGGCGCCATGCAGGCGGCGATGCTGCGCCATCACCATCCGCGCACGCCGCTCGACGCCAAGTTCAGCCTCGAATTCGCCATGGCAAGTGCCGCGCTGTTCGGCCGCCTCGGCCTTGCGGAACTGGAACAGGAGGTGGTCGATCGCGCTGATGTCGCCGCCTTCTATCCGCTGGTCCATGCAACACCGCTGGTTGAGACGAATCCCGAGGAACCGGCGCATTCGCCCCATGACCGTGTCGTCGTGACGCTACGTGACGGCCGCCGGCTCGATAGCGGGCCGATTGCCTATCCCGAAGGCCATTTCCGCAATCCGGTCGGCATCGCGCGGCTGCGCGAAAAATTCATCGCCTGCACGGCAAGCCTGGCCGAGGGCGATGCCGACCGCGTGTTCGCCGGCCTGCAATCGCTTCCGCAGCAGGCGCATGTCGGCACGCTGCGCGATTTGCTGGGCTTGTCTGCGAAGGGCGATCGGGCTGCCTGATTGCTTTCTTTTGCAATGCGTGTTTGGCATAGCAAACACATATATGGCCGGCCATCGCGAGTCGGCGTAAAGGATGGGAGCACATCCTGCGGGACGATACCGATATTGTGCCGGCTGAAGAGGTGATCGACGAGCGCTATGTCGTGCCTGGCCTGTCGCGCGGCCTGGCGCTGCTTCAGCTCTTCACCCGCGAGCGCCCGGAACAGAAGCTGACCGAGCTCGCGGAAGGGCTCGGCCTGACGCGTTCCGCGGCCTACCGGCTGGTCTACACGCTGGAGAAGGAAGGATTTCTCGCCCGCGATCCCGGCACGCGGCGCTATCGCGTGACGCCGCGCGTGCTCAATCTCGGCTTCGAATATCTCTATTCGCGGCCGCTCACCAGCGCCGCCCAGCCCTATCTCAACAGGCTCAGCGAGCAGACGCGCGCGACCGCCTATCTGATGGTGCTGGACGACTGGGAATCGGTCACGCTGGCGCGCGTGCTGCCGGTGGCACCACTGATAACGACGCTTCAGATCGGCCGCCGCACACCGGCGCATTTGTCGGCCAGCGGCCGGGCGATGCTGTCAAATTTCACACCCGAAGCGTTGAAGCCCATCTATCACCGCATCGTCGCGGAATGCCGTAACTATCCGGTGCCCGCCTCCTTCGACGCCCTGCTAGAATCGCTGTCGCATGACCGGGAGCGCGGCTATGTGCTGAGCCCGTCCATCTTCGAGACGCCGATCACCTCCTGTGCGGCGGCGGTGCTGGATGGCAGCGGCCCGATCGGCGCATTGGCGGCCATCGCGCCGCACTCCTTTGTGGCGGAATGCGGCGGCGAGGCTGCCGTCAGCGGCCTCGTGCTTGAAGCGACGCGCGCGCTCTCCGCCCAGCTCGGCCACCGCGCCTGAAATAATATTGCAGTCCCGCGCTGCTTCACGCTGCCGAAAGGCGGCGCGAAAGGCGTTGTCTCGCGGAATTTTCCCCGGGCCGAACCATATCGTCCCTGCAAATAGTTTTATATACAAAAAAGAAGTTTGACAGGTCATACATACTTTCCTAGTTTTCGCGCCAGCCGGACGCGCTTGCAATGCTTCCGGCACGCATGGGAGGACAGTGTGGATCGTGGACTGGACGAGCGGCTGGCCAATGCGCCGGTCAGGGTGCGCGGCAATTGCTACGAGGATTTCGAGGAAGGCCGCGTCTTCGAGCATCATTGGGGGCGCACGGTCGAGACGGCCGACAATGTGATCTTCAACGCCGCGACGATCCATTACAATCCGCTCTACTTCAATGCCGAGCGGGCGAAGGCCGACGGCCATGCGGGCGTGGTGGCCAATCCCTATCTCGCCTTCTCCATCGTCTTCGGCCTGTCGGTGGAAGACTGTTCCGAGCGCGGCGGGGCCTTTCTCGGGCTGGACGATCTGGTCTTCCACAAGGCGGTCTATCCCGGCGATACGCTGACGGCGCGTTCGACCGTGGTGGCGCGGCGGGAATCGAAGAGTGACCCGGATTACGGCATCGTCACCTGGCATACCGAGGGCTTCGACGCCGAAGGCAGCAAGGTGCTGGACTACAAGCGCTCCAATCTCGTCATCAAGCGCGCGGCGAGCCGGATCTGATGTTTACCGAGGAACAGCAACTCATCCAGCAGACCGCGCGCGATTTCGCCATGCGCGAGGTGCTGCCCGTGGCCAACAGGCTCGATCCCGAGCGTGGCGACATTCCGATGGAATTGCGCGAGCGGATGGCCGAACTGGGCTTTTTCGGCATCCTCATTCCGGAGGAATATGGCGGCGCGGGGCTCGGCTGCCTCGAATATTGCATGGTGACGGAGGAGCTTTCCCGCGCCTGGATGAGCGTCGGTTCGATCATCCGCCCATGTGTGGGCATCAACGCCATGTCGGAGGCGCAGAAGCAGAAATATCTGCCGGCCATGGCGACGGCCGAGAAGATCGGCGCGTTTTCCATGTCCGAGCCGGGCACGGGATCGGATATTTCCGGCCTGTCCTGCCGCGCCGTGCGCGATGGCGACGAATGGGTCATCACCGGCAACAAATATTGGTGCACCTTCGCCGACGGTGCGGATTTCATCGTCGTGCTTGCGCGGACCACACCACCTTCGGACCCGAAGAAACGCTATAGCGGCATCACCGCCTTCATTGTCGACAAGGAGCGCGGTTCGCTGCCGAAGGGCGTGAGCGGCGCGCCGATTCCCAAGATCGGCTATTTCGGCTGGAAGACCTGGGAGCTCGCCTTCGACGGCTGCCGCGTGCCGGCCAGTCAGATGCTGGGCGAGGAGGGTTCCGGCTTCTTCATTGCCACCAAGGGGCTGGAAGTGGCCCGCGCCCACACGGCGGCCCGCGCCATCGGGCTTGCACGCGGCGCGCTGGAGGATGCGACGGCCTATGTGAAGGAGCGCGTCCAGTTCGGGCGGCCGATCGCCGAGTTCCAGGCGCTGCGCTTCAAGCTGGCTCAGATGGCGACCGAGATCGAGGCGGCGCGCCAGCTCATGTACCATGTCTGCCGGCAGATCGACGCCGGCGGCCGCTGCGACCTCGAAGCCTCGATGGTGAAACTCTATGCGACTGAGATGGCCGAACGCGTCACCAGCGAGGCGCTGCAACTGCATGGCGGCGCGGGTTACACGACGCTTCATGCCGTCGAGCGCTACTGGCGCGATGCGCGGCTGACCAAGATCTTCGAGGGCACCTCCGAGATCCAGCTCAAGATCATCTCCGACCATCTGCTGGGGAAGGCGAAATGACCGAGATTCAGAATCCGCCTGCCGGCACCTTCTTCGAGGATTTCGCGCCCGGCCAGCTCTTCCGCCATATGCGTGGCAAGACGGTCACCGATCTCGACGTGATGCTTTTGGCGCAGATGACGATGAACACGGCGCAGGGCCATTTCAATGCCGATGCGATGAAGAACGAGAAGTTCGGCCAGCCCATCGCCTATGGCGGCGTGACAGCCTCCATCGTGGTCGGGCTGGCGAGCGAGGATACGGCGGAAAACGCCGTCGCCGAGCTCGGCATGGGCAAGCTCCGGCTGCGCGTGCCGGTGGTGGCCGGCGACACGCTCTATGCCATCACCGAGACGCTTTCGGTGGAGGATGGCGATCGGGCGGATACGGGCATCGTCGCCTTCCGCCATGTCGGCGTGAACCAGCGGCAGGAATTCGTCTGCGAGATCGAGCGCCGCGTGCTGATCCGCCGCCGGAGCGTGGCATGAGCGGCTGGGGTGCGCTTGACGGAATCCGCGTCATCGACCTGACGCAGGTACTCGCCGGTCCCTTCTGCGCGCAGATGCTGGCCGACCATGGCGCCGACGTCATCAAGGTGGAGCCGCCCAAGGGCGACGAGACGCGCCGCAACGGCCCGTTTCGGCCCGATGATGAACTGCGCGACTATGGCGGCTATTTCGCCAGCGTGAACCGCAACAAGCGCGGCATCGCGCTGGACCTCAAGACCGAAGAGGGCAGGGAAATCCTGCTGCGCCTCATCGACACCGCCGACGTGGTGATCGAGAACTACCGCAACGGCGTGATGGAGCGGCTGGGGCTGGGCTATGACGTGCTCTCGGCGCGCAATCCACGCCTTATCTATGCGGCGATCCGGGGCTTCGGCGATGTACGCTCCGGCGCCAGCCCCTATGCCGACTGGCCGGCCTTCGACGTGGTGGCGCAGGCCATGGGCGGCATCATGGGCATTACCGGGCCGGACGCTGACACGCCGCTGAAGATCGGCCCCGGCGTCGGCGACCTCGTGCCGGCCATGATGACCGCCTTTGGTATCCTTGCCGCGCTGATGGAGGCAAAGCGCTCCGGGCAGGGCCAGTTCATCGATGTGGGCATGGTGGACGGCATCATGGCGCTGTGCGAGCGCATCGTTCACCAGCACACATTTGCCGGCATCGTGCCCAAGCCCGAGGGCAATCGGCACCCGCTGCTATGCCCCTATGGCCTGTTCCGCTGCAAGGATGGCTGGGCCACCATCGGCGCGCCGCATCCGCATTTCTGGCGCGCCCTATGCAATGCGATGGAGCGGCCGGACCTGATCGACCACCCGCTCTATGCCACCAACGAATTGCGCGTCGCCCGCCGCGACGAGGTCTATGACATCGTCGAAGGCTTCACCAAGCTGAAGACCAAGGCCGAGCTCGCCGAGCTGATCGGCGGGCAGGTGCCGTTTGCGCCGGTCTACCGCGTGGACGAGATTTTCGCCGATCCGCATTTCCGCGCCCGCGAGATGCTGGTGGAGGTGGAGCAGCCCGGCTCGGCCACGCCGGTGACGCTGCCCGGCGTGCCGGTGAAGATGTCGCGCACGCCCGGCGGGATCCGGAAACGCGCGCCGATGCTGGGCGAGCACACCGACGACATCCTGGCGGGGCTGGACTATTCGGCCGCCGAGATCGCGGCGTTGCGCGCGGCGCGCGCCTTCGGCTGACATGACGAGAGGAAGATTGCGATGACATTTCCCAAGCAGCCCGCCCGCCTTCGCCGCGTGCAGCTCGCCGTGCCCGGCTCGAGCGAGAAGATGATGACCAAGGCCGCAGGCTCGAAGGCCGATCACGTCTTCCTCGACCTGGAGGATGCGGTGGCGCCGAGCGCCAAGGTGCCGACCCGCCAGAAGATCGTCGAGGCGCTGAAGGGCCTCGACTGGACCGGCAAGACGCGCTGCGTGCGCATCAACGATCTGGGCACGCAATGGGCCTATGAGGACATCATCCATGTGGTCGAGAATGCCGGCGAGCATCTCGACACGATCATGCTGCCCAAGGCCAAGACCGCATCCGACGTGCAGTTTGTCGACACGCTGCTGACCCAGATCGAGAAGAAGCTGAAGCTCGAAAAGCGCATCGGCATCGAGGTGCTGATCGAGGAGGTCGAGGCGATGATGCGCGTCGACGAGATAGCCTTTTCCTCGCCCCGGCTGGAAGCGCTGATCTTCGGTATGGGCGATTATACCGCCGCGCAGGGCATGGACGACCGCGCCATCAAGGGCACCAGCGGCTATCCGGGCGACATCTGGCATTATGGCCGCTGGAAAATCGCGGTGGCCGCGCGCAGCGCCAAGGTCGACGCCATCGACGGGCCGTTCCCCTCCTTCCACGACAGCGAGACCTATACGGAGGAAGCGCGCCGCGGGCTGATGCTGGGCTTCGTCGGCAAATGGGCGATCCACCCCAACCAGATCCAGCCGGCGCTCGACGTCTTCACGCCCGACATGGCGGTGGTGAAGAAGGCCCGTGCGCTCGCCGCTGCATACAGGGAAGCGGAAGCACAGGGGCTGGGCTCCATCGCCGTCGATGGTGAGATGGTCGATGTCGCGGTCATCCGCATGTATGAGGACGTGTTGCGGCGTGCCGATCTGGCGGGCCTGTAGGCCGTTCCGGCCTTGCGGCGCGCAAGGTAGGATTTGCGCGCTGCAACATGCAAATCTTGTCCGAATGTATGCAATCAGGCTGAAACGACGCCCTCATCGGTAGCCTTCGCCGCGATATGGCGTATATAGTTCACTGCGCATGCCGTGCGGTGGCTGGCATGCTGGCGAGGAGGAGCGAAATATGAGTGAAGCTGCTGCGGCCGCAACCCGCAAGCCGGAGGCGATGAAGATCGCCGGTCTGGGCGCGATCGACTGCGACGTGCATCCGCGCGCGCCGCGCCGCGCCGACCTGATGCCGTTCCTCGACGCCTATTGGCGCGAGATATTCGTGTCGCGCGAGATCGAGCATATCGACCTCATGTCCTATCCCGAGGGCATCCGCCCGCGCCGCAACCCCGATGGCGCCGTGAGCGATGCGGCGAACCTTGCTTCGCGCCTGCTCGACCCGCTTGGCCTGCGCGCCGCGATCCTCAATGTGATCAGCGGCGGCCCGCACGCCTTCTACGACCCCTATCTGTCGACCGCCATGTGCGAGGCGACCAATCGCTGGATCGTGTCGGAATGGCTCGACCGCGACCCGCGCCTGCGCGCCTCGCTTCTGGTGCCGTTCCAGAACCCGGAAGCGGCGGTGCAGGAGATCGAGAAATATGCCGGCGACAAGCGCTTCGTCCAGATTTTGACGATCTCCTCGGGCGAGCATCCGCTCGGCCGCCGCATCTACTGGCCGATCTACGAGGCGGCGGCGAAGCACGGCTTCGCGCTGGCGATCCATTTCGGCAACAATTACCGCCACGCGCCGACGCAGAGCGGCTTCCCCTCCTATCTGGTCGAGGAGAATGTCGCCCAGGCGACGGCCTTCGCCAACCAGGTGGGTAGCTTCGTGGCCGAGGGCGTCTTCGCCAAATGGCCGGAGATGAAGGTGGTGCTGGTCGAATCGGGCATTACCTGGATGCCGGGCCTGATGTGGCGCATGTCGAAGGACTGGCGCGGCGCCCGCATCGAGGTGCCATGGGTCAAGGAGAAGCCGGCCGATATCATGCGCCGCCACTTCCGCATGACCACGCAGCCTTTCGACGCGCCCGGCGATGTCGAGATATCACGCCGCGCGATCGCCCATCTCGGCAGCGAGGACATGCTTCTCTTTTCCACCGATTTCCCGCATGATCACCGCATGGATGTGAGCGAATGGCCGGCGGCGCTGCCGCAGGAGATGGCGCAGAAGATCGCCGTCGATAATGTTCGCGCGACATATTCCCGACTGGAGGTTGGCGAATGAACCAGATCGACACGAAAATCGACCAGACCGCGGCGACCAAGATCCCGGTCGTGGATTGCGATATCCACCCGGCCATGTCGACGCGCGACGAGTTGGTGAAGTTCATGCCGGCGCGCTGGCGCGACCATGCGCGCGACTTCGCCATCCGCGTGGCCAATCCGTTCCTGGGCGGCATGCCCTATCCGCGCATCACGCCGGGCGCCGGCATGCGGCGCGACGCCTGGCCGCCGAATGGCGGTCCGCCGGCCTCGGACCTTGCCTTCATGCAGGAACAGCTTCTCGATCCGCTGAACATCGAATACGGCCTGCTGCAGGCGCTCGGCCCCGGCGCGTCGACCTTCAACCAGGATCTGGGCGCAGCACTCTGCACCGCGCTGAACGACTGGCAGATCGACAAGTGGATGGACAATGACAAGCGCCTGCTCGGCGGCATTTCCGTCACGCAGGAAGATACGGCCGCCGCGATCAGGGAGATCGAGGAGCGCGTCAAGGACAAGCGCTTCGTGCAGATCGCCATTCCGCCGCGCGCGTTGGAGCCCGCCGGCCGCAAGCGCTACTGGCCGCTCTATGAGGCGGCGGCGCATTACAACCTGCCGCTCGCCAGCCACTCGGCCGCCTATGGCAGCCGTTCCAATACGGCGGCCGGCTGGACGTCCTTCTATATCGAGGAGCATGTCGCCTTCTCGAACTCGATGCAGACCAACCTTGCCAGCATGATCTTCGAGGGCGTGTTCGAGCGCTTCCCGAACTTCAAATATGTGCTGGTCGAGGGCGGCTTCGGCTGGCTGCCGGCGCTGATGTGGCGCATGGACCGCGAATGGGAGCGCATGCGCGAGGAAGTGCCGCATGTGAAACAGCGGCCGTCCGACTATGTGCGCCAGAATGTGTGGATCACCACGCAGCCCATCGAGGAGCCCGAGAACAATCGCGACATGTACGACCTCCTCGAATGGATGGGGTCGGATCACCTGATGTTCTCGACCGACTATCCGCACTGGGATTTCGACCATCCGGAATATGCCTTCAAGGTGCCGCTCAAGCACGAGGAAAAGGTGGCGATCCTGAGCGGCAATGCGAAGGCGCTCTATCGCCTGCCATAGTCTGGATTTCAGGGAACGAACGGATATGCGAGGTGCCGGGCCGGTGGCCCGGCATGATGCATGGCCGCGTCTCCCGTCATTGATATAGGGAACCCGCGCCGCCATGATGATCCACCCGACCTATGCGCGCTACATGGCCGGCTACAATGCCGAGATGGACCGCCGTTTCATCGCCGCCGCGCAGCGGCTGACCGACGCGCAGCGACGTGCCGATCGCGGCGTGTTCTGGAAATCGCTGCACGGCACCTTCAACCACATTCTCTGGGTGGATCATGTGTGGCTGAACCGGCTGACCGGTTCGCCCCTGCCGCCCGGCATCCGCGACGACAGCGACAAATATTTCCACGATTTCGACGCCTTCGTCGCCGCGCGCACGGAGACGAACGACCGCATCGCCGCATGGGCGGAAGGCGTGACGCAGGAATTCCTTGATTCCGACTGCTACTGGTTTCGCGGCCGGCCCGAGCAGTTCGTGACGCCCTATGCGGTCCTGGTCGCACATATGTTCACCCATCAGGTGCACCATCGCGGGCAGATCCACGCCGTGCTCACCTCCTATGGCGAGGATACGAGCGACACCAGCATATGGGTGATGAGCCGCGCGCCATTTTCGTTCGACTTCACGTCAGAAGGCGCGTGAGCGCAGGCGGGGCCGTTCAAACCGTATGCGATTCGATCGCGCTGGGATGAACGATGTCGATCTGCCGCTCGATGATGTAATCCGCGCCTGCCGCGCGCCATTCCGCGACATGTTGCGAGCGCGCATGGGCAGACAGTGCTTCCCGGTCTTCCCAGCGCTCGACGAAGGTCAGATTGTCGGGATCCGTCACGCTGGCAAAGAGATCGTAGGAGAGGCAACCGGGTTCATTGCGGGTCTCGGCGACGCAGCGGCGTGCCGCTTCGAGCAGCAGCGGAGCGGTGCCGGGCTTGATGACGAGACGTGCGACAACGACGATCATGCCGCCTATATGCCTTTTCGGTGGCCGGTCGGCAATCCTGTCGCGGGAAAGCGGGTGAATGGGACATATGGACGTGGAACCGCGCCCCCCGGTGCCGCATTACCCTATGATGGCCTGCCACGCGGCAATGCGCGTGCATAGCTCATGCCATTGAAATGCCATAGGTTTCTGGGCATGAAAGTCGGCAAGAAAGAGGAGCAGGAAAACATGATTGCAGCCGAAGAAAGAGCTCTGTGCGGGATGGGCAACTGGCGCTTGCATGCCTTGGCCTTTGCCGCCCTGCTGGCGGTCGCGCCGACAATACCGCTGAACGCCCAGGGGCTGGATGCGGAAGGTGCGATCGAGACCATCGTGGGCTCCGAGGTTGCAACCGGGGAAAAGCAGGCTTCGGAGGAAGAGGCGCGTCTGGTCGCGGCCATCGAGCGCAGTCACGAGAATGCCGTCGAGGTACGCAAGCGCTATCGGGTCGAGAATGTCGAGATCGTCTTCATGCCGGATCTCGCGGCGGGCGAATCGGCGGTCGACGCCAAGCTCGATGAGAAGGCCGATGCGGTCAACGAGCTGCGGCAATCGATCGAGGGCAGCGCCATACTCTACCACGCGGTCAATTCGCGCGCGGTGCTGCTGCGCGACGTGGTGGCGGTGGAATTTCAGGGCGACGACGTGACCATTTTCGCCGCGGGCAAGAAGCCCGACTGAAGCGGCGGCGCTCGCTTCGAAACCGGCTCCCACTTTTCACGAGAGATGCGGTAGAAGGGCTGGAGCGCCGTCTGCGCCCGTCCGACGAAGGGATTTCCATGACCACGATTGCCGACCATCCGATTTCGAAACGCTGGCCTGCGGCCGATCCGACGCGGCTCCAGCTCTACTCCTTCCCCACGCCAAACGGGGTGAAGGTCTCGATCGCCCTTGAGGAGGTTGGGCTGCCCTACGAGGCGCATCTGGTCGCCATCGGCAAGGACGAAACCTGGACGCCGGAATTCCTCGCGCTCAACCCCAACGGCAAGATCCCCGCCATCATCGACCCGAACGGGCCGGGCGGAAAGCCGCTGGCGCTTTTCGAGTCCGGCGCGATCCTGACCTATCTGGCCGAAAAGACCGGCAAGCTGCTGCCGACCGATCCCGCGCGGCGCTACGAGACGCTGCAATGGGTGTTCTTCCAGATGGCGGGTATCGGGCCGATGTTCGGCCAGCTCGGCTTCTTCCACAAATTCGCCGGCAAGGCGATCGAGGACAAGCGGCCGCTGGAGCGCTACAGCAATGAGACGAAGCGTCTGCTGGGCGTGCTGGAGCAGCGGCTGGAAGGGCGTGAATGGATGATGGGCGACGAATATACGATCGCCGACATCGCGATCTTCCCATGGGTCCGCACCATCCGCGTGACCTATGAGGCAGGCGACATCACCGGCCTCGACGGCCTGCGCAACGTCAATGCCTGGCTAGAGCGCTGCGTGGCGCGCCCGGCCAGCCAGCGCGGGCTGAACATTCCCCCGCGCGAATAGACGCGGGAGAGGACGGGCGGGACATCGCGCGATGCCCCGCCCGGATGCCGTTACTTCCTGGCCAGCAGGTCGCGGATCTCGGTGAGGAGCGCCACGTCCGCCGGGGGAGGCGCTTCTGCGGCCGGAGCTTGTTCGCGCTCCAGCCGGCGCCGCATATTGTTCACCGCTTTGACCATCAGGAAAATGATCCAGGCCAGGATCAGGAAGTTGATGACCACGGTGAGGAAGTTGCCATAGGCGAACACCGCACCCTGCTCGCGCGCGGCATCCAGTGAAGTGGCCGTAACGTTCGACGACAGCGGCAGGAAATAGTTCGAAAAGTCGAAGCCGCCGAAGATCGCGCCGACGATCGGCATGATGATGTCATTGACCAGCGAGTTCACGATCAGGCCGAATGCGCCGCCGATGATCACGCCGACCGCCAGGTCCATCACATTCCCTTTGGCGATAAATTCCTGAAATTCCTTGATCAATGGTCCCTCCTGTCAAGAGCGTCAGCGCTGATTGTCCCTCGCCGCGCCGGCGCAGAATAGCAAAAGCACGGTCTGACGCCAGAGCAGCCCCACGAAAGTGGAAATCGGTTTCCGCTCGGGGCGTTCGTTTTCGCCCAAGGTCGGATGATTGTGCGATGGACAGCGCCCGCCAACCTGTGATTGCATCGCGTGAGCCGGGTAAGGGAGGACGCTCGTGCAGGGTTGGGTCATCGTCGTTCTGGCGGTCGCCTATGTCTCGCTGCTGTTCGCGATCGCGAGCATCGGCGACCGCCGCGCCGCGCGCATCGATCCGCGCCGTCCGCGGCCCTATATCTACCCGCTCAGTCTCGCCATCTACTGCACCTCATGGACCTTCTTCGGCTCCGTCGGCCTCGCTTCGGAGCGGAACTGGGAATTCCTGGCGATCTATATCGGCCCGATCCTGGTCTTCCTGTTCGGCTTCCCGCTGATCGGGCGCATCATCCGCCTCGCCAAGTCGGAGAAGATCACCTCCATCGCCGACTTCATCGCCGCCCGCTACGGCAAGAGCTTCGCCGTGGCGGCCATCGCGGCGGTCATCGCCACGCTGGGGGCGGTCCCCTATATCGCCCTCCAGCTCAAGGCGATCTCCGATTCCATGCAGCTGATGGTCGGGCACTATAATGGCTCGGCCGCCAGCTTCGATTTCTTCCTCGGCGACATTTCCTTCATGGTGGCGGTGCTGCTGGCGCTCTTCGCGGTCCTGTTCGGCACGCGCCATGCCGACGCGACCGAACATCAGGACGGGCTCGTGCTGGCGGTGGCGGTGGAGTCCATCGTCAAGCTCGCCGCCTTCCTCGCCGTGGGCCTCACCGTCGTCTTCGTCATGTTCGGCAGCCCGGCGGAGCTGATGGCGCGGGTTACGCAGAGCGCGGATGTGGCCGCGTCCATGGGCTACCGCACCTCGCTGGGCAGCTGGATCGTGATGACGACGCTTTCGGGCCTAGCGATACTGATGCTGCCGCGGCAGTTCTATGTGACAGTCGTGGAAAGCCGCGACGAAAGCGAATTGCGCAAGGCAAGCTGGCTCTTCCCGACCTATCTCGTCGCGATCAATCTCTTCGTGGTGCCGATCGCCTATGTGGGCCTGGCGCTGGTGGGCGGGCAGACGAGCGCCGATCTCTACGTCCTGTCGCTGCCGCTGCTGCAGGGCTATGACGCGCTGGCGCTCTTCGCCTTCATCGGCGGCCTCTCCGCCGCGACCGCCATGGTGATCGTGGAAAGCGTGGCGATGGCGATCATGATCACCAACGATCTGGTCATCCCGCTCTTCCTGCGCCGCTTCCTGCGCCCGGACGTACGCGAGAAGGAAGACCTGACGCGGCTGATCCTCAATGTGCGCCGCGCGGCCATCTTCATCCTGATCTTTGCCGCCTTCCTCTACTATCGCGAGACGACCCACAATACGCGGCTGGCGGCCATCGGCCTCATCTCCTTCGCCGCCATCGCGCAATTCGCCCCGGCGCTGCTCGGCGGCCTGATCTGGCGCCGGGCCAATGCACGAGGTGCGGCGCTCGGCATGTGCGCCGGCGCGCTGGTCTGGTTCTATACGCTGCTGCTGCCGTCCATCCTGCCGGTCGGGACGGAATTTCTCGTCACCGGCCCCTTCGGCATCGCCAGCCTGCGGCCGCAAGGGCTCTTCGGCACGGTGGCCGAACCGCTGAACCATGGCGTGCTGTGGAGCCTCGCCGTCAACGGGCTGTTCTTCATTCTCGGTTCGCTGTCGCGTCCCGCCGTGCCGCTGGAACGCATCCAGGCGGCGATCTTCGTGCCGCGCGAGACGAGCCCCATGCCGGTGCTGAAGCGCTTCCGCACCGCGGTGACCGTGGACGACCTGAAGGACACGATCGCGCGCTATCTGGGGGTCGAGCGCACGGAACGATCGTTCCAGTCCTTCGCCGAGCGGGAAGCGGTGGTGCTGAAGGGCCATGAGCCGGCCAATATGGCGGTAATCCGCTTTTCCGAGCAATTGCTGGCCAGCGCCGTCGGCTCGTCCTCGTCGCGGCTCATCCTGTCGCTGCTGTTCCAGCGCAATGACAGTTCCTCGCGCGACACGCTGCGCCTGCTCGACGATGCTTCGGAAGCGCTCCAGCACAATCGCGACCTGCTCCAGACGGCG
This sequence comes from Rhizobiaceae bacterium, assembly GCA_035555795.1. Classification (GTDB taxonomy): domain Bacteria; phylum Pseudomonadota; class Alphaproteobacteria; order Rhizobiales; family Rhizobiaceae; genus RCIO01. Next base: position 28,507 of record DATMGE010000047.1, on the reverse strand, counting down.
CTCGACCAGATGGAGCAGGGCATCACCGTCTTCGACAAGGACCTGCGGCTGATCTGCTGGAACAGGCAGTACCGCACCTTGTTCGACCTGCCCGACGAGATGGGGCAGGTGGGCGTTTCTGTCACCGCCATCTTCCGCCATCTCGCCGCGCGCGGCGATCTGCTGCCGGCGGTGGAGGACGTCGCCCTCGACAGGCTGGCCGAACTGGGCAAGCCCTGGCAGATCGAACTCCTCTCCTCGGGCCGCATCATCGAGGCGCGGTCCAATCCGATGCCCGATGGCGGCATCGTGGCGACCTATACCGACATCACCCAGCGCGTCGCCGCCGACCTGGCGCTGAAGCGCTCGCACGAGACGCTGGAGCAGCGCGTCGCGAATCGCACCGTGGAGCTCGTGCGGGTGAACGAGGAACTGGCGCAGGCGCAGATGCTGGCGGAGGAAGCCAATCTCGGCAAGACGCGCTTCCTTGCCGCCGCCGGCCACGACATCCTCCAGCCGCTCAATGCGGCGCGGCTCTATTGCTCGTCCTTCATGGAGACGGCCGAGCCCGGAAGGCTGCGCGACGGTCTTGGCAATATCGAGTCCGCGCTCGATTCCGTCGAAGCCATACTGGGCGCCGTGCTCGACATTTCGCGGCTCGATACCGGCGCGCTCAAGCCCTCGGAGACGTGCTTCAAGCTGGACGATCTGCTGCGCCAGATCGGCACCGACTTCCAGCCCATGGCGCAGGAGAAGAATCTGGAGCTGACCATCGTCGCCTCGTCGTTGGCGGTAATGACCGACCGCAACCTGCTGCGCAGGCTGGTACAGAACCTTGTCTCCAATGCGATCAAATATACCCGCAAGGGGAAGGTGCTGGTCGGCGTGCGCAATCGCGGCGACCTGGTCGAGATCCAGGTATTCGATACCGGCATCGGCATTGCCAAAAGCAAGCTCAACACGGTCTTCCGCGAATTCCTGCGACTGGAGGAGGGGGTGCGGGAGGCGCAGGGGCTGGGGCTCGGCCTGTCGATCGTCGACCGTATCGCGCGCGTGCTGCGGTTCGAGATCCAGATCGAATCGCATCAGGGCGTCGGCACGCGTTTCTCCGTCATCTTGCCGCGTGCGGAAGCGCCGGCGGCCGCGCCCGACGCGGCTGCGCCGCCGGAAATGCAGCGGCAGGTGAGGCTCGCCGGCATGCGCGTGCTGTGCGTGGACAATGATGCGCGCATCCTTGACGGCATGCGCCTGCTGTTGGAAGGGTGGGGCTGCGTGGTCGAGGCGCATACTGGCTCGCAGGGCGTGGCGCAGCGCGCCGCCGGAATGCCGCCACCGGACCTCATCCTCGCCGACTATCACCTTGATGGCGAGAACGGCCTCGACGTCATCGCATGGCTGCGCCAGCGCTTCGGGGAAGAGATCCCCGCTTTGCTCGTCACCGCCGACCGGTCGTCGGAGGTGCGTGGGGCGGCCGAGAGGATGGAGGTGGCGGTGCTTGGCAAGCCGGTGAAACCGGCGCAATTACGCGCCGCGCTGACGCGGTTCCAGCGCGTCGCCGCCGAATAGGATTATCCGCCGATCTGCGCCGGGTCGGAACCGATGCGGGACAGGCGGATCACCGCCTGCGTGCGGCTGTCGACGCCGAGCTTCTGCAGCACAGCCGAGACATGCGCCTTGATGGTGGCTTCCGAGACGCCGAGTTCATAGGCGATCTGCTTGTTGAGCAGGCCTTCCGCCAGCATGGTCAGCACGCGCGTCTGCTGGGGGGTGAGGGTCTGGAGCCGCTGGATGAGATCCTGCACCTCGGCATCGCCCTCGACGCCCAGCTCGATGTCCGGGGGTGCATGGATGCCGCCATCCAGAACGGTGCGCACGGCGGCGCGGATTTCCTCCATGCTGGCCGATTTGGAGATGAAGCCCGCCGCGCCGAGCTCCAGCGCCCGGCGGATCGTGGCCGTGTCGTCATGCGCAGACACGACGATGATCGGCAGCGAGGTGTGCAGGCCCTTGAGCGTGACGACGCCGGAAAGGCCGCTGGCGCCGGGCATGGTCAGGTCGAGCAGGACGAGGTCTGCATCGTCGTTTTCGAGGATCAGGGCCTTGGCGCTGTCGAAGTCCCCGGCCTCGATGATTTCGCAGGCTTCGCCCATTCCGCCCAATGCCTGCCGCAGGGCGCCCCGGAAAAGCGGGTGGTCGTCGGCGATCACGAATTTATGGCTCGGCAAATACCCCCTCCTTGCAGCCGCGGCTGGCGCGGCATCCTCCCCCAGGATGTGACGCGCACCGGATTATGCGGGCAAGAACGGGCTCATTTCAAGGCCGCAGACCGAGAAATGGGAGCGGCAAATCCGTATTCGCGCACCGACGCAGCGTCAGGTCCGGTCCGGCGCGGTGGCGGGCGGCGGAGTGGCCGGTTTCTCGTCCTCGAATTCCTTCACGATGCCGATGAAGCGGCGGAAGAACCGCTCCATGAAGGTCAGCGTCTGCTCGAATTCCTGCTCGGTCGGCACGTTCTGCACGGTGCCGGGGCGCGCTTCGAGTGCTGCGATACGCTTTTCCAGTTCCGCGATGCGCGCCTCCAGGGCGGGCGCCGCCATTGCGCTTTCGGAGCCTTCCTGGGTCGCCCGGCAGGTGATGCGGCCGGAAACCTCATCGCAGAATGCCATCTCGCCGGTCTGCGTATCGAGCCGGACGAAACCCTCGCCGGAGCGCTCCATCTGGTAGCGATCGGCGGGTTGGGCGGCTGCCGGCAGCGCGATCACGGTCAGCAAGGCGGCGATTGTGACGGTTCTCATGGCAAGTCTCCAGCAGCGGCTGCGGTTTCGGACAGGTCGCGGTTTTCATCGAGCATGGCGCGCATGGATGGCTTTCCCGTGACGGCATGGCCGCTTTCGCGCATTTCCTGTTTCAAAGCATGTCGCCGGCGGCGAAACCGGTTCCCACTTTCGGCCGACATGCTTTATAGCGCATCCATGACCAGCATGATCTACAAGATTTGCCCGCGCGGCATGTGGGAAGAAGCGGAAGCAGCTGGCCGTTTCGACGGCGCTTCCATCGATCTCTCGGACGGCTTCATCCATTTCTCCACCGGCGAACAGGCGGTCGAGACCGCCGCGAAGCATTTTGCCGGGCAGGACGACCTCGTTCTCGTGGCCGTCGATCCTATGCTGCTCGGCGATGCGCTGAAATATGAGGTCTCGCGCGGCGGGGCGCTGTTCCCGCATCTTTATGCGCCGCTCGATCTTGCCGCCGTCGCATGGATCCGCCCGCTGCCGCTCGGCAGTGATGGCAGCCACATATTTCCGCCGCTGGAATCATGATCGGTCCGCTCTACCGGCTCGGCCGGCCCTTCCTGTTCGGCCTCGATGCCGAGGCCGCGCATGGGCTTTCGCTGCGGGCGCTGGGCTGCGGGCTGCCGCTTGGCCTTCCGGTCCGTGCCTCGGCGCGCCTGGGCGTGAAGCTCGCCGGCCTGGCCTTTCCGAATCCGCTCGGCCTGGCGGCGGGCTATGACAAGAATGGCGAGGTTCCCGATGCGCTGCTGGGGCTTGGCTTCGGTTTCGTCGAGGTCGGCACGGTCACGCCGCTGCCGCAGGCGGGAAACCCGCGCCCGCGCGTCTTCCGGCTGGTGGAGGACAAGGCCGTCATCAACCGGCTGGGCTTCAACAATGAAGGCCATGACGCACTGGCCGCAAGGCTTGCGGCGCGCAAGGGGCGGGCGGGCATTGTCGGCGTCAATATCGGCGCCAACAAGGATGCCGCCGACCGCATCGCCGACTATGAGGCGGGCGTCCGCCGCTTCGCGCCGGTCGCTTCCTATCTCACGGCCAATATTTCTTCGCCAAATACGCCGGGCCTGCGCAATCTCCAGAGCCGCGAGAGCCTGGCGGAACTGCTGCGCCGCATGGTCGCCGTCCGTGGCGAGACGGGACATTCCACGCCCATCTTCCTCAAGATCGCCCCGGACCTGACGGAGGCGGAGCTTGCAGAGGTGGCCGAGGAGGTGCTGGCGAGCGGCATTGAGGGCATCATCGTGTCCAACACCACGCTGGCGCGCGACGGGCTGCGCAGCGCCGCCCGTGGCGAAGGCGGCGGCCTGTCCGGCACACCGCTCTTTGCCCGGTCCACGGCGATTCTTGCCCGGATGCGCCGCCTCGTCGGGCCGGACCTGGCGATTATCGGCGTCGGCGGCGTCGATAGCGCGGAAACGGCGGCGGAGAAGATCCGCGCCGGCGCGGATATCTTCCAGCTCTACAGCAGCATGATCTATGAAGGCCCGGCGCTGCCCGGCCGCATCGTCGCCGGTCTCGACCGCATCGTCGCGGATGCAGGTGTCGATACGATCCGCGCCTTGCGTGACACGCGCCTCGACCACTGGTGTGCGCAGTCGATCGGCTGAGCTGGAGCATTTTGCAGCCAAGTGGAATCACTTGGCGTCGCAGAAATGCGGCTAAACAAGGAGCTGGAGCGGGGCGGTGTTTCCGTGAAACCCTGAACCGCTCCAGCCCGGTTTGAATGACGCCCGGAGCATGCTAATCGCTTCCTGTCCGAGGGAGGCAGAACATCCGATGGCGCAGTTCGTTTTTGACGCTCCAGCCGTTCCAACCGTCGCGGTGGCGGGCGAGGCGGCGCGCTTTCCCGTACGGCGCATCTTCTGCGTCGGCCGCAACTATGCGGACCATGCGCGCGAGATGGGGCAGGACCCGGAGCGCGAGCCGCCCTTCTTCTTCACCAAGCCGGCCGATGCGCTGGTCGCAGATGGCGAGACGGTTGCCTATCCGCCGCTGACCGGGAACCTGCATTTCGAGGGCGAGATGGTCATCGCCATCGGCAAGAGCGGGTTCGCCATCGACGAGGCGGCGGCGCTCGACCATGTGTGGGGCTATGCCGCCGGCAACGACCTGACCCGCCGCGACCTCCAGTCCGTCGCCAAGAGCAAGGGCCAGCCCTGGGACTGGGGCAAGGCCTTCGACCGCTCGGCCGTCTGCGGCGCGATCGTTCCGGCCACGCACATCGGCCATCCGGCGCGGGGACGGATCACCACCCATGTCAATGGCGAACTGCGCCAGCAGGCCGATCTTTCCGATATGATCTGGCCGGTGCCGTCAATCATCGCCTTCCTGTCGCGGTCGGTGCGGCTGATGCCGGGCGATCTCGTCTATACCGGCACGCCGGCCGGCGTGGGAGCGCTTCAGATCGGCGACGAATGTCGCGTCACCATCGAGGCAATAGGCGCCGTTGCCGTCACGATCGGCGCGAGGGAGGACATATGAGCGAACTGGTCCTGCACAATTATTTCCGCAGCTCGACATCCATCCGGGTACGCACGGCGCTGAACCTGAAAGGGCTCGACTATCGCTATGTCGCCCATCATTTGCGCAATGGCGACCACCGCAAGCCGGCCTATCTGGCTGTCAATCCGCAGGGCGCGGTGCCTTCGCTGGAGCTGGAGGACGGCACGATCCTCACCCAGTCGCTGGCGATCATCGAATATCTGGAAGAGGTACACCCCCAGCCGGCTCTGCTGCCGGCCGATCCGCTCGGCCGCGCCCGCGTGCGCGCGTTGTCGCTGGCGGTCGCCTGCGAGATCCATCCGGTCAACAATCTCAAGGTGCTGAACCATCTGCGCCATGAGTTCGGCGCCGGCGACGCGGCGGTGAATGCCTGGTTCCGCTACTGGGTGGCCGACACCTTCGCGCCGTTGGAGGAGATGCTGGCCACCCATCCGGCGACCGGACGCTTCTGCCATGGCGACACGCCGACCATGGCCGACATCTGCCTCCACGCGCAGGTGGTCAACAATGCCCGCTTCGCCGTCGACATGAAGCCTTACCCCACGATCAACCGCATTTACGACGCCTGCGCGGCCTTGCCCGCCTTCGACAAGGCGCTGCCGCAGAACCAGCCGGACGCGGAATAGCATCGGGTGCGCCAGTGCCCGGCGCTTGTCGCCGCGGCTCGATATATACGCAGAAATATAGCGTTCTTATTAAACAAGTTAATCAAAAGGCTTGACCTTGTTGGGGTTCGCAGCGCAGGTAGGGGCAAGGGCAAGCTGCCGACCGGGAAGGAGATGGCGATGACAGACTATCGTATGCTGATTGACGGCAACTGGGTGGAGGCCGCTTCGGGCGAACGCTTCGAGACGGTGAACCCCTATACGACCAAGGCTTGGGCGACGATCGCGCGCGGCGGCGAGGCCGAGGCGAACGAGGCTGTCGAAGCCGCATGGCGCGCGCTGAAGAAGGGGCCGTGGGGGCAGATGTCGCCGACCGCGCGCGGCGAACTGCTCTACAAGCTGGCTGATCTGTTCGCCGACAAGGCGCAGGAACTGGCCGAGTTCGAGGTGCGCGACAATGGCAAGCTGATTGCCGAAATGTCCGCCCAGATGCGCTATGCGCCCAAGGTGCTGCGCTATTTCGCCGGTCTTGCCGACAAGATCGAGGGCGCGATCCCGCCGGTCGAGGCCAAGGGCCTCTTCGCCTTCACCCGCAACGAGCCAGTGGGCGTGGTCGTGGCCATCACGCCGTGGAACTCGCCGCTGATGCTGACCGTGTCGAAGATCGCGCCGGCGCTGGCCGCGGGCTGCACGGTGGTGCTCAAGCCGTCGGAATTCACATCGGCTTCGACGCTGGAATTCGCCAAGCTGGTCGAGCAGGCAGGCTTCCCCGCAGGTGTCGTCAATGTCGTGACCGGCTTCGGCAATGAGGTCGGCGCGCGGCTAGTCTCGCATCCGAAGGTCGCCAAGATCACTTTCACCGGCGGCGAGCCGGGCGGACGGGCCGTGGCGACTGCGGCCGCGCAGGACTTCAAACCGGTGACGCTGGAGCTTGGCGGCAAGTCTCCCAACATCGTCTTCGACGACGCCAATCTCGACCAGGCGGTGAAGGGTGCGATCTCGGGAATCTTCGCGGCCAGCGGCCAGACCTGCATCGCCGGTTCGCGCCTGCTGGTGCAGGAATCGATCCACGACCAGTTCCTGGAGCGCCTGCTCGACTTCGCCAGGACCGCCAAGCTCGGCGATCCGACGAGCATGGATACGCAGGTCGGCCCGGTCACCACGCCGCCGCAATACCAGAAGATCCTGAGCTATATCGACATCGCCAAGCAGGAGGGTGCGCGCTGCGTGCTCGGCGGCGGCCCTTCGGACCTCGGCGGTTATTTCGTCCAGCCGACGATCTTCGCCGACGTGAACAACAAGATGCGCATCGCGCAGGAAGAGGTGTTCGGCCCGGTCCTGTCGGTCATCAAGTTCAAGGACGAGGAAGAGGCGATCGAGATCGCCAATGACACGCTCTACGGCCTTGCTTCCGGCATCTGGACCCAGTCGATGAAGCGCGCCTTCGAGGTGTCCGCCCGCATCGAGGCCGGCACCGTCTGGGTGAACACCTATCGCCAGGCGAGCTTCAACGTGCCCTTCGGCGGCTACAAGCGCAGCGGCATCGGCCGCGAAAACGGCATCCCCGCCATCAAGAGCTTCATCCAGACCAAGACCGTATGGATGAACTACGGCGCGGATGTGCCGAACCCGTTCATCATGCGCCTCTAGCTTTCCGGGTCGCATCGAACCATGCATACATGGGCGGGGCCTTTGCTCCGCCCCTGCTGTTCGGGCTCTTCCCATGAAAAAGACGTGCGATGAATGTTTGACAGGCGGAAACCCTGTTTGACAGGTTGAACGCTCGTCCCTAGTGTCGAATGAACGAGTGCCCGGGAGGATGACGGCACAATGGCAGGGAGGAAAGCCATGCGTACATTGTTGATGTTGGCGGCGTTTGGGGCGCTGCTCGCGGGGCCGGCGGCGGCCCAGAACTATCCGACCCAGCCGGTGCGGATGGTGGTCGGCTTCGCGCCCGGCGGCGGCATGGACACCATCGCCCGACTGGTCAGCGACAAGCTGGCGGGACCGCTCGGCCAGCAGGTCGTGGTCGACAACCGTCCCGGTGCCGGTGGCACGCTTGCAGCCGCCTATGCGGCCAATGAACGGGCGGACGGCTACACCATCATCCTGACGGAAACGAGCATGCTCATCGGCCCGGTGGTCTATGGCAATGTCGGCTACGACCCGATCGAGAGCTTCGTGCCGGTGGCCAATCTCACCCAGGCGCCGCTGGCGCTGGTGGCTCACCCCTCCTTTGAGGCCGACAACATGGCCGAGTTCATCGAACTGGCGAAGTCGAAGCCAGGCGAGTTCTTCTATGCCACCCCAGGCAAGGCGACCACGCAGCATCTGGCGGTCGAAATGCTGGAGAAGGCGGCGGGCCTCGACCTGCAGGATGCGCCGTTCCAGGGCGGTGCGCCTTCCGTCACCGCTGTCGTTTCCGGCGAAGTGCCGCTTGCCATCGTCAGCCTCAGCGCCGCGGTTTCGCAGGCGCAGGGCGGCAAGATCAAGATTCTCGGTATCACCACAGCGGAGCGCGTGGCGGATTTCCCCGACGTCCCGACCATCGGCGAGACGGTGAAAGGTTTCTCGGCGCTTCCCAGCAACTTCCTCGTGGCGCCTGCCAAGACGCCGCCCGAGGCCCTCGAAGCCCTGTCGAAGGCGGTCGAGACGGCCATGCAGGACAAGTCGCTGACCGATGCGCTGTCCAAGCAGGGCCTGCTGCCGGTCTACAAGAGCGCGGCGGAGCTCAAGGCGGAAATTCCCGAACAGACGCAAGTCTGGACCGACGCCTACAAGTCGGTCGCCCAGTAATATCGGCGAAATGCGTGCCGGGCTTTTGCCCGGCACATGCGTTCAAAACCAAGTGGAGCATCCATGACTCGCGTGATCGGCATGATCGTCCCCCCTGCATCCGGCGTGATTCCGCCGGAAGCCGTCGCCCTCTATCCGGATGTCAAATTCATCACGCGCGGCATCGCCATCGGCTCGGTGTCGATCGAGAGCTTCGACAATGTCGTCGATAGGGTGGCGCAGCTGGCGCGGGAGTTGAAAGAAGAAGGCGCGGAAGCCGTGTCGCTGATGGGGACCTCGCTGAGCTTTTTCCGCGGCGTCGCATTCAATGACGAACTGACCCGCGTGATCAGCGAGGCGACGGGTCTGCCGGCCACGACGATGAGCAACGGCATCCGCGACGCGCTGCGCGCCCTCAAGGCAAAGCGCATCGCCGTCGGCACCGCCTATACGGACGATCTCAACGAGAAGCTCCGCGCCTATCTGACCGATTGCGGCTTCGAGGTCGCTGTCCTCGAAGGGCTGGGCCTTGCGGATGTGAAGCAGATCCACGGCGTGACGGAACAGCAGGTCGTCGAACTCGGCCAGCGTGTCGCGGCCAAGGCAGAGGGCAAGATCGACGCCGTGCTGATCTCCTGCGGCGGCCTGATCTCGACCAATCTCGCGCCGCTGCTGGAGCCGAAGGTCGGCGTGCCGGTGGTCGCCAGTGCCACGGCCGGTGTCTGGGCTTCCGTGCGGCTGCTCGGCATCGACACCGATATTGGCGGCTTCGGCGCCCTCGCCAAGGCGGCGTGAGCCGGGCCGCCGCCGCCGGCGCACGAATCTGGAGGAAAACCCGATGACATCATTTCGCAAACTGGCCGCCGCGCTCGTGGCCGGCCTCCTTCTGTCCATCGCACCCGCGATGGCGCAGTCGGACTATCCCAACAAGCCGGTGCGCCTGGTGATCGGTTTCGCTGCCGGCGGCGGCACCGACACGATCGCCCGCATGCTGGCGGAGAAGATGGGCCCGATCCTCGGCCAGCAGGTTGTCGTCGACAATCGTCCGGGCGCGGGAGGGCTGATCGCCGCCGCCTTCGTGGCCAACGAGAAGCCGGACGGCTACACGCTCTATCTCAGCGGCACCTCGACGCTGATCGGCCCGGTCTTCGTGCCCAATGCCGGATACGATCCGCTGGAGAGCTTCACGCCGATCGCAAATATCAACCGCACGCCGCTGGCGCTGGTCGCCAACCCGTCCTTCGCGGCCGATGACATTGCCGGCCTGATCGAGCAGGCCAAGGCCAAGCCCGGCGAGATCTTCTATGCAACGCCGGGCGTCGGCACCACCCAGCACCTGCTCATCGAGATGCTGGAGAGCGATGCCGGCATCGACATGCAGGACGCGCCCTATCAGGGTGCTGCGCCTTCCATCGCTGCGGTCATTTCCGGCGAGATCCCGCTTGCCATCATCAGCCTCACCGCCGCCATCGAGCAGGCCAAGGGCGGCAAGATCAAGATACTCGGCGTGACGTCGCCCGAGCGGGTCGCCGATTTCCCGGATGTGCCGACCATCGGCGAGACCGTTTCGGGCTATGGCGCCCTGCCGGGCAACTTCCTCGTCGCGCCGGCCGGTACGCCCGCGCCGATCGTAGAGAAGCTTTCCGGCGCGGTTGAGAAAGCCATGGAGGACCCCGCGCTGACGGACTTCCTCAAGAAGCAGGGTCTTTTGCCGGCTTATCAGAATGCCGCCGATCTTTCGGCAGAGCTGCCGAAGGAGACCGAGAAGTGGACCGCGGCGGCGAACGCGCTGCCCAAGAAGGCCAATTGATCGCAGCCGACTTCAGGTCGGCACGCCGCAGCGAGGGGCCGCGGCCTCAATCATCAAGGAGCGGCATGAGCCGCTCCCGCACGGGAAAGAAGCATGTCCGAAAATGAAGTGAAGGGCGTCGGCGTCGATCTGCTGGCCGGCGGCGTGATGCTTGCCATCTGCGCCGCCTTTGTCATCACCGCCTGGGGCTACGGGATCGGCACGCCGGCACGCATGGGGCCGGGCTTCTTCCCCTTCTCCTTCGGGCTGGTCGGCATGGGACTGGCGCTCGCCATCATCCTGCGCTCGTTCATCGCCCCTTCCAGTCTTCGGGAAGCGCCGCAGTGGCGCGCCGCCTGCTTCGTCATCAGCGGCGTCGTCGCCTTCGGCCTGCTGATCGAGACCGTCGGCCTCGGCCCGGCCGTTTTCGTTTCCACCATCATCTCGGCCTATGCCGATCGTGAGGCGAGGCTGAAGGGCACGGTGGTCCTGGCCATCGGCCTTGCAGCCGCGACCTGGCTGGTCTTCGTCTATCTGCTGGGCCTGTCCATCCCCTTCATCGCGGGAGTCCGCTGATGGAACTGCTTTCCTCCGTTGCCGGCGGCTTCGCCCAGGCTGTCAGCCTGACCAATCTCTTCTATTGTTTCGTCGGCGTCTCGCTGGGCACGCTGATCGGCGTGCTGCCCGGCATCGGCCCCATGCTGGGCATCGCCCTGTTGCTGCCGGTGACCTTCTACCTGCCGCCCGACGCCGCCATCATCATGCTGGCGGGCATCTATTACGGCGGCGAATATGGCGGCTCCATCACCTCCATCCTCGTCAACCTTCCCGGCAGCGCCTCCTCGGCGGTGACCTGTATCGACGGCTACCAGATGGCGAAGAAGGGGCGAGCCGCCGTCGCGCTCTATGTCACCGCGGTTGCATCCTTCATCGCCGGCACCACCGGCATTCTGCTGATGACGCTGTTCTCGCCGGTCATCGCCGAGTTCGCGCTGTCTTTCACCTCGGTCGACTATTTCTCGGTCATGCTTCTCGGCCTGCTCGCCTCCTCCTCCGTGGGGCGGGGCTCGCCGCTGAAATCCGTCGGCGCACTGGTCGTCGGCGTGCTGTTCGGCATTGTCGGCACCGACGTGAACACCGGCATCCAGCGCTATGCGATGGGCTTCCCCGAACTCATCACCGGCATCAGCATCGTAGCCATCGCCATGGGTCTGTTCGGCCTGCCGGAGGTGATCAGCGGATCGGGCGACGGCGAGGAGCGCATCAAGGTCGGCAAGGTGCGCCTACGCGACATGCTGCCGACGCGCGAAGAAGTGCGGCGCTCGACCATGCCGGTGGTGCGCGGCACCAGCCTCGGCTCGCTGCTCGGCGCGCTGCCCGGCACGGGCGTCACCATCTCGGCCTTCCTGGCCTATTCGATCGAGAAGCGCGTCTCGCGCACGCCGGAGATCTTCGGCACCGGCGCGATCGAGGGCGTGGCCGCGCCGGAATCGGCCAATAATGCCGCCGCGCAGACGGCTTTCATCCCGACGCTGACGCTGGGCATTCCCGGCAGCGCCACCATGGCGCTCATCCTCGGCGCGCTGATGATCCATGGCATACCGCCCGGCCCGCAATTCATGACCGACCATGGCGATCTGTTCTGGGCGCTGGTGGCCAGCTTCTGGATCGGCAACCTGTTCCTGCTGGTCCTCAACATCCCGCTCGTCGGCATATGGATCAAGTTGCTCGAGGTGCCCTATCGCTACCTGTTCCCAAGCATCATCTGCCTCATCTGCGTCGGCGTCTATTCGGTGAGCCTCAACGTGTTCGACGTGTGGCTGGTGCTGGGCATCGGCGTGCTCGGCTATGCGATGCGGCTGACTGGCTTCGATGCCGCGCCCTTCCTGATGGGCTTCATCCTCGGCCCGCTGATGGAGGAAAACCTGCGCCGCGCGCTGCTGCTCAACAGGGGCGACTTCTCGGTCTTCGTCACCCATCCGATCAGCCTCACCTGCCTGATCATCACCGTGCTTCTCCTGCTGTGGCCGCTGATCGGGCGCGGCCTGCGGCGGCTGCGCGGAAGCAGGGCGGGAGCCTCGGTCTAGCTCCGGCCACTTGAGTCTGGCCTTTCGGTCTGTTGCATTGCACAAGAGGTGCGTTGCAACGGAACGGAGAGCAGGCGTGGCGCATATCGTCGGGCGGGAGACGGTCTATCGGGGCTGGACGACGCTCCACCGGGTGGAGATAGAGGAAGACGGCCAGCGCTATATGCGCGAGGTCGAGGATCATGGCGATGCCATCAGCGTCCTGCCTTACGATCCGGTTCGGCGCATCGCCTGCTTCGTCCGTTTGCTGCGCGCGCCGATCCTCTACGCGGCGGGTGGTGACGGCATGTCGCTCGAACCGCCAGCCGGACTGGTCGATGAGGGCGAGACTGCCGAGGAGGCGGCGCGGCGCGAGGTCTTCGAGGAAACCGGCTATCGTGTCGGCGCGCTGGAGCCGCTCGGCACGGTCTGGACCTCGCCCGGCATTTCCGCGGAACGCGCGACGCTCTTCCTGGCCCCCATCGCGCGGGAGGGGCGCGAAGGCAGCGGCGGCGGCATCGCGGCCGAGAACGAGAACATCACCGTCGTGGAAATGCCGCTGGCAAAGCTCGCCGCGATGGCCGACGAGGGCCTCCTTCACGACATGCATGCGCTGCTTCTGGTGCAGGCATTGCGGCTGCGCCATCCCGATCTGTTTTCCTGATCTGGCGCGCCGATAGCGGGCAGGGCAAAAATCTGCCGAAAAAATAAGCATTATGAGCATGGATCATGGGCAAATGCCCAAAAAAATAGGTCAGTCACGCTGACTCTGGTTGCGGTGCCCTTGCCGCTATTTTATGCAGGGCCCATTAAATCAAGCCCGTCAGGAGTTATGATGACAGAAGACAGTCTTCTCGATCACGCGCTCGTCCGCCTGGACGAGGCAGCAGCCCATCTCAGCATCGACCCGGATGTGATCGAGAAGCTGAAATATGCGCGAGAAACGACCAAGGTGCGGCTGATGATCCGCATGGACGATGGGTCGCGCAAATCCTTCCTGGCATGGCGCTGCCGCTATGACGACACGCGCGGACCCACCAAGGGCGGCATCCGCTTCCATCCCGAATCCACCGCCGACGAAGTCGAGACGCTGGCCTTCTGGATGACCTTCAAATGCGCGGTGATGAACCTGCCCTATGGCGGCGGCAAGGGCGCCGTGCAGGTCGATCCCCGCACCCTGTCCAAGGCGGAGCTGGAGCGCCTGTCGCGCGCCTATATCCAGGCCTTCGCCCGGACCATCGGCCCCGATCGCGACATTCCCGCGCCGGACGTCTACACCAATGCGATGATCATGGGCTGGATGGCGGATGAGTATGCCCAGATCGTCGGCCATGCGGTGCCGGCCGTCATCACCGGCAAGCCGATCGCGCTCGGCGGTTCGCTCGGGCGCGGCGATGCGACGGCGCGCGGCGGCTACTATCTGGTCCGCCACCTCGCCGAGGATCTCGGCCTCGGCAAGACCATGCGCGTCGCGGTCCAGGGCTTCGGCAATGCCGGCCAGCACATTGCCAGCCTGCTTGCCGGCGACGGGCACAAGATCGTCGCCATCTCGGATTCGGAAGGCGCGGTGCGCTCCGAGGCAGGCCTGCATATCGACATGCTGCTGGCTGCGAAGGCAGCCGGAAAGTCCGTGGTCAGCACGGTCGGCCAGGGCGGCCATGAGCATCTGAAGGCAGGCGATCTGGTCGGCGTCGACTGCGACCTGCTCGTTCCGGCGGCGCTGGAAAGCATGATCCACGAGCAGAATGCCGCATCGGTGAAGGCCAAGCTGGTGCTGGAACTGGCAAATGGTCCCGTCACCCCCGAGGGCGACGAGATACTCGCAAAGAACGGCGTCGTCATCCTGCCCGACATCCTGGCCAATGCCGGCGGCGTCACCGTGTCCTATTTCGAATGGGTCCAGAACAAGCAGGGCTATTACTGGTCCGTCGAGGAAATCCATGAGCGCCTCCAGACGATCATGGAGCGCGAGGGCCGCGCCATCTGGGACGTCTCGAAGGAGAAGGGCGTGACGGTGCGCACGGCGGCCTATGTCCATGCGCTTGGCCGCCTTGCCGACGCCATCGAGGCGCACGGCACGCAGAGCTTCTTCGACAGCTGAAACGCGTGAAGCGGCGCGTAAACGCCCTGCGTCGCGCAATGCGTTTCAAACGGATATGAAGCCTTTCGGGCTCCCGCTGGTCGACGGCGGGAGCCTTTTCACATGCATTCCGGCGCAGTCGCATGGCGCACTTGTCCGGCCATTTGTCGCAGGCGGCGATTGAATCATATCAGCTTGCCTGATATAAGCATCCCTTACGTCAAGGGAGGAATGCATGCTGTTCAATCGCCGTAATTTCGTTGTCTCTGCCTCGGCAGCGGCGCTCGCTTTCTCGGTAGGGCTCGCGCCCGCTTTCGCGCAGGCCGACTATCCCAGCCAGCCCGTCCATTTCATCACCGGCTTCCCGGCCGGCTCCGGTGCCGATGTGCTGGTGCGCTATCTCGGCAAGGAATTCGCCGAGGCGTCCGGCCAGACCGTCGTAGTGGAGAACAAGGCGGGTGCCGCGGGCAATATCGGCGCTGAATATCTCGCCCGTTCCAAGCCGGATGGCTACACGATCTACATCCATGCCGCGAGCTCCATCGCCGCCAATATGCATCTGTTCAAGAACCCGCCGGTCGATGTGGGCAAGCAGATCCAGATTGCCGCAACCGTCAACCAGCAGGCCTTCATGCTGATCGTGCCTGCGGCCAGCCCCTATAAGAGCGTCGAGGAACTGGTGAAGGGGATGAAGGAGAAGGGCGACAAGGGCACCTATGCCCAGTCGAACACGACCGGCCGCGTGATGGGCCAGATGTTTACCGACCAGGCCGGCCTGCAGACCGTGCAGGTGGCCTACCGGACCGACATCGACGTGGTGAACGACTTCAATGGCGGCGTGCTCGATTTCGCCATGATGAATCCGGTCTTCGCGCTGGCGCAGGAGCGCGCGGGAAATGCACGCGTGCTTGCGGTCGGCACGCCGGAGCGCGTCAAGGCGGCGCCGGATTACCCGACCTTCGGCGAAGCCGGGCTGCCCGACCTCATCATGCTCAGCTGGTTCGCCGCCATGGTGCCGGCGGAAACCCCGAAGCCGGTCGTCGACAAGATCAACGGCTATTTCAACGCGATCCTGGCCAAGCCCGAAACCGTCAAGTTCCTCAACGAGAATGGCGGCGACCCCTTCATCAGCACGCCGGAGGAGGGGCAGAAGCTGCTCCTGCAACAGATCGAGGACTGGAAAGGCTACGTCGCCACGGCGGGTATCGAGCCCCAATAGCGGCGGCGCCGATGCTGCCCGCTTCATCATCCGCGGCAAGCGGCGGCATCTCGCCCTTTGCCGGCTTCGACATGGCGCGCCTGTTGGCGCGCCGTGCCGCCGAACGCCCGGATCATCCGCTGCTGGTATGGGTGCCGGAGGCCGGGCCGCAGCGGAACTGGACCTATGCGGCCTTCGCCCATGACGTGGCCCGCCTCGCCGGCGGGCTGGCCGCGCGGGGTGTCAAGCCGGGCGACCGCGTGCTCGTTCATCTGGAAAACTGTCCCGAAACGCTTATCGTGCGCTTCGCCTGCGCCTGGCTCGGCGCTGTCTGCGTGGTGACGAACCCGATGGCGGCGGGACCGGAGCTGGCCGGTTTGGCCGAGACCGCAGCGCCTCGCGCGGCCATCACCCAGCCGCGCCTTGCCGGCCTCGTCGCGTCGCATGTGCCCGACCTCGACTGGATTGCTGTGACGGCGACCGATGCCGGTCAGGAGCCTGCCCTCGCGGACAGGCCGCAGGCTGCGATCCTCTTCGAGACGCTCTATGGCGAGCCGCTGCCCGCACGCGCGCCGGACCCGCATCTCCCGGCCCTGATCCTTTTCACCACCGGCACCACGGCGCGCGCCAAGGCGGTGCTGTGGACGCATGAAAATCTTCTCTGGGGCGCCTGCATCGGCGCGCAGCAGCAAGGATTTCGCGACAGCGACGTGACGCTGCTCTTCCTGCCGCTCTTCCATGTCGTCGGCTTCTCCTGGACCTTCCTGCCGGCGCTGTGGCGCGGCGGAACGGTGGTATTGCAGCCGCGCTATTCGGCCTCGCGTTTCTGGCCGCTCGCTACTGCGCAGCGCGCGACGGTTGCCGCGCATGTGCCCTTCACCATCGGCGCATTGAAAGCACAGGACATGCCGGCGCGACACGATTTCCGCATGTGGATCACCAACCGCCAGATGCCGGATGAGCAGGCGCGCTATGGCGTGGAAAACGTCTCCTCCGCCTGGGGCATGACCGAGATGATGGCGCAGCCGGTGATCGGCAATGCCGATTGCGGCGTGCTCGGTCCGGACGCGATCGGCCGCGCCTCGCCGGCCTATGCCCTGCGCATCGTCGACGGGCAGGGCGGGGATGTCGCGCCGGGCGAAGCCGGCGAACTGCTCGTCGGCGGGGTGCGCGGCCGCTCGATCTTCAGCGAATATTTCGGCGATTCCGCCGCGACCGAAGCCGCCTTCGACGAACGGGGCTATTTCCGCACCGGCGACCGCGTCAGCCGCGATGCCGACGGCGCGATCACCTTCGTCGACCGTATCAAGGACGTGATCAAGGTCGGCGGCGAGGGCGTTGCCGCGGGTGAGATCGAGGCGGTGGTGGCGGCCGTGCCGGGGGTGCGCGAGGTGGCGGTCGTCGCGGGGCCGGACCCGCTGCGTGGCGAGGTTCCGGTGGCCTTCGTGGTGCGTGCGGACGGCGCGGATGACCTCGAACAGGCGATAGAGACGGCGTGCCGGCAATCGCTGGCGCGTTTCAAGGTGCCGCAGCGCATCGTCTTCGTCGCGGCGCTGCCGAAGGTCGGCTTCGGCAAGATCGCCAAGGCGGCATTGCGTGAGATGGCGAAGCAGCCGGAGCCGGCAGCATGAAGCCGCCGGTGGAATTCTTCTTCGATCCGATCTCGCCCTTCTCCTATCTGGCGACGACCCGCATCGATGCGCTCGCCGCGCGCCACGGCCGCGAGGTCGTCTGGCGGCCGACCCTTCTCGGCGTGACCATGCTGAAGATGATGGGGATGAAGCCGCTGCCGGAGACGCCGCTGAAATCCGTCTATTTCTGGCATGATCTGGAGCGGCTCGCCGCCATGTTCGGCGTCCCGCTGGTCAGGCACGGGCTGAAGGGCATCAACTCGCTGGCGGCGAGCCGCGCCTATCTGTGGCTGCGCGACCGCGACCCGGCAATGGCGCGCGAACTGGTGAAGCGCCTGTCCGAAAAGCTCTGGACCGTCAGGCAGGACTTGACCCCGCCCGAAACGGTCATTGCCGAGGCAGCGGCTCTCGGCGCCGATGGCGAGGCCCTGCGCGCGGCGCTGGAAGGCGAGGAGTTGAAGCGCAGGCTCGCCGACGCAGTCGATTATGCCGTCAGCCGCAACGTCTTCGGCGTGCCCTTCTTCATCGCCGATGGCGAGCCTTTCTGGGGCAGCGACCGCATGTGGATGCTCGACCGCTGGCTGGCCGACGGGCGGCTGCCGCGGCCCGACGAATGGCTGGCGGACCCCGCAAACCAGGACACTGACAGGAGGAATTGATGGGCAGCATCGTTGTCGACGTGCACACGCATATGGTCATGCCGGGATATCTGGATCTGTTGCGCCGGCATGGCGCGCCGAAATACACGTTCCGGCGCCTGCCTTCGGGCGGCGAGGTGATCGACAAGAACGGTGCGCCCTTCTTCACCCTGCTGCCGGACATGTGGGATTTTCCCGCCCGCATCCGCGCCATGGACAAGGCCGGCGTCGATGCCGCGGTCGTGTCGCTCACATCGCCCAATGCCTATCTGGACGATCTCGACATCAGCCTTCAGGCGGCGCGGCTGATGAATGACGAGTTCGCCGAAGCGCAGCGCACATGGCCCGACCGCATACGCTGGTTCGCCTCTTTGCCCTGGCAGCATGCAGAGGCCGCCATCGCCGAACTGGACCGCTGCAAGGCGCTCGGCGCCGTCGGCGTGATGGTGATCGCCAATATAGAGGAGGAATCGCTGACGGCGGAGCGCTTCGCGCCGATCTGGGACGCGATCGACCGCGCCGGCCTGCCGGTCTTCATCCACCCGTCCGTGCCGCCGGGCGGCAAATATATGGATCTGGCGCAATACAGCCTCGCCGCGCCGATCGGCTTCACCTTCGATACGAGCCTCGCGGTGACCCGCATGCTCTATGACGGGTTCTTCGAGCGCTACAGGAACATCCGCATCATTGCCGCCCATGGCGGCGGCGCATTGCCGTTCCTGATCGGCCGGATCGACTTCTGCTACCAGAACATCCCGGCCTGCGCCTCCGGCGCGCCGAAGAAGCCGTCGGACTATCTCGACCGCATCTTCCTCGACGCCGTGGTCTTCACGCCCGGCGCGCTGGCGCTGTGCATCGAGACGGTCGGGCCGCAGAATGTCGTCTACGGCTCCGACTATCCGCACAATATCGGCGACATGGCCGGCGTGCTTGCCCGTGTCGATGCGCTGGACGCGCAGACGCGCGACCGCGTGCGGGGCCAGAACGCCCTGAAGCTCTTCGGGATCGGCTGAACGACCCGTTCAGTTCGCGAGGCCGGCCTCCGAGACGAGGACCGGCTTCTCGCGATAGAGATCGGGGAACAGGCGCTTGAGGTTCTCGATCTTCGGCAGGTCGTTATAGACGATATAGGGCTGCGTCGGATTGAGCGTCAGATAGTCCTGGTGATAGTCCTCGGCCGGGTAGAATGCCTGCCCCGGCTCGATCTTCGTCACGATCGCCGCCTCGAAGACGCGCGCCTTGTTGAGCTGGTCGATATAGGTCTTGGCCGCTGCAGCCTGCGCCTCGTCCACCGGGAAGATGGCGGTGCGATATTGGGTGCCGACATCCGGGCCCTGCCGGTTGAGCTGGGTCGGGTCGTGGGCCACCGAGAAGAACACCTGCAAGAGCTTGCCATAGGTGATCTTCGCAGGGTCATAGGTGACCTTGACCGCCTCCGCATGGCCGGTCGTGCCGCTGGTCACGGTCTCATAATGCGCTGTCCCGGCCTCGCCGCCGGAATAGCCTGACACGGCATTCGTCACCCCTTCCACATGCTGGAAGACGCCCTGCACGCCCCAGAAGCATCCTCCCGCGAGGATTGCCGTTGTCGCCTGCGCAGTCGGCACCTCCATGTCCGGAGCGGGAATGGCTATTCCCTCCTGCGCGGCGGAAGGCTGGGCGAACAGCCCGGCAGGCAGCGCCAACATCGCCAAAAGGAAAATTTGCCGGCTAATAGAAGTGGTCGAACAGTTCTGTTTCATTGCATCTCTCCGCAAGGGATCAGCCGAATGTGAATGCGTAGGCTTGCACGCCGGGATCGAGAAAACGGATCTCGAACGTATGGTCGCCGATCTCGCCCTTCTGCCGGACGAGTTGGTAGAGCCGCTGCCCGGTCACCGTGCCGAGACCCTCGGCGTCGACATCGACGCCATGATCCGCGCCGGGCGCCTTGCCGTCGATGGTGACGCGGAAGCGGACCGGCTTGCCGTCAGCCGCAGGGCCGAGCACGAGATGCAGGTCGCGCGCGTGGAAGCGGTAGACGATGCCGCCATCGGCGCTGTCCAGGCTGGCATGCTCGTCGCCGACCGTCCAGTTCCCGGCAAAGCCCCATTCGTTGCGGCGCGGGTCGCCGGCGGCGTAAGCGTGGCTCCGGTCCTGCACGACGCCGCCGGGCGAGACGAAGTTTTCCGCGCGGGCATAGCCGAGATAGGTCTCGGGCGAGAGCACATCGGCCATGTTGGAGGCGGCCTGCGCGCCGGTAGCATCGACGCTGACGACGCCGTCCGAAACGGTCTTCGCGCCTGCTTCGGCGAGCAGCTTCTGGATCACGCGTTCGGACTGTTCATAGCCGCCCTCGCCGAAATGATGGTGCCGGATGCGTCCCTCGGCATCGATGAAATAGTGTGCCGGCCAGTAGCGGTTGTTGAAGGCGCGCCAGATCGCATAGTCGTTGTCGACGGCCACCGGATAGGCGATGTCGAGATCGGCCGCCGCGCCGCGCACATTGTCGATGCGCTTCTCGAAGGCGAATTCGGGCGTATGGACGCCGATCACCACGAGACCCTGGTCCTTGTACTTTTCCGCCCAGGCGCGGACATAGGGAATGGCCCGCAGGCAGTTGATGCAGGAATAGGTCCAGAAATCGACCAGGACCACCTTGCCGCGCAAGCCTTCGGCGGTCAGCGGCGGCGAGTTCAGCCATTCCACCGCGCCGGTCAGGGGCGGCATGCCGCCCTCGACCGGCAGGTCGCCTGCCGCCGCTTGCGGCTTCGCCGCCATCATGGCGGGACCGCCCGTCATCATGGCAGGCCCGCCGGTCATCATCGCCGGGCCGCCGGTCATGGCACCGCCACCCGTCATCGCCGGTCCACCGGACATCATGGCTGGGCCGGCGCCGCTCATGGCGACCGGGGGTTGGTCTTCGCCACCGAGACGGTCGATCAGTCCCTGCTCGACCGCATTGGTGCTGGCAAGCGAGACCCGTGTCAGAAAGCCGGTGTCGAGACCGAGCGAAATCGCCACCACCGCGGCCAATACCGCCACGCCAAGCCCGCGCCTGACCCATTCACCCGCGCCGAGCGAACGTTTCATGGCCGCGAAGATCCGGCCGCCGGCCAGCAGCGCCAAGGCCAGCGAGGTTGCGGCACCAGCGGCATAGGCGACGAGAAGCAGGGAGGTCTGCGCATTGGCGCCGTTGAGCGCCGCACCGGTCAGGATAAGGCCGAGCACCGGCCCGGCGCAGGGCGCCCATAGCAGGCCGGTGGCCACGCCGAGCAGCAGCGAACTGCCGAACGTGCCGGAATCTCCCGCTTTGTCGGCCGATTGCGACAGCCACGCGCCCAGATCAACCAGCGGCTGGGTCAGGCGCGCCGCCAGTTGCGGAAACAACAGCGTGATGCCGAAGAAGGCCAGCAGCGCCATCGCCGCGATGCGGCCCCAGCGATTGGCCTCGACCGCCCAGCCGCCGGCGACGGCCGCCAGGCTGGCGACGAGCGCAAAGGTGACCGCCATGCCGGCAAGCATGGGCAGGCCGCTGCGGATGAAAGGCTTGTCGGCCCGGGCGAAGACGAAAGGCAGCACCGGCAGGATGCAGGGGCTGATGATCGTCAATATGCCGCCGATATAGGCCAGAAGAAAAAGCGTCATGGGTTGCCTCCCGAAGCGATGTTAGGGCGTCAATTCGCGCCGTGATATGGCAGCTACGGTCCGCTCACTGCGGAAAGCGCGATATCACGTGCATTTGATCTCGAAGATCGTGTGCTTGCCGGCTGCTGGCGGCAGGTTTCAGGCTGCGACCCTGCGCAGTTTGAGAAATGCGGCGATGGGCTTTTCCAGCATTTCGTAGGCCGCGAGCCCCACGGCGGTGCCGCAGACCACGGCCAGGGCAAAGGTGACGGATGGCGGCCAAGCGAGCAGGCCGCCAAGCTTGGCGACCACCGAGATCGCCATCGTGTGCCACAGATAGATCGAATAGGAGGCGTCGCCGAAATAACCGGCGGTGGCGAAGCGGGGCACGAGCCGGCTCCTTTCCAGCGCGAGCACGCCGATCAGGAGGGCGCTTGCCAGTGGCCCCAGCACGAAGGCGTTGAACCCCACATAGGTGATGCCGACAAAGGCAAATCCCGCGACTGCCGCGACGATAAGCGCGACCCCGGCGGCGGCCGGCGGCATCCTGCCCGCCAGCCATAATTTGCCGATGACGCATCCCATGAGAAATTCGAGCAGAAGCGGGCTGGTATAGGTCTTGAGGAGCGGTTCCTGCGGCTGGAACACAAGCCCGACCGCGACCAGGCTTGCAAGGAGGCATGCAAGGGCCGGCAGGCGCCTGCTGCCCGCGAGCGGCAGCAGCAGGGCAAAGGCGGCGTAGAAGAACATCTCGTAATTCAGCGTCCAGCCCTGTACCAGCACCGGCCAGATCTGCCCGTCGCTGGGCGACCGGTGCGGCAGGAAGGCCAGCGAGCCGAAAACATGCAGGACGGTGAGCCGCATATTGGGAAACAGGCCCGCCAGCCCGCCGAACACCATCACGCCGGTCGCAAGCCAATAGGCCGGCGCGATGCGCTCGATCCGGTCGCGCAGGAACGTGGCGGGCGAGGGCTGGCGGATTTCGGCGATCACCCACATGATGAAGCCGCTGACGACGAAGAACACGTCCACCCCCGCCGCACCGATGACGAAGTGGCCGCCGGCCCGCTCGGCGGCATGGAAGACGACCACGCCAAGCGCGGCAACCGCCCGGAGATATTGCACGCCGAACAGCCTGTTCACGCGGCGGCTCGCATCTCGGAGCTCTGGCGGCCAGCCGTCGCAAATGGATCGCGCCGGGGCGAAGCCAGCAGCCCGGCCGTGTAGTAAAGCAGGAAACTGCCCACCACATAGGGATTGATGACGTCCACCTCGACGAAGGAGCGGATGAGGAACATCCAGCCGATGCCGAATGCGACCAGCGCGGCGGGGTCGCGGCCTGCGCTTGCCAGCCGCAGGAGGAAACCGAGCGGGACACGCAGCAATGGCAGGGCGATGAGAAGCAGCCCGACGGTTCCCAGCTCCACCAGCACTGCGATATAGGTGTTGTGGAAGTGGAAGCCGCTGCGCGAGCCGATATAGAACTCCTCCCACAAGCGCTCGGCGTCGGAAAAGCCCTGGACCCAATAGGCCTGATAGCCGACGCCGAAGACGGGCGCCTGGGTTGCGGCCGCCCAGCCTTGCGACCAGAGATAGGTGCGGCCCGTCAGCGTCGAATCCTTGCCGAAAGCACCGAGCACCGCATCGAACACGCCGAGATTGGTGGCTGCGAAGGCCGCGACGAGCGCCATCATCGAAGCGGCCACCAGCGCGCCCTTGCGGATCGAGGGCGGGAACTTCATGGCCACGAGCAGGCAGGCGATCACCGCCAGCGTCGCCGCGATCGCCAGGACAGAGGTGGCGGACTGTGCCCGCGCCAGCGCCACGGCCGAGACCGCGCCGCAGGCGAGGGCCATGAGCCGCCAGACCGCGCGTTCGCGCAGGATGAAAAGGCTGGAAAAGGCGAAATAGATGCCGAGCGAGGCGTAGAGCCCGATCTGGTTCTTCGACGAAAAGGCGCCGACGAAGCTGTAGCTTCCGTCGAGCGGATCGTAATTATACTGCCCGAAGGCGAAGGAATAGACGAGCACCGCGCCGATGCCGAGGATCGCGCCCCGGCATAAGGTGGGCATGCTGACCGTGCGCGCCGCGATCAGCGCGCAGATCACATGCGTGAAAAGCTGTACGCTCGCGCGCGCCGTGACCGAAGGTGCTGCCGACCAGAAAACCGAAAGGCAGGCGACGATCGCGAAAGCCAGAATCCAGCCGAAGCGCCAGGACTGGTGAAGCACGCGATGGCGATCCACCAGCAAAAGCGGCAGCCAGCAGGCATAATAGGCCAGGATGGCGACCTGGCCGAACCGCGTCGAATAGGCGAAGACGAAGATGGAGAGCGCGACCGCGATGCAGCCATAGACTGTATTGCGGTCGGGATCGACCAGAAGGGCCTTTGGGATCTTCATCTCGAACTCCGCTCGCAGGCGACGCCCGCCCGTCGCGCGGCCGGCTTCAGTTGGACGTGACCTGCGGCACGGTGACTTCGACCTTGATCACGTCTCCCGGGAGCACGGGTGTGCCTTCCTGCGCCGCGGTCTCGGCGGACTTGCCGTTCGTGCTGCGCACGATCGTGTAGCTTATTGTCGGCGCGGAATCCGTGGCGGAGGCAGCAGCAGCGGCGGCCTGCGGCGCCCTGCCGAGCGCCTCGGTCATCAGCCCCGCATACATGCTCATCTTCACGTCGATCTGGTTGAGGTCGGTTTCGGTCTGCTGGCGGCTCTGCGCGATCTCCGTTTCGCGGTCGTTCTGGAGGCTGGTGGCGTCCTGGGTCGCCTTGGCGATGTCCTGCTTGGCGCGCAGGCTCGCCGTTTCCATGTCGAGAATCTTGCCCCCGAGCTCGGCATTGCTCTGTTCCAGCGTCAGGATGCGCTGGTTCACCACCAGCCCCTTCTCCTGCAGATTGCCGATGCTCTCCAGTTCTGTGCGGGCCAGTTCGAGCTGCCGGTTCTGCATGGTGATCTTCTGCTGCAGCGATTCGATCTCCGACTCGAGCAGCTTCTTGAGGTCGTCCAGCCCCGAGAGCTGAAGCCGCAGGCGCTTCTCGCGCGCGGCCATCAGGGCCTTCTCGTCATTCATCAGCTTGCGTCCGCCCTCGCTCTTGCCGAGCTCGTCGGGAAACTGGATTTCGGCCTTGCCCTCGGCTTCGGCGACAAGGCGCGCGCGGCGGGCGAGCAGGCCGTTTCGCTGCGCCACCAGCACGTCGTAATTTCCCTGCGCGCTGACGAAGTCGCGCGGGCCGCCGAGGCCGGCCGGTTCGCGGCGCAGGCCGCCGGCGAGGCTGACGGCCTTCAGGACGGTGAGTTGCGGATCGAACGGATATTTGCCCGGCGTCTCCACGTCGCCGGCAACGAAGACCGGCCTGAACTCGGCGATCTCCACCGACGCCTCGGGACGGTCGGACAGGCCGAGCTTCTGCTGGAGCTGTTCGCCTATGGCCGAGGCCAGTTCCCCCGTGGTCCGGTCGCGGGCGGCCAGTTCGCCGACAAAGGGCATGGAAATGCTGCCCGAGGGGCCGACGACATAATTGCCGTTCAGGATCGACCAGTCGCGCAGCGCGCCTTCCGCGCTCTGCCATTCGGCGATGCGCACATTCAGCCGGTCCATCGTGTCCAGCCTGTAGCCGTCATCGGCCGCCGCCGGCATGGCGAGCGCCGCCAGCGTCGAAAGCAGCAGGAGAACCGCGCCGATCAGGCTTTGGAGCGACGAGGGGGCGAAACGGACGGTCTTCAAGGATCCACCTTCCTTTCGTTGCGCGCTTGCCGCCGGGCTCAATAGCATCCGCGCGAGGAAATCACCGCCGGAACGGTCCGCACGAGGATCCGCAGGTCGGACACGAACGACCAGTTCTCGACATAGTGCCGGTCGAGGACGACGCGGGTGCCGTAGGACACGTCATTGCGGCCACTGACCTGCCACAGGCCCGTCAGTCCGGGGCGCGAACGCAGGTAGAAGGTGACGGCGTTGCCGTAGAATTTCAGCTCGTCCTTCACCACGGGCCGGGGGCCGACGAAACTCATCTCGCCGCGCAGGATGTTGACGATCTGGGGCAGTTCGTCGAGCGACAGCTTGCGCAGCACCGCACCGACGCGGGTGATGCGCGGATCGTCCTGCAATTTACGGGTTGCCTCCCATTCTTCCCGGGCGCGCGGATTGGCAGCCAGATGCGCGGCCAGCACCGCGTCGCTGTCCGGCACCATGGTGCGGAACTTCCAGCACCGGAACAGCGCGCCATTATGCCCGATGCGCCGGTGGCCGTAGACCACGCTGCCGCCATCGGAGAATTTCACCAGTGCCGCCAGCATCAGCAGCAGCGGGCTGATCACAACGATGCCGAGGAGCGCGCCGACAATGTCGAAACCGCGCTTGAAGGTTCCTCCGATGACGGGAGGAGCCCCGACCTGGGGGCGGCGCGAGAATCTGCTGGCCAATCTGACGGCGTACCGCATGGTCTGTTTCTCCGCGAAAAATCTGCGTTGAATGCTGCGCTGCAGCGGGAAGACAATTGTCCGCTGGATATGTCGTGTTTGTGATGAATTTCGATCATCGCTTCGATCGGCGAGTAATATTTTATAAACGACGGAAATTTTTTGAGATTAATCTGAATTTACCAAAATAAAATTCTGCGTGAAAGCTCAATTGTTAAAATATATATCGAGCAAAATAGGAAATATAATCACGTATCGAAATCGATATGATTCGAATAGTTTCGATTTAATAGGTGTGTGCGATTCTGTTTTTAAGCAGAACGGGTGATTTACGGGCCGTTCGGGTGAGGCCCCAGAGCTTGGGAAAGAGCCGTTTTGCACGGCACAATCCGCGCGGGCCAGAATCGATGGTCAGGCATTGAAGTGCCTGCTCTGCCAGTCGTGTTGCGCCCGATTGTGAGTGATCTTATATTGCTCAATGCACGGGCGAACGGAATTAAGAGGCTTCAGATCCTGAACTGGCGAGTCTGAATATGCCGCTGACAAGTTGATCTCCGCCCGGCTTGGGGGAGTGCGATTTGCGTAAAGGAACTACAGCCCCGCAGCACGGCATGTCGTTTCCGCTGTTCCTCCGTGGCTTCGTCATCGCGATGATCGTCTTTGCGATTGCGAATTACGTGCTGACCCAATCCATCTGGACGACCTTCATCAATACGCTTCTTTGCGGCGTGCTGATCCAACTCGGCTATTTCCTGGCCATATTGGTTATGGTCTGGCGCTCCCCCGCGTCCGGAAAGCAGGGGGACAGCACATCCGCGGGCAAGAGCGCCGTCGCGGAAGCGAGCCAGAAAGAGCGCAAAAGCGGGCCACCCTTGCCCGGCGTCGGACGCTCCCGCCTGCCCTGACGAGGATCGTTGCAGGTTCGCCGGACTTTCACCTGTCATCAAATCGCCTTGTGAAACTGGGAATGGGCACGCGCCGGTCATCGGCGGGCAGGGGCTATCGCGGCTGCAACGATGCGGCCATCTGGATGCAAGCAGGAGCCCGGCATGTCACCTTCCCCAGTCTGCGTGATCATCGCGGCCAGAAATGCGCAGGCGACGATCTCGCGCGCCGTCGCATCCGCTTTGCGGGAGATGCGGGTCGGCGAGGTTGTGGTGGTGGATGACGGCTCGACCGACGCAACCGCCGAAGCTTCCCTTGCCGCCGACGATGGCAGCGGCCGCCTCCGCATCATCCGCCTCGACCGCAATCGCGGCCCGGCCCATGCCCGGAACCGGGCCATCGCCGACAGCCGCGCGCCTCTCATCGCCATACTCGATGCCGACGATTTCTTCCTGCGCGGCCGGTTCGACGCGATGCTGGACGGGCAGGACTGGGACTTCGTCGCCGACAACATCGTCTTCATTGATGAGCGCAATGCGTTTCACGGCGCGCCGGAGGTGCCCCGTTTCGAGGCAGCGCCTCGATTCCTCGATATAGAGGCCTTTATCGACGGCAATATTTCCCGACGCGGCGCCTCGCGTGGGGAAATCGGCTTCCTGAAGCCGGTGATGCGGCGTGCCTTTCTCGACCTGCATGGCCTGCGCTACCGTGAAGACCTGCGCCTCGGCGAGGATTACGACCTCTACGCGCGGGCGCTGCTCAAGGGTGCGCGCTACAAGATCGTGCATGGGTGCGGCTATGGCGCGGTGGTGCGCGCCGATTCGCTGAGCGGGCGACACCGCACGAACGACCTGAAGAGCCTCTATGAGGCCGACCGCGCCATGCTGGAATCAGCTCTCATGCCCGACGCCACGCGCGCGGCGCTCATGCGCCACGAACGCCACATACGCGGCCGCTACGAACTGCGTCATTTTCTCGACCGGAAGGCCGACAGCGGCTTGTTGCGCGCCGGTCTGGGAGCGTTGGCCCGCCCTTCGGCCCTGCCGGCGATCATCGGCGGCGTGGCGGCCGACAAGCTGGGAGCGTTCCGCGCCCGGCGGGGCGGGGAACCGGCCCCGATGCCTCATCGCTACCTGCTTCCGGCGCGGGTTACGGCTCAGAAATAATCCTTCACGATGCCGGCGAGAACCTCGCGGAAGCGATCCTTCCTGTCGGCAAGCGCACCATCGGCGCTGAGCTGCGGTTCGGCCCTGCGCGCCTGCCGCAGCGCCAGGATGGAGGGCGCGGCGAGCAGCTTCTTCACCGTGGAGCGCAGCGCCGACGACGGCTCCTCCTGCCGCTCCATGAGCATCGTGTCCGATGCCTCCGGGCCGCGATGGGCTTCGGGCATATGCGAGCGGCCCTCGAAGCTGATCCCCCAGAAGCGTGCGCCCTTGGTGATAGCCTCGGCCCGCGAGGAGATCGGCACCTGCCGCGGCGCGTAGCGCAGGCCGAGCGAGGCCGCCCAATCCTGCCATTTGAAGCTGTTGATGCTCTGCGAGGT
>DATMGE010000046.1:0-15626 GCA_035555795.1 Rhizobiaceae bacterium | reverse complement strand
GAGGCCGCGCAGACCTGGCCGGCATTGAAGAAGATGCCGTTGGCGGCGGCGGGGATCGCCTTCTCCAGGTCGGCATCCGGGAAGATGATGATCGGCGACTTGCCGCCGAGCTCCAGCGTCACGCGCTTGAGGTTGCCGGTGGCGGCGCGCAGGATGATCTTGCCCACCTCGGTAGAGCCGGTGAACGACACCTTGTCGACGCCCAGATGCTCGGTGATCGGCGCGCCGGCCGTCTCGCCGAAGCCGGTGAGGATGTTGACCACGCCATCGGGGAAGCCGACTTCCTGGAAGATCTCGCCCAGCCGCAGCGCCGAAAGCGGCGTCTGCTCGGCCGGCTTGAGGATGACCGTGCAGCCGGCGGCGAGCGCGGGAGCGAGCTTCACGCAGGCAGCCGCCAGCGGGAAGTTCCACGGCGTGATCAGGCCGCAGACGCCGACCGGCTCGCGCAGCGTGTAGAGGTGGAAATCGCCAGGACGGTTGGACGCAACCGTCTGGCCGGCGATCTTGGTGCACCAGCCGCCATAATAGCGGAACTTCTCGGCCGAGCCCGGCACGTCGCCCATGCGGGCCATCTTGTAGGGCTTGCCATTGTCCAGCGTCTCGATCAGCGCCAGCTCGTCGGCATGGGCCTCGATCGCATCGGCGAGCTTGAAGAGCAGCTTGGCGCGCTCGGTCGGGGTCATCTTGCTCCACGGGCCTTCCTCGAAGGCCTTGCGCGCCGCAGCGACGGCCAGATCCACATCCGCCTTGTCGCTGTCGGCGACATGGGCGATCACCGAACCGTCGGCGGGATTATGGACCTCGAAGGTCTTGCCCGACTTCGCATCGAGCCACTGGCCGCCAATGAGGTTCTTGTGCTTGCGGGCCAGGAAACTGGCTGCGAGAGCCTCGCTTGCGGTCGTTTTGACGGCGATATTCATCTGATGTCCTCCAAATGGCATGCCGACGGAAGCGGGAGACGACCGGCGGCCAGTCGGCATGCCGCGATCGATCGTGTTGAGGAAGAAGCTGGCGGCGGCTGGCTCTCGAATTGCAGCCTCGAATGCGGCTCTGCATCGAGGCGGCCATGCCCGGCAATCGGTCCGGCACCTCCACCGCCAGCATACGATATATGTGCCCCCATACAACGACAATCGCCCGCGCACATCCCGGCGGGCACGGATTGAATGTACGACAAGGTGAAATCCATGCCGGCCGATGCCCGGCATTGACAGGCCGCGTACAGCATATCAACCTTCCTGATATTCGGGAGGAAACGAACATGACGACATTGCTTGACTGGCGTCTGGCCTGCGCGCCGCTGGCGCTGCTTGCCACCATTGCCACCGCCGAGGCGCAGGGAAAGGGCGATGCGGCCGCCTGTTCCGCATTGCAAAGCCTCACCCTCGACCGCTTCGACCTGAAAGTGGAGAGTGCAGCGCATGTGACCGAGGGCGCGCCGCATTGTCTGCTCTCGGGTTCGATCGAGAATCGCGAAGGCGTGGGCGGCAAGCCCTATGCGATCGGCTTCGCCATCGCGCTGCCCGACGAATGGACCGGGCGGCTGCTCTTCCAGGGCGGCGGCGGGCTGAACGGGCTCGTCCGCCCGCCGCTGGGCGCGGCTGCCGCCGGCGAACGCTCGGCGCTGGAACGCGGCTTCGCCGTGATCTCCAACGATAGCGGCCACAAGGGCGAGAACAGCTTCGATCCTTCCTTCAAGGAGGACCAGATCGCGGTGCTCAACTTCTCCCATGCCTCGGTGGAGAAGGTGACGCTGCTGGCGAAGGAGATCGCCGCCGCCTATTACGACCAGCCCGCCGCACGCTCCTATTTCGCCGGCTGCTCGACTGGCGGCCGCGAAGCCATGACGGCGGCGCAGCGCTATCCGGAACTCTTCGACGGCATCATTGCCGGCGCGCCGGCCATGCGCACCAATTATTCCAACCTGTCGCTGGCCTGGAAGGCGGTGGAGATGAGCCGCATCTCTCCCAAGGGCGACGACGGCAAGCCGGACCGCTCGAAGGCCTTCAGCGATGCCGACCGGCAGGTCGTGCTCGACGGCATATTGAAAGCCTGCGACGGGCTGGACGGCGCCGAGGACGGCATGATCTTCGACACGAAGGGCTGCAGTTTCGACCCCGCTGCCCTGGTCTGCCAGGCCGGCAGCACCAATGCCTGCATCACCGCCGAACAGGCGCAGGTGGTGAAGGCCGCCTTCGCGCCGCTCACCGACACGACCGGCCGCGAGCGCTATGTGTCCTTCCCAGCCGACACGGGCGTCAATGTGAACGACGACAACGCCATTCCCGGCCTGCTGCGCTTCGACCGCCCGCGCAACCGGCAGGCGCGCAACCTCGCCACCGAATTCGACGTGGAGAAGGAGATCGACAAGCTGACGGCCGATCCGCAGCAGCAATTGATCAACAGCGACAACTGGACCGATCTCGGCTCCTATGCCGGCAAGGGCGGCAAGCTCATCTTCTTCCACGGCATGAGCGATCCGTGGTTCTCGGCCAATGACACGGTCGACTATTTCGCGCGGATGGACGCCGCGACAGGCAAGAAGACGCCGACCGACGAATGGGCGCGGCTCTATCTGGTGCCCGGCATGGCGCATTGCCGCGGCGGTCCCGGCGCGCTCGACCAGTTCGACCTGCTCACCTCGCTGGTGGACTGGGTCGAAGAAGGAAAGGCGCCTGCGGCAGTGACCGCGACGGGCGCGGCCTTCCCCGACAGGAGCCGTCCGCTCTGCCCCTATCCCTCACATGCGCAATATGCCGGCAGCGGCGACATGGAGAAGGCCGAGAGCTTCTCCTGCAAGTGACGGTTCCTTCCATCGGGAGGGATGGCGCAAGCTGACGCCATGCTGGCAGCAGGCCTGTGCCATGGTGCATCCCGTGAAACAGGCGGGAGAGCGACATGGCCCTGTGGGCATCCAACTGCCATCCTCCTGACAGTGTGCTGTCAGGAGGCTCGCGCTATATGATGGCCCTGTTGTCATCAGGAGCATCCTCCCATGCGCCGCGCCGACCGCCTGTTCCAGATCGTCCAGCAGCTGCGCGGCGGCCGGCTGGTGACGGCGCGCATGCTCGCCGACCGGCTCGAAGTGTCCGAGCGCACCATCTATCGCGACATTGCCGACCTGCAATCCACCGGCGTGCCGATCGATGGCGAGGCGGGCGTCGGCTACATCATGCGGGAAGGGTTCGACCTTCCACCGCTCATGTTCACACGTGACGAGATCGTGGCGCTGGTGGCTGGCGCGCGCATGGTGCGGGCCTTCGGCGGGGCCGACATGGCGCGCGCGGCCGAGGAAGCGCTGGTCAAGATCGGCGCGGTGCTGCCCGATCCGGAAAAGGCGCGCATCAAGGCCACCCAGATCCATGTGCCGCTCTGGGTCGTGACGGATGCCGACCGCGCCGTGATCGACTGCGCCGAGCGCGCCATCGAAAAGCGCGACGTGCTCGCCTTCGACTATTCCGACGAGGCCGGCCGCGTGACGCGGCGCGAGGTGCGCCCGCTCGGCCTGTGGTTCTGGGGCAAGGTGTGGACGCTGGTGGCCTGGTGCGAGATGCGCGACGATTTTCGCACATTCCGCATCGACCGCATCAGCAACCTTTCGCCCGCCGGCCGGACCTTCAAGCAGGAGCGCGGCCGCCAGCTCGCCGACTTCTATCGCCGCATGGAAATGCGGGAGAATGCAGGCGTGGCGCATTAGGGAAATATGCGCGCAGGTACGTCCTTCGAGGCGCGCTTCGCTCGCGCGTCAGGATGAAGGAGTCATCCTGAGTTCCGCCGCGTCTTCCAGTCCCAGCGGCACGTGAGTCGCGGCCAGCACCATGCCGCCATTGGCGCGATGCGCCTGCATCAGTGCGGCGAACTGCCGCTCCGACGCCGCATCGAGGCCGGCGGTCGGCTCGTCGAGGATCCACAAGGGACGATGGCTCGCCAGAAGCCGCGCAATGGCAACGCGCCGCCGCTGGCCGGCGGAAAGGTAGGCATAGGGCAGATGGCCGATATCCGGCAGCCCCACTGCGGCCAACGCATCCTCGGCTTCCATCGCCGGCACGCCCAGGAAACCGCGCCAGAAGGCAAGGTTTTCAGCCACCGTAAGCGCGGTCTTCATGGCGTTCTGGTGCCCCAGATAGTGGCAAATCGCGGCGACCGAAGGCTGGTCGGGGTCGTTTCCGTCCAGTTCCACCGTTCCTCGCATTGCCGGCAGCAGGCCGGCCACCACCTTGAGCAGGGTCGACTTGCCGGTTCCGTTCGGCCCTGTCACCACCAGCGCACCGCCTTCGGCCAGCACGAATGATACATTCTCGAACACGGTCTCGCCGCCGCGCTCCGCTGTCAGGTTCCGGGCCGTCAGCCGCATCGCTCTCCCTTTCGCCGCGGACGGCGCAGCGCGGCAAAATCGCACGCGAACAGTCTGGAACTCTTCTACGAAATTCTCTATAGCCGGGGCAATCGTGCCAGCGGTCGGCACGTCAGCCATATTTGCGCCGAACCCAGCGCGCCCCGCCGCCTTGAACGGCAGGAACGCGAGGAACGGACAGCGGAAATGACCGTACCCGCAGCTTTGCGCGTGATGCCCTCACGACTAGCCGTCCTGTTCCACCCGGCAATGAACGTTAGGGATCGCACGTGACCAAATCTCTCGACAGCTTCAATTGCAGCCGTACGCTGACCGCGGCCGGCAAGACCTATGTCTATTTCGACCTCAAGGAAGCCGAGAAGAACGGGCTGGCCGGGGTTTCGCGCCTGCCCTATTCGATGAAGGTTCTGCTTGAGAACCTGCTGCGCAACGAGGACGGCCGCTCCGTCACCAAGGAGGCCATCCAGGCCGTCGCCGCCTGGCTGACCGACCGCGGCACCGCCGGCGTCGAGATCGCCTACCGCCCCGCCCGCGTGTTGATGCAGGATTTCACCGGCGTGCCCGCCGTGGTCGACCTCGCCGCCATGCGCGACGGCCTGAAGTCGCTCGGCGGCGACCCGGAGAAGATCAACCCGCTGGTGCCGGTGGACCTCGTCATCGACCATTCGGTCATCGTCGACGAATTCGGCACGCCGATGGCCTTCGCCCGCAATGTCGAGCTCGAATACCAGCGCAACGAGGAGCGCTACAAATTCCTTAAATGGGGCCAGCAGGCGTTCCGTAATTTCCGCGTCGTGCCGCCCGGCACCGGCATCTGCCACCAGGTCAATCTCGAATATCTCGGCCAGGTGGTCTGGACCAAGGACGAGGACGGCGAGACCGTCGCCTATCCCGACACCTGCGTCGGCACCGACAGCCACACCACGATGATCAACGGCCTCGGCGTGCTCGGCTGGGGCGTGGGCGGCATCGAGGCCGAGGCCGCCATGCTCGGCCAGCCCGTCTCCATGCTCCTGCCCGAGGTGATCGGCTTCAAGCTCACCGGCAAGCTCAAGGAAGGCATCACCGCCACCGACCTCGTGCTCACGGTCACGCAGATGCTGCGCAAGAAGGGCGTCGTCGGCAAGTTCGTCGAGTTCTTCGGCCCCGGCCTCGCCTCCATGACGCTGGCCGACCGCGCCACGATCGGCAATATGGCGCCGGAATATGGCGCGACCTGCGGCTTCTTCCCGGTCGATTCCGAGACGGTGAAATATCTTACCACCTCCGGCCGCGCCGACGACCGCATCGCGCTGGTGGAAGCCTATTCCAAGGCGCAGGGCATGTGGCGCGACGCATCGTCGGAAGACCCGGTCTTCACCGACACGCTGGAGCTCGATCTGGATTCGGTCGTGCCTTCCATGGCCGGCCCGAAGCGCCCCGAGGGCCGCACCGCGCTGGGCGACATCGCCTCGGCCTTCGCCAAATCGCTTGAGACCGAGTACAAGAAGACCGTCGACACCGACCGCCGCTACGCCGTCGAGGGCGAGAGCTTCGATCTCGGCCATGGCGACGTAGCCATCGCCGCCATCACCTCCTGCACCAACACGTCGAACCCCTCGGTGCTGATCGGCGCCGGCCTTCTGGCGCGCAACGCCAACCGGCTCGGCCTCAAGCAGAAGCCGTGGGTGAAGACCTCGCTGGCGCCCGGCTCGCAGGTCGTGGCCGAATATCTCGAAAAGTCCGGCCTCCAGAAGGAGCTCGACCAGATCGGCTTCAACCTGGTTGGCTTCGGCTGCACCACCTGCATCGGCAATTCCGGCCCGCTGCCGCCGGCAATTTCCAAGACCATCAACGACAAGGGCCTGATCGCGGGCGCAGTGCTCTCCGGCAACCGCAACTTCGAGGGCCGCGTATCGCCGGACGTGCAGGCCAACTACCTCGCCTCGCCGCCGCTGGTGGTCGCCTATGCGCTGGCCGGCTCGGTCACCATCGACCTCACCACCGAGCCGCTGGGCGAGGGCAAGGACGGCAAGCCGGTCTATCTCAAGGATATCTGGCCGACCAATGGCGAGATCCAGGACTTCATCGCCGAATATGTCACGCGCGACCTCTTCGCGCGCAAATATGCCGATGTCTTCAAGGGCGACGAATACTGGCAGAACGTGCAGGCGCCGTCCGGCCAGACCTATGCCTGGGACGACAAGTCGACCTATGTGCAGAACCCGCCTTATTTCGTCGGCATGCAGAAGGGCTTCGGCAAGATCGGCGACATCAAGGGTGCGCGCGTGCTCGGCCTGTTCGGCGACAAGATCACCACCGACCACATCTCGCCCGCCGGATCCATCAAGGCGGCGTCGCCGGCCGGCAAGTACCTCACCGACAATCATGTCGCCGTGGCGGACTTCAACCAGTACGGCACGCGGCGCGGCAACCATGAGGTGATGATGCGCGGCACCTTCGCCAATATCCGCATTCGCAACCACATGCTGGGCGAGAACGGCAAGGAAGGCGGCTACACGATCCACTATCCTTCCAAGGAGGAGATGTCGATCTACGACGCTGCCATGGAATACAAGAAGGAAGGCGTGCCGCTGGTCATCTTCGCCGGCGTCGAATATGGCAACGGCTCCTCGCGCGACTGGGCGGCCAAGGGCACCAACCTGCTCGGCGTGAAGGCGGTGATCGCCGAGAGCTTCGAGCGCATCCACCGCTCCAACCTCGTCGGCATGGGCGTCATCCCCTTCACCTTCGAGGACGGGCTGAACTGGGCCAAGCTCGGCCTCAAGGGCGACGAGATGGTGACCATCGAAGGGCTGGAAAACATCCGCCCGCGCCAGAAGATGGTCGCCAAGGTCACCTATGCCGACGGCACGGTGAAAGACGTTCCCATCCTCTGCCGCATCGATACGCTGGACGAGCTCGACTACTTCAAGAACGGCGGCATCCTGCAATATGTGCTGCGCGATCTCGCGGCATAACGATCGGCCAATATCGGCAACCAAGGAAAGCCCCGGCTGAGAGGCCGGGGTTTTTTTCTTGATGAGGAGCAGCGGCAGCAACGTTCCGACCTTGATCGTCGACCCTTGCGCTGCCGATGCAGCCTACACCCCGATGCCGCGCGCTTTCAGCGCCTCGGCGATCTCGTCGAGGATCGCCGGGTCGTCGATCGTGGCCGGCATCGACCACGGCTCCTTGTCGGCGATCTTCTGCATGGTGCCGCGCAGGATCTTGCCGGACCGGGTCTTGGGCAGGCGCTTGATGATCACGGCGGTGCGGAAGGCAGCCACCGGGCCGATGCGCTCGCGCACCAGCGCCATGACTTCGCGCTCGACCTCGTCATGGTCGCGCGTCACGCCGGCATTGAGCACGAGGAAACCGCAGGGCACCTGACCCTTCATCGCATCGGCGATGCCGATGACGGCGCTCTCTGCGACGTCCGGGTGCTCCGCCACCACCTCTTCCATGCCGCCGGTGGACAGCCGGTGGCCCGCGACATTGATGATGTCGTCGGTGCGCGCCATGATGAACAGATAGCCGTCATCGTCGATGAAGCCGGCATCGGCCGTCTTGTAGTAGCCGGGGAACTCCGCGAGATAGGCGTCGTGGAACCGCTTGTCGGCATTCCACAGGGTCGGCAGGCAGGCTGGCGGCAGCGGCAGTTTGATGACGACATTGCCCAACGTGCCGCGCGGCACCTCATGGCCGGCATCGTCGAGCACCTGCATGTCATAGCCGGGCATGGGAACGCCGGGCGATCCATATTTGACCGGCAACGTGCCCAGCCCCACCGGATTGTGGGTGATCGGCCCGCCCGTCTCGGTCTGCCACCAATGGTCGATGACCGGCTTGCCGAGCTTGGCTTCCGCCCATTTGATCGTTTCGGGGTCGGCGCGCTCGCCGGCGAGGAAGAGCGTGCGGAAGCGCGACAGGTCGTATTTGCGCACGAACTCGCCCTTCGGGTCCTGCCCCTTGATGGCGCGGAAGGCGGTGGGTGCGGTGAAGAGCGCGGCCACGCCATGTTCCGAGATCACCCGCCAGAAGGTGCCGGCGTCGGGCGTGCCGACCGGCTTGCCCTCGAACAGAATTGTCGTATTGCCGGCAAGCAGCGGCGCATAGACGATGTAGGAATGGCCGACGACCCAGCCGACATCGGAAGCAGCCCAGAAGACCTCACCCGGCTTCACGCCATATTCGTTCGCCATCGACCAATGAAGCGAAACCATATGGCCGCCATTGTCGCGGATGACGCCCTTGGGCTGGCCGGTCGTGCCGGACGTATAGAGGATGTAGAGCGGATCGGTGGCGGCCACCGGAACGCATTCCACCGTCGCTCCATCGGCCTTCGCCGCGGCGACGGCCTGCGCATAGTCGATGTCGCGGCCGGCGGTCAGGTCGCAGCCGAGTTGCGGGCGTTGCAGGATGACGCAGTGCTCCGGCTTGTGGCGGGACATGTCGATCGCGCCGTCGAGCAGCGGCTTGTAGGCGATGGTGCGGCCGGGCTCGATGCCGCAGGAGGCCGAAACGATGACTTTTGGCGCGCAATCGTCGATGCGGGTGGCAAGCTCCTTGGCGGCGAAGCCACCGAAGACGACCGAATGCACCGCGCCGAGGCGGGCGCAGGCGAGCATGGCGAACACCGCCTCGGGCACCATCGGCATGTAGATGATGACCCGGTCGCCCTTGCCGACCCCCTGCCCGCGCAGCACGGCGGCGAGCGCCACCACCTCGGCCTTGAGCTCGGCGAAGGTGAAGCTCTTCTGCGCACCGGTGATGGGGCTGTCGTAGATCAGCGCCAGCTGGTCGGCACGGCCGGACGCAACATGGCGGTCGACGGCATTGTGGCAGGTGTTGCAGGTGGCGCCGGCGAACCAGCGGCCATAGACGCCGGCCTCGGCATCGAACACCTTCTCCCATGGCGTGAACCAGTCGATCGCCTTTGCCGCTTCGGCCCAGAACGCCTCCGGGTCGCGTTGCCAAGCCGCATATGTCTCGTAATAGCGCGACGTCATGATCTGTCCTCCCTGACCCCTCCTGCATAGCGAGGCATGGGCGGCGATGTCCATCATGACGAAGGTCGGGCAGCATGTTCGCGGCCCGCTGGCACGATAGCGCTTGCGGTCGTGCGCTGCTTCTATAAGACCGAATACATGACGGATCCGATCATCCCGACACGCATTGCCACCTGACCATGGCCAAGGCGATCTCGCTCTTCCTGCTTGCCCTGATGGCGGTGCAGATCATCTATCCGCTGGGCCTGCCCGGCCTGAAGCGGCGCGCCGACTTCTGGAAGATCGCGGTGATCGCGATTCTTGCGATGATGCTGACAGTGCTGATCCGTCCGACGGGCTGAGGCGCAGGATCAAAGGAAAAGGCGGCACGAGGCCGCCTTTTCATATATTGAACCGGATAGAATCTCAGCCCCGCGAGGCTTCGAAGATGCTGCCGATCGCCGAGCCGAGCATGGTGTCGAACTCGGCATCGCTCTGCTTTGCCGACAGGCCCTCGGTCAAAGCGCGCGAGAAGCTGGCGATCATGCCGCTGTTCTCTTTCAGCTTGGCATTCGCATCGTCGCGGGAATAGCCGCCCGAAAGGGCCACCACGCGCATGACGCGCGGATCGTCGATCAGCGGCTTGTAGAGGTTCGCCTTGGTCGGCAGCGTCAGCTTGAGCATGACCTGCTTGCCGGCCGGCACGCTGGCGAGTTGCTTCTGGATCTCGGCAAGCAGGATGTCCTCCGCCTCCGCCTTGTCGGCGATGGAAATGGTGACTTCCGGCTCGATGATCGGAACGAGGCCATGCGAAAGCACCTGCGCGGCGACCTCGAACTGCTGCGCGACGATGGCGGCGATCCCCTTCGGGTTCGCTGCATCGATCACCGAACGCTCCTTGGTGCCGAAGATTCCCTTCGCGACGGCGCGCTTCAGCAGCGCGTCGAGCTCCGGCATCGGCTTCATGAGTTGGACACCATCGGCCGCGGGCGCCAGCCCCTTGTCGATCTTGAGGAACGGCACCACGCCGCGCTTCTCCCAGAGATATTGGGCCGTCGGCGTGCCGTCGATGTCGCGATCCATGGTCTGCTCGAACAGGATCGCGCCCATCACCTTGTCGCCGGTGAAGGCGGGCGACTTGATGATCCGCGCGCGCATCTGGTGGATGAGGTCGAACATTTCCGCCTCATTTGACCAGGCGCCTTCCTCGACGCCATAGAGCTTGAGCGCCTTGGGCGTGGAACCGCCCGACTGGTCGAGCGCTGCAATGAAGCCATCCTTGGTCGCGGCCTGCGCGGTCATTTCCTTGTTCATCGTCAACTCCATGAAAAACGCATCGAGGGGCGCATAGCAGAAGGCGCGAGCGGACGGAATGCGTCCGATCCCCTTGAACCGATTGAAAGATTTGGAAACGCCGAATGCCCCCTTAATTGGCGGCTTTCAGCGCCTCGACGCCGGGCAGTTCCTTGCCTTCCATCCATTCGAGGAAGGCGCCGCCGGCGGTGGAGACATAGGTGAAGTCGTCGGCCACGCCGGCATGGTTGAGCGCTGCCACCGTATCGCCGCCACCCGCCACCGAGACGAGCTTGCCCGCGCGGGTCTGCTCGGCGGCATATTTCGCCGCAGCCACCGTCGCCTTGTCGAAGGGCGTGATCTCGAAGGCGCCGAGCGGGCCGTTCCAGACCACGGTGGCGGCCTTGCCGATCCAGTCCTGCACCGCCTTCACCGTATCGGGGCCGACATCGAGGATCATGGCGTTGCCCGGCACCTTGGCGACAGGCACGACCTCATTGGCTGCATCGGCCTTGAATTCCCGCGCCACCACCGCGTCGGTCGGCAGCACGATCGCGCAGCCGGCCGCCTTCGCGGCATCCAGGATGCTGCGCGCGGTGTCGGCCAGATCGTGCTCGCACAGCGATTTGCCGACATCGATGCCCTGCGCGGCGAGGAAAGTGTTGGCCATGCCGCCGCCGATCACCAGCGCATCGACCTTCTTCACGAGGTTGGAGAGCAGGTCGATCTTGGTCGAGACCTTGGCGCCGCCGACGATGGCGACCACCGGGCGCACCGGCTGGCCGAGGCCCTTTTCCAGCGCCTCCAGCTCGGCCTGCATGGTGCGGCCGGCATAAGCGGGCAGGAGGCGCGCCAGCCCTTCCGTCGAGGCATGCGCGCGGTGCGCGGCCGAAAAGGCGTCGTTGACGTAAAGGTCGCCATTGGCGGCGAGCGCCTTGGCAAAGGCGGCGTCGTTCTTTTCCTCGCCGGCATGGAAGCGGGTGTTTTCCAGAAGCAGGATGTCGCCGTCCTTCATCGCCGCGACCGCGTCGGCGGCGGCCTGCCCGATGCAGTCGGAAGCGAAGCCGACCTTGCGGCCGAGCGTGGCGGCGGTGGCTTCGGCGATCGGCTTCAGCGACTGTTCGGGATCGGCCTTGCCCTTGGGACGGCCGAAATGGGCGAGCAGCACCACCTTGGCGCCCTTGTCGGCCAGTTCGGTGATTGTGCCGGCAACGCGCTCGATGCGGGTGGCGTCGGTGACCTTGCCGTCCTTGACCGGCACGTTGAGGTCGACGCGCACCAGCGCGCGTTTGCCCTTCACTTCGGCATTGTCGAGCGTGCGGAAGGCGGCCATGCGAAAACTCCTGCTGAAAAATCGGCCGGACAATACAGGCTGCGCCATCGGGTGCAAGCCGGAAGCGGTCAGGCGTCGACTTTCGGCGGACGCGGGCCGGAGCCGCCGAGCGCGCCGATAAGCTTGCCCAGCATTTCGCGGCCGGTGATGAAGAAGGGAAGCGCATTGTCGGCGGATTCGGGCTCCAGCGACACGCCGACGCTCGAAATCCTGCCATCGTCGTCCACGTCGCGCACGATGAGGTCCACCGGGCCGGTGGGCACGCGGTCGGCATATTCGGCCCGGCCGCCGAGGCGGCTCGCCATGAGCTCGCCGATCGTCATCTCGTCCTCGCCGGGCCGGAGCGCGGTGCCGTAGGCCGCCTGGAGATCGCGGGCCGGCCGGCCGGGTTCGATGGCGAAGGCGCCGAAGAATTCGGCATCGTCGCCCTGCACGATGGCCGGGCTGGCGAAGAGCCGGTCGAGCAGGCGCGGATAGCGCGACGAGATGAACAGATAGACATAGTCGTTCTCGCGCAGCCGGCCGGCAACTTGATAGCTCATCGACTGGCCATCGCGGATGACCAGCGACGGCCGCGCCCAGCGCGGAATGCGCTGCCCGCGCGCCACCGGGCTGCCGGCGACGACGCGATAGGCCAGCAATTCGTGATGGGCGGTGCCGGGCAGTTCCAGCTCGACCTTGTCGATCGGCCCGATGCGCGGCGGCACGACGAGGCCGAGGCTGCGGGCGAGCGGCCCGATCATCCAGCCTTGCAGAAGCAGCGACACCAGCACCACGATGAAGGCGATGTTGAAGAACATGGAACCGTGTTCGACGCCGCCCAGCATGGGCACAATGGCAAGCATGATCGACACGGCCCCGCGCAGGCCGACCACGGAGAGGAAGGCCGTCTCGGAACGCGGCAGGTTGAAGGGCATGAGGCAGAGCCATACGGCGAAGGGCCGCGCCACGAAGACCAGAACCAGGCCGAGGATGAGCGCCGGCGCCAGGATGAGCGGGAATTGCGACGGCGTGGCGAGCAGGCCGAGGATGAGGAACATGGTGATCTGCGCCAGCCAGGTCATCCCCTCCTGGAAACGCTTGATCGCCGGCGCCGACCGGATATGGCGATTGCCCGCATAGAGCCCGGCGACATAGACGGCGAGGAAGCCGGAGCCGCCGACCGCGCCGGTGACGGCGAAGACGAGCAGCGACAGCGCCAGCACGAAGATGGGCGTCAGCCCGCGTTCCATGTCGATGCGGTTGACCAGCCCGACGATCATGAAGCCGCCGGCAAAGCCGGCGACGAGGCCGATGCCGACCTCCCTGACGAAATCCACCAGAAGGTCGAGCCCGATCGCGCCCACCGATGCGCCCGAATGGATGATCTCCACCAAAGCGATGGTGAGGAAGACCGCCATCGGATCGTTCGAGCCGGATTCGATTTCGAGGATGGAGCGCACCCGCTCGCGTATGTTGATGCCACCGATGCGCAGCAGGAAGAACACCGCCGCCGCATCCGTCGAGGCGACGATGGAGCCGAGCAGCAGCGATTCCAGCCAGCTTGTGTCAAGGAGGAAGTTGGCGACGGCGCCGAACAGCGCGGCGGTGAGCAGCACGCCGACCGTCGCCAGCATGATGGCCGGTCCCGCCGCCTCGCGGAAGGCATGGATCGGCGTGCCGAAGCCCGAATCGAACAGGATGACGGCAAGCGCCAGCGAACCGACGAAATAGGTGATGCCAGCATTGTCGAAATTGATGCCCAGCCCATCCACGCCGGCAACCAGTCCGATGCCGAGGAAGAGCAGCAGCAGCGGCGCGCCGAAGCGGAAGGCCAGCACGCTGGAAAAGGCCGCGACCAGCACCAGCATGGTGCCGATGAGCGTGACCAGATAGATGCCGTCCACCATGCGCGCGCTGCCTCTCCTTGGCCGCCTATGCGTGCCGACGAGCATCAGCCGCGCCATCGGCCCCGAGGAGCGGCGGTGCCGTTCATGCGAACGCCGTGGCGAAGAGAGGCGCGCAAACCGCCTATGCGCACTCTAGAAAACGAAAACGCCCGGCGTAAAGCCGGGCGTTCCCACAAAGCGAAAAAAGCGCTGTCTAGAGCAATTCCAGCAAAGTGCGCTGCGGTTTTGCGTCCGGAATTGCGTAAGAATCAGATCAGCTTGCCGAGGGCGACGGCGGTGTCGCTCATGCGGTTGGAGAAGCCCCACTCATTGTCGTACCAGCTCAGGATGCGCACGAAGGTGCCGTCCATGACCCTGGTCTGGTCGAGCGCGAAGATCGACGAATGCGGATCGTGGTTGAAGTCGATCGACACGTTCGGCTGGTCGGTGACGCCGAGAACGCCCTTCAGGCGGCCATTGGCGGCGGCCTTGATGGCGTCGTTGATCTCCTGCACCGAGGTGGCGCGCTTGGCGACGAACTTGAAGTCCACCACCGAGACATTCGGGGTCGGCACGCGGATGGAGGAACCGTCCAGCTTGCCGTTGAGCTCCGGCAGGACGAGGCCGACGGCCTTGGCCGCACCCGTGGAGGTGGGGATCTGCGACAGCGCCGCGGCACGGGCGCGGTAGAGATCCTTGTGCATCGTGTCCAGCGTCGGCTGGTCGCCGGTGTAGGAATGGATCGTGGTCATGAAGCCATGGGCGATGCCGACCGCCTCATGCAGCACCTGCGCCACCGGAGCGAGGCAGTTGGTCGTGCACGAGGCGTTCGAGACGACCATGTGGTCCTTCGACAGCTTCTGATGGTTGACGCCGTAGACCACGGTGAGGTCGGCGCCATCGGCGGGGGCCGAGACGACGACGCGCTTGGCGCCGGCTGCCAGATGCGCGGACGCCTTCTCCTTCGAGGTGAAGATGCCGGTGCACTCCATCACGATGTCGACGCCCAGCTCGCCCCAAGGCAGCTTGGACGGATCGCGCTCGGCGAAGACCTTGAAGCTGTCATTGCCGACCTGGATCGTGTTGCCGTCAACCTTCACCTCGGAGGGGAAGCGGCCATGCACGCTGTCGAAGCGCAGCAGATGCGCATTGGTCTCGACGGGGCCGAGGTCGTTGATTGCAACGATGTCGATATCGGTGCGCCCGCTCTCGTAGATGGCGCGCACGACGTTGCGGCCGATGCGGCCAAACCCGTTGATGGCAATCTTGACGGTCATGAAGGTCTCCCGAGAAGCGAATGAAATCCGGCGCGGCACGATGCCCGCTGCCCAAGGCAGGGTCTCCATAACCGCCTGTTTTTGAAGAATCCAGCACCCCGCCGGATAAAACCGATTAGCATGACAAACCGCCACGCCGGTGCGCCTGCGCGGGGCAATCGCGGCGGTTTGCCCCACCCCTTACCCCTCTCCACAAGGGGAGGGGATTCTGGAAGTTTCCGCCCTTGCGTCCAAAAGGGCGCACAACGTCAAACGCCCCTCCCCTTGCGGGGAGAGGTAAAGGGGGGTGCTTCAGGCAGGCGAGCTCAGCGCTTGGCACCAAGCCTTTCCGTGGCCGCCTTCACCGCGGCGTCCGCCGTGATGCCGAAATGCGGGTAAAGCTTTTCGATCGGGGCCGAGGCGCCGAAGCCCGTCATGCCGATGAAGATGCCTTCATCGCCCAGCAGGGCGTCCCAGCCCTGGCGGATGCCGGCCTCGATGCCGATGCGCA
Organism: Rhizobiaceae bacterium; assembly: GCA_035555795.1. Taxonomy (GTDB): domain Bacteria; phylum Pseudomonadota; class Alphaproteobacteria; order Rhizobiales; family Rhizobiaceae; genus RCIO01. Next base: position 41 of record DATMGE010000046.1, on the reverse strand, counting down.
CCTTGGCATTGCCGAGGATGGCGCGGCGATAGTCGGCGCTC
>DATMGE010000045.1:0-84007 GCA_035555795.1 Rhizobiaceae bacterium | reverse complement strand
ACGAGGCCGCGCAGCCGCTCGTCGCTTTCCTCCAGCTCCCATATGCGGTCGGCCAGGCGCTCGGTCTCGCCGCGCAGTTCCTTTTCGACGCGCGCATGCCAGGCTTCGTTGCGGCGCTGCACGCGGCGCGCGCGCAGCGCGATCAGCGCGGCCGCGATGGCCAGTGCGGCGAGTGCCGCCGCGAGCGGTTCCGCCGGTAAGCCGGCCACCGACAGGATCGCCAGAAGCAGGAGCGCGGCCGAGAGAAGCGCCGGCAGCGCAAAGGCGCCGGCGGCGGGCGCCGGTGCCTCGGCCAGCGCGCCGAGCGTTGCGCCCCCGCGGTCAGGTTCCCTGTTCTGTGCCGCTTCCATGCCCGCAAACATAGCGGGCAGGGCTTAGGGAACCTTTTGGCGGTCGATTCAAATTTTAGCTTTCGGCGCCCATGTCGACCACGAGGCGGCCGCGCACCTTCCCGGCGACGATGTCGTGCGCTGCCGGGACGATGTCCGAAAAGCCGATCGTGGTGGACAGGGAAGCGAGTTTTTCATGGTCGAGCTCGTCGGCCAGCCGCCGCCAGGCTTCCATGCGGATGACCTTCGGCGCCATCACCGAATCGATGCCGAGCAGGGAGACGCCGCGCAGGATGAAGGGCGCGACCGAGGCCGGCAGGTCCATGCCCTGCGCCAGTCCGCAGGCGGCCACCGCGCCGCCATAGCTCGTCTGGGCAAGCACATTGGCGAGCGTGTGGCTGCCCACGGCATCCACGCCGCCCGCCCAGCGCTCCTTGCCGAGCGGCTTGCCGGGCTCGGAGAGCTCGGCGCGGTCGATGATCTCCGCCGCGCCGAGATCGCGCAGATAATCCGCTTCGGCCGGCCGGCCGGTGGAGGCGACGACGTGATAGCCGAGCTTGCCGAGGATCGAGACGGCGACCGAGCCGACGCCGCCGGCAGCCCCCGTGACCACCACCGGCCCGCGCTCAGGCACGATGCCGTGGCGCTCCAGCGCGATGACGCATAGCATAGCCGTATAGCCCGCCGTGCCGATCGCCATCGCTTGCAACGATGTCATGCCCTCCGGCAGCGGAACCAGCCAGTCGCCCTTCACCCGCGCACGGCCGGCATAGGCGCCATGATGCGTTTCGCCGACGCCCCATCCGTTGAGCACCACCTTGTCGCCCGGATGCCAGTCGGGATGTTCCGACGACAGCACCGTGCCGGCGAAGTCGATGCCAGGAATGAGCGGGAAGCGCCGCACCACTGGCGACTTGCCGGTGATCGCCAGCCCGTCCTTGTAGTTGACCGTGGTCGCTTCCACCGCGACGGTGACGTCGCCCTCCATGAGGTCGGTCTCGGTCAGCTCAGTTTCGGAGACCGATTGCGACTTGTCCTCGTTGCGGGTGACCAGGATGGCCCTGAAGCTTTCCGGCATCTCACTTCCCCTTGTTGAACTTGGGCCCTTTGTCGGATGTCGGCGGAACTGTGCGGCGTCGCTTGTGCCAGGTCAATGTCGCATCAGTGACCCGGCACGGCCGGCGGCCGCCGCCAGTCCACCAGCTCCTGCAGGATGACCAGTCCCGCCCCGACCGTGATTGCCGCATCGGCGAGATTGAAGACGGCAAACGACCATTGCGGTGTGTGGAAGAGGATATAGTCGACGACATGGCCCAGAAGCGCCCGGTCGATCAGATTGCCGATCGCGCCGCCGATGATCAGCGCGAAGCCCAGCCGGGCGAGGTACTGGCGCGGTTCCGAGCGCCAGGCGAGCCAGAGGATGAAGCCTGTCACGGCCAGCACCATGGCGACGAGGCGCCAGTCGCCGCTTTCCGCGAACATGGAGAAGGCCACGCCGGTATTGTAGGTGCGGTAGAGCGCCAGGAAGGGCAGCACCTCGATCAGCTGGTGCAATTCCATGCCGGCCTCGACCATGCTCTTGATCCACTGGTCGAGGGCGACGACCGCCACCGCGACCCCGCCATAGACTGCCAGCGCCCGCATCATTCGTTCTCCATCGGAAAGGCCCCGCGGCGCACTTCATACAGCATGACGCCGGTGGCGACGGCGAGGTTGAGCGAATCGGCGCGGCCCGCCTGCGGGATGCGCACCAGCCGGTCGCAGGCGGCGGCGAGATCGTCCGGCAGACCCTGCTGCTCATTACCCATCAGCACGGTCACCGGACCCGCCGCTGCATAGTCGATGCTGCGATAATCCACCGATCCCTTGAGATGGGTGCCGACCAGCAGGCCGCCGGCATTCCGGCGCCAGGAGATGAAGGCGTCCGCGCTGGCGCGCGCCAGCGGAATGCCGAAGACCGAGCCCATCGTGGCGCGCACCGCTTCCATGGAAAACGGGTCGGTTGTCTCGCCGACGAGGATCACCCCCTTGGCGCCGACCGCATCGGCGGTACGGATGACCGTGCCCAGATTGCCGGGGTCGCGCACGCGGTCGAGCGCCACCCAGACATCGCGGCCCTCCGGGCGGATGCGCTCCAATGGCGCAAAACGCTGCTCGAACACGCCGACCACCATTTGCGGATTGTCGCGCCGGGTGATCGCCGAAAGCACCTTCTCGCTCGCCTCCAGCACCAGCGCGCCGGCGGCCACCGTACGCGCCGCCGCCTTCTGCACCGCCGGATTGTCCTTGGAATTCTTGGCGAAGACGAGCGTGCGGATCGTCCAGCCGGCATCCAGCGCGTCGATGATGAGCTTCAGCCCTTCGGCCATGAAGGCGTTCTGCTGGTCGCGGAATTTCTTCTGCGCCAGCGCCTTGATGTCCTTGACGATCGGGTTGGCGAGGCTGGTGACCTCCTTTACTTGCCCGACGCGGCGCGTCTCGCTCATTTTGCTACCCATCGCGAGAAGAGGGAGGTCGAAAGCGCCCGTCCGGCCGCTTTCTCGCGGATCACCAGCTCGCCCGATTCCACCGTGCCGCCCATGCCGGCGAAGGTGTCGCGCATCAGCGCGTGGATGGCGAAGAAGGAGGCGCGGATCGAATAGGCCGTCAGAACCACCGCGATCGGCTGCGGCGTCAGGATCGCGCGGCACAGTTCGGCCATTGCCGGCAGGTCGTCGAAAAGCTGCCAGACCTCGCCCTTGGGGCCGCGCCCATAGGCCGGCGGATCGAACAGCACGATATCGTAGCGCGAGCCGCGCCGCTCCTCGCGCTCGGCGAATTTCATTGCGTCCTCCACGATCCAGCGGATCGGCCTGTCGCCGAGCCGGGCCAGTTCCTGGTTCTCACGCGCCCAGCCGATCGCCTTCTTCGAGGCATCCACATGCGTCACCTCCGCGCCCGCCCGCGCCGCCGCCAGCGAGGCCAGCCCGGTATAGCCGAACAGGTTGAGCACCCGCACCGGCCGCCGCGCCGCGCGGATCAGCTCCTCCATGTGCCGCCAGTGCGAGGCCTGCTCCGGGAACACGCCGACATGGCGGAAGGAGGTGAAGCGGCCGAGATAGTCGATGCCGTCATGGCGCATCGGCCATGTCTCGCCGAGCGGCTGGCGGGGAAAGTGCCAGCGCCCGATGCCTTCCTCGTCCGTATTGCCGGTGAACACCGCCTCGGCGCGGCTCCATTCGCTTTCGGGCATGGCCGGCTGCCAGATCGCCTGTCCCTCCGGGCGGACGATACGGTAGGGGCCGTATTGCTCCAGCTTGCGCCCGGCGCCGCTGTCGAGCAGCGCATAATCGTCATTCGGCAGGACTTCGAGGATCAGCGGCACCCGCTCGGCTGGCAGCGGATCGGTCCGGCGCGTGATGGCGCGGCGCGGCGCGTCCGGTTTTTCCGCGCGCGAAGGGGCGGGCAGGTCGGGACGGTCCTTCGCCGATGGCCGTGGGCCACTTCGCCTGTCGCGCGCGTTCTTCACCGGTGCAAGCTCCATCGCATCGGCGGCTTCTGCCATAGCCGCCATCCGCCCGCAACAATGGGCGGTCGCGCGCTGAAGGGTTTCAGGTGCCGGGATGGGGCAGGACCGGCGTCGCCGGTGCAACGGGCGCGGGTCCTGCGGGCCGGTCGCGCAGGACCTGCAATTCGCTCGCAGTCTCTCGGGCGGCCTTGCGGTAGCGGCCCTGCCGCAGCCATGTCGCGACGGAGCCGATCACCAGCCCCACCGCCAGCGCGGCGAAGAGATAGACGAAGAGCGGCCAGTGCACGGTCAAGCCCGGATTGCCGGGATTGAACGGATCGATGGTGAAGGGCGTCGCACCGCGATTGGCGACCGCCAGCGCGACAAGCACGATGGCCAGCGGAATGAAGACGACGATTTTCAGAAGGCGGTTCATTCGCTCCGATCCTGCGCGCTGCCCCTCATTCCTGTCCGTTGAGCCGCTCGCGCAATTCCTTGCCCGTCTTGAAGAAGGGAATCCACTTTTCCTCCACCGAAACGGATTCGCCCGTGCGCGGGTTGCGTCCCATGCGGGCCGGCCGGTTCTTCACCGAAAACGCGCCGAAACCGCGCAATTCGACGCGGTTGCCCTCGGCCAGCGCGACGGTGATTTCATCAAAAATCGCATTCACGATGTTCTCGACATCGCGCAGGAACAGATGCGGATTCCTGTTTGCGATCGTCTGCACAAGCTCTGACTTGATCACAGCCAACTCCCCTCGTCACGCCCTGATATAATTATCGCAATGAAATCGTTATGGAATTTCAGCCCGAGGCTGGCCTGCAGGTTGCCAGACCGACACCAGCCCGTCAAGAAAGATGCGATCCGCGCCAAGTTCGCGCAGCAGGAGCTCGCCTGCTCCGGGCAGGCCGAGCGCGCCGGCGAGCCCCTTGAGCGCGGAGGCGCCCCAGAGCCAGCCATTGTCATTGCGTGGTTTCCACTCGATCACCGGCAGTGCCGCATCCACGCCCTTTTCCGCCAGCCAGGCCCGCGCCTCGGCCTCGCCGCCGAGGCGGTCGACCAGCCGCCGCTCGAGCGCCTGCCGGCCGGTCCAGATCGAGCCGTCGGCCAGCGCCAGCACCTCGGCGCGGGTCATGCTGCGCCGCTGTTCCACCAGGCCGACGAACCAGTCGTAGCTGTCCATCACCAGCGCGCGGATCATGGCGCGCTCCTCGTCGGTGGTGGGCGAGAAAGGCGACGGTTCTGCCTTGAGCGGCGACGACTTTACCCCTTCCAGCTTGACGCCGATCTTGTCCATCAGGCCGGTGACGTCGGGAAACTGGAACAGCACGCCGATCGAGCCGACGATGGAGGATTGGCGCGCGACGATCTGGTCGGCGGCCGAGGCGATCATGTAGCCCGCCGACGCGGCCAGCGTGCCGACCTGCGCCACGACGGGCTTGTCGGCAGCCAGCTTGCGCACCGCCTCGAAGATGGCCTCGCCGCCGGCGGTGGTGCCGCCGGGTGAATCGATCGACAGGATGACGCCCTTCACCGACGCGGCCTTGCGCGCCCTTTCCAGCCGCTCCAGCAGTTCCTCGTTCTCGGTGATCGTGCCTTCGATCTTGATGCGCGCGACATGGCTCGCCGCGATGCCGCGCGTTCCTTCGCCCCAGAAATTCCAGGCCGCCGCGGCGAGCGCGACCGCCACGATCAGCAATGCGACGATCCGCCAGAAGGTCAGCTTTCGCCGCAGACGCCGGCGGTCGATGATATCGTCTGCCCGTGTCGCCATGGCCGTTCAGTCTCCTTGCGTGCCCGTCTTGTAGAGCATCGGGACGGCCTGATGAAGGGGGGACAGCCGCGAAAGCCGATGTTGCGGTGCAGAAGGCCGATTGGCATCCTCCGCAAAATCACCATATTAGAGTGGGAACGGGCGGAGCCGACCGCAACGATCGGCAGGCTGTGCCTGGGCAACAACCGGCAAGGGCGCAATGCGCGCGGGTATCCAAATGACCGATGCTACGTATCGGGGCCCGGCTTCCGGGTCGTCGTCAACCGAGCAGCGCTTCCGCAAGGAAAAGCGCCACTCCCGTAATGTCCGCTGGCTGAAGATTGCGCTGCCGGCGCTTGCTGTGCTGATGACGCTTGGCCTTGTCGGCAAGTCGGTGATCGCCTCCATGGGCGATGTCCGCATCGACCTGCTGAATTCGACCATCGAAGGCGGCAAGCTCATCATGGCCAATCCCAAGGTCGAGGGCGTCAATTCGCTCAATCGCCGCTACGAGGTCAGCGCCGCGCGCGCGATCCAGGACATCACCAATGGCAACCGGGTCGATCTGGAGGAGATTTTCGTCCGGGTGCCGATGGGAACCGACCAGTGGGCCGAGATCCGTTCGCAGACGGGGTCCATGTATCGCCAGCAGAATGTGGTGGCGCTGACGAGCCCCATGCGGGTCGAGACGACGGACGGTCTCGTCGCCGATTTCCGTCTCGCCAGTCTCAATATGGCGACGGGCGATTTCCTCGGTAAGGAGGAAGTCAAGGTCGAGCGGGACGGCTCGACCATCACGTCGCAATCCGTCTCGATCCTCGATGGCGGGACGAGGCTTTTGTTCCAGAATAATGTGAAGGTTTCCATCCGGCCGGGGCAGGTGAAGACGGCCCCGGTCTCCAACGGAGAGTCAAATGGCGGTCAATGAGGGGTGGCGCAAGGGCGCTCTGGCAATATTGGTTCTGGCGGCGTCTGCCGCCGCGGCGATGGCGCAGCAGTCGCCGCAGCCGATCATGGGGGCGGGTAACGAGCCGATCGAGATCGTCAGCGACAAGCTGGAGGTCCGCGAGAAGGAGAATCTCGCCGTGTTCACCGGCAATGTGCAACTCGTGCAGGGCAAGCTGACGCTGCGCACCGTGCGCATGACGGTGCACTATACCGGCCAGCCGCAGGGCGCAGCCGGCGGCACCGGGGCCGCCACCGGCGCCGGCGCGACGGAGGTGGAGCGCATCGAGGCCGAGGGCCGGGTCTATCTCAAGTCGGGCGAGCAGGTCGCCACCGGCGACCAGGGCTTTTTCGACATGAAGTCCGACACGATGGTCCTGACCGGCAAGGAGGTCGTGCTGAGCGAGGGCGGCAACGTGGTCAAGGGCTGCAAGCTCACCATGCGCATGAGCAGCGGCCAGTCCGAGGTCGACAGTTGCAAGGGCGCTGGCACCGGAGGCCGCGTGATCATGCTGCTCCAGCCCAAGTCGGGCAATTGATGGCGCTCGGCACGTTGCGAATGCCCCGCCGGCGCAAATCCAGCCCCGCTGCTCTTCCCGAAACGGTCGAGCATACGCCGGAGGAGCGCGAGAAGCTGCGCGGCACGCTCGTCGCGCGCGGCCTGACGAAGAGCTATAAGGGGCGCGAGGTGGTGTCCGGGGTCTCGATCGGCGTGCGCGCCGGCGAGGCCGTCGGCCTGCTGGGACCGAATGGCGCCGGCAAGACGACCTGCTTCTACATGGTCACCGGCCTGGTTGCCGCTGACCGGGGCACCATCGAGATCGAGGGTTTCGACGTCACGACCATGCCCATGTATCGCCGCGCGCGTCTGGGCATCGGCTACCTGCCGCAGGAAGCGTCGATCTTTCGCGGCCTCACCGTCGAGGGCAATATTCGCGCCGTGCTGGAAGTGGCGGTGAAGGACCGCAAGGAGCGCGAGAGCAAGCTGGATTCGCTGCTCGAGGAATTCCATATCGCCCATCTGCGCAAGTCGCCCTCCATCGCCCTGTCGGGCGGCGAGCGCCGTCGCCTCGAAATCGCCCGCGCGCTGGCCAGCGATCCGGCCTTCATGCTGCTCGACGAGCCCTTTGCCGGCGTCGATCCCATCGCCGTGTCGGACATCCAGCATCTCGTGCGCCACCTCACCAAGCGCGGCATCGGCGTGCTCATCACCGATCACAATGTGCGCGAGACGCTGGGCCTCATCGACCGCGCCTATATCATCCACACAGGCAAGGTGCTGACCCACGGCACCCCGGCGGAAATCGTGCAGAATCCCGATGTCCGGCGCCATTATCTGGGCGAAAACTTCTCCCTCTAGGCGCAACGCGGCGGCGCTGCATCCAGAATCTCCTTGACATGCAAGAGCCGGGCCAGTTTGCTGATCGGCAGTAAACTTGCCGCGGCCTGCGGCGTGCGTGAGCGGAGAATTTCGGCCTATGGGGCTTTCGGCCAGGCTTCAGCTGCGGCAATCGCAGTCGCTGGTGATGACGCCGCAGCTCATGCAGTCGATCCGCCTGCTGCAACTCACCCATGTCGAGCTCGATCGCTTCATCGACGAGGAAGTGGAGCGCAATCCGCTTCTCGAACGCGTCGAGGCCACGCCCAGCGAGCCGGAGGTCGCCCAGGCGGACTGGAGCGCGGAGGATGCCGAGTGGAGCGCCGGCGCCATGGCCAGCCGCCTCGATACCTCGCTGGAAAACGTCTTTCCCGACGATCCGGGCATGCGCGAGCGCGTGGCGCCCGACCTTGCCATGCAATGGAAGTCGCTGCCGGCCGGTTCGCCGGCAGGCGACGGCTTCGACATGGACGATCTGGCGGGAGCCGCCGTCAGCCTGCGGGCGCATGTCGACCAGCAGGTCGCGCTGGCCTTCGCCGACCCGGTCGACCGACATATTGCGCGCGAACTCGCCGACATGCTGGACGAGACCGGTTATCTCGATGGCGATCCCGCGGAACTCGCCGGCCAGCTGGGCGTCAGGCCGCCGCAGGTCGAGGACGTGCTCCGGACCTGCCAAGGCTTCGAGCCCGTGGGTATCTTCGCGCGCGGCCTTGCCGAATGCCTGTCCCTTCAGCTCGCCGCGCGCGACCGGCTCGATCCGGCCATGCGCGCGCTGCTCGGCCGGCTCGACCTTCTGGCGCGGCGCGATTTCGCCAGCCTGCGCCGCATTTGCGGCGTCGACGAGGAAGACCTGCTCGACATGCTGGCCGAGATCCGCAATCTCGACCCGAAGCCGGGCCTGGCCTTTGCTGGCGGCGTGGCCGATCCGGTAGTTCCGGAGGTCGTCGTCAAGGCTGCCAGCGACGGCAGCTGGGCCGTCGAGCTCAATCCCGACACGCTGCCGCGCGTGCTTGTGCACCAGACCTATTATGCCGAGGTCTCCCGCCACGCGATGGCGCCGGAGGAGCGGCAGTTCATGGCCGATTGCCTCCAGAGCGCAAACTGGCTGACGCGCAGCCTCGACCAGCGCGCCAGGACGATCATGAAAGTGGCCTCCGAGATCGTCAGGCAGCAGGATGCCTTCCTGCTCCACGGCATCCGTCACCTGCGTCCGCTCAATCTGCGCATGGTGGCCGACGCCATCGGCATGCATGAATCCACCGTCAGCCGCGTCACGGCCAACAAGTTCATGATGACGCCGCGCGGCGTGTTCGAACTGCGTTTCTTCTTCACCGCGTCGATCGCCGCCGCCGATGGCGGCGACGCGCATTCGGCCGAGTCGGTGCGCGACCAGATCCGCGAGCTGATCGCCGGGGAACAGCCTGAGGACATCCTCTCCGACGATGCGATTGTGGATATCCTCAAGAAGGAGGGCGTCGACATCGCCCGCCGCACAGTCGCCAAATATCGTGAGGGAATGAACATCCCCTCCTCCGTGCAGCGCCGCCGCGAAAAGCGTGCGCTCGCGGAAGCCGGGCGCTGAGGCTGGTCGGGCCGGTTCGGCGCCTTAATTGACAAGCATGGGGGAACTGACTAGAAGCCCGCCCCCATAGAGAAGGGGTATCGAGGCCCGGTAGGGCCGTACCCCGGATGCTGGCGGAACGGTCCGGAAATGCGTCCCGAGAACCTTGTACCTGCAAGCCGTGGGTATAAACTCGCATTACCGGAAGCCTTAACAGGAAGGTCGGCAAAGATATGAATCTGCGCATTTCGGGCAAGCATATGGACATCGGCGACGCATTTCGCGTGCGCATCTCCGATCGTATCGGCGAGGCTGTCGACAAGTATTTCGACGGCGGCTTCTCGGGCCATGTGACGGTCGAGCGCGCCGGCTCCCGCTACATGGCCGATTGCATGGTGCGTCTCGACACCGGCATCGCGCTTCAGGCGGCGGGCCAGGCACAGGACCCGCAACTCGCCTTCGACGCCGCCGCCGAGCGGGTGGAAAAGCGGCTGCGGCGCTACAAGCGCAAGCTCAAATCATACAATGGCAACGGGCAGGGCGAGCCCATCGACCTCGCCTATCGCGTCGTCGCCCCGGTGGCCGACGAGGACGAGGAAGTCGCGGAAGACCATGCGCCTGCGATCGTCGCCGAATCGACATTGAAGCTCAATACAATGTCGGTCGCGGCTGCCGTGATGGAGCTCGACACCAAGGACAATCCGGTTTTCGTGTTTCGCAATGCCGGCAACGATCAGGTCAACATCGTCTATCGCCGCGCCGACGGGAACATCGGCTGGATCGACACGTCGGCGAACGCCGGCTGACAGCACGGCGGGGCGCCGGGCGCGATTTCGTGCGCGCCATAACGGGCGGAACAGGGAAGCAGGTCGATGGATTTGAGTGATCTCATCGAGGTTTCGGCAGTCATGCCGTCCTTGAAGGCGAACTCGAAAAAGCAGTTGCTCCAACTCCTTGCCGAGAAGGCGGCCGAAATCACCGGCCTGCCCGAACGCGAGGTGTTCGACACCATTCTGCAGCGGGAGCGGCTGGGCTCCACCGGGGTGGGCAACGGCATCGCGATCCCACACGGCAAGCTGCCGGGGGTCCAGAAGATCACCGGGGTCTTCGCCCGTCTCGACCATGCGGTCGATTTCGAGGCGCTCGATGACGAGCCGGTCGATCTCGTCTTCCTGCTTCTGGCGCCCGAGAGCGCCGGCGCCGACCATCTCAAGGCGCTGTCGCGGATCGCGCGCGTCCTGCGCGACGGAGACACCGTTTCCAAGATTCGCGGCTCGGAAGACGCGAACGCGATCTATACGTTCCTCTCGACAACGCCCGCGACGCACGCGGCCTGAACGCTCCAGCGCGGCGCCGCGCACCGGAGCGTCCGTGTCGTCAGCTTCAGTGCAGGCTGACGGTCGTCAGGTCGTTCTGCATTGCGCCGGCAACCGCGCTGGCGCGCTGGTCGGCGAGCAGGATCGGCTGGCCGTTGGCGGCGAAGAGCGCCCACAGCTTCGTTCCCGGCTCCATCTCGGGCGCATTGGGAAAGCGCTGCTTCAGGTCCTCGCTGTCGAATTCCCGGACATAGGCGACGACGCCTTCGCCCAGATGAGCCAGTTCGTCCTTGGTGATGGTGTGGTTCTCGGTCATGTCAGCCTCCTATCAGGCGGGCCTGCAACATTGCCGTGACCCGCTTCAGAGCCGTGGACGCGTCGCGTCCGCTTTCAGTCTTTCAGCGAAATGTTGATTTTTCGTACCAACCGTTCGGGTTGCGGGCGGTCGAGGTCGATCGACAGCAATCCGTTGCGCAGTTCGGCCCCGACGACGCGCATCCCGTCAGCCAGCACGAAGGTGCGCTGGAACTGGCGCGCGGCAATGCCGCGATGCAGGAATTCGCGCTCGGTTTCCTCGACCTGGCGGCCACGGATGATGAGCTGGTTTTCCTCGGTCGTCACGTCGAGCTCGCTGTCGGAAAACCCGGCCACCGCCAGGGTGATTCGCAGCTTTTCGACGCCGCCGTCGGAAGAGCGGATACGCTCGATATTGTAGGGCGGATAGCCGTCTGCCGACTTGGCAACACGCTCGAGCGTCTTCTCCATCGTGTCGAAACCGAGCAGGAGAGGGCTCGAAAAGGCAGTCATACGCGTCATTTACATGTCCTCGAAGAGCGACCTGAAAGCGGGGAACCCGATGGCATTCCCAGCCTTGCCCCTGATATGGTCCGCCGCGACGGTCAGTTCAAGGGCAGTGCAACATGGCGCGAAAGATCATCATCGACACCGATCCGGGGCAGGACGACGCCGTCGCGGTCCTGCTGGCGCTTGGCAGTCCGGAGCTGGAGGTGATGGCGGTCACGGCCGTCGCGGGCAATGTGCCGCTGGTGCTGACGCAGCTCAACGCCCGCAAGATCTGCGAGCTTGCCGGGCGGCCGGATATTCCCGTCTTCGCCGGCGCCGGGCGGCCGCTGCTGCGCCCGCTGGTCACCGCCGAGCACGTCCATGGCCGCAGCGGCCTCGATGGCCCCGACCTGCCGGACCCAAAAATGCCGTTGCAAGGCGTCCATGCGGTGGATTTCCTCGTCGAGACCCTGATGCGCGAGCCGCCGGGCACGATCACGCTCTGCGTGCTGGGGCCGCTGACCAATATCGCGCTGGCGCTCATCCGCGAGCCGCGCATCGCCGCGCGTATCGATGAGATCGTGCTGATGGGCGGCGGCTTCTTCGAGGGTGGCAACGTCACGCCGGCGGCGGAGTTCAACATCCATGTCGATCCGCATGCCGCCGTCGTGGTGTTCGATTCGGGCGTCCCGATCACCATGATGCCGCTCGACGTCACCCACAGGGCGCTGACGACGCGCGAAAGGGTGGAGCGGTTCCGCGCGCTCGGCACGCCGGCCGGCATCGCCACCGCCGAGCTTCTCGACTTCTTCGAGCGCTATGACGAGGAGAAATACGGCACCGATGGCGGCCCGCTGCACGATCCCTGCGTCATCGCCTGGCTGCTGGAGCCGGGAATGTTCAAGGGGCGCAAGGTCAATGTCAGCATCGAGACGGGCTCGGAACTGACCATGGGCATGACCGTGATCGACTGGTGGAGCGTGACGGACCGGCCGAAAAACGCCCATGTGGTGCGCGACATCGACGCCGACCGCTTCTTCGCCTTGCTCACGGAGCGGATCGGCCGGCTTTAAACGCGTCGACCTCCTCGGAGGTCGGGATGGACGGCTGCGCGCCCGGCTTGAGGCAGGCGAGCGAGGCGGCCCGCGCCGCCCGCGCGATCGCCGTCCGCAGCGGCAGGCCGGCATCGAGGCCGGCGGCCAGATAGCCGCAGAACGTGTCGCCCGCACCCACCGTGTCCACCGGGGTGATCGGCGTCGCGGGCGTGTGGAACAGGTCCCCGCCTTCCGCAGCCAGCACGCCCTCGCCGCCCAGCGTGACGATGAGCGTGCGGCCGGTCTGCGCCGAGAATTCCCGCATCCGCGCTTCCCGATCTTCGCCGGCGAGGCCGAGCGCTTGCGCGTAAAGGTCGAATTCGGTCTCGTTGGCCACGACCAGGCCGGCCTTGGCGAGAAAAGGGGCGGCTTCCGCGCGGAAAGGCGCGGTATTGAGGATGGCGACCGCGCCGGCGCGCGAAGCCGCATCCAGCGCGGCCTCCACTGTGGTGAGCGGAATTTCGTGCTGGAGAAGCACGATATCGTCTTGATCCATATCGGCTTCTTCTGCGCGCTCGGGCCCCACGGCATCGTTTGCGCCGGGCACCACGGCGATCATGTTTTCCCCCGAAGCCGCCACGAGGATCAAAGCCGTGCCGGTCGGCGCGGATGCGCGCCGCACGCCGTCGAGATCGACCCCGCCGCGCTTGAGCAGGTCGAGCGCGGCGCGGGCGAAATCGTCATCGCCCACCGCGCCGATCATGCGAACCATCGCACCCGCCCTGCGCGCCGCAAGCGCCTGGTTCGCGCCCTTCCCGCCCGGCGAGGTGACGAAAGCCGTGCCGGGCACGGTCTCGCCGGGCCCCGGCAGGCGCTCGACATTCGCCACAAGGTCGAGATTGATCGAACCGATCACCGTGATCATGAAGGCTCCCCGCCATTTCCCGCGGGGATGATAGAGGCGACCGGCGCTGAGCGCGAGCGGTTCACCCCGCCGCCTGCCCGGCCTCCCAGCCGAGGATGGCGCGTTTGCGCGTCAGGCCCCAATGATAGCCGGTAAGCGCCCCGGACTTGCCCAGCGCGCGATGGCAGGGCACCACGAAGGAGACCGGATTGGCGCCGATCGCGGCACCCACCGCGCGGCTCGCCTTTGGCGCGCCGATCTCGGCGGCGATCGCGGAATAGCTGCGGGCGCGGTTCATCGGGATGCGCAGAAGCGCTTCCCAGACGCGGACCTGGAAATCGGTCCCGATGAGCACGACACGCAGCGGCTCCTCCTTCCGCCAGCGGGCGGGATCGAAGATGCGCGCCGCATAGGGTGCCGTGGCGGCCATGTCCTCGACATAGGTCGCATTGGGCCAGCGGCCGGACATGTCCGCGAGTGCGGACTGTTCCCCGCCGGCATCGCAGAAGGAAAGCCCGGCCAGCCCGCGATCGGTGACCATGACCAGCGCGATGCCGAAGGGTGACAGATGATAGCCGTAGCGGATGGTGAGGCCGGCGCCGCGCGTCTTGTAGTCGCCGGGCGACATCGCCTCATGGGTGACGAAGAGGTCGTGCAGGCGGCCGGGGCCCGACATGCCGACCTCGAAGGCGGCTTCCAGCAGTGGCGCGCCCTGGTCGAGCAGGCGCCGCGCATGGTCGAGCGTGACGGCCTGCAGGAACGCCTTCGGCGTCAGGCCCGCCCAGCGCGTGAAGAGCTTCTGCAGTCCGCCGGGCGTTTCGCCCACGGCGGCGGCCAGCTCTTCGAGCGACGGCTGGTCGCGATAGTCGAGGCTGATCTTCTCGATGGTGCGGCGCACGACGTCATAATCGCTGCCGAGCGGCGTGATGTCTTTCTGGAGGATGGCTGTCTGTGCGTTCATGGCGATTTCTCCTTGCCGCGAATATCGCGTCGAGGAGGGCCCATTGCCACCCGATTCCCGCCTCATCCCGCCCTGGCCGTCGCCAGCGCGCGGCCGAAGGCGGTGGCAAAGCTCTCGCGGTCGGCGGGGTTGAGGAAGGAGCCGATGGGCACGTGATCGCCGCGGCTGCTCACCTCCATGCGGGTGATGCCGATTTCGTCATGGCGCGAAACCTGGAAACGCGTCCAGAACGGGTTGAAACTATGCGCCTCGGAACGGCCGGAGGGCGCCACCTTGCGGATGTCGAGGCGCGTGCGCGACACCGACACTTCCTCGCGGGCTCGCGCTGCCCGGTAGTTCCAGCGGAAGGCGAGATAGAGCGCCAGCACGTCGAGGCCGAAAAAGCCGAAGACCGGCCAGGCGCCCATCGACAGGAACACGATGCCGGTGCTCCCCCAGACGAGCAGCAGGACCAGCATCAGCGTCACGAAACCCTTGCGCCCCAGAGAGCGGTGCGGGGTCAGCAGAGCGCGGAAGAAGGGCTCGTCGGCATCTTTCTGTTCGGGCATGTTCTAACTATAGAGGGCGGATGCCGAATCCCAAACAGAAAACCGCCGTGCCGGCCTCCCGACAGGCCACGCGTGACGGCGCGAACGCCAAGCCGCGCCCACGCCCGCGCCGCCTGGCGCGCACGGCCTATACGCGCGCCGAGATCGCCGAGATCTTCCGCCGCTTCTCGGTCCAGCGGCCGGAGCCCAAAGGCGAACTCGAGCACGTCAACTCCTTCACGCTGCTGGTGGCGGTGGTGCTATCGGCGCAGGCGACCGATGCAGGGGTCAACAAGGCGACGCGCGCGCTCTTCGCCGTGGCCGATACGCCGCAAAAGATGCTGGCGCTGGGCGAGGAGGAGGTGGGACGCCATATCCGCACCATCGGCCTGTGGCGCAACAAGGCCAAGAACGTCATCGCCCTGTCGCAGGCGTTGATCGACCGCTTCGGCGGCGAGGTGCCCGGAGACCGCGACGCGCTGGTGACGCTGCCCGGCGTCGGCCGCAAGACCGCCAATGTGGTGCTCAACATGTCGTTCGGGCAGCCGACCATGGCGGTCGACACGCATATTTTCCGCATCGGCAACCGGCTGAAGCTCGCGCCCGGCAAGACGCCGGAGGAGGTCGAGGCGACGCTGGTGCGCATCATTCCCGACGAATATATGCGCCACGCGCATCACTGGCTGATCCTGCACGGGCGCTATGTCTGCAAGGCGCGCAAGCCCGACTGCCCGGCCTGCGTGATCGCCGATATCTGCAAGGCGGCGGAGAAGACCACCGACATCCCCGCGCCGCTGGTGCCCATCGTGCCGGAGGAAGCGGCTCAGTAGCCGACGCGCACCATCATCGCCGCGAAGATGGGGATCAGCACGAAAAGGGCGGCCTCGAGGCGCAGATAGCGCCTTGCATCCGCGACGTCCTTTTCCGGCACGATATGGAGCCCATGCGAGCCTGCCGCCGCGCGCTTCCAGCGCTGGATCCTGATCGTCGGGACGATGGACAGAAGGCCGACCGCCACGAACACCGCCATCTTGGCCCAGAAGAAGGCGTTATAGGCGTAGAATTCCCAGCCGCGCAGGCCGAAGAAGACGCGCAGCACGCCCACCAACACGACCGCGCCCGCAATGCCGCCATAGGCGCCGTCGATATGGGCGAGAATATTGAGGTCACGGCCGGCGAGCCCGGGCCGCAGAAGGACGAATTCGGCCGCCAGCGCCGCCGCCAAGGTGAAGACCAGCAGGTGGTGCAGGATGGCGAGCAGCAGATCGATATACATCCTGTACCCTCGGTTGATCCGCGGATTATAGACCACTTTCGCGTGCAGTCACCAGCTTGTGCAGATGCACCATCATCACCGCGGCGAAGATCGGCACGGCGAGGTTGAGGATCGGCACGGCGAGCAGCGCGGCGATGAGCAGTCCGGCGAGGAAGATCGTCGGCGCATGTCGCTTGCGCAGCATCTTGGCATCCGCCTCGCTGCGATGGCGCATGGCGGCGAATTCGAAGAATTCCCGCCCGAGCAGATAGCCGTTGACCACGAAGAAGGCGAACAGGTTGACGAAGGGCACCAGCAGGAGGAACAGGGCGAGCAGGTTGCCCAGCACCACGAGCACGAAGAATTTCGCCGCCAGCACCAGCGCGCGCAGCGGCGGCACCGCCCGGCCCGGCCGATCCTGCGGATAGTCCTGCTGCTCCACTGCATCGGCCACGTCGTCGAGGAACAGGCCGGCGATGATCGCCGTCACCGGCGCGATCAGCAGCGCCAGCCCGAAGGCCAGCGCCAGGCCGCCGGCGATTCCCGCGAAGATGCCGAGCCAGTCCGTCCAGGTGCCGGTGGACAGGAAGTCGGGCAGGAAGCCAACCAGCCACGGCCACGCATAGTTGCGCAGCAGGCCGCCCAGCGCGAACCAGAGCGCGCCGAGCACCAGCAGCGTCAGTCCCAGCGCCTTCAGCAGGGCGGCGCGGAACGCCGGCATGGTCATGCGTGCAAAGGCGCGGCGCGCCGCTTCGATCACCATCGATTGCCCTCCTTGGGTCGGAAAAGAGATAGGAAGGGACGCCGCCATTTCCATGAGAATGCGTCCGCTTCTTGCAAAACCGGACCCTGCACGCTTTAACGCGCCCATCAACCACGCAGCGGAGACAATATGAGCAGCAACTATGACGTGCTTTGCATCGGCAATGCGATCGTGGACATCATCGCCCGCTGCGACGAGAAATTCCTGGTCGACAACGATATCATCAAGGGCGCGATGAACCTCATCGACGCGCCCCGCGCCGAACTGCTCTACAGCCATATGGGCCCGGCGATCGAGGCCTCCGGCGGCAGCGCCGGCAATACGGCGGCGGGCATCGCCAGCTTCGGCGGCCGCGCCGCCTATTTCGGCAAGGTGTCCGACGACCATCTCGGCGGCATCTATGCGCATGATATCCGCGCCCAGGGCGTGGCCTTCGACACGAAGCCGCTGACCGGCGAGCCGCCGACGGCGCGCTCGATGATCTTCGTGACGCCGGATGGCGAGCGCTCGATGAACACCTATCTCGGCGCCTGCGTCGAGCTCGGGCCGGAAGATGTCGAGCCTGAAAAGGCGTCGGGCGCCAAGGTGACCTATTTCGAGGGCTATCTGTGGGATCCGCCGCGCGCCAAGGAGGCCATCAGGCAGGCGGCCGAGCTCGCCCACAAGGCCGGGCGCGAAGTGGCGATGACACTGTCCGATTCCTTCTGCGTCGATCGCTATCGCGACGAATTCCTCGACCTGATGCGTTCGGGCACAGTCGACATCGTCTTCGCCAATGAGGGCGAGCTGAAATCGCTCTACCAGACCGAATCCTTCGAGTTCGGGCTGGAGCAGATCCGCAAGGATTGCCGCCTCGCCGTCGTCACGCGCTCGGAACTTGGCTCGGTGGCCGTGCGCGGCGACGAGACGGTGGAGATCGCGCCGCTGGAGATCGGCGAACTGGTCGACACGACCGGCGCCGGCGACCTGTACGCCGCCGGTTTCCTCTTCGGCTACACGTCGGGCCGTTCGCTTGGCGATTGCGGCAGGCTGGGCTCGCTGGGCGCCGGCCTCGTCATCCAGCAGGTCGGTCCACGCCCGCGCCAGAACCTCGCCGACGAGGCAAGGCAGCGCGGTCTTCTATAGGGGACCCAAAGAACGGTCCGCGTCAGAACTTGTAGCTGACGCGGCCGCTCACCAGGTCGACTTCCAGCGTGTTGCCGGTATTGCGGAAGTTGCGGAAGGTGTAGCGCACATATTGCAGGCCCCAGAAGGTCTTCTGGGTGAACGCGCCTTCCACGCCGGCACCGGCGGCGAAGCCGCTGTCCCATCTGGCTGAATCGGGTGCCCAGGCGGCGCCCGCCGTGCCGTAGAGATGCACTCTGTCGAAGGTGACGCCGAGCCTGCCGCGCAGGTCGACGACGGAATTGAGCCGTTGGCCCGGCGCAGGCGTGACATCGGTGAGCGTGACGCCCGTCTCGATGCCGGCCACGGCGCGGCCCGCCTCGAAATTATATCCCGTGAACAGGCTGCCTGCGACATTGCCCGAGCCGTCCGCACCCAGATAGGCGGGCGAGGCGCCGACATAGAGCCCGCTCCAGTCGATCCGCGAATGCGCCGCCGCTACACGCGCGCTCGCGCTGTCCTGTGCCGAGGCGGAGGCGGCGGCCCAACCTGAAAACACCAGAGCGGCGACGAGAACGCGGCGCATCATCATTCCTACCGATACATTGCAATCTTACCCGATCGCCGTAACGAAATTAAGGCGAAAACGGTTCCCGGAACGTAAGGTGGGAGGTGCGCCCGTCAGCCGATGTCTTCGGGGTGGCGCCCCGGCCGCGACTTATAGGGCGGAAAGGACCATCCATAGGCCAGCGCGCCGGCGCGCACGCCGAAGGCGCCGATGAACGCCCCCATGGCCGAGGCAAGCGTCGGTGCGCCGATGCCCGCCAGCACGGTGAAGACGACCGATCCGGCGAGCGCGGCCGTGACGTAGATCTCGGGCCGCAGCAGCACCGAGGGTTCCCCGGACAGCGTATCGCGGATAATGCCGCCCGCCGTCGCCGTCAGCATGCCCATCACCACCGCCACGATGGGCGAACCGGTGATGATGAGCCCCTTCCAGGCGCCGAAGACGCAATAGGCGGCAAGTCCGATCGCATCGAGCCACAGCAGGAGCCGGTAGCGCGATTCGATCAGATGGGCGGTGAAGTAGACGATCACCGTCGCGACGATGCAGGCGATGATATATTGCGGATGGGCGACCCAGAAGACGGGAACGTCGAGGATGACGTCGCGCAGCGTGCCGCCGCCGATCGCCGTCACCGCGGCGAGAAACAGGAAGCCGATGAAGTCGAGCTGCTTGCGCGAGGCAGCCAGCGCGCCGGTGGCGGCGAAGATCGCCATGCCCGCATAGTCGAAGAACTGGATTGCGTTCATATGCCCGCGCGCCTCCCGATGATGACATCGTTAGAGCATTTTGCAGCCGGGCGGAATCGGCTGGCGTCGCACAAAGGCGGCTAAAACAAAGGCATTGCGCGGGCGACGGGAAAGAGGCGGCGTGCGGATGCCGCCTGCCCTGCTGCGATCAGGCGTCTTTTTCGGCCTGCGCGTTGGGCGCGCCCGGCTCGGCCTCGACCGTTTTCGGGCCGCCCTTCGACACGCCGACCATGGCCGGCCGCAGCACGCGGTCGCCGATGACGAAGCCGGTCTGCACCACCTGCACGACCGTATTGGCCGGCACGTCCGGGTTCGGCACCTCGAACATGGCCTGGTGGAAATGCGGATCGAAGCGCTCGCCCTGCGGCTCGATCTTCTTCACGCCGTGGCGCTCCAGCGCCCCCAGCATGGCGCGCTCGGTCATCTCCACGCCTTCGGCAAGCGCTGCGAGGCCGGCATCGGCCTTGTTGCGGGCATCCGCGGGGATAGCGTCGAGCGCCCGGCGCAGATTGTCGGCCACGCCCAGCATGTCGCGCGCGAAATTGGCGGCGCTGTAGGTGCGGGCATCCTGCACGTCGCGCGCGGTGCGGCGGCGCAAATTCTCCATCTCGGCGGCGAGGCGGAGCTTGGCGTCGTTCAGCTCCTCATTTTCCTTCACCAGCCGCATGAAGGCTTCGTAGTCGGCCTGCGGCGCTGCATCGGCGGCAGGTTCGGTTGCGCCATGCTCCGCATATTCGTTCTGCACGGCGCTTTCCGCTGCCGCATGTTCGTCCTTCGGATGTTCGCTCATCGCTCGTCCGTCCGTATGATTGGGGCCTGAGGTTTGGCCCCGATATCGATGTTCGCGCCGGCAAAATCAAGGGTGGGTCAGGACGGAAGTCCTATGCCGCCGAGCGGCACGGTCTCGGCCCTGCTGTCGAAGCCGGCGATCAGGGGCCGGCCTTCCGCGATGGCCGCCTGGACGGCGGGAAGCGACAGCGACGCCTTATGGCTGTCGGCGCTGTCCCACACCTCGGTGACCCAAAGGGCGTCGGCATCGGCGGGATCCGCCGCCACCACATAGGAGTGGCACCCGGGCATCGCCCCGCTGCGCAGCAGGATCTGCGCTAGCGCGTCGCGCTGGCCCGGATGCGCGCGTATCCTGCCGATCAGTCCATACATGGCTACCTCCGTGAACGGTTAGCGCAGCATTCGCCCGATCATCTGCGCGGTGTAGTCGACCATCGGCACGATGCGTGCATAGTTGAGGCGCGTGGGTCCGATCACCCCAAGCGCGCCGATGACGCGGGCATCCTTGTCGCGATAGGGCGCCACCACCAGCGACGAGCCCGATAGCGAGAAGAGCTTGTTTTCCGAGCCGATGAAGATGCGCACGCCGGATCCGGCCTCGGCGAGGTCGAGAAGCTGGACCAGCCCCTCCTTCGTCTCCAGGTCCTCGAAGAGATGGCGCAGCAATTCGAGGTCGGCCTGCGCGGTGACGTTCTCCAGGAGGTTGGCGCGGCCGCGCACGATGAGGCGTGCCGGCAGGCCGCTTTCGGTGCCGGCCCAAACGGCCAGCCCCTTTTCCACCAGTTCCTGCGACAGCGCGTCGAGCGCGGTGCGGGTTTCCTCGCGCAGGCGTGCGATATCGGCCCGCGATTCGGCCAAGGTGCGGCCGCGTATATGGGCGTTGAGGAAGTTGGACGCCTCGTGAAGCTGCGAGGCGGTGACGCCCGCCGGCAGGTCGACCACCCTGTTCTCGACATCGCCGCCTTGCGAGACGAGCACCGCCAGCGCCTTTGTCGGCTCAAGCTGGATGAACTCGATATGCTTCAGCGCCGTTTCCTGCTTGGCGGCCAGCACCAGCCCCGCGCCGCGCGACATGCCCGACAGCATCTGGCTGGCCTCGGTCAGCATGTGCTCCAGCGTCTGTCCCGCGCCCGATGCCTTGAGCTGCGTCTCGATGGAACGGCGTTCCTCGTCCGGCAGGTCGCCGATCTCCATGAAGGCGTCGACGAAGAAGCGCAGGCCCTGCTGCGTGGGCAGCCGCCCGGCAGACACATGCGGCGCATAGATCAGCCCGAGCTGTTCCAGATCGCTCATCACATTGCGGATCGTGGCCGGCGACAGCGACTGCGGCAGCAGGCGCGACAGGTTGCGCGAACCGAGCGGCTCGCCGTCGCGCAGATAGGATTCGACGACGGCGCGGAATATGTCGCGCGAACGCGAATCGAGCGACGGCAGCATGTTCCCGGTCATCTGCTTGTTCATGCATCCCACCTTGAGGGCATCTAGAGATATAGCCGCTGGCCCGCCGATTGCCAGACGTGCTTTTCCTTTGCCTCGCGGGATGGGGATGGCTACAAGCCTCGCAAATCGAAAAGTCGGGAGACAAAAGCATGCGGCCATCGGGGCGTGAACCGGATCAGATGCGCGCCATTTCCTTCGAGCGCGGCATCTCCAAACATGCCGAGGGCTCGTGCCTCGTCAAGTTCGGCGACACGCATGTGCTGTGTACGGCCAGCCTGGAGGAGAAGGTGCCGGGCTGGATGCGCAATTCCGGCCGCGGCTGGGTGACGGCCGAATACGGCATGCTGCCGCGCGCCACCGGCGACCGGATGCGCCGCGAGGCCTCCGCCGGCAAGCAGGGCGGCCGCACGCTGGAGATCCAGCGCCTGATCGGCCGCAGCCTGCGCGCCGTGGTGGACCTCCAGGCGCTCGGCGAAGTGCAGATCACCGTCGACTGCGATGTGATCCAGGCCGATGGCGGCACCCGCACGGCGGCCATCACCGGCGGCTTCGTGGCGCTGCATGACTGCCTCTCATGGATGGCGGCGCGCAAGATGGCCGATGTGTCGCGCGTGCTGAAGGACCATGTCGCGGCCATTTCCTGCGGCATCCATGGCGGCCAGCCGGTCATCGACCTCGATTATGTCGAGGATTCGTCCGCCGGCACCGACGCCAATTTCGTCATGACCGGCAAGGGCGGCATCGTCGAGATACAGGGCACGGCCGAGGGCGAGCCCTTCACCGAGGAGCAGTTTGCTGAACTGCTGGCGCTGGCGAAGAAGGGCATTGCACGGCTGGTCGACCTGCAGAAGATGGCGATCGGATAGGGCGATGACCCCCGCCGCCATCCTCGAAACGGCACTCTATGTCGACGATCTCGATGCGGCGGAAGCTTTCTATCGCGATGTGCTGGGGCTGGAACTTCTGACGAAGGTTGACGGGCGGCACGTCTTCTTCCGCTGCGGCGAGGGCGTGCTTTTGCTGTTCAACGCTGCCGAGACGATGAAGCCGCCGGTGCCCGATGCGCGCCTGCCCGTGCCGCCGCACGGCATGACCGGCGAGGGGCATCTGTGCTTCCGCGCCAGCGGCGAGGAGATCGACCGCTGGAAAGCGCATCTGGCAGCGCATGGCGTCGCCATCGAGGCCGATTTCCGCTGGCCGGTAAAAAAGGATGAGCCGGCCGGCGGCCGTTCCATCTATTTCCGCGATCCCGCAGGCAACTCCATCGAGTTCGCGGAACCGCGCATATGGGGTCTGTGATGCGAAAGCTGGACGGGACGCGCATCGTGGTGGCGAGCCACAACAAGGGCAAGTTGGCCGAGATCGCGGCACTTCTCGCACCCTATGGGCTGGAGGCGCGCTCGGCCGCCGAATACGACCTGCCCGAGCCGGAGGAGACCGGCACGCGCTTCGAGGAGAACGCCTATATCAAGGCCTTTGCGGCAGCCGAGGCGACGGGCCTGCCGGCCCTGTCGGACGATTCCGGCCTCTGCGTCGATGCGCTGGGCGGCGCGCCGGGCGTTTACACCGCCGACTGGGCCGAAAAGCCCGACGGGTCGGGCCGCGACTTCGCCATGGCGATGGAGAAGACCGAGAATAAACTTCGCGCCGCCGGCGCCCTGGCGCCCGACGCCCGTACGGGGCATTTCGTCTCCGTGCTCTGCCTCGCCTGGCCGGATGGCCATGCCGACTATTTCCGTGGCGAGGTGAACGGCACGCTCGTCTGGCCGCCGCGCGGCGACAAGGGCCACGGCTACGATCCCGTCTTCATGCCGGACGGCTTCGACCGCACCTTCGGTGAGATGGACCAGGACGAAAAGAACGGCGTCGAGACCCCGCTCTCCCACCGCGCCCGCTCCTTCGCCCTGTTCGAAAAGGCGATGCTGGGGAAGAAATGACCCTGCCTTCCGACCCCGGCTTCGGCGTCTACATCCATTGGCCCTTCTGCGCCGCCAAATGCCCCTATTGCGACTTCAATTCGCATGTCCGGCATCGGCCGGTGGACCAGCCGCGCTTCGCCGCCGCCTTCGAGCGCGAAATGGCCGCGATGCGCGAACGCACCGGGCCCCGCGCCGTCACATCGATCTTCCTTGGCGGTGGCACGCCCTCGCTGATGGACCCCGCCACGGTCAGCGCGGTGCTGGATTCGGTCGCGCGCCACTGGACCGTTCCGGCCGGCATCGAGGTTACGCTTGAAGCCAATCCGTCCTCGGTGGAGGCCGCCCGCTTCCGCGGTTATCGCGACGCCGGCGTCAACCGCGTCTCGCTGGGCGTGCAGGCGTTGAACGACAAGGATCTGCGCTTTCTCGGGCGGCTGCATGATGTCGCGCAGGCGCTGGAAGCGATCCGGCTGGCCCGCGAGACCTTTCCGCGCCTGTCCTTCGACCTGATCTACGCCCGACCGGGCCAGACGCCGGACACCTGGGCGGCCGAACTGGAAGAGGCGATCGGCCATGCGGCCGACCATCTGTCGCTCTACCAGCTCACCATCGAGGAAGGCACGCCCTTCCACGCGCTGCACAAGGCACGCAAGTTCGCCATACCCGATCCGGAGATTGGCGCCGAGCTCTACGCCATCACGCAGGAGGTGACGGCGGCCCAAGGCTTGCCGGCCTATGAAATATCGAACCATGCAAGGCCGGGTGCCGAAAGCCGCCATAACCTCGTCTACTGGCGTTATGGCGAATATGTCGGCATCGGGCCGGGCGCGCATGGCCGCTTCGTCGAGGACGACACGCGCATCGTCACCTTCACCGAGAGGCTTCCCGAGTCGTGGCTTGAGCGCGTGGAAGCAGCCGGCCACGGCGTGATCGGCGGCGAAACACTGACGCGCGACGAGGAGGCCGACGAATTCCTGCTGATGGGCCTGCGGCTGGTGGAGGGCATCGACCTCGCGCGCTATGAGGCGCTGTCGGGGCGGCCGCTCTCTTCATCCCGCATCGCTGCGCTCCAGGAGGAACGTCTCGTGGAACCGATCGGCAATTCGCGCTTGCGCGCAACGCCGTCCGGCATGATCGTGCTGGACGCGGTGGTTGCCGATCTGGCGCGCTGACGGATACGCTTTTCGGCATCCTTTCCGTCATAATAGGGTTCGAATACGTCGGAGACGATGAGAGACATGGCTTCCTCCGCTTGTTCTTTCCCCCACAGCGTTCGTGCGGCGGGAAGGTTCCCGCGACCTTTTGTCAAATCCTGTTACATGCGGGCGGGGCATCGCCTTGGCCGATGATGCAAGCTTCCTGATCGGGCAGGCGACGTTCCGCGCCCCACCGCTGGAACCCGGCCTCTATCTCGTCGCGACGCCGATCGGCAATCTCGGCGACATGACCATCCGCGCACTGGAAGTGCTGGCCGCCGCCGATATCCTCGCCTGCGAGGATACGCGCGTGACGCGCGTGCTGCTTGCCCGCTACGGCATTGCGCGCCGCGCCACCGCCTATCACGAACACAATGCCGACGAGGCAGGGCCGAAGCTGCTCGCGGCGATCGCGCAGGGCAAGTCGGTGGCGCTGGTCTCCGATGCCGGCACGCCGCTCGTTTCCGATCCCGGCTTCCGGCTGGTCGAAAGCGCGCGCGATGCCGGGCTGAAGGTGGTGCCGATCCCCGGCGCATCCGCCGCGCTGGCCGCACTGACTGCATCGGGCCTGCCTTCGGATTCGTTTTTCTTTGCCGGCTTCCTTCCGGTGAAGGATGGCCAGCGCAATACGCGTCTGGAAGAGCTTCGAACCGTCCCCGGTACGCTGATCTTCTTCGAATCGCCCCGCCGCCTTGCCGACAGCCTGCGCGCAATGGCCGCCGTTCTGGGCGACCGCCCCGCCGCCATGTGCCGTGAGCTCACCAAGGCTTTCGAGGAGATACGCACCGGCCCATTGTCCGGGCTTGCTGAGCATTATGCGCAAGCCGGCGCGCCGAAGGGCGAGGTCGTGGTCTGCGTCGGGCCGCCTGTGGCGGCCCCTGCGGAAGCGGCGGATGTGGACGCGCTGCTGCGTGCGCTGGATGCCGAGATGGGCGCGTCGCGCGCAGCGGCGGAAGCAGCCCGCACCACCGGAATGCGCAAGGCCGACCTCTACAAGCGCCTGCTTGAACTGCGCGATGAATGAAACGGTCCGCACACGCCGCCAACGCCACCACCGCCGGGGTCATCGCGGCGAATGGCTGGCCGGCTGGGCGCTCCGGCTGAAAGGTTATCGCGTCGTCGCCACGCGCTATCGCACGCCACTCGGCGAAATCGACCTCATCGCCCGGCGCGGCGACCTCGTCCTGATCGTGGAGGTGAAGGTGCGCCCGGATCTCGTCGCGGCCATGGAGGCGGTGAGCGCCACGGCGCAGCGCCGCATCGAGGGTGCGGCCGACCTGTGGCTGGCGCACCAGCCCGATCATGCCCGCCTGTCGCTGCGCTTCGACCTCGTTGCTATCCTGCCCCGCCGCTGGCCGGTGCATGTGGCGAATGTGTTTTACGGGCGCGGCTGATTCCCGAACCGCGGATCGCCGGCAAAGAGGCTGCCGGCAGCGCGAGGCGCGTGTTCGGCCAGTCCGAGATTGCGTTGACACCTCGCGCAGAGATGGCGAGCCGCCAGGTCATGAAGGCCTGTGGGCGGTCAGTGGTGAAGGCGCGGCAGGACAGGATCGCCAGATTGGCGCCGCCGGCGGAGTCGCGCACCGAGCGGTAGCGGATGACAGCGATCTCGGCCTCACGCGCAGCGTCGGCCAGCGCAAGGCAGTGGCTGTAGTCATAGGGATCGGCCCAGCGCGCCGCATCCCGGTCGAAGGGTGCAGCCGTCAGGTCGATGGCGGCGGCCGCCGCATAGGGCGTGCGGAAGGCGGTGAATTCGAGCGGATTTGCCGGATAGGGTGTCGCCGGGCTGTCGCGGAAGAAGAGCAGCCGGTAGAAGGCGGTTTCGGCCACTGCCGTCTCCACCGCTTCGCTGGCGTAGAAGACGCCGGGCGTCATGCCCTCGCGGCGGAAGCGCGAACTGCCGGGATAGCGCCCGTAGCGGAAGGGCGTCGCCAGCAGATAGTCCAGATGCGCGCATTCGGGCGGGCCGGGCGGCTTGGTGCGCTCCAGCTCGGCCTCCAGAAGCGCCTGCTCCTCCAGCGTGTCGACAAGCTTCATCGTGGAGATGCGGTGCTGCGCCTCGACCAGACGCCAGCAGTCGCCGGCAAGCGCCTGCGCTTCAGAGCGGAGCGCGGCGGGCGTCCAGATAGGCAAGGACATGCACGAGACCGTCGATCGTTGCGATGCGGGTGGCCGGCGCGCCGCCCAGCGCCAGATTGTCGGCACGCAGCCAGGCGCGGGACACGGCGTCGTCGCCGCCGGTCAGCGCATCCAGCGACCGGTAGAGCCGGATGAAGAGCAGCGCGAGCTCATAGGGCTTGCCGGCAAGGGCGACGCTCTCGCCCTTCTTGAGCCGCGACAGGCTGGCCTCGGAAAGACCCACGACCGGCGCAAGCTCCCGGGCCGTCATGCCGAGCAGTGCGGCAGCCCGCAGCAGCGCCTTGGCGGCGACGGCGGTGGGGTTCGGATTTCCCCCGCGCGGCTGGATATGATGAACGTTTTCCATAGAAAGAAAATATACAATTATTCCAGCAGAAATCAAGGGCGCTTCGTAACCCGCATCGGCAAGCCGCCTTCCGGCTGTGTCGTTAGCTTCTGCACCGGCCATGGTTTCGTCTCCGCGACCGTGTCGAAGCGCCAGCACGACATCAGCACGCCGAGCACGATCACCGCCTCCTGCATGGCGAAGGCAGCGCCGATGCAGATGCGAGCCCCAGCGCCGAAGGGCAAATACTGGTAGCGGTCGATCCGGTCGCGGTTTTCGGGATGGAAGCGCGACGGCATGAAGGCGTCGGGCCGCTCCCACAGCGCGCGGTGGCGGTGCACGGTCCAGGGCATGACGAGCACGGTCGCGCCCTTGCGCAGGATCAGGTCGCCATAGCTATCTTCTTCGATGGGCTCGCGGTTGATCGACGGCGCGGGCGGATAGAGCCGCATCGCCTCCTCGAAGGTGGCGCGGGTCAGCGGCATCGCCTCCAGCCATTTGGCGGGATCGGGCTCGCGCGCCAGCACCGCGTCGATCTCGGCTTCCACCACGGCGCGGTCCGCCGGCGAGTTGGCGAGGCAGTAGAGCGTCCAGCCCAGCGCGCGCGCCGTCGTCTCGTGGCCTGCACCGATGAAGGTGATGATATTGTCCTCGACCTCACCGCGCGTCAGCCCGTCCGGGCTTTCCGCCTTGAGCAAGAGCGTGAGGAAATCCTGCGGCGCATTGCCCGCGCGCGCCAGCTTCTCCGAGCGCTGCCGGATCGTGTCGGCCACGATGCCGCGGAAATAGGCCATGGTGCGCCGCCCGCGAATGCGCGTGATGCGCGGCAGCCAGTCGGGCGCGCGCAGCAGGTCGAGCGGATCGACGCGCCCCATCGTCTCGAACAGCCGGTCGATCTGCGCCTCGAAGGTTCCGGGCGGTGCCGCGATCTCGCCGGAAAACAGCGTCTCGGCCAATATGTCGTAGGTGAGGCTGGTCATATCGCGCGCCACGTCGACGGTCTCGCCGTCACGGTAGCGTTCAGCGAAAGCACGGCTGCGGTCCAGCATCGGCCGGGCAAAGCCGAAGATGTGGCGGGGCGTGAAGACGGGCGCCATCGCCTTGCGCGAGCGCTTCCAGATGTCGCCTTCCGCCGTCAGCAGCCCGTCGCGCAGGATCGGCCGCAGCACCTTCTGGCGCACGGTGGACATGCGGTAGTTCTTGGCATTGTCGACGAGGATATGGCGGATGAGGCCCGGATCGTTGGCGATGACCAGCGGGCCGCCCGCGCCGTTCACCGAGATCCACGGCTTGTTGTAGGACGGCTCGCCCCACAATTCGAGCGGGTTGCGGTAGACGATCCGCACCATTTCGAGGAAGGACGGCGGCACCTGACGCGGTTTCGGCGCCGGCGGCTCGAAGGGAATGGTCGCTGTATCCACGCACGCGCTCCCGTTGCTCAATCCCAAGCAATGTAGGAAGCGCGTCGCCGGAAAGCACGGACATCCTGCCGCAGGCGGATGCCCGGCGGATTATCTCCTGATGAGCGGCCGGAGAGGTGGACTCCCAACCTTACCCTTCCCACAAGGGGGGGATTCTGAGACGCTGGCGTTACCCTCCCCTTTGTGAGGAGGGTAACGGTGGGGGTGTGCCACAGAGGAAACCGCGTCCGCATTCCCTCTGTCCCTCGCATCGTCTTCCTGCTGTGCGCGAGGCCGGTAGTTCAGCCGGGGATGACAATCGCAATTATGATGGGGGTTGCGGATGACCGCCGCGGCGATCTCTCCCAGCGCCCATCTTATGTCGTCGAGCTTCATGCGGCGTGCTGCTCCCAGCGCGGGAAGGGGTCGGGCAGGTCGCGCCAGCTTCCGGGCACATATTCCGTCTCGTCCACGAGGCAGGCGTCGAGCGCGGCGCGGATTTCTTTCTCATCCATCGGGTCGCTGCCGATGAAGACCAGTTCCTGACGCCGGTCGCCCCACATCGGGTCGAGATAGGGCTGCATCGCCGCACGCCATTCGTCATGGTCCGGCCAGCGGGTCTTCGGCACCGACGCCCACCACAGGCCCCGTTTTTCCGTGCGTACCAGCGCGCCCGCCTGGCTGAGTTCGCCGACATGATGCGGGCGCGTGGCGATCCAGAAAAACCCTTTGGCGCGCACCACGCCCGGCCATGCGCGGTCGATGAATGTCCGAAATCGCCCGGGATGGAACGGACGGCGGGCGCGGTAGACGCAGGAGCGGATGCCATATTCCTCCGTCTCGGGCACATGGTCGGCAAAGCCGTTCAGTTCCTTGAACCAGAGCGGATGCGTCTGTGCCCTTTCGAAATCGAAACGCCCGGTGTCGAGCACCTTGTCGAGCGGCACGCGGGCGAAATCTGTCTCGATGATCTCGGCATCGGCATTGAGCGCGCGCACGATCTGCCGCGCCAGCTTCAGCTCCTGCCGGGAGGCATCCGACACCTTGTTGAGGATGACCACGTCGGCGAACTCGATCTGCTCGACCAGAAGGTCGACCAGCGCACGGCCGTCGCCCTCGCCGGCCGTTTCGCCCCGGTCGCGCAGAAAGTCGTGCGAGGCATAGTCGCGCAGCAGGTTGGCGGCGTCGACCACGGTCACCATCGTATCGAGCCGGGCGAGATCGGACAGGCTGTCACCATTCTCGTCGCGGAAATCGAAGGTGGTCGCCACCGGCAGCGGTTCGGCAATGCCGGTCCCCTCGATCAGCAGATAGTCGAAACGGTTCTCGCTGCTGAGCCGGCGTACTTCCGCCAGAAGATCGTCGCGCAGCGTGCAGCAGATACAGCCATTGGTCATCTCGACCAATTGCTCCTCGGTACGCGACAGGTTCGCGCCGCCATCGCGGACAAGTGCTGCGTCGATGTTCACCTCGCTCATATCGTTGACGATCACCGCCACGCGGCGGTTCTCGCGATTATTGAGGATGTGGTTGAGAAGGGTGGTCTTGCCGGCCCCCAGAAAGCCGGACAGGACCGTCACCGGAAGCCGGCGGTCGATGGTAGCGCGTTGCGGCATGGCCATGTTCCATGATGTTTGGGCGCCCGGCGCGTGCGGCCGGGCGCGGTTCTGCCTGGAGTGGACTATTCGGTCGCGTGGACGTGCCCGCCGCCGCCGACTGCGACGATGTTGAACGGCACGCCCTCGACGGCGATTTCGCGCGTCTTCGTGAAGCTCGCCGCATCCACCAGATGCAGCTTTCCGTTGAGCGGGTCGGTCACAACGATCTCATCGCCAGCGATGGCGATCCGGGGGCGCGGATCGCTCCAGTGGCCGTCCATGGAATAGGGCTGCGTGAGGTCGAGGGAGTGCGCGATCATGCCGGTGAGGAAATTGACCTGGTGCAGCTTGCCGTCCTCGGTGATGACATAGACGAATTGCGGCCGTACCGGATCGGCGGCGAAGTGGACGCGCCGCGTCGGCAGTTGCACGAGGCGGAAGCCGTCGGCCTCTGCCGGGTCGATCAGCACGATCCGGTCGGCGCCGTAATTGCCGACGAAGTAGCGGATGCCCTTGCCGCCGATCAGCGTCGAGGCGCTGCCTTCCGGCAGTGAGGGCGAATAGGGAAGGTGGCGGATCTCCGGCACGCCGTCCTTCGCCTCGATCAGCAGCAGCCCGGTGTTGCAGGCCAGCGCATAGATGCTGCCGGATGCGGCGGAACCGTGCAGGCCTGGACAGTCGGCAACCGCGCCCACCTGCTCGTCCTCACCCTTGACCACGCGTGCGCCGATGGGCCGCTTCGATGCGTCCTCGGGGTTCGGCACGCTCACCACCGCATAGTCGCCATAGGGCACGGCGACGCCGTGATGGGCCGCGCCCACCGAGACCGGGCGCGGCTTTGCCTCACCGCGCGCGGCGTCACGCTCGGTGAAAAGCTGCGCCTTGTCCTCGCCATCGAACCACATGGCGATGTTGCCGCGCAGTTCCACGAAATGGCCCGGCTTGCCGCCGGCGAGCGCAAAGTCCGTCAGTTTCACGTCGCTGATATCGATGTCGCCGTGGTCGCCATGGTCATCAAAGGCGATGCCCGAGCGAACAGCCTGCACCGTTCCGGCCGAGCCCTGCACGGCGAAAACCGTTTCGCCGCTGTCTGTCCGGTAGAGGCCAGCCGGCCCCTTGAGCGAAAGGCGCTCGAGCACATCTCCCTTTTCCGCATCGATGGCGGTGACGGTCGCCGCGCCATGGTCCGACACGAACAGCCGCCAGGCTTCCTTTTCTTCCGCCAGTGCCGCAGGCATCGTCACGCCGGCCAACAGGGCCGAAAGCAGAGCATATTTGAACGGGCGCATGAACCTCTCCATATTTTATAACATTAAGTCGAATGACCCGATCTGCCCGCGCACAGGCTGTTCTGCCGGGTAATCTGATACGTTATTAAGTTACATCATCGACGCGGCAGCGCAACCCGCATGGCAGCGAAAATGCGGGTGCTGAAACCGTCGATGAGCAGGATGCGCGGTTCATCGCGAAGAAGGAGAAAGGCGAGGTCACTCTGGAACAGGCGCGATGGCGCTTCGCCGTCCTAGCAATTTTCCATCAGCTGGGATCAGTTGCCCCATCTATGGCAGTGGGTCCAGAAAGGGTGATGACGATGAACACGACCGCACCAGACAGCGAAGTGCTGGCGGCCTTCGCATGCCAGCAGGTCGTCGCGCGCATGAGCAGCGCCTTCGACGCCGGAAACTACCAGGCAGGCCTCGCCCATTATGCGCCCGATGCGGTCTGGCACCGCCCCGATGGCGTGCTGAGCGGGATCGACCAGATTGCCGGCTACTACGGGAACCGTTCGCCCAGCCTCGTCATCTGCCATGTGCTGACCAATTTCGTCGTCGACTTCGACGCCGAAGGCATTGCGACATGCAGCTATTATTCAATGGGTTTTTTGCAGAAATCCGACGAGAAGCGCACGCTTCCCGTGGCCATGCCGGGTGTCGGCGTTCTGTGGCGCTATCACGACAGGCTGGCGCGGACCGAGGCCGGCTGGAAGGTGATCGAGCGCCGCGCCGACCGCATATACGAGCCCATGGGCTGAGGGCAGGCGGAGTTACAACGAAAACGGGCGGCTCATGGCCGCCCGTCCTTGTTTGCGAGGGTTGCGGCGTCAGTTCGCCGGCGCCAGCCAGATGTCGGCGAGGTCGGCGCCCACCGCGAAGACCGGCGTATTGTGCCAGCCCTTCACATTGGCCTTGTTCATCGTGATGCGGCGGTTCCACAGGATCGGCGCATAATAGGCTTCCTCCAGAAGGCGCTTCTGGAACTGTTGCGCCATCTCGACGCGCTTGGCCGGGTCTGTCTCCACCTTCTGCTTGGCGTAGAGATCGACCAGCACGTCGTCCTTGTTCTTCGCATAGTTGATGGACGAGCCCGGCAGGAACTTCTGGAACACGTCGTTCGGGTCCATCACATTGAAGTTGTAGCCCTCGACCACCGCCTCGAAATTGCTCTCGTTGAGCGCGGCGAAATAGGGCGCGGTGTCGAGCTTGACCACGTCCACCTCGACGCCGATCTGGCGCCACTGGTCGATCGGGAAGATCGTCGGCGGCTCGAAGGGCGGCAGGTTGCGCGTGGTGATGGTGAATTTGAGGTTCGACTTGCCAGCATCGGCCAGCAGCTTCTTCGCCTGCTCGCGCGATGCCTCGATGTCCTTGCCATAGCCGGGCAGCTTGGCGATCTCATCCTCGCTCGGCGTGAATGCGGAGCCGGGCGTGAAATAGGCCGTGGCGCCCTTCAGGGCCGAAATCTTCGACAGCGCGGTATCGGCCTCGTAGCGGTCGATGGCCAGATTGAGCGCCTGGCGAACCCGGACGTCGTCGAAGGGCGGCTTGCTGGCATTGAAGGTGATGTAAACGAGGCTGTTGAGCGGCGATTCGTCGAACACGACCTTGTCGCCCTGCACTTCCGTGATGCGGTCGCGCTGCTGCGGCGTCACGAACCAGTACATGGCGTCGGCCTGGCCCGCCGACAGCGCCGGCGTCAGCGCCGGGCCGCCGACGAAGTTCGAACGGATGCCGTCGAGATAGGGCTTTCCTTCAAGGAAGTAGTTGTCGAACCGCTTCGCCGTCCAATGCGAGCCCTTCACATATTCCACGAACTGGAACGGTCCGGTGCCCATGACCTCGGTTGCCGGGTAGTTCGGGTTCTCCTTCAGCTTCTCGGCCGAATAGATGCAGTGCCAGGGGTTGGCGAGATTGTTGATGAAGGCGACGTTCTTGTTCTTGAGTTTGAACTGCACCGTGAAGGGATCGACCACGTCCACGCTGGCGACATCCACCAGTTCGCTCTGGCGCACCGAAACGACGCCGTCCGGCGGCGACATGATGCGGTCGAACGTGGCCTTCACATCCTCGGCGTCGAAGGTCGAGCCGTCATGGAAGGTGACGCCCTGGCGCAGCTTGACCGTATAGGTCATGCCGTCTTCGGAGGTTTCCCAGCTTTCGGCCAGATCGCCGACGATCTTCGGATATTCCGTCGCATCGGGTTTCAGCAGCGAGGAATAGGACGGCCCCACCGCCTGCATCACGAACGATGTCTGCGTGGCGTGGCAGTCGAAGGTCGGCGGTTCGGCCGGGATGATCTGTGTCAGCGTGCCGCCGCGCACCGGCTCCTCTGCGAAGGCAGCACCAGCCAGCAGGGCTGCCGCCGCCACGCCCGCCGCAATGGCGGGCTTTCTGAATATGTTCATGCCAGTTTCCTCCTTTGCCGGCCCGGACTGGGCCGGCTTTCCAGCAATTCGTCCACCGCGTACTGCGCGGCGCTTCAGCCCGAATCCTTCCACCGACCGGCCTCGACCGTTAGGGGAGCCGCGACCTTTCCGCTTGTACCGTCGCGACTCGGGCGCGATCAGTATTTGGCGGAGGGGTCCACCACGTTCACCGGCGGTTCGCCGCGCGCATATCGGTCGAGATCGTCCATCACCTTGTCGGTGAGCCGGTCGAAAT
This sequence comes from Rhizobiaceae bacterium, assembly GCA_035555795.1. GTDB lineage: Bacteria > Pseudomonadota > Alphaproteobacteria > Rhizobiales > Rhizobiaceae > RCIO01. Next base: position 49,845 of record DATMGE010000045.1, on the reverse strand, counting down.
TCTCCTCCGTCAACCAGGAAATGTGCGGCGTGATCAGCACATTGGGATGGCGCTCCAGCGGATGCCCGTCGGGCAGGGGCTCGGGCGCGGTGACGTCGAGCGTTGCAAAGCCGATGCTTCCGTTATCCAGCGCCTTCAGCAGCGCATCCTGGTCCACGATCTCGCCGCGCGCGACATTGATCAGGTGCAGTCCGGGCTTGGCGGCGGCCAGCACGGACGCGTCGATCATGCCCGTGGTTTCCGGCGTCAGCGGCGTAGCGATCAGCACGTGGTCGCTGACAGCCATCAATTCAGCGAGGCTGCCCACCATCTCCACCGGCACGCCTTCCGGAGCGCGGCCTGAGCGGGTGTAGCCGCGCACCTTCATGCCGAAGGCGCTCGCGCGCACGGCAACTTCCCGTCCGATCGCGCCGACGCCGACAAGGCCTACCGAACGATTCGAGATACGCAGCATGTCGGGGTTCGGGTCGCCCTTCTTCATCGCGGCGAGCTGCGTCCATTTCTTGTCGTAGGCGATCATCGCGGTCACCGCATATTCGGCGATCGGAACCGCCGATACGCCGCGTCCGCAGATCGTCGGCACGGCGTTGATCGCCCAGTCGGGATATTTGTCGACGCCGGCGGTCAGGATCTGGATCTGCCTGAGGTTGAACGGCCAGCCGGCCGGGGCCTGCGCGGGCGCCTCGGTCCAGCCGGCATGGAACGACATCAGAAGGTCGGCCTCCGGCGGAATGTCCCAGGGCTTGCGGTCCTTGGTGTAGTCGATGATCGTCGGCTTCGACCAATGCGCCGCAATATGCTTGCGGAGATTGTCGTTGAACGCGTAGGCGATCACTGGCGATCTGAAACTGTTCTTTTCCGCGCTCATGCCGTTTCTCCTGAATTGACGTGGCGCAGTTCGACGCGCCGAAACGGCCGTGTCAATCTTGTCGTGCGGCCCATGCGGGCGATGGCACGGCGATGTCACGCCGATCCAACCACGCTGACACGACCGACAAGCGCGCCGCGCCGCCGCTGTGCTAACTATCTCGTTAGCCGCCGCGGCCGTGGATGACAGGGAGGAAACGGTTGACCGCAAGCGTGACCATCGACCGCCGCCCTGCCGATACGATGCCGGTCGCGCAGCCGCTTCTGTCGGTCGATAATCTGACGGTGGAGTTCCACTCTAGCCGGGGCCATGTGCGCGCGGTGGACGATGTTTCATGGGCCGTGGCGCCGGGCGAGATCGTCGCCATCGTCGGCGAATCCGGCTGCGGCAAGTCCGCCACGGCCATGGCGCTGATGCGGCTCTTGCCGCGCCCCGCAGGCAGGGTGACGGGCGGCACGGTGACCTTTGACGGCAAGGACCTGATGGCGCTGTCGCCGGACGAGATGCGCCAGCTGCGCGGGCGCGACATCGGCATGGTCTTTCAGGAGCCGATGACCTCGCTCAATCCCGCACTCACCATCGGCGACCAGATCACCGAGCCTTTGTTCAGCCATTTCAACATGTCGACGCAGGAAGCGCGGGCCCGCGCGCTCGAGCTTCTGGCGCTGGTCGGCATCGGCGACGGCGAGCGGCGTCTGTCGCAATATCCGCATCATCTGTCGGGCGGCATGCGCCAGCGCGTGCTCATCGCCATGGCACTCGCCTGCGACCCGAAGCTCATCATCGCCGACGAACCCACCACTGCGCTCGACGTGACCATTCAGGCGCAGATTCTGGAGTTGATGCGCGATCTCGTGCAGCGGCTGGGCATCTCGCTGGTCATCATCACCCATAATCTCGGCATCGTCGCGCGCTACGTCGACCGCGTGCATGTCATGTATGCGGGCCGCATCGTGGAGAGCGGCCCCGTCGAGGTGATCTTCGCAGCGCCCAAGCATCCCTACACGTTCGGCCTGATCAGTTCCGTGCCCAACCTGCGCGGCGGCCGGGTCGAAAAGCTCAGCACCATCGAGGGCCTGCCGCCCGACATGTCGCGCCTGCCGTCCGGCTGCCGCTTCGCGCCGCGCTGCTGCGAGCGGATCGCGCGCTGCGATACCGAATCGCAGCTGGCTTTGGTCGGCGAGGAGCATTCGGCACGCTGCTGGCGCGCCGACGAGCCACGCGTGGCAGAGGCGGGCGCGGCCTCGCTCGTCGTCCGCGCCGCCGATCCCGCCTTGCCGGAGGAACTGGCGGTGGACACGCTGCGCAAGCATTTCGCGCTCGGCGGCGGTCAGGTGGCGAAGGCGGTGGAGAACGTCTCCTTCGCCGTGCCGCGTGGCCAGACGCTCGGCCTCGTCGGCGAAAGCGGCTGCGGCAAGTCCACCATCGGCCGCATGGTGCTCCAGCTTGAGGAACCCAGCGCCGGCAGCATCGTCTTCGAGGGCCGCACCATCGCCGGCAACCGGGTAAAGCCCGACCGCTCGCTGTGGAAGAACATCCAGGTCGTCTTTCAGGACCCGTTCTCCTCGCTCAATCCGCGCATGACGGTGCGCCAGATCATCGCCGAGCCGATCCGGGTCCACAACATCCTGCCGCGCGGAGGCAGGGATGCGGTGGAGGCGCGCGTGCAGGAATTGCTGGCGCTTACCGGCCTCCTGCCGGTGATGGCAGACCGCTTCCCGCACCAGTTGTCGGGCGGCCAGCGCCAGCGCGTCGGCATCGCCCGCGCGCTTGCCCACGAACCCGACTTCATCGTGCTGGACGAGCCGGTCTCCGCGCTCGACGTGTCGATCCAGGGCCAGATCATCAACCTGCTCGACGAGCTGCAGACGCGGCTTGGCCTCGGCTATCTTTTCATCGCCCACGACCTCGCCGTGGTGCGCCACCTGTCGCATCGCGTGGCGGTCATGTATCTCGGCCGCATCATGGAAATGGGCGATTGCGACGCGCTGTTCGATGCGCCGCTGCACCCCTATACGCGCGCGCTCCTCGATGCGGTGCCCGTGCCTGATCCCGCCGTCGAGCGCCTGCGCGAACCGAATGTCATCAAGGGCGAGCTGCCGTCGCCGCTTTCGCCGCCGTCGGGCTGCGTCTTCCGCACCCGCTGCCCGATGGCCATTGCCGAATGTGCCGCCACCGTGCCGCCGCTCGAAGAAAAGCAGCCCGGCAAGTTCGCCGCCTGCATCAGGATCTGACGCGATGCTCAACTACATCCTCAAGCGCCTCGTCCTGACCATCCCCACCTTGCTCGGCGCTGCGGTCGTCATCTTCTTCGCGCTGCGCGTCGTGCCCGGCGACATCGTCGAGGTGAAGCTACGCGGCGACGGTGCGCAGGTCAGCGAGGAGGTTCTCGACCGCGAACGCGCCAGGCTTGGCCTCGATCGCCCGCTGCACGAGCAGTTCGGCTCGTGGATGGCCGGTCTGGTGACGCTGGACCTTGGCCGCTCCATGTGGACGGAAAGGCCGGTCACGGAGGAGATCGCCGACCGGCTCAACCTGTCGCTCCACGTCGCCGTGCTGGCGCTCATCATCGGCCTGATCATCGCGCTGCCGGTGGGGGCGCTCTCGGCGCTCTATCCCAACTCGGCCTTCGACTATTTCATACGCATCGGCGCCATGACGGGCTTGGCCGTTCCGTCCTTCTGGATCGGCATGCTGATCATCCTGGCGCTGCTGCATTGGTTCAACTGGCTGCCTTCGCCCGCCTTTGTGCCTTTCTGGGTCGATCCCATCGCCTGCCTGACCACGCTCATCTGGCCGGCGCTGGCGGTTGGCTTCCGCTTTTCGGCAGTGGTCGCGCGCATGCTGCGCTCCACCATGATGGAAGTGCTGCGCGAGGACTATGTCCGCACCGCACGCGCCAAGGGCACACGCGAAATGCGCGTTGTCACCAAACATGCGATGCGCAACGCCATGCTGCCGACCATCACGGTTATCGGCATCGAATTCGCCTTCCTCATCAGCGGCCTGATCGTCACCGAGCAGGTGTTCAACCTGCACGGGCTGGGCAAGCTCTTCATCGAGGCGGCGAGCCACAACGACTTCATCCTGCTTCAGGGCATGGTCATGGTCATCGCGGTGATGATGGTGCTGATCAACCTTGTCGTCGACCTGCTCTACTGCGTGCTCAATCCGAGGATCCGGTACCAATGACCATGGCCGCCACCGCCTCCCGCTCCGTGCCGCGCATTGCCTTCCTCGCCAGCATGGCCGATTTCGCACGCCGCCAGCCGGTCGGCGCAGTCGGCTTCGTCGTTATCGTCCTGCTTGCCCTTGTCGCGATCTTCGCCGAGGTCGTCAGCCCCTATTCGCCGTTCAAGAACGACTATGGCGCGATGATGGTTGCGCCCGATGCGGCGCACTGGCTGGGCACCGACAATTACGGCCGCGACATTCTGAGCCGCATCATCTACGGCACCCGCACAGCGCTGGTGGTTGGTTTCGCCTCGTCCTTCATAGGCTGCACCATCGGCGTGCTGATCGGCACGCTATCGGCCTATTTCGGCGGCAAGACCGATCTCATCATCCAGCGTTTCGTCGATATCCTGCTCACCATCCCGGTCATCGTCACCGCCATCGTCACCGCCGCCGTGCTGGGACGCAACCGGCTCGGTCCGGTCGACCTCAACCTGATCGCGGCCATCGCCATCGCCGTCCTGCCCAGCGTCACCCGCGTGGTGCGCGCGGCCGCCTTGTCAATCCGCGACCTGCCCTATGTCGACGCGGCCCGCGTCAGCGGTTTTTCCAATGCGCGCATCATCGTGCGCCACATGCTGCCCAACGTCGCCGCGCCCTACCTCATCATGCTGACCGGCTATATCGGCCAGGCGATCCTGCTCAGCGCGGCGCTGACCTATATCGGGCTCGGCGTCTCCGAGCCGCAGCCCGACTGGGGTCTGATGCTGTCGGGCGAGGCGGCAAACTTCTATCGCGAGGCGCCGTGGATGATCCTGTTCCCCGGCCTCGCGGTGACGATCGCCGTCTTCGCCTTCAACCTGTTCGGCGACAGCCTGCGCGACTGGCTCGACCCGAAGTTCGCGGAGTGAGGCGAGCGGCAAAGCACTTTGCTGGAATGCTCTATCCGACGAAGGCGCGCTCGACCACGAAGTCGCCCGGCGCGCTGACGGAGCCTTCATCGAAACCGGCCTTCTCGACCAGTTCCTTGACGTCCTTCAGCATGGCCATGGAGCCGCAGATCATCACCCGGTCGGTGGCGCGGTCGAGCGGCGGCACGCCGAGATCGGCGAACAGCTTGCCATTCTCGATCAGCCTGGTGATGCGGCCCATGAACGGGCTCTCCTGCCGGGTGGTCGTCGCATAATAATGCAGGCGGCCTTCGGTCAGTTCGCCGATCAGCGGGTCGGCGCGGGTCTCCTCCACCAGCCGGTTGCCATAGGCCAGGTCGGCCAGGTCGCGGCATGTATTGGTGAGGATGATCTGGTCGAACTTCTCATAGGTCTCGGGATCGCGGATCAGGCTGGCGAAGGGCGCGATGCCGGTTCCGGTGGCGATCATGTAGACGCGCCGCGCCGGCGTCAGCGCATCGACGATGAGCGTCCCGGTCGCCTTCTGCCGCAGGAGCACCGTGTCGCCGGGCTGGATCTTCTGCAGGTGCTGCGTCAGCGGGCCGTCCGGCACCTTGATGGAATAGAACTCCAGTTCCTCGTCCCAGGCGGGGCTCGCCACCGAATAGGCGCGGAACACCGGCTTCTCGGCATTGGGCAGGCCGATCATGACGAATTCGCCCGAGCGGAAACGGAAGGCCTGCGGGCGGGTGATGCGGAAGCGGAAGAGATCCTGCGTGAAATGTTCGACCGAAACGACCTTCTCCGCATAGACATTGGCGGGGATCGGAAATTCGGTGCGCGGCGCATCCGCATTGTCGCGCAGGGCGGCGTTGAGCATTTGCTGAACCTCTTCGCTGTGGGCATCGGGCGCTGGCGTTTCCGGCTTGCGTCCGATAGCGGCAATCCGGCCGCATGCAAGGCTGGTCTTCCTGTGGGGCGTGATTATGCTGCGCGCCGGCTTCGGGTCAAGGCAAACACACAGGACGAGGTTCCAAACTGGGCGGCCCGATGGGTCGCACATTGCGCGGATTCGCTGCTGGCGAGCATGCGGGCCGCCTGCGGCTTGCAAAGTCGAAGGATTGCGGGTCTTGTGCCTGCCGGCATGCAAAAGGGGTTCGAATGGCTGACAGAGCGCTGATCGTTGTCGATGTGCAGAACGATTTCTGTCCGGGCGGCGCGCTGGCCGTTGCCGATGGCGACGCCGTGGTGCCGGTGATCAACGAGATGATCGCCGGCTTCGATCATGTCGTTCTCACCCAGGACTGGCATCCCGCGGGACATTCCAGCTTCGCCTCCTCGCATTCCGGCAAGGCGCCCTTCACCACCGTTGCCATGCCCTATGGCGAACAGACCCTGTGGCCCGATCACTGCGTGCAGGGCACCACCGGCGCGGAATTCCATCCCGGGCTCGTCTGGCAGAAGGCCGAAATCGTTGTCCGCAAGGGCTTTCGGCCGGCGATCGATTCCTACTCGACCTTCTTTGAGAACGACCGCACGACACCGACCGGACTGGCCGGCTATCTCAAGGAACGTGGCATCCGCAAGCTGACGCTGGCTGGGCTGGCGACCGACTTCTGCGTCGCCTTCTCGGCGCTGGACGCGGTGGCGCACGGCTTCGAGGTCACGGTAGCCATGGAAGGCTGCCGGGCGATCGACCTCGACGGCTCGCTGGCCGCCATGACGGCGCGCATGCGCGATGCCGGCGTGCGGCTCGCCTGATCCATGAAGCTCATCGAGGCCGATCACCCCTTCTTCCGCCCGCTCTGGGTGCGGGTGCTGATCGTGCTTGTCTGCGCCGGATGGGGCGCCTTCGAGCTCTATACCGGCCAGATATTCTGGGCTCTGCTGTTCTGGGCTTTCGCTGCGATGTCGGTCCACGTCTTCTTCATCGCGCCGCGCGGCAACGGCTGACTCGCCTGTATCCGTCTCACATACGGTTTCGCCGAGTCATCCAACGTGTCCGGCACCGCCCCCTCACGGCCACATTCGGCCAGCACTGGCCGCAAAGGGTCAAAGTGAGGGTTTTTGATGAATTTTCGACGGATCGGCACGGTCGTTTCCGTGCTCGCGCTGGCGGGTGTGTTCGGCACCGGCATGGCGCAGGCTCAGTGCGGCAGTGCCTCCTGGTATGCGTTGACTTCCAAGACGGCTTCGGGGGAGCGCATGAACCCCGCCGCCATGACGGCGGCGCACCGTTCGCTGCCCTTCGGCAGCAAGGTGCGGGTGACCAACCAGCGCAACGGCAAGGCCGTGGTGGTGCGCATCAACGATCGTGGGCCTTTCGTCAAAGGGCGGGTGATCGACCTGTCGAAGGCGGCCGCGAATGCGCTGGGCTTCGTACGCTCGGGGCATACGAAAATCTGCATCGAGCGCTAAACTCTTTGTTTTTACCTAATTCCGGACGCAAAACCGCTGCGCACTTTTGCTGGAATTACGCTAAAGCGCGATCAACGGATCGAGCCGCCCGCGCATCGGCAGGTTGAGCAGGAATGTACGGCCGGCATGCCTGTCTTCCCGCAATGCGGCCTCGTCGAGCCCCTGCCAGGCTGACGTGACGGCCATGCGGCTTGCATCCGCGCCGACGAAGACGGGGCAGGAAACCTGCCGCGCGGGGATGGGCAGCGACCGCAGCAGCCGGCCTCCCCCGTCATAGGCATCCACCATGCCGGCGCCCCAGCGCGCATTCCAGACCACCCCTTCGGCATCGCAGACCGAGCCGTCCATGCCAGCGCTCTCGCCAGTGCGGTCGACGAAGACGGACGGCTCTCCGACAGGCAGTCCCGTCAGCGGATCGCAGGCGACGCGCCAGACGATGTTACGCCGCGTATCGGCGAACCAGGCAATATCGCCGCCCGGCGAAAAGCAGATGGAATTGGTGATGGTGATGTCGCCGAACAGGCGGCGCAATTCGCCCGCCCGATACCAGTAAATGGCCCCCGCGCCGGCCTCGGCCGCCTTGCCCATCGTACCGATCCAGAAGGCGCCGCAGGGATGCACCCGCGCATCGTTGGAGCGCGTGACCGGATTGTCGGCCTCGATCGGCGCCAGCAGGTCGAGGCTGCCGGAAGCGACGTCACGCAGGAAGAGGCCGTGTTCGGTCGCCAGCACATGCCGGTCCGCATCGACCACCGCCAGCGCGCTCGCCATCATAGGCAGCGCATGCATGCGCTCGCGCGCATCGGAAAACCTGTATTCGTGCAGCCGGCAGGCGACGATGTCGAACCACCAGAGCGTGTCGGTGGCCGCCTCGTAGGTCGGCCCTTCGCCAAGCTCGCAGACGGCGTGTCCGAGGATGCTCAAAGGATGCCGCCGTCGACGATGATCGTCTGCGCCGTCATCATGGCTGAGGCATCGGACGCCAGGAAAAGGCAGGGGCCGACCATGTCGGCCGGCGCGATCTCGCGGCGCAGGCACTGGCGCGCGACATGGGCGGCGATGTCCGCGGGCGTCGCCCACAATTCCCGCTGGCGCTCCGTCATCACCCAGCCGGGCGCCAGCGCATTGACGCGGATGCCGTGCGGGCCGAGCGCGCCGGCAAGGCTCTTGGTCAGGCCGACGACGCCGGCCTTGGCGGCGGCATAGACCGGATAGTCGCCGACATTCATCATGTAGCCGGTGGAGGTGAGATTGACGATCGCCCCCTTGCCGACGGCCTTCATGCCGTCGGCCACCGCCTGCGTGGCGAAGAACTGCGCCCGCAGGTTAACGGCATGATTGGTATCCCAGTCGTGCTGCGAGACGTTGCCCACCGCATGCCTGTCGTCGCGCGCCGCATTGTTCACGAGGATGGACACCGGCCCGTGCGCCGCCACTGCAAGGTCGACGGCCTCCGCCAGCACCGCGGTGTCGGTGATATCGGCCGCGATATGCAGCGGCTGCATGCCGGTCTCTTCGGCGAGGCGGGCGGCAAGCTCCGTGCTCGGTCCGGGAGCGATGTCGATGAAGGCGACGCGCGCGCCCTGCCGCGCAAAGCCTTCGGTGATGGCCGCGCCGATGCCCGAACCGCCGCCGGTGACGAGAACCGAAGCTCCGGAAAGATCGGGAAAGCGGGCATGGTCCATGGTCGATCTGCTGCTCCGTTCAGGAGCCTGATAAGCCAGCCGCGCAGGCGGCAAGTCAAGTATGCGCGGGAAGTCCCCGGTCGGCATCCGGGGAAGGGCGATCCGTCACGCTGCGCAGCAAGGCAAGCGTCTCGACGGCGTCGCAGGGGCGGCCGAACAGGAAGCCCTGGCCGGATGCGCAGCCGAATTCGATCAGCCGCGACGCCTGCGCCTCTTCCTCGATCCCCTCGGCGACGACATCCATGCCGAGCCCCTCGCACATGGCCAGGATGGCGCGGGTGATATGTTCGGACGGCTTGTCCCACAGGATCGAGGAGATGAAGGCGCGGTCGATCTTGAGCTTGTCGAAAGGGAAGTCGCGCAGGCGGCCGAGCGACGATTGGCCGGTGCCGAAATCATCGAGCGCGACGCGGATCCCGACATGCTTGAGATCCCCCACGATCTTCTCGGCGGAGGCCGGATCGGTCATGAGACCGGTCTCGGTGATTTCTATTTCCAGGCGGCGTGGGTCGAAGCCGGTGCGATTCAGGATCGACAGGACATGCAGGCCGGTATTCTGGTCGACGAGTTGCGATGGCGACAGGTTGAAGGACAGGAAGAGGTCCGGAGGCCATTCGCGCGCGGCTTCGGTGGCCTTGCGCAGGATAAGCTGCGACAGCGGCCCGATGATGCCGCGCTCCTCGGCGATGGGAATGAAGACAGCCGGGGAGATGGCGCCGAGATCCTTGTCGGTCCAGCGCGCCAACGTCTCGAAGCCGAGAATATGGCGGCTTTGCAGGTCGACGATCGGCTGGAAATAGGGCTCGACCTCGCCTGCGGCCACGGCGCGGCGCAGCGCCTGCTCGATATGGGTGACGCGCTTGGCCGCTTCCTCCATCTCGACCGTGTAGACGACGACCTCGCCGCGCCCGGAGCGCTTGGCATGGTAGAGCGCCGTCTCGGCCTTGGCGACGAGGAGCTGCGTATTCTCCTCCATGGAATGAAACAGCGAGCAACCAACCGAGGCCGACAGGCGCGCCGTGCGCTCGCCCACATCATAGGGTGCCGACAGCACCTCGATCAGCATGCGCGCCTTGCGCGCCACCGCTTCCTCGCTGAAGACCATGGGAAAAAGGAAGGCGAATTCGTCGGGGCCGACGCGTGCGACGAAGGAATGGCGGTCCATGGCTGCGCCAAGCCGCAGGCCGACCTGCCGCAGGATATGATCGCCCGCACCACGGCCGAAGAGGTCGTTGATAGGCTTGAAGCCGTCGAGGTCCAGTATGCCCAGCGCGAAGGGCGCCGGATCGGCGGCGCGCTCGCTGATAAGCCGGTCAACCTTGTCGAACAGGCGGCGACGGTTTCCCAGACCCGTAAGGGGATCGGTCAAGGCGAACTCGCCCCGCTCCCTCGTCGCCTCGAACATCATCAGGCCGTGCATCGCACCCCTGTCATTTCTTCTCTTTGTTGGGTCTGCTCTATAAGCTTCGGCTTAAGAAAGCGTGACATTCGCCGGCGAAATCAGTCCGCAACACGGTAGAGCTGCAGCGGCGCGCCCGTCGCCTGCGGGATCGCTTCCAGCCATTCCGGTACGATGCCCTTCTGCAACCCGTCGATGAAACCGCCGGGCGCCCATTCGGCCAGCAGGGCGCTTTCCGGATCGGCGGGGCAATGCGCGACATAGGCGATGTTCCGGTCGCGAACGATCGCGCGGGCTGCCCCGGCATCGCCCATCATCGCGTCGAGGACGGTGAGATTGCCGGCGACATTGCGGTGATAGGGCCCGGCGAGCACCCTGTGCCCGGTATAGGCGAGGATCGGCGAGCCGAGATTGGAGACGGCGAGAACGGTGGAGGGCGGCAGCGCCGCAAGCGTGGCGAAGGCCGCCGCGCCGGTGCACTGCTCGCCGGAAGTGGCCTCCGCGGCCTTGCCGCGATCGACGGTCACGGCGGCCAGCATGCCCCAGGCGACATTAACGGAAACCAGCCACGCGCAGACCATCGCCAGCGAGGCTCCGGCCGAAGGTCGCATAGTGGCGCGGCGGCGATAGCCGGCTATCCATGCGGCCAGCGGCACCACCGCCAGCGGCACGGCGAAATTGCCGCCGCGCACCTGCCACAGCGACAGGAGGAAGGCGGCGGCGAGCAATGCTCCTGCCGCGACCAGCGCGCGCGATGCACCGTGGCGGAACAACATCCATGCGCATATGCCGAGCCCGATGACCGGCGTGACGTAGAAGGCAGCTGCCTGCGCCCGGTTGCTCCGCACCACGCTCCAGAAAGGCTGCGCCTCGGTCACCGCGCGCAGCCAGTAGCGCTGCAAGCGCGGGTCCAAACCCGCATAGGGATCGGCCAGGCAGCCGGGAAAGAAGGTCACCGCCAGCGCGCCGACAGACAGTCCGAGTGCGGCTAGCGCCAGGCTGCGTGTCGCGCGCGATGACGACAGGGAGGTGAGTGCCGCCGCCGCCAGCCCCAGCCCCGCGACAGCCGCGCTTGCTGCCTGCGCGATGGAGAAGGCATCGCAGGCGGGCGCAAACCATTGCGAGGGACGCACCGTCGCCGCGAGGACCAGCAGGGCGGTGGCGCCGAGCCCCATCCCGAAGCCGGCGGCGAAGAGCGCCTCGGCCCGTCCGGCCCACCAGAAGCGCAGCGCCACCACGATGCCCGACATTGCAAGCAGCGGCAGCGTCTCCATGCCGACCGCCAGCATGAGCGCGGCCGCAATCCCGGCGGCAAGGCCGGCGCGCAAGGTGGGTTCCCCGGCAAGCAGCGCCAGAACCGCAAGCGCTAGCACGAGCTGCACATTATGGTGGTCGAGCGTGCCGGCGGCAAAGAGGCCGACATGATACATGGCGATGACGCCAAGAATGCCGGCCGGCATCATCGCGTCTTCTCCACCGAGCGCGATGGCGGCGCGGATGAGGAACCAGAGGGCCGCGACCAGCAGCAGGAACGGCCAGACCACCATGGCTGCCCATTCCGCCATCTGCGCCGGCATGGGCAGCAGCCCTAACAGGCCGATGAGGATCGCGATGGGCAGGTCCACAAGGCGCGACCAGTGCATCGGCAATCCGTCCGGACCGAGGCGCATCTGGGTCAGGTCGAACCAGCCCTGTCCGGCCATGAGGTCGCGCACCTGCACCAGGCGCAGCAGGCTGTCATTGTCGCCGCCCGCATCCGTCAGGCGCGGAAAACCGGTTGCGGCCTGAACGGCGAATGCGCCGAGTGCCAGCAGAAGGGCGAAACCGAACGGTGTGGCGCGGCGCGGCGACGCCGCTTCGGAGGCCGCCATTGTCTGGCTCATGCGATTTCCATCAGCAGCTAGGGCAGGCTTCAACCTAACCTTAACGGCTGTAACAAATAGTAAAGCGGCCCCGCCGAGGGGTGTCCGGAGCCCCGCAATGTCCCATCGCACCGAGCCGACGATCGCGATCCTTCTGCCCTGCTACAATGAGGAAAAGACCATTGCCGATGTGGTGGCGGGCTTCCACGCCGCCTTGCCGCATGCGGCCGTCTTCGTCTTCGACAACAATTCGACCGATCTCACCGCGCTCAGGGCGCGCGCGGCGGGCGCGCATGTCGTGCGCGAACCGCGCCAGGGCAAGGGCAATGTGGTGCGCCGCATGTTCGCCGACATCGACGCCGACATCTATGTGATGGCCGATGGCGACGGCACCTATGCGCCCGAGGATGCGCCGCAGCTCATCAACCTGCTGCTGACCGAGCGCGCCGACATGGTGGTGGGCACGCGGCGCGGCGTCGGCGAGGATGCCGGGCGCGCCGGCCATGCTGTCGGCAACCGGCTGTTCAACGCGCTCTACCACCGTCTCTTCGGCCGCGATTTCACCGACATCTTCTCCGGCTACCGCGCCTTCACGCGGCGCTACGTCAAGAGCTTCCCGGCGGTCTCGACCGGTTTCGAGATCGAGACCGAAATGTCTGTCCATGCCTCGATGCTGAAGCTGCCGACCTGCGAACTGCCGCTTGACTATGGCCGGCGGCCGGAGGGCTCGTCGTCGAAGCTCTCCACCTTCCGCGACGGGTTCAAGATACTCTGGATGTTCGCCATGCTGCTGAAGGAGACGCGCCCGGTGCGCTTCTTCGGCGCCATAGCGGCGGCCAGCGCGCTGGCCAGCCTCGTGCTGATGATGCCCATCCTGATCGAATATTTCGCCACGGGGCTGGTGCCGCGCGTGCCGACCTGGATGCTGTCGATCGGGTTGCTGGTGCTGGCAATGCTGTTCATGGTGACGGGGCTGATCCTGGACTCCGTGGCGCGCGGACGCGCCGAACAGATGCGCATGGCCTATCTTGCCTGCGGAACGGCACGCTTCAGCGCCGGCATCGCCACGCTGCCGACCGCACGCAAGCCGCGCGCAGCATGAAGATATCGGCGCAGAGGCTCACCTCCTTCGGGCTGGTCGGCGGCATAGGCTTCCTCGTCGATGCCGCCATGCTTGCGCTGCTGCTCGCAGCCACGCCCATGGGGCCGTTTTCGGCGCGGCTCGTGGCGATCGGGGTGGCGCTGGCGACGACTTGGCAGCTCAACCGGCGCCTGACTTTTGCGCCTTCCGCCCGCGGCCTCGCTGCCGAGGGCACGCGCTATGGCGGCGTCGGGCTGGCGACCGCGGCAATCAACTATGCGATCTACTGCATCGCGCTCTGGCTCGTCCCGGCGCTGCCGCCGCTGGTTGCGCTGGCGATCGCATCGGCCGCTGCGACGGCGCTGTCTTTTGCCGGCTATTCGAAGCTCGTTTTCGATCGATAGAAACAAAAAGACCCGGCATTGCCGGGTCTTGGGATCTTGCGAGGTGGCTGAGGTCAGGCGACCTGGCGCGCCAGCGCACATTGCGACCAGAGGCCGGACAGCGCATTGACCAGATGGTCGATGTCGGCGTCGGAATGCAGCGGCGTCGGCGTGATGCGCAGGCGCTCGGTCTTGCGCGGCACGGTCGGATAGTTGATCGGCTGCACATAGATGCCGTGACGGTCGAGCAGCAGGTCGGAGATCCATTTGCACTTGGCGGCGTCGCCGACCATGACCGGCACGATGTGGCTGGGATTGGGGATGGTTGGAATGCCCATCGCCTCGAGCCGGCTGCGCACCTTGTTGACGCGCTCCTGATGGCGCGCCCGCTCGAACGGGCTGTGCTTCAGATGCCGGATCGCGGCGAGGGCGCCGGCGGCGACATGCGGCGGCAGCGCGGTGCTGAAGATGAAGCCGCTGGCGAAGGAGCGGATGAAGTCGACCAGCTTTGCCGACCCGGTAATATAGCCGCCGACGACGCCGAATGCTTTGGCCAGCGTGCCCTCGATCAGGGTGATGCGGTCCATGAGCCCGTCGCGCTCGGCGATGCCGCCGCCGCGCGGACCGTACATGCCGACCGCATGCACCTCGTCCAGATAGGTCATGGCGCCATGTTTTTCGGCCACCGCCACGATCTCGGCGAGCGGCGCGATATCGCCATCCATCGAATAGACGCTCTCGAAGGCGATGATCTTCGGCACGTCGCGACCGAACTCCGACAGCTGACGGTCGAGATCGGCGACGTCATTGTGCTTCCAGATCCGGTATTCGGCGCGCGAATGGCGGATGCCTTCGATCATCGAGGCATGGTTGCTGGCATCGGAGAAGATGACGACGCCTGGAATATGCGCGCCCAGCGTGCCCAGCGAGGCCCAGTTGGACACATAGCCCGAATTGAAGGTGAGGGCCGCTTCCTTGCCGTGCAGATCCGCCAGTTCCTCCTCGAGGAGGATGTGGGTGCGGTTTGTGCCGGAAATATTGCGCGTGCCGCCGGCGCCGGCGCCGTAGCTGTCGATCGCCTCATGCATCGCCGCGATCACCTTGGGATGCTGGCCCATGCCGAGATAGTCGTTGGAGCACCAGACGGTGACGTCCTTCACCGAGCCGCCGGCATGGCGCACCGCGGCAGGGAACTGGCCGGCCGTGCGCTCCAGCTCGGCAAATACCCGATAACGCCCCTCGGCATGCAGTCCGTCGAGCTTGGCCGCGAAGAGCGCTTCGAAATCCATCGTGCGATCCACCAGTTCATTATGCGTTTTGGAACTGTTCTAATGGGCCAAGATCGCCGGTTGCGCAACCCTCGGGGCGCGGGCTGGGGTGCGGCCTAATGGCCTGCCGGAACGGCATGCGCATGCCGGAAGCCGCCGCCTGGCGAGGCGGCGGCTCGGCTTTTGTGCTGGAAACGGCTCAGACGCCCTGTTCTGCGGGGATGCGGAAGATGCGCTCCGCATTGCCGCTATAGATCATGGCGCGGTGCTCTTCGGAAATATCGGCGCTATCGAGCCAGCGCACGGCCGGCTCCGGCTCCTGGTACGGATAGTCGATGGCGAACATGATCTTGTCCGCGCCGAGCGTGTCGATGCAGAATTTGAGCACCGGCGTCCATTCCATGCCGCTGGTGGTGATGGCGAAGTTCTCCTGCAGATATTCGCTCGGCGCCCGCTTGACCGCCGGGCGGCGGCCACCGTTGCGGCCCCAGTAGTCGAGGCGCCAGGCCCAGTAGGGCAGGCCCTCGCCCATATGGCCGAGGACGAATTTCAGGCCGGGAAAATCGTCGAACACGCCGCCATACATCATGCGCAGCGAATGCAGCGCCGCATCGGTCTGGTAGCCCCACATGCCGGTTTCGAGGCCGTATTTGTTGGCAAGGTCGGCAACCGGCTTGGGCGGCGTGCGCGGGTGGAGGTAGATCGCCGCGCCCAGCCCCTCGGCGGCCTCGAGGATCGGCCGGAACTTCGGCTCGTCGAGATATTCGCCATTGGTATGCGAGTTCAGCACGAAGCCGTTCAGCTTGAGGTCGTTGATGGCGCGCTCCATCTCGCGCGCGGCCCGCTTCGGGTCCTGCGGTGCGAAGGAGGCAAGGCCGGCATAGCGGCTCGGATGGCGGGCGATGATCTCGGCCAGCCGGTCGTTGGCGAGCTCGGCCAGTCCGGTCGCGCGGTCAGCGTCGAGCATCTGCACGCCCGGCGAGGTCAGCGACAGGAGATGCATGGAAACGCCCAGCTCATCCATGGTGCGCAGGCGCTGGAAATCGACATCCTGCAGATTATCGACGAAGACCGGGCGGTGATTGCCCTGGAAATGCCGCCACAGCGTCAGGTCGGGGTCCTGCGAGCCGGCGGCGATCAGGTCGCGGATCGCATCGAAATGCTCGGGGATGGAGAATGCCTCCTCCGTGGCGATCCTGCGCAGCGCTTTCGCCGGCGTGTTGTCCTGTTCCTGCATGCGTACCTCCCTCGCATTCCGACGGCGCATCTATGCCGCTAATTATTAAATATGTGAAGTAATTTCTTGCAGCGCGCATGATGGGTGCGAAGGCGGTCCCTATGCCTGACCGGGCTTCTCGCCGGGCTCCTCTTCGAGGTCGGCCTCGTCCTGTTCCGGGCCGTGATAGCCGGCCGGCAGGGTGACATTGCCTTCCGAACCGTCGCGGTAGAGCGTGGCCCTGCCGAGCATCATCAGGGTGATGGGCGTGGTCACGGTCACGAAGAGGGCGATCAGGATCTCATGCAGGACAAGCCGGCCCGATCCCGTCGTGAAGATGATCATCGAGCCGATCGCCATGCCGGCGGTTCCCCAGCTGGTGGCGAGCGTCGGGGCGTGCAGCCGCTCGTAGAAGGTCTTCAGCCGAACCAGGCCGATGGCCCCCAGCAGGCTCAGGCCCGCGCCCAGGAGGATGAAGGCAGATGCCGCGATCGCCGCCCACAAGGGCACGTCGGCGAAGTCGATCGTCATTCGATCACCTCCCCGCGCATCAGGAATTTGGCCAGCGACACGGTCGAGACGAAGCCCAGCATGCCGATGATGAGGGCTCCCTCGAAATAAAGCACATTGCCGGTGCGCATGCCGAAGGCCAAGAGCTGGAGCATTGCCAGCACATAGAGGAAATCGAGCGAGAGGATGCGGTCCTGCGCGCGCGGGCCGCGCACCATGCGGAAGGTCGCCAGGCACATGGCCAGCGCCAGCGCGCCCTGCGCGATCCACAGGCTGGTGAGCAGGATCGTCGCACTCATTCGAAAATCTCCCGCAGCAACCGTTCATAGCGGTTCTGGATCGTCCGCACCCATTCGTCCTCGTCGACGAGGTCGAAGACATGGATCAGCAATTCGTTGCGCGCGACATTGTAGTCGACCCAGGCGGTGCCGGGCGTGCTGGTCACGACGATCGCCAGCAGCGCCAGGCCGGAAGGACTGCGCATCTGCAGCGGGACGTTGACGAACCCCGCCTTGCGCGTCCTGCTGCCGAACAGAAGGATGCGTGCAACCGCGATATTGGACAGGACGATGTCGTGGAACATCACCCAGGCAAATTGCGGGATCGCCACCCAGCGGCGAATCTGCGGGCTCGCCTCGCCCAGCAGCTTCAACGCCTGCGTGCCGATGAGCGCCACCGCGACCGCCACCACCACGCTGCCGCGCGAGACGCCCGACAGCAAGAGCCACATCAAGGCAAGGCCCAGCGCGAGCAGCGGATAGGGCAGCAAGGTTCTCAATGCGGCCTCCCTGCGAAGGGCGGCGTCCGCTCCGCGCCGAACACGGCCTGCAGATATCTGTAGGGTTCGTGGAGATCGCGCGCCGTCGTGTTGAGCAGGTCCATCACCGGGCCGGCCTGCACCATCAGCCCCACCAGCATGGCCAGAAGCAGGAGGATCGGCGCCGTCTCCATGACGGTGATCTTGGGCGTGAAGGGCTCCACCGGCGCCCAGAAGACGCGAATGCCCATGCGCGAAAGGCCGATCAGGGCGACGAAGCCGGACAGGACCAGGAGAATGGCGAGCACGATGCGCATCTGGTTGCCGGCCAGCACATCCGTGCCGGGGCCCAGGAGCGAGGTCAATATGGCGAATTTGGCGATGAAGCCGGTCAGGGGTGGGAGGCCGATCAGCACCATTGCGAGGAGGCAGAAGCTGACGCCCAGCACGGCGACCGCGCCCGGCACCGTGCGGCCGACCTCCGGTTCCTCCTCGTCTTCCTCCTCGCCGTCGCCATAGGCTTCGAGCGTGACCGCCAGCACGTTGGACGCGGCGTCCTGCTCGCGTTCCAGCACTTCGACCACGAGGAAGAATGCGCCGACGGCGAGCGTGGAACTGAGCAGATAGAACAGCGCGCCGGCCGTGCTGGGCGGATGCGACATGCCGAAGGCCGCCATCAGCGTGCCGGACGACATCAGTAGGAAATAGGCGCTGGCGCGCTTCATCGATTGCGAGGCGAGCACGCCGAGGCAGGCGAAGAGGATGGTCGCGACGCCGCCGGTGAAGATGATGACCGAGCCGAAGGCGGTGCCCTGGCCCGGCAGTAGCAGCGCCAGCCGCAGCAGCGAATAGATGCCGACCTTGCTCAGCATGGCGAAGACGGCCGCCACCGGCCCGGCCGCCGAGGCGTAGGCGGGCACCAGCCAGAAGCCGAGCGGCCACATGCCGGCCTTGACCATGAACGCCACGCCCAGCAGCGCCAGCCCGACATGCAGGGCAGGTTGTGCGAAACCTTCCAGCTTCTCGGCGCGCAGCGCGATCTCGGCCATGTTGAGGCTGCCGGTGGCGCCGAAGATCATGGCGATACCGACGAGGAAGATCAGCGATGCGCCGAGATTGATCGCGATATAGTGCAGGCCCGGCCGGATCCGCGCCGCGCCGCCGCCATGCAGGACCAGGCCGTAGGAGGCCGCCAGCATCACCTCGAAGAAGACGAAGAGATTGAACAGGTCGCCGGTGAGGAAGGCGCCGTTCAACCCGACCAGAAGGAACTGGAACAGGGAGTGGAAATGCGGCCCCACCTTCTCCCACCGTTCGGCAGCGAAAAGGAGCGAGGGGATCGCCAGCGCGGCGGCAAGCACCAGCATGACCGTGGCGATCCGGTCGGCCACGAGCGTGATGGCGATGGGGATCGGCCAATTGCCGACCAGATAGATCAGCGCTGTCGTGCCCTGCCCGGTATGGACCCGCAGCAGCAGCAGGACGGAGGTGGCGAGGACGAAGAGCGCCGACAGCAGCGACAGCACCAGCTTCAGCCGCCGCTCGCGGTCGTCGAAAAACAGCAGCAGCGCGCCGACGGCCAGCGGGATCAGGACGGGCGCGATGACGATATGGGCGGGCGCAATATCCATCCTAGCCCTCCCTTCCGTCGACATGGTCGGTGCCCGTCAGGCCGCGCGACACGATGAGCACCACGAGGAAGAGCGCCGTCGTTGCAAAGCCGATGACGATGGCGGTCAGCACCAGCGCCTGCGGCACCGGATCGGTATAGGCCGACGGCTCCAGCGCGCCGTCGAGGACCGGGGGCGCATTCACGC
The DNA here is from genome assembly GCA_035555795.1 of Rhizobiaceae bacterium. Classification (GTDB taxonomy): domain Bacteria; phylum Pseudomonadota; class Alphaproteobacteria; order Rhizobiales; family Rhizobiaceae; genus RCIO01. The sequence goes on along the minus strand of DATMGE010000045.1, from coordinate 30,517 downwards.
GCAGGCGGCCGACGCTGAAGATGAACAGGTTGACCGCATAGGACAGCAGCGCCAGCCCGATGACCAGCTGGTAGGTGCGCGGACGTAGCACCAGCCAGACGCCGGAGCCGGCCAGGATTCCGATTGCGGCGGCGATGACCAGTTCCATCAGTCGCGCCCTCCGTCACGGGAGGAGCGCGCCCGCACGCGCAGCGATTGGTGGGCGATGGCGATGAGCATGAGCACCGTCGCGCCGACCACGAGGCTGAACACGCCGAGGTCGAACATCAGCGCCGATGCCGTCGGCATGTCGCCGATGAAGGGAATATGCGTGTACTGGAAATAGGAGGTGAGGAACGGATAGCCGAACACGAAGGAGCCGGCTCCGGTCAGCACCGCCAGCAGCAGGCCGGTGCCGATCCAGCGCACCGGCAGGATGCGCAGCCGCTCCTCGACCCAGCGCGTGCCGCCGGCGAGATATTGCAGCAGGAAGCCGATCGCCATCGCTACGCCGGCCGCGAAACCGCCGCCCGGCAGGTCGTGGCCGCGCAGGAAGAGGTAGATCGCCAGAAGCACGATGGCCGGGAACATCCAGCGCATGAGGACGGATGGCACCAGAAGATAGTCCTTGAGGGTCTCGCCGACCTCGCGATCCTGGCGCGCATCGTCGAATTCGTCCTGCTCGCGCTGCTGATATGTCATTTCAGCATTATCCTCGGCAGGGCGGAACCGGCGCAGCAGCGCGAAGACCGTCAGCGCCACGATCGCGAGCACGACCATCTCGCCCATCGTGTCGAAGCCGCGGAAATCGACCAGTATGACGTTCACTACATTGGTGCCGCCGCCTTCGCTGTAGGCGCGCTGGAGATAGAAATCGCCGACCGAGGGCGGCAGCGGCGTCAGCATCACGAGATAGGCGAGGACGGCGATGCCCGCGCCCACGGTCACGGCCAGCGCGAAGTCGCGATGCCGGCGCAGGCGCGTGGACGAATCGATGGTCGCGGCGACCTTCCTCTCGCGCTGCGGAAGCCAGCGCAGGCCAAGCAGGATGAGCACCGTGGTGACGATCTCGACCAGCAGCTGGGTCACTGCGAGGTCCGGCGCCGACAGCCAGATATAGGAGATGCAGGTCACCAGCCCCGCGCCGCTCATCAGGATGAGCGCGGCGAGGCGCTGGAACTTGGCCTGATAGGCGGCCGAGACGGCGCAGAACGCGCCGATGGCCCACAGCACGCCCAGGACGGGATCGAGGCCGTGAATGGTGAAGCGGGGCCAGAGATCGCCCGCGCCCCACATGGCCCACACGGCTGCGAGCACGGCGGCGAGGGTCAGGAGCCGCATCTGCGGCTGGAGCCGGCGCGTGGCAAGCCAGCTCTCGGCGGTGCGCGCCCAGCGCCAGCTCACCGTGACCAGCACGCGTTCGAAAATGCGCTGCCCCTTGAGGCGGCGGAAGAAGGGCGGTCCCTCCTCGCAATGTCGCAGATAGTCCTTGAGCAGCCAGTAGAGCAGGAGGCCGCCGGCAAGGGCGACGAAGCTCATCAGCAGGGGCAGGTTGAAGCCGTGCCAGACCGAGAGGCTGTAGTCCGGCGTGCGCTCTCCCAGCACCGAGACGACCGCCGTGTTGAGCACGCCGCCGATGCTGAGCGCGGGAATGGTGCCGACCACCACGCAGGCGATGACCAGAAGCTCGATCGGCCGGCGCATCCAGTGCGGCGGCTCATGCGGCTCCTTGGGCAGGTCGGTCGCCTTCGGACCGAAGAAGACGGTATGGATGAAGCGCACCGAATAGGTGACCGCGAAGGCGCCGGCGACGGTGGCGACATAGGGCGCGATCTGGTCGAGCCAGGAGCGCTGATGCTGCTCCAGCGCCTCGGCGAAGAACATTTCCTTGGAGAGGAAGCCGTTGAGCAGCGGCACGCCGGCCATGGCGGCGCTGGCGACCATGGCGAGCGTGGCGGTGAAGGGCATGGCGCTGAAGAGCCCGCTCAGCCGGCGCATGTCGCGCGTGCCGGCTTCGTGGTCGATGATGCCGGCGGCCATGAACAGCGATGCCTTGAAGGTGGCGTGGTTAACCATGTGGAAGATCGCCGCCACCAGCGCCAGCGGGCTGCCGAAGCTGAGCAGCGCGGTGATCAGGCCGAGATGGCTAATGGTGGAATAAGCGAGCAGCCCCTTCAGGTCCTGCTGGAAAATGGCGAAATAGGCGCCGAGAAGCAGGGTGGTGAGCCCGGCAAGCCCCACCAGCGCGAACCATTCCGGCGTGCCCGAAAGCACCGGCCAGAACCGCACCAGCAGGAAGACGCCAGCCTTCACCATGGTGGCCGAATGCAGATAGGCCGAGACCGGCGTGGGCGCCGCCATGGCGTTGGGCAGCCAGAAATGGAACGGAAACTGCGCGCTCTTGGTCAGCGCGCCGGCCAGGATGAGCAGCAGCGCCGGCAGGTAGTAGTCATGCTCGCGAATGATGTCGCCCGCCGCCAGCACGACGTCGAGATCGTAGCTGCCGGCCATGTTGCCCAGCAGCACCATGCCGGCCAGCAGGCACAGGCCGCCGCCGCCGGTGATGGTCAGCGCCATGCGCGCACCGTCGCGCGCGGCCTGGGTGTGGTGCCAGTAGCCGATGAGCAGGAAGGAGAAGATGCTGGTCAGTTCCCAGAACACCGCCAGCAGGATCAGGTTGCCGGAAAGGACGAGCCCCTGCATGGCGCCGAGGAAGGCGAGCAGCAGCGCATAGAAGCGCGCCACCGGGTCTTTGGGCGACATGTAGTAGCGGGCATAGATGACGACGAGCAGCCCGATGCCGGTGATCAGGACCGAGAACAGCCAGGAGAAGCCGTCGAGCCGCAACGTTGCCGAAAGGCCGATCGCCGGCACCCAGTTGACGACATGGCGCACAACCCCGCCATCGGCCACCGCCGGATAGGCAAACAGCGTCAGCAGGAGGCCGCCGAGGGCGACGGTGCCTGCAAGCCAGGCTTCGGCATTGCGCGCATTGGGCGATAGCAGGGCTGCAAACAGCGCGCCCACGAAGGGAAGCGCGATCATCAACAGCAGCAATCCGCTATGCCACACGATCATGCGCGGCGTCCTTCATGCCCGGCGTCGTCCCTGCATCCCCTCAAAGCAGTATCTCTCCTCATCGTCTCGCCGCAAGAGATCGGCGTGCGAGCGTGGCAATCTTGCCGCGCAGGTTCCGATCGCCACGACGGGCAAATCAATTTTCGCGTGGTGCGAGCCGCGCAGGATAAGCGGTTCAGGCTGCCGCCGGACGGAACAGCCGAACGCTCATACTCGCCTTGCGTGAGACGACCTGCCGTTCACACGTGCCGGATGCGCAACAACTAACACGAACGTAGTATAAAATGTCAGTGAGGCGCCGCGCGGCGCAAGAGCAAATATGCGAAATAATCGCATAAAGCGGTCACTGCGACGATCTGCGTTGCCGAAAGATCGCGCCGGCCGCCGCATCGGGCTCGCCGAGCGTCGCGATCGCCTCGAACTGGCTGAGAAAGACCGTGCCGGTGAGGTCGTCTAGGAAGTGCGACCGCTTGAGGCCGTCCATCACCGGGCCCTTCACTTCGGACAGATGGAGCGTGATGCCCGAATCCTTCAGGCGGTGATTGATCTCCTCCAGGCTCTCCAGCGCCGAGGCGTCGATCGCGTTGACCGCCGAGCACATCAGCACGACATGGCGCAGCTGCGGCCGTTCGGCCACCAGCGTGGCGATGCGGTCCTCCAGATAGCGGCTATTGGCGAAATAGAGGCTCTCGTCGACGCGCAGCGACAGGATGTCCGGCGAGGTAATGACGGCATGGCGCGCGACATTGCGGAAATGCTCGGTGCCCGGCACCTGGCCGACGATCGCCATATGCGGGCGCGACGTGCGATGGAGATGCAGCAGCAAAGACAGGGCGACGCCGATGACGATGCCGGCCTCGACGCCCACCAGCAATGTGCCGAGGATGGTCGCCGCCATGGCCGAGAAATCGAGCCGCGAATAGGTCCAGACCCGGCGGATCGCCGCGATATCGACCAGCGAGAGGACGGCGACGATGATGGTCGCGGCCAAAGTTGCCTGCGGCAGACTCGCCAGCAGCGGCGTCAGGAAAAGCGTGGCGAGCGCGATGCCGATGGCGGTGAAGAGGCCGGCAGCCTGCGTCTCCGCGCCGGCATCGAAATTGACCACGGAACGGGCCAGGCCGCCGGTGACGGGATAGCCGCCCGAAACGGCGGCTGCGATATTGGCCGCGCCGAGGCCGATTAGTTCCTGGTCGGGCCTTATGCGCTGGCGCCGCCGCGCGGCGAGCGTCTGCGCGACAGATACCGATTCGACGAAGCCGATCAGGCTGACCAGCAATGCCGGCCCCGCAAGCTGGCGGACCAGTTCAAGGTCGAGAACGGGTAGTGCGGGAACGGGCAGGCCTTGCGGTATCTCGCCCACCAGCGCCACGCCCGTGCTGCCGAGATCGAGCGCAAGCGCGGCGGCGATAGTGGCGGCGACCGCAACCACGGGACCGGTGCGGGCGATGATGTCGGCCATGCGGTTGCGCAGGCCCAGCCCGGCAAGAATCGGCTTCAGCCGCAGCCGGGCGAAATAAAGGAAGGCGACGACCGCGACGCCGATCACGAGCGTCGGCATATTGGTGCCGCCGATGCCGGCGGCGAGGCCCTGCAGGATCTCGGGCAGGGTCTGGCCCGATGCCTTCACGCCGAGCAGATATTTCACCTGCCCGGCGGCGATGAGGATGCCCGCAGCGCTGATGAAGCCGGACATGACCGGATGGCTGAGGAAATTGGCGATGAAGCCGAGGCGGAAAATGCCCATGACGAGGAGCATCAGGCCCGAGGTCATGGCCAGCATCGCCGCTGCCGCCAGATAGGCCGGCGTGCCCTGCGCGGCGATCTCGCCGACGGTCGCGGCCGTCAGCAGCGAAACGACGGCGACCGGCCCCACCGCCAGCGTCCGGCTGGTGCCGAAGAGCGCATAGACGGCCAGCGGCAGGATCGAGGCATAGAGGCCGACCTCCGGCGGCAGGCCGGCCAGCATCGCATAGGCCAGCGATTGCGGGATCAGCATGATGGTGACGATCGTCGCGGCGATCAGGTCGCTGGCGAGTGTTTCGCGGCCATAGTGCCGTCCCCAGTGGAGGATCGGCATGTAGCGGGAGAACCTGTCCATCGGGCCGCGCACCTTCTGACGTAAAGCCCTATGCCCTGGCGGCTTTCGGCCTGCCTTCCGCCATCAGCCTGGCCAGCCACATGCCGGCGAACATTGCGGGCACGAAGGCCAGCGCGCCTGGCGTCGCAAGGCCAATGGCGGTGAGCGCGGGGCCGGGACAGAAGCCCGACAGGCCCCAACCGAGACCGAATATCGCCGGCCCGACCGTTACGCGCGCATTGATGTCGCGCTTCGTCGGCAGATGGAAGCCGCTGCCGACGATCGGCCTGTCCCGCGACAGGACGAGGCGGTAGCCGACGAAGGCGACCAGCACGGCGCCGCCCATCACGAAGGCGAGCGACGGATCCCATGTGCCGAAGAGGTCGAGGAAATTGAGCACTTTGGCCGGGTCGGACATGCCGGACACGATAAGGCCGATGCCGAAGAGCAGGCCGATCGCGAGATTGACCAGAAAGGACATTTCTCATGCTCCGATCAGATGGCGCGTCACGAAGACGGTGGCGATGGCGACGCCCATGAAGACGAGGGTGGCGACAAGCGAACGTGCGGACAGCCGCGCCAGCCCGCAGACGCCGTGGCCGGAGGTGCAGCCATTGCCCCACACGGAACCGAAGCCGACGATGAGCCCGGCGGCGAGCATCAGCGGCACATTGCCGGACACGGTCTGCGCGACAGGTTGCCCGGTGAACGCCATCACGACGAAGGGTGCTGCGGCGAGCCCGGCGACAAAGCCCAGCCGCGACAGGAACGCGCCGTCGCGCCAGGGCGGCAGCAGACGGCCGGCTATGCCTGATATGCCGGCGATGCGGCCTTCCCAGAGCATGAGCAGCACGGCCGAAAGGCCGATCATCATGCCGCCGAGAAGGGAGGCGAGCGGTGTGAACTCAGTCATTTCGGGACTCCGGCGCGCAGAACAGGGCGTGCATCTTCTCGATGAGCGCCGATACGCGCTCGTCAGCGAGCTGGTAGATCATGTGCTTCGATTCCTTGCGCCCGGCGATCAGGCCGGCCTCCCGCAACTCTGCGAGCTGCTGCGAAAGTCCGGGCTGGCGGATGCCCAGGACCTCCTCGAGGTCGCGCACCGAGCGCTCGCCCTCCGCCAGTGCGCACAGAACCATCAGGCGCGAGGGATGGGCGAACTTCTTCAGGAACTCCGCCGCCTCCGCGGCCCTGGCAACCATTTCCGCAGTCTCGGGAGCGAGATCGCGCACCATGGACTCACCACGGCGCATCGGGAAAGAGGTCGAGCGGCAGCTTGAGATAGCGCCTGCCGTCGCTCTCAGGCTCCGGCAGCCGGCCGCCATTGATGTTGATCTGCAAGGCATGGAGGATCAGCTTGGGCATGGCCAGCGTCCGGTCGCGGGCCTCGCGCACGGCGATATATTCCTCGCGCGTCCTGCAGGTCGACATATGCGCGTTGCCGGCCTTCTGCTCGGCCACGGTGGACTCCCACAGGGGCGCGCGGCCGCCCGGCTGGTAGTCGTGCCCGACGAAGATGCGCGTCTCGTCGGGCAGAGCGAGGATCTGCTGGATGGAATCCCACAGGCGCGAGGCGCTGCCGCCGGGAAAGTCGGCGCGGGCGGTGCCGGAATCCGGCATGAACAGCGTATCGTGCACGAAGGCGGCGTCGCCGATCACATAGGTGATGGAGGCCAGCGTATGGCCGGGGGAGAAGAGCACGCGGGCCGGCAGCGTGCCGATGGCGAAGGTTTCACCCTCGGCGAAGAGCTTGTCCCATTGCGAGCCGTCGGCCGGGAAGTCGGGCCAGTTGTAGAAGCCCTTCCAGAGCTTCTGAACCTCGGTGACCTTCTCGCCGATGGCAGTCGGGGCGCCCGTCTTCTCCCGCAGATAGGAGGCGGCCGAGAAATGGTCGGCATGGGGATGGGTGTCGAGGATCCATTCCACCGCCAGCCCCTCGGCGGCGATGTAGGCGAGAATCTCGTCGGCGCTGCGCGTGGCGGTCGCACCCGACTTCTCGTCGAAATCGAGGACCGGATCGACGATGGCGCATTTGCGCGTCGCCGGATCGGTCACGACATACTGGATCGAGGAGGTGCGCCTGTCGAAGAAGCCCTTCACGAGGGGCGCCTGCATGTTCATGTGAATTCCTCCCGCACTGGCCGATGAGCATGGCTAATATCGATTGCAATAAATTGCAATCGATATTCTGAAATTCATGATGAGAGGGCGTGCAGTCTCCTGGCCGGCCGGAAGCCTATTTCTTCGCCTTCATCTCGACATCGCCGCCGGCCTTTCGCCATTCGGTGAAGCCGCCGGCCAGATGCGATACGTTCTCCAAGCCCATTTCCATCGCCGTACGCGCCGACAGAGCCGAGCGCCAGCCGCTGGCGCAATAGAAGACGAAACGTTTCGGTTCGGCGAAGATCGGCTTGTGATAGGGGCTTTCGGGATCGATCCAGAATTCGAGCATGCCGCGTGGGCAGTGGAAGGCGGACGGAATCCGGCCCTCCCGCTCGATCTCGCGCGGATCGCGCAGGTCGACGAAGACCACGTCCGAAGCGCCGTGCAATTCCTTCGCCTTGTCGACGGGCACCGCCTCGACCATGGCGTTGGCTTCGTCCAGCAATGCGCGATAGCCTTTTCTCATCCGACTTCTCCTGTCTCTGCTTCAGGACAGCGTGGCGCGTCCGTCCACCGCCCATGCGCCGTCCGGCGTGACCTTGAGCGGATTGACCTCGATGTCGACGAGCCTATCGCCAAGATCGGCGGCAAGCCAGGAAATGCACGCGATCGCGTCGCATGCGGCGGCGATATCCATGCCGGGGCGGCCACGCACGCCTTCAAGAAGCGGCCACATCTTCAGCCGGCGCAGCATGGATTGTGCCTCTGCCGGCGAGACCGGCGCGGAGGCGAAGGCGACATCCTTGAGTATCTCGACGAAGATGCCGCCGAAGCCGACCATGAGCTGCGGACCGAAGGATGCATCGTTCTGCACGCCGACGATCAGCTCCACGCCGCCCTGCACCATCTGCTGCACGTCGAACAGCGGTGAACCGAGCTTTTCACGCGCGAAGACTTCCGCGACCTCGGCGAAGGCGGCGCGCAGTGCCGCCTCGTCCGCAAGCCCGACCTTGACCAGGCCGAGATCGCTCTTGTGCACCACGCCCTTGGCCACGCCCTTGAGCACGACCGGGTAGCCGATGGCCTTCGCGGCGGCGAGCGCGTCGTCCAGCGTGCGCGCGGCGCGCGCGGCAGGCTGCGCCACGCCATAGGCGGCGAGCATCGCCTTGACCTCCGGCTCAGTCAGCAGGCCCGCCCGTCCCGCTTTCGCTCCACCGGTGCCGGCGGGACGCTGGGGCGCAGGCTTGGGGCCGGTTGCTGCGAAGTCGCGCGCCTGGAACATCGCCTTGAGAGCGCGCGCGGCATCGTCATTGCGCGACACGAAGGGCATTTTCGCCTCGAGCACCTTCTGGCGCACGTCCTCGCCGAAGCGCGACGTGTTGAGGCAGAGCACCACCGGCTTGTCGCCGCGCTTGTGCAGGTCGAGGATGATGTCGATCGTTTCGGGCATCAGCGGCTGCGGCGTCATCATGTAGAACAGGGCCGAGACGCCGGGGTCCTCATAGACGCCCTCGATCGCGCGGCGGAAAACGCTGATATCGAGCTTGCCCTTGTGGGCACCCAGATCGATCGGATTGTTGCGGTGGCCGCTGCCATAGTCCTCGTCGAGCCGCTGATGGGTGGCGTCCGACCAGCTGGCGAGCGGAACGCCCTTGTCGGTGAGCCGGTCGATCAGCACCGCGCCGCCGCCGCCCGACGAGACGACGATGCCGGTCGCGCCGGCACCCATGGGCGGGTTCTGGGCGATAATGTTGGCGCACAGGATCATGGCCTCCGCATCGTCCAGGATGACGACGCTGTTCTCGCGGCAGGCGGTCTCGAAGGCGGTGTAGGAACCGGCGATGCTGCCCGTATGCGAGCGCGCCATGGCGGTGCCGGCTTCCGTCGCGCCGGCCTTCACCGCGAGGATCGTCTTGCCCCGTGACCGCGCCTCTCGTGCAAGCTTGCGGAAGCGTTCCGGCGACTTCACGCCCTCGACATAGAGGCAGACGACGCGCGTGATATCGTCCTCGATGAAGGCTTCGAGGAAGTCGCACATTTCCATGTCGGCCTGGTTACCGACCGTCACCATGCCCGACAGGCCGACGCCGTGATCGTTGGCGACGGCGAAGAGCGAGCCCATCAGCGCGCCGCTCTGGCTGACGAGCGCTACCGAGCCGCTGTTCAGCTTGCCGGCATAGCGCAGCGTCTGCGACGAGGTGAGGCCCATGCCATGCGGCGGCACGATCAGGCCCATGCAGTTGGGGCCGACGAGGCGCATGTTATATGAGCGCGCCAGCGCGACGATCTCGCGCTCAAGGGCTGCACCTTCCTCGCTGAATTCCGAAAGCTGGGCGGTGACGACGATACAGGCGCCGACGCCGGCGCGGCCGCATTCGTCGACGGTCTGCAGCAGCATGCCGGACGGGACGGCGACCAGCGCCAGGTCGGGCATCTCGTCCAGTTCGAGGATGCTGGGGAATGCCTTGTGGCCAAGCACCTCGGCGCGGCGCGGATTGACCGGGATGAAGCGGCCCTTGAAGCCTAGTTCGACCAGATGGTGGGTAAAACGTCCGCCGAATTTGACGTAGTCCTCGGTCGCGCCGATCACCGCGACGGAGCGCGGGCGGATGATGTTCGCGACAGGCATGAACTCGCTTCTCAAGGGCATCGTATCGGGTTCCTTTCGGATGATCTGCCGGGGCGCGATGCGTTCAGCGGCGGTGGAATACGGGCTTCGTCTTGCTGCGGAACGCCGCCAGCGCGTCGGCAGCGTCCTGGCTGTTGCCGACCTTGCCGATCGCGGAACTGAGCCGCGCGAATGACTGGATCGGCGTGTCGCCCAACGCATCCAGCGACATGCGCTTCAGCATCTCGATGACCAGCGGCGAATTGGCGCGCAGCGTCGACGCGATGCGCTCGGCTTCGGCAAGATGCTGGCCCTCGGCCGCGATGCGGTTGACGAAGCCGACATCATAGGCGCGCCTCGCCGGCAGCGGATCGCCCAGCATTATCACCTCATTGGCGACGTGAAGCGGCATGCGCTTGACGAGCATCGACACGGCCCCCTTGGCGACGCCGATCTTCGCCTCTGGATAGATCAGACTGGCCTCTTCCGACATGACGATGAAATCGCACATGGAAACGAGGACGAAAGCGACGCCGATGGCCTTGCCGTTCACGGCTGCGATGATCGGCTTGTCGGTGTGGAAGCCGAATTCCGGCAAGGCGTGCCAGAATTCGCCGGGCGGCGTCATCAGGTCGGCGCCGGCGGAGAAGATGTCCGGCAGGGCCGAGGAAAGGATCGCAGCCCGTGCCGTGCCGGCATTGAAAAGATCCCAGCAGCTGCGCAGGTCGGTGAACATCTGCGCTGTGATGGCATTCTTCTTCGCCGGGCGGTCGAGCACGATATGCGCGATGCCATCCTGCTCGCTGTAGCGGATATGTTCGTACATTTCCCCCTCCGATGGATGACGATCCAGCCCGACATGCCGGCGCGCCGGGCCGTGGCGCGACGCCCCCGCTCCTCCCGTGGGCAGCGGATATAAACGCGAAAATTTTTGCTGCCGCAATACGATCCGCAGGAAGGGGTTCGTGCGGAACTTGCCCGTACAGGGCGGGACGGCCTTCCGGCGGAAGCCGCGGATCCGGGCAAAATACCTAGAAGGCCTTGAAGGTCAGCGTCGTCAGCGAGCGCACGATGCCGGGCACATTGGCGACATGGTCGTTGATGAATTTGCCGATATCGTGCTCGTCCTCGATATAGATCTTCATCAGCAGGTCGTATTCGCCGCTGGTCGAATAGAGCTCGGAGACGATCTCGCGCTCGAAAAGCGCGTCGGCGACCTCATAGGTCTGGCCGGGGGCGCATTGAAGCTGGACGAAGACGGCGCGCATCGGTTTTTCCTTTCTTTTCGGCGGCAAGGTCGCCGCACGGCATCAGGCTGTCAACAGCGCTCGTGTGAGCGGATGATCGGGATCCGTCAGGCCATCGCATATGTCGAAGTGGTGGCGGTCGGGCTCCTCCACGGCGGCCGTCGCCGCGCCGAGGCCCTTCCACATGTCGGCGAGCAGCCGGTTCTGCCGCAGGAACTCGGCGCGCTCGGCAGCACCCGCCCAGCAGGTCAGCCGCGCATCCGCTGTAGGCAGAAGCAGCGCCGGACTTTCCCGCGTCGCTTCATCCATGTCCAGGCGCAGCGTCTTGTTCATCGCGGTGTTGATGAGCGGCCGCAAGTCGTGCAGGCCGGAGATCGACACGACATGGCGCAACCGCGCCGCGATGGCTGCCGGCAGGGGACTGTCGGCGCACAGCATGCGCGTCGCCAGATGGCCGCCCGCCGAATGGCCGGCGAGCCGGATCGGCCGCTCGATGCGCTGCGCCGCCGCGCTGACGGCGAGGCCGATCTCCGCCGTGATCGCGCCGATGCGGGCCTGCGGGCACAGCGTGTAGGAAGGCATCGCCACGGCGAAGCCATGTTCGACCGGGCCTGCCGCCAGATGCGACCAGTAGCTGCGGTCGAGCCGCATCCAGAAGCCGCCATGGATGAAGACGACGAGGCCGCGCGCATTGCCTTTCGGCAGGAAGAGGTCGAACTGGTTGCGCGCGCCCCTGGCATAGGGGATGTCGAGCGCCGCGCGCCCCTCGGCCAGCATGCGTTCGCGAAAAGCCGCCGCCGGCGCCACCCATGCCTCGGGCCAGCGCTCGCCGCGCGCGATGTTCGCGCCATTGGCATAGGCATTGTCCCAGTCCTCGACCCTGTGCAGGAACATCGGGCTCTCCTCTCGGCCCGCAGCCATAGCGTTTCGCTGTGCGTCCGTCATCATTCGCATGGTGCTTGCTTGACGTTCCCCGCATGAATGTGGACTTTGCTGCGAACCGACAGGGCGCGTGCCTTTTGCGATTTTGGGGGAGTGGAGTTCAGATGAGGAATATTGTTGCAGCCGCCACGCTGGCGCTGGCTTTCGGGGTCTCGGGTGCGGCGCTGGCCGAGCCGCTCAAGGTGGGTATGATCACCACGCTTTCGGGCGGCGGCGCGGGCCTCGGCGTCGATGCGCGCGACGGTTTCATGCTGGCGCTGAAGAATGCCGGCGATGCGGCGAAGGAGATCAGCGTCGTCACCGAGGATGACGGACAGAAGCCGGAGCTTGCGGTGCAGATCGCCGACAAGATGATCCAGTCGGAGCAGGTCGACGTGCTCACCGGCATCATCTGGTCGAACCTCGCAATGGCGGTGGTGCCGTCGGCCGTCGCACAAGACAAGCTCTATCTGTCGGTCAATGCCGGTCCTTCGGCGCTCGCCGGCGCGGGCTGCAACGCCAACTATTTCAACGTCGCCTACCAGAACGACAATTTCCACGAGGCGATGGGGCAATACGCCAACGAGACCTACAAGAAGACCTTCATCATGGCGCCGAACTATCCGGCCGGGAAGGATTCGCTCACCGGCTTCAAGCGTTATTACAAGAACGAGCTGGCCGGCGAGATCTACACGCAGGTCGGCCAGACCGACTATGCGGCGGAGATCGCGCAGATCCGCGCCTCGGGCGCCGATTCGCTCTTCATCTTCCTGCCCGGCGGCATGGGCATCGCCTTCATGAAGCAATATGCGCAGTCGGGCGTCGAAATCCCCGTCATCGGCCCCGGCTTCTCCTTCAGCCAGGACGTGCTGCCGGCGATCGGTGATGCGGCGCTCGGCGTGAAGAACAGCGCCTCCTGGTCGCCCGATCTCGACAATGAAGCCAACAAGGTTTTCGTGGATGGTTTCAAGGCCGCCTATGGACGCGTTCCGTCGGTCTATGCGGCGCAGGCCTACGACACCGCCAACCTGCTCGTCTCGGCCGCTGGCAAGGCCAGCGTGAAGGATCCGGAGGCCTTCCGCGCGGCGCTCAAGGCCGCCGATTTCGCCAGCGTGCGCGGCAAGTTCAAGTTCAACACCAACAATCATCCGATCCAGGACATCTATGTCCGCGAGGTGATGAAGGATGGCGACGTTCTGACCAACAAGATCATCGCCACCGCCTTCACCGACCATGGCGATGCCTATGCGGAGCAGTGCGCGCTGAAATAGGCGCGGATTTCGCCTCCCTTCTTCCCGCTTGCGGGGAGAAGGTGCCGGCAGGTGGATGAGGGGCAGCGCCGACGGCGTCGCTCATGGCGCAAGCTCCTCTCGTCACCTCTCCAGAACAGGAGCCCCCCAGGGCCCCGTTTCCACGCCGAAAAGCCAGGCGCCCAGACCGTGCAAACCGCCCTTTTCCTCGAACAGCTCCTGAACGGTCTTCAGCTCGGCGTCATGCTGTTCCTGATGGCAGCGGGGCTGACGCTGATCTTCGGCGTGATGGGTCTGATCAACCTCGCCCATGGCTCGCTCTACATGGTGGGCGCCTTCGCCTGCGCGGCGGTTGCCGCCTGGACCGGCTCCTTCTGGCTCGGCCTAGCGGCGAGCCTCGTCGCTGCCGCTGCCGCCGGCGCGATCCTCGAAGTGGCGGTGATCCGCCGGCTCTATGCGCGCGACCATCTCGACCAGGTGCTGGCCACCTTCGCGCTCATCCTCGTCTTCTCCGAAGGCACGCGCTGGCTGTTCGGCTCCTTCCCGCTCTATCTCGATATCCCGCCGCTTCTGCAGGGCACGGTGCCGCTGCCCGGCGGCGGCCGCTACCAGCTCTACCGCCTCGCCATCATCGGCGTCGGCATCGCCGTCGCGGTCGGCCTCTACCTCCTGATCGGCCGCACGCGGCTCGGCATGCGAATCCGCGCCGGCGAGAGCGACCGCGAGATGATCGCCGCCCTCGGGGTGGATGTGAACACGCTCTACACGGTGGTCTTCGCGCTCGGCGCCGCGCTGGCGGGCCTTGCCGGCGCGCTGGTCGGCGCGCTGCAATCGGTGCAGGTCGGCATGGGTGAGCCGGTGCTGATCCTCGCTTTCGTGGTTATCGTGATCGGCGGCATCGGCTCCATCCGCGGCGCGCTGGCCGGCGCATTGCTGGTCGGCGTGGTGGACACGATGGGCCGCTTCCTGCTGCCGCAAGCCTTCGGTCTCGTCATGGCTCCCTCGCAGGCGGGCCTCGTCGGCGGCGCGGTTGCCTCCATGCTCATTTATATCGTCATGGCGGTCATTCTGGCGCTGCGCCCGCAGGGCCTGTTCGGGGCGAAGGCATGACGGTGCGGCGCGAAACCATCGTCAATATCGCGCTGGCCGCGCTGCTGCTTGCGGTGCCGCTGGTGGCACTGTGGGCGAGCCAGCCCTTCTACGTCACGCTCGCCACCCGCATCGCCATCCTCGCGCTGGCGGCGGTCGGCCTCAACATCGCGCTCGGCCTCGGCGGGCTGGTCTCCTTCGGCCACGCCGCCTTCTTCGGCATTGGCGGCTATGCGGCCGGCATCCTCGCCAGCCACGCAATCTCCGGCGAGCCGCTCGCCCTCGGCATTGCGGGCACCAACCAGATGCCGCTGATCTGGCTTGTCGCCGTGCCGGTCGCAGGCCTCGCGGCGGCGGCCATCGGCGCGATCAGCCTGCGCACCTCGGGCGTCTATTTCATCATGATCACGCTCGCCTTCGCGCAGATGCTCTATTATTTCGCCATCTCCTGGCCGGCCTATGGCGGCGAGGACGGGCTGTCGATCGCGTTGCGCAACCAGTTTCCGGGCGTCAACACGCTGCGCCCGCTGCCCTTCTTCCTCATCTGCTATGCGCTCCTGCTGGCCGGCATCGGCCTGTTCGCGATGCTGCGCGGCTCACGCTTCGGCGCGGCCCTTCAGGCGGCGCGGCAGAATCCGGTGCGCCTCACGGCGGTCGGCATCGCGCCCTACCGGATACGCCTCGTCGCCTTCATCCTGTCGGCCATGCTCACCGCGCTGGCCGGCGCTCTCTATGCCGACCTCAACCGCTTCGTCAGCCCGTCCATGATGTCGTGGCATATGTCGGGCGAGCTGATCGTGCTTGTCATCCTCGGTGGCGTCGGCCGTGCCTTCGGCCCACTCGCCGGCGCCATGCTCTTCGTGCTTATGGAACATTATCTGGGCGGTCTCACCGAGCGCTGGCAGCTCTTCCTCGGTCTCGTCCTTCTCGCGGTGGTGATTTTCGCGCGCGGCGGCGTGCTTGGCTTGCTGGCCGGAAAGGCGCGCCATGGCTGAGCCTGTTCTCGAAGTCGTCAGGCTGACGAAAAATTTCGGCGCGCTGAAGGCCACCGACAATGTCTCGCTCGATCTCCGCCCCGGCGAGATCCACGCGCTGATCGGCCCCAACGGCGCGGGAAAATCGACACTCATCCACCAGATCTGCGGCACGCTCGCGCCCGACAGCGGCGAGATCCGCTTTGCAGGCCGGCGCATCGACATGCTCGACGCTGCGGCGCGGGCGCGCTTGGGCCTTGCCCGCACCTTTCAGGTGTCGTCCGTGGCGGCGGAGTTTTCGGCGCTCCGCAATGTCATGCTGGCGGTGCAGGCGCGGCAGGGCTCCAGCTTCCGCTTTGTGCGGCCGGTGCTGCACGACGCTTCGCTCGCCGGACCCGCCATGCATGAACTGGAGCGCGTCGGTCTCGCCGCCCGCGCTCACATTCCAGCGGCCGAGCTTTCGCATGGCGAGCGGCGGCAGCTCGAAATCGCCATCGCATTGGCGATGGGCGCGCGCGCATTCCTGCTCGACGAGCCCATGGCCGGCATGGGCCCGGAGGGCTCGCAGGCGCTCACCGCCTTCCTCGACCGCCTGCGCGGCGACGCACCGATCTTGCTGGTCGAGCACGACATGAATGCCGTCTTCGCGCTGGCCGACCGCATCTCCGTGCTGGTCTATGGCCGCATCGTCGCCAGCGGCACGGTGGAGGAGATCCGCCGCGACCCTGAGGTGCGCCGCGCCTATCTGGGCGAGGAGGCGTGATGCTTCTGGAACTCGCCCGCGTCGAAGCCGGCTATGGACCCATCCAGGCGTTGTTCGGCGTCGACCTGACGGTTGCCGAGGGCGAGGTCGTCGCGCTGATGGGCCGCAACGGCATGGGAAAGACCACCACCATCCGCGCCATCTGCAACCTGACGCCGCCGACCGCCGGCAGGCTGCGCTTCGCCGGCGCCGACATTGCCCGCCTTGCGCCGCACCGCATCGCGCGCATGGGCATCGGCCTCGTCCCCGAGGGGCGCCGCTGCTTCCCCACCCTCACCGTGGAGGAAAACCTGCTGGCCGCCGCGCGGGACGGCAAATGGACCTTCCGCACTGTGACGGAACTCTTTCCCCGGCTGGCCGAGCGCCGCCAGCAGATGGCGAGCACGCTGTCCGGCGGCGAGCAGCAGATGCTGGCCATCGGCCGCGCGCTGATGACCAATCCACGGCTTCTCATCCTCGACGAGGCGACCGAAGGGCTGGCGCCGGTCATCCGGCAGGACATCTGGGCGGCGATCCGCACCCTGAAGGCGGACGGCCAGTCCATACTCATCGTCGACAAGACGCTGGGCGAATTGCTGCCGCTGGCCGACCGCTGCGTCATCCTGGAGAATGGGCGCACGGTCTGGACGGGCATTCCCGAGGCACTCGGCCGCGATGTCCAGGACCGCTATCTCGGCATCTGAACCGGCCTGATCCGTAAAATCGTCGCATGCCGCGCCCTTGTCATGCATCCGGCACATTGCTGCGCTGCATTCGAAAATCGCGGCGGATGCGCTAGATTCCTGAGGGAGCGGAAGGATGGCCTATGCAGACAGCGACGACTGAGACGGGCGAGACGGGCCGGGATGCGCCGGATCGCGACTGGTGGCGCGGCGCGGTGATCTACCAGATCTATCCGCGTTCCTTCCAGGATTCGGACGGCGACGGCATCGGCGACCTGCGCGGCATCCTCACCCGCTTGCCGCATATCGCCGAGCTTGGCGCGAATGCCGTCTGGATCTCGCCCTTCTTCACCTCGCCGATGCTGGACTACGGCTATGACGTGTCGGACTATCGCGATGTCGATCCGCTCTTCGGCACGCTGGGCGATTTCGATGCAGTCGTCGCCGAGGCGCATCGGCTGGGCCTGAAGGTCATGATCGACCTCGTCCTGTCGCACACATCCGACCAGCATCCCTGGTTCAGGGAAAGCCGCTCCGACCGCACCAATCCGCGCAACGACTGGTATGTCTGGGCCGATCCCAAGCCGGACGGCACCGTGCCCAACAACTGGCTGTCGATCTTCGGCGGCTCCGCCTGGCACTGGGATTCGCGCCGCCAGCAATATTACCTGCACAATTTCCTCGCCGAGCAGCCGGATCTCAACTTCCACAATCCGCAGGTGCAGGATGCGCTGCTCGACGTGGCGGGTTTCTGGCTCGACCGCGGCGTCGACGGCTTCCGCCTCGACACGATCAATTTCTACTTCCACAGCGAGGGGCTGGAGGACAATCCGCCGCTGCCGATCGGCCAGCGCGACTATTCCACAGCGCCGGCGGTCAATCCTTACAACTACCAGGACCATGTCCACGACAAGAGCCAGCCGGAGAACCTTGCCTTCCTCGAACGGTTCCGCGCTTTGCTCGACCACTATCCGGCCGCCGCCGCCGTCGGCGAGGTCGGCGACGCGCAGCGTGGGCTGGAGATCGTCGCCGCCTACACCGCCGAGGGAAAGCGCATCCACATGTGCTATTCCTTCGACTTCCTCGGTCCGGAAAAACTGACCGGCCACCGGGTCCGCCTCGTGCTGGAGACGTTCGGCCATGTCGCCGCGGATGGATGGTCATGCTGGGCCTTCTCCAACCACGATGTGATGCGCCACGCCACGCGCTGGGGCTGGAACGAACCCGACCCGCTCGGCTATCTCAAGGTCACCTCTGCGCTGATGATGACGCTGCGCGGCTCGATCTGCCTCTATCAGGGAGAGGAGCTTGGCCTGCCCGAAGCGGAACTCACCTTCGAGCAGTTGCGCGACCCCTACGGCATCCGCTTCTGGCCGGAATTCAAGGGGCGCGACGGCTGCCGCACGCCGATGGTGTGGGATTCGCACCAGCCCAATGCCGGTTTCTCGCCCGCCACGCCGTGGCTGCCGGTGCCAGCGGAGCACATCATGCTGGCCCGCAACACGCAGATCGACGATCCGCATTCGCTGCTGTCGCACTATCGGCGCATGCTCGCCTTCCGCGCCGCCCACCCGACGCTGGTCAAGGGCGACATCCGGTTCATCGAGACGCATGGCGATACCGTTGCCTATGTGCGCACGCGCGGCAACGAGCAGATATTGTGCGCCTTCAATCTCGGCCACGCGCCGGCAGAAGTGCATCCCGAACCCGGCTCGGCACCCTGCGCCATGGACGCGCCGGTGATCGATGCGGTGCTGGAGGATGGCGTGATCCGGCTCGGTCCCTATGGCGCGTGGTATGGTACACTCGCCTGAATATTGACGGCTGCACCCCGTCCCCTCATTTTCTTGCGTCCGCCGACGGAGAGTACGACCATGAGCGATGCTGACATCGGCCTTGTTGGCCTTGGAACCATGGGTTCCGCCCTTGCCCTCAACATTGCGGAGAAAGGATTCCGCGTCGCGGTGTGGAACCGCGAGGAGGCGCGTATCGGGCAATTCGTCGCCGAGGCGGGCGAGCTCGCCTCCGGCATCGTGCCCTGCACCACGCTGGAAGCATTGATGGAAGCCATCAGGCCGCCGCGCCCGGTGCTGCTGATGATACCGTCCGGCGCGCCGGTGGATTCCATGATCGGCCGGTTGAAGCCGCTGGCCGGCGAGGGTGACATATTGATCGATGCCGGCAATGCCGATTTCCGGGAGACGGTGCGGCGTATCGGCGAATTCCGCGATTCCTCCGCGACATTCGTCGGCATGGGCGTGTCGGGCGGCGAGGACGGCGCGCGGCATGGACCCTCCATCATGGTCGGCGGCGAGCTGGCCGCCTGGGAGCGGATCGCGCCGGTCCTCACCGCCATCGCCGCGAAATATGAGGGCGAACCCTGCGCGGCCCTCCTCGGTCCGGACGGCGCCGGCCATTTCGTCAAGACGATCCATAACGGCATCGAATATGCAGACATGCAGATGATCGCCGAGGTCTACGGCCTGATGCGCGACGGCCTCGGCATGAAGCCGGCCGATATTTCCGCCGTCTTCGCCGGCTGGAATGGCGGTCGGCTCAATTCCTATCTGATCGAGATCACCGCAAGGGTGCTCGCCGTCACCGATCCGCAAAGCGGCACGCCGATCGTCGATCTCATCGTCGACGCCGCCGGCCAGAAGGGCACCGGCCGCTGGGCGGCCATCGAGGCTCAGCATCTCGGCGTGCCGGCCACCGCCATCGAGGCCGCGGTCGCGGCGCGCAACCTCTCCGCGCAGCGGGCGGAACGCGCCACGGCCGCGACGACCTTCCCCTCCACCTTCCTGCCGGAACAGACGACGGCGGCATCCGATATCGTGCGCGAGCTGGAGCAGGCGCTGCTGGCCGGCAAGATCGTCGCCTATGCGCAGGGCTTCGCCGTCATGGCCGAGGCGTCGCGCGAACATGGCTGGGACGTGCCGCTCGATACTGTGGCGCGCATCTGGCGCGCCGGCTGCATCATCCGCTCGCAGTTCCTCGGCGAGATCGCCTCTGCCTTTGCGGATGGGCCTGCCGGCAATCTCGTCCTTGCCCCGGCCTTTGCCGCCCTGATGGCGGAGACGCATCCTGCCTTGCGCGTCACTGTCGGCCGCGCCGCCCTTCAGGGTCTGCCGGTGCCGGCATTGTCGGCCGCGCTGTCATGGTTCGATTCGTGGCGGCAGGCGCGCGGCACGGCGAATCTGATCCAGGCGCAGCGCGATTTCTTCGGCGCGCATGGTTTCGAGCGCATCGACCGGGAAGGGCCGCAGCACGGGCCATGGGGCGCCGCGCAAGGCTGAGCCGTACCGGCAAAAGACGGGCGCCGCCGCCACTCCGGGCGGCCGCCGCGATGGCCTGCGCGTCTTTCGCCGACTTTCGTCTGCCTTTGTCCATATTCACATTGACACGCCGCGCCTGCCCGCTTACATCGGCGGCGCTCACCGGCCCAGGTGGCGGAATTGGTAGACGCGCACGGTTCAGGTCCGTGTGCCGCGAGGCGTGGAGGTTCGAGTCCTCTCCTGGGCACCATTGCTCCCCGAAGAGCTCTCAGCAGAAATCAGACGCTCAGTCGCAACCCCTTGGCCTGATGCCGGCGGGCGGCTTTTTCGCTGCGCTGATTCCTCATCCTTCTGCCTCGCTGACTAAATCTTTTCCTCGCTCACATTTCTGCGCGCGATCGTCGGATGCGTGGCAGGCGTGTCCCCGGACGCACCCCGTTTCGCAACCGGTTGTGTCGTGAGCGGATTCACGCCTATTGTACGGTCAAAGTCGCAGACAGACTTGTGCATGAATGGGAGGATTGCATTGTTCCGGATATCCAGCCTGGCGCCTGCCGTATTGTCGGCCCTGTTTTCACTCACCGCGGTGAGCGCCGCCGAGATGACATCCCATGAAAAGGAACTCTACGAGGCGGCCAAGCCGGAAGGCGCGGTTACCTGGTATGTGTCGCAGTTCAACACCGAGGATGCGGACAGCGTCTGCCGCCTGTTCGAGAAGCGCTATGCGGACCTGCGCTGCGAGGCGATCCGCGCGACAGGGCAGGTCATCTACCAGCGTCTCATGCAGGACATATCGGCCGGCGTGGTGCAGGCGGACGTGCTGAGCACCAATGACGGCGCGCAGATGGTCGAGCTCAAGCGCATCGACAGGCTGGTGGAATATAATCCGGAAAATCTCGAACATATGGCCGCGTCGATCCGCCAGTTCGGCGAGCCCGGCTACTGGTTCACGACCTCCGTTGCGCCCTATGCGATCGGCTACAACACGAATCTGGTTTCCGAGGAGGAAGCGCCCAGGAACTGGACCGACCTGCTTGATCCGAAATGGAAGGACCAGATCGCCATTCCGCATCCCGGTTTTTCCGGCAGCGCCGGCACATGGGTCATTGCCATGCGCGATCTCTATGGCTGGGACTTCTTCGAGAAACTCGAGGCCAACAAGCCGCAGATCGGCCGCAGCGTTTCCGACGGCGCGAACCTGATCGTCTCGGGCGAGCGCAAGATCGCCGTCGTTCCTGCCAATCGCGCGGCGGTGGATGCGCATAATGGCGCGCCGGTGAAGCCGGTCTATCCGACGGACGGGCTGGTGCTCGCGCCCGGCTCGACCGGGCTGCTGGCGGGCGCACCGCATCCCAACGCCGCCAAGCTCTTCGCCGAATTCCTGCTGGGTCCGGAAGTGTCCGAATATTACGCGGCCGATCAGCGCTTTCCGCTGCGCGCCGACGTGCCCGCGCCGGAAAGCCTTGTGCCGCTTGCCGACCTCAAGCTGATCATGGTGCCCGATACGAAGGTCGTCAGCGATCTGCCGGAAGCACAGACGAAGTTCCGCGACATTTTCGGCATCTGACCGGTCCGGTCTCGCAGGAATCGCGACTCGTCCGGACGATCGCGATATGAGACCGGCATGACCCGAATATCGGACATCAGGGCATCGCCCGTCCTTCGCGGCCTCTATCTGGCGGCGGGCCTTGCCTGCGTCGCGCTGGGTTTCGTCGGCGCCTTCCTGCCGGTGCTGCCGACGACGCCGTTTCTCATCCTGGCCGTCGCCTGCTTCGCCCGTTCGTCGCAGCGGCTGGAGAACTGGCTGCTGGATCATCCGCGGTTCGGGCCGCTCCTGCGCGACTGGCGGCAGCGGGGCGCCATTCCGCGCCGCGCCAAGATGATGGCGCTCGCCGGCATATTGCTGGGCTACGTCCTGTTCTGGCTCGGCAGCGATCCGGGTCCGCTTCTCGCCGCCGGCGTCGCGGCATTCATGCTGGCGGGCCTCGCTTATGTGCTCACGCGGCCTTCCTGAAGCTCACAGATAGGGCGAGCCGAGCCAGAGCGCCCTGTCGATCAGCCGCACGGGCAGGGGCCGCGCCTTCAGCCCGGCGCGCGTCACCTCGTCCGCCTGCTCCTTCACGGCATCGATCCGCGCGGCTATCTCCGCCGCGAAATCCGTATCCACGATCTCGAGGTCGATCTCGAAATTGAGGCGAAGCGAGCGCGGATCGAGATTGGAGGAGCCGACGAAGCTCCAGGCGTCGTCGATGGTCAGCAGCTTGGAATGGTCGAAGGAGCCGCGGGAGCGCCAGATCCGGCAATTGGGGCCGAGCACCTGGTCGAATTGCGCCGTCATCGCCCTGTCGACCAGCATGAGATTGTTCGTACCCGGCACGACGATGTCGATCTCGACGCCGCGCCGGGCGGCGGTTGTCAGTGCGCTGATCAATTCGCGATCCGGCAGGAAATAGGGCGACATGATGCGGATCGAGTGGCGCGCCACCGAAAACGCCCCCATCAGCAGCTTGTGGCTCGTCTCCAGGCTCGAATCCGGCCCGGATGGCACGGCGCGCGCGAACAGCGGCCCGCCAGCCATGGTCCTGACAGGCTCGACGGCCCAGGCGTCGTCGTCCAGCGCCTCGTCGGTGGCGAAGTTCCAGTCTTCGGCCGCGATCGCGAAAATGTCGGCGACCACCGGCCCTTCCACCCGGAAATGGGTGTCGTGGGAATGGTCGGGGCCTGCGAATTCCAGCGTGAAGTCCTTACGTATGTTCATGCCGCCCATGAATGCCACCGCGCCGTCCACCACGACGATCTTCCGGTGCGTGCGCAGATTGGCATAGGGCAGCCGCAGGCCCTCGATGATCTTACCGTTGAAGAGTGCCGTCTTCACGCCGCCCTCGTGCAGATGGCCGAGGATGCTTGGCCGCGAATAACGCACGCCGATCGCATCGATCAGCACGCGCACGGCGACGCCCCGCCCGGCGGCCGCAATGAGCGCGTCGGCGACGCGCAGGCCGGCCGGGTCGCGGTCGAAGATATAGGATTGGAGGATCACGCTCCGCTTCGCCTGCGCGATCGCCTCAACCATGGCCGCATAGACGCGGTCGCCGCTGTCCAGCATCTCAACCATGTTGCCGGTCGTCATCCGGTGATGGGTGACGCTATCGCCCAGCCTTCCCAGTGCGGCGAACCGCCTGCCGAAACGGTTCGCGATCAGCCCGTCGGCCACGGCCTCGCCAAGGGGGGACGACCGGTGATGGCCGTGCGCGGCACGCTCGACGGCGAGCGACTTGTGCCTGATGCGGTTGATGCCGCCGATCGCATAGATCAGCGCGCCCACGATGGGTGACAGGAAGATGACGCCGACCCATCCGATCGCGGCGCGGACCTCGTCCTTGGTCATCGCCGCATGGATCGCCGCCGGTACGGCGACGAGGATCGACACGACGGTCAGAATATGCGGCCAGTAGTCCTGGATGAGGGTCAGCATGGGCGGCAATCTACAGCCATGTCGGTTGCATCCCAATAGTGCGTCCGGAAGAACCGCCTGCAAGCTTGATGAAATGCGAATCCTCCAGGAAGAATTTATCGAGAGGAATTTTCTAACTCCCATGGCTGCTTCATGGGCCGCGTCTCTCCGCCACATGCGCGTTCATGGCTATTTTCGCCGCATCATCTCAGGAGAGACACATGAAGCGCTTTCTCATCATCGGCGCGGCACTTGCCGGCCTCATTGCCGGGCCCGCCAACGCGCAGTCGCCGGACAAAATCCTCAATGCATCCTACGATGTCGCGCGTGAGCTCTTCGTCGCCGTCAACGAGGCCTATGTCGCGAAAAATCCCGGCAAGTCCATCGACCAGTCGCATGCCGGTACGTCACGCCAGGCCCGCGCCATCGTGGAAGGCCTCGAGGCCGACGTCGTCACCTTCAACCAGGTTACCGATATCGACTTCCTGGTGAAGAACGGCTTCGTCACGGACGACTGGCAGAGCGATTTCGCCAACCAGGCCTCGCCCTTCTATTCGCTGCCGTCCTTCCTGGTGCGGGCCGGCAATCCCAAGAACATCAAGGATTGGGACGACCTGGTGCGCGACGACGTGAAGGTCGTGTTCCCCAACCCCAAGACTTCCGGCAATGCGCGCTACACCTATCTGGCCGCGACCGCCTATGCGAAGGAGAAGTTCAACGACGATGCGGAGAAGGTGGCGGAATTCGTCGGCAAGCTGTTCGACAATGTGCCGGTCTTCGACACCGGCGGCCGCGCCGCGACCACCACTTTCGTGGAGCGCGAGATCGGTGACGTGCTGATCACCTTCGAGGCCGAGACGCGCGGCATCGCCAAGGAGTTCGGCGCCGATAAGTTCGCGCTCGTCGTTCCCTCCGTCAGCCTTCTGGCCGAGTTCCCGGTGGCGATCGTCGACCGCGTCGTCGACAAGCGCGGCTCGCGCGATTTCGCAAAGTCCTATCTGGACTTCCTCTATACGCCGGAGGGCCAGACCATCGCCGCCGAATATGGCCACCGCGTACATGAGCCCGAGGTGGCGGCAAAGTACAAGGACCAGTTCCCGGAGGTTCGCCTCGTGACGGTCGAGGACGTGTTCGGCGGCTGGCCGAAGGTCCAGGAGGAGCATTTCGCCTCCGGCGGCCTGCTAGACAAGATCTACGGCAATCGCTGAAATTCCCGTCCTTGACATGACGATCGGCCGGCGGACAGCTCCGCCGGCCTTTTCTCGGAGACTTTGCACGTGAGACGCCGCGTCCTTCCCGGCCTGCCTCTGTCGCTCGGCATCACGCTGTTCTATGCGGGGCTCATCATCGCCCTGCCGATCGGCGCGCTGATCTTCAAGGCGGCGAGCCTCGGCCCGGAGGAATATTGGCGCATCGTCACCTCGGGCCGTGCGCTGGCGAGCTATCGCGTCACGGTCCTCGCCGCCCTGATCGCCACCGTCTTCAACCTCGTTTTCGGCCTCGCGCTTGCATGGGTGCTGGTGCGCTATTCCTTCCCCGGAAAGCGCCTGTTGGACGCGATCGTCGACCTGCCCTTCGCCCTGCCCACCGCGGTCGCGGGCATCGCGCTCACGACCCTCTTCGCCAGCAATGGCTGGTTCGGCAGCCTGCTGGCCGAAGCCGGCATCCGTGTCGCCTACACGCCCATCGGCATCATGATCGCCATGGCCTTCACCAGCCTGCCCTTCATCGTGCGCACGGTGCAGCCGGTGCTGGAGGATCTCGATCCGGCGCTGGAGGAAGCGGCGCAGTCGCTCGGCGGCACCGATGGCGAGATCTTCCGACGTGTGATCCTGCCGCTGCTGACGCCCGCGCTGCTCGCCGGCGTCTCGCTTTCCTTCGCCCGCAGCCTGGGCGAGTTCGGCGCCATCATCTTCATCGCCGGCAACCAGCCCTTCGAGACGGAGATCACCGCGCTGCTCGTCTTCATCCGGCTGGAGGAATATGACTATCAGGCCGCCGCGGCCATCGCCTCGGTGCTGCTCTTCACCGCCTTCCTGATGCTGGCCGCGACCAATATCCTGCAGGCCCGCGCCCTGCGCTACACGGCGAGGGGCTGACGATGAACGCGCAACGCAAGCCGCCGCGCATCGGCGACAGTCCCGCCATCCGCCGCATCCTCATCGCCTTCGTGCTGTTCTTCGGCGCCATCCTCGTCGTCGCGCCGCTGGTCGTCATCTTCACGCAGGCCTTTTCGCAGGGCTTCGCCGCCTTCGTCGCCAATATCGTACACCCCGATACGCGCCACGCCATCCTGCTCACCGTGCTGACCGCGCTCATCGCCGTGCCGCTCAACACCGCCTTCGGCGTCGCCGCTGCCTGGGCGATCACCAAGTTCGACTTCCGGGGCAAGCGGGCGCTGATCGTGCTGATCGAGATTCCCTTCTCGATCTCGCCCATCGTGGCCGGCGTCGCCTATCTCTTCGTCTATGGCCTGCAGGGCCTGTTCGGGCCGGCGCTGCAATCGGCCGACATCAAGATCCTGTTCGCGCTGCCAGGCATCGTTCTGGCCTCCATGTTCGTCACCGCGCCCTTCGTCGCGCGCGAGCTCATTCCGCTGATGCAGGCGCAGGGGCGCGACCTGGAGGAGGCGGCGACCTCGCTCGGCGCCTCGGGCTGGCGCACATTCCTGTCGGTGACGCTGCCCAACATCCGCTGGGCGCTGCTCTATGGCGTGGTGCTGTGCAATGCGCGCGTGATGGGCGAATTCGGCGCGGTTTCCGTCGTGTCGGGCAATATTCGCGGCCAGACCAACACGCTGCCGCTCCATGTCGAACTGCTCTATCACGACTACAACACCGCTGGCGCCTTTGCCGCCGCATCCATCCTGACGCTGCTTGCGCTCGTCACCATCGTGGCCAAGGTGCTGCTCGAAAAGCAGGGCGCAGGGCGCGCCAGCCGGCCCGCACTTGCCGCATCCGCCAAACCAGCCGCTTCAACCGAGGGAGCGAAGCCGTGAAGATCACGCTCGACAATGTGGTGAAGACCTTCGACACCTTCCGCGCCGTGCATGGCGTGTCGCTGACGATCGGCAGCGGCGAGCTGGTCGCGCTGCTGGGTCCGTCGGGTTCCGGCAAGACCACGATCCTGCGCATGGTCGCGGGGCTCGAATATGCCGATGATGGGCGCATCCTCTTCGGCGACGAGGACGCCACCGACATTCCTGTGCGCGAGCGCGGCGTCGGCTTCGTCTTCCAGCATTATGCGCTGTTCCCGCACATGACGGTGGCTCAGAACATCGCCTTCGGCATGAAAGTGTCGAAGCGCAAGCGCAGCGCTGCGGAAATCGATGCGCGGGTCACCGAACTCCTCGCCTTAATGCGGCTTGCCGGGCTGGGCGACCGCTTCCCGGCGCAGATCTCCGGCGGCCAGCGCCAGCGTGTCGCGTTGGCCCGCGCGCTCGCCGTCGACCCCAAGGTACTGCTGCTCGACGAGCCGTTCGGCGCGCTCGACGCCAATGTGCGCCGCGATCTGCGCCGCTGGCTGCGCGAAATCCATGACGAGCTCGGCATCACCACGATCTTCGTCACCCACGACCAGGAAGAAGCGCTGGACCTCGCCGACCGCGTCGTCATCCTCAATGAGGGCCGCATCGTACAGGAGGGCACGCCGGAGGATGTCTGCCGCCGGCCGGGATCGGCCTTCGTCACCCGCTTCCTCGGCGATGCCAACCGGCTCGTGGCCGAGGTGCGCGACGGACGTGCGCATGTGGCAGGCGGCAGCATCGATGCGCCCGGCGTGCCTGACGGCCGCGCCGAGCTTTTCGCCCGCCCCGCCGATCTCGACTGGGCGTCGGGCGGCGCCGGCATTGAGGCCAGCGTGTTGCGTGTCATCGACCGACCGGAGAACCGCCGTCTCGTCGTGCGCCTGCCCGACGGCGTCACCGCCGAGCTCGACGTGCCGCCCGAAACGCAGGTCACCGCGGGCGACAGCGGTGCCCTGCAGCTCCGCCGCGCCAGCGTCTTCCCGCTAGCGTAATTCAAGCAAAGTGCGCAGCGGTTTTGCGCCCGGAATTGCGTAAAACTCAGATCACCTCGTCTTCGGCCAGCCGCTGGATTTCCGATTCGGAATAGCCGAGCAGATCGCGCAGCACATAGACATTGTCCTCGCCGTAGCAGGGTGCGCCGCGGTTGATGAGGCCGCCAATATGGGCCGGCGTGTCGCTGAGCTTCATCGGCAGTTCGGCCACCGGCCATTCGCCGATCTTGGTGCCGCGCACCTCGGTCAGCCAGTTCAGCGCGGCGAGCTGCGGGTCGTTGTCGATGCGGTCCTCGGCCGTCTGGCACACGCCGGCCGCGACCCCCACCGCCTGCAGAAGATGCATCACCGAATAGGGATCGTGGCGGCGGGTCCAGCTTTCGACCGCGCTGTCCAGCGCATCCTGATTGGCCAGCCGCGCATCGCGCGTGGCGAAGCGGGGATCGCTCAGCCATTCGCTCTGCCCGGCAACTTCCGCCATGGCGCGGAACTGGGCGTCGCTATAGCAGGCGATCGCCACCCAACGATCGGCGCCAGCGCAGCGATAGGCCCCATGCGGCGCGGCCGGCACATAGGGCGAACGATTGCCGGTGCGCTGCGTCTCGCGGCCATTGGCGGACCAGTCGAGCACGGCCGGTCCGGTCAGGAAGATGCCGCTCTCGCATTGCGAGGAATCGATCCACTGGCCCTCGCCGGTGCGTTCGCGGTGGTAGAGCGCGCCCAGCGTCGCCAGCGCGAAACTGTAGGCGCCCATCCAGTCGAGGAAGGAATAGCCCCAGCCCGCCGGCATGGCAGGCGCGGGCAGGCCCGACATTTCCGATGAGCCGGCAAAGGCCGCCGCGACCGGACCGACGGTGCGCATGCGCCCATAGACGCCGTTGCTGCCCATGCCGGACTGCTGGACATAGATGATGTCCGGCTTGATCGACTTCATCACCTCATAGCCGAAGCCGAGCCGGTCGAGCACGCCGGGCGAGAAGCCTTCCGCCACCACGTCGGAGATGGAAACCAGCGCCTTGGCGATCTCCAGCCCCTTCGGATGCTTGATGTTGAGCGACAGGCCGCGCTTGCCGGAATTCTTGTTGTTGAACTGGCCGCCCATGTCCGGATCGGTCTCGCCGGGCAGGGGGCCGGTCGCAGCCGCCCGCGCCGCCCGCCCGCCGACCGGGGCCATGGCCGCAACGCGCGTGTCGGGATTGGCCTTCCACTCCACCTTCAGGCTTTCCGCGCCCAGCCCGGCGAGGAAGCGCGTGCCGCCGGCGGATGCCAGGAACCAGGAGAAGTCGAGGATGCGCACATTTTGCAACGGGAACGGCTTGCCATGAGCTGAAAGCCGTGTGTCCGCCGGGCGCGGCTCGACGCTCCGCGGGCCGGCCTTGGCCACCGCGCGCATCACCGCATCGGTGTCCTCGCCCAGCAGCGGCGCGCGCCGCCCAGCCTGCCAGGCCGTCGCCGTGCTCAGCCATTTGCTCGTCACATAGCGGAACGAGCGGCCGAGTTCCGGATGCGCGATGTCGCTCAGCGTGCCGCGCGCCAGCCAGTGCTCGTCGGTGGCGTTTTCATGCGGCTTGCGCAGCGGCGCCCAGAGCAGGCCGATCTCCTGCGCCTCGCGCCAGGGCAGGTCGGCGCTGTCGAAGGAGCCGGTGAAGCGGTTGAGGATGTCGGCGAGCGCTTCCGCGCGGGGATCCTTGCCGCTGGTTCCGGGAATGGCGCGCGCGCCCTTCGCCACCAGCGGCATCACCTCGCGCACGCCTTCGGTGAAACCATGCCGGGCGAGGAAGGCGACCGTCTTGTCATGGTCGGGCCGCGCCATGATCCAGGTGAGGAACCAGCGGCCGTCGCGGCTGCGGGTGATGGAGGTGATGCCGTCCGGCCTCTCGCTGGCGTGCCGGCAGGTCTGGCGCCACAGCGGCACGCGCCGCATCACCCAATACATCACGTCCAGCTCGGTATTCTTCGACACCGCATCGTGCACGGCGCAAGACACCTCCTGCCCGCGCCCGGTGCGGAAGCGCGACAGCAGCGCCGCCACGATACCGATAGCGAGCTGTTCGCCGGCAATGTGATAGGCCTGCCATGCCTGCGGCGCGATCGGCGGCGTGTCGTAGCGGCCATCCTTGCCATCATAGCCGCAATTCATCATCACGCCGCCCAGTGCGAGATGGATGAGGTCGCTCGCCTTGTAGTCCTTCCACGGCCCGGTATCGCCGAAAGGCGTCATGCGCGCATGGACAAGTGCGGGAAAACGCGCCCCGATCTGCGCGGAATCCATGCCGAGCGCCGTGGCGACGCGTCCGCAGGACGTATCGAGCAGCACGTCGCTCGCCTCCAGCAGCGCTGTCAGCCGCTCCACGTCTTCGGGGATGTCGAGATCGAGCACGACGGATTTCTTGGCCCGGTTATAAGCCCAGAAATGCAGCGAGCGCTCCAGATCGGCCTCGTCGCCGAGGAAGGGGCCGATCGCGCGCGTGGAATTTCCCCGCGGCGGCTCGACCTTGATGACCTCCGCGCCGAGGCCCGCAAGGAGCAGCCCGCAATATTCGCCGAGCTCGTCGGCAACCTCCACCACCCGCAGCCCGTGCAGCATGCCCGGCTTCAGCCTGTCCTCGGGGCGCCCGGCTGCTTCTGCCTGCGCGAATGCGCCATTCCTGGGGCTCTGGTTCATGTGGATGTCGTCTCCGCCCTGTTATCGTGCGCTGCCCGGTTCAAGCTAAATGCAAACGCTTTCAGAATTTGTTTATGCGGCAGCCTTCCAAATGTCCAGATCGGTATGAATGTGCAGATCGAGAAGCGCGCCGAGGATCGGCTGGGCGGCTGGAATCCAGCTCCTGAGCTGTGCATTAAATTCCTTTAATATCAATATATTAAATTGATGCGTAGCGCTTGACCACCTCGGGCATCAGTTCGTGTGACTGTATCGGCGGATGATTGGCGCCAAGTGCGCCTTCCGCGGTTTCTGCAAGAAATGAAAGAAAGCGCTTGCAATGGATCGAGGCGGTGTTTAGCTTTTTTCGAAC
>DATMGE010000044.1:0-2754 GCA_035555795.1 Rhizobiaceae bacterium | reverse complement strand
ACGATGCCGGCCTTGTCGATCGCGTGATGCGCGGCGAGGCGGACATTCTTGTCCAGCATCGGCTCGACATTGGTGATGAAGAGCATGCCGATGTCGGAGATCGGCGCGGAGACCCCGGCGAGGCCTTCCTTCTTCCGCAGGCGGTCATATTCCTCGTAGGGAACTTCGAGCGTCACGTCGGACGAGCCGGACTCGATCTCGGCCACGCGGCTGGTCGGATCGGTTACGAACTTGAACACGACGGTGTCGAAGGCCGGCTTGCCGCCGAAATAGTTCGGGTTGGCCTTGAGGCGGAGGAAGGAGTTTCCTTCGTAAGCGTCGAACATATACGGGCCGGTGCCGATCGGCTTGGCCTCGAAGCCCGCCGCGCCGACCTTGGTGTAATAGGCCTTGGGCAGGACATAGCCGGTCAGGAACGCCATCCACTTGAAGATGGTCGGGTCGAAGCTCTTGACGTCGCCGGTGATGCGCTGGCCATCGATGGTGAAATTGCCGATGCTCGCCCAGACATTGGCGACCGGATTGCCCGTGGCCGGATCGCCTGCGCGCTCGAGCGACCAGACGACATCCTCGGGCGTCAGCGGCGTACCGTCATGCCAGGTGACGCCGGAGCGCACATCCATCCAGACCTTGGTCTTGTCGTCGTTCCAGCCCCAGGCCGTCAGCAGGCCGGGCTCGAAGGACAGGTCCGGCTTCTGGCCGATATATTGATCGAAGATCGACCGGTAGATCGCCTGGATCGCCGGATTGACCGCGGAAGGACCGGTCGTGCCGTCGAAGGATGGCAGGTTGGCGTTGAAGGCGATCGTGAGCGTGGAGCTCTCGGCCGCGGACACGGCGAGGCGGCCACTCAGGAGTCCGGAAATGAATGCGGCTGCGCCAAGCCCGAGGGCCTGGCGACGATTGAGTTCGACCATGACGAGTCTCCGTAGTTCCCTGTTCGCCGGCTTTTCCGGCAGGCACATTCATGCGCATTAGTTGAAGCTTAAAATAAGCGGGTGGTGCCGACAAGCGTGAAATGTGACCGCCGGAAAGATTCGACGCGGCTGCATCGGCGTTGGGCAAATGCCCGATTCAGAGGCGGGATTTTTCATATGCATGCGCATTTGCATGGCAAGCGTTCCATCCTCTGCGGCCCCGAACAGGACCGCAAAAATCCTTGACAAACGGCAGTGATGCGAAAATATGTAAATGCATATAATAACGCTTCCAGTGTCGAAAAAAGGGGACCACCATGGCCGAGCGATCATTCGCCCGAGAGGTCGAGGACCTGAAGCTGGGTGCAGGCGAGATCTTCAGCGGCGAGGGCATCCTCGCCATCACGAAGGCGCTGCTTCAGTCGGGCGTTTCCTATGTCGGCGGCTATCAGGGCTCGCCGATCTCGCATCTGATGGACGTGCTCGCCGACGCGCGGGACGTGATGGCGGATCTCGGCGTTCACTTCGAGACCTCCGCCTCCGAAGCGGCGGCCGCGGCGATGCTGTCGGCGTCTGTGCTCTATCCGGTCCGCGGTGCCGTGACGTGGAAGTCGACGGCCGGAACCAATGTGGCCTCGGACGCGCTCTCGAACCTGGCCTCGGGCGGCGTCACCGGCGGCGCGCTGGTGATCATCGGCGAGGATTATGGCGAGGGTTCCTCCATCATGCAGGAGCGCAGCCACGCCTATGCGATGAAATCGCAGATGTGGCTGCTGACGCCGCGCCCGAACCTCACCTCGATCGTCGATGCGGTGGAGAAGGGCTTCGAACTGTCGGAGGCGTCCAACACGCCCGTCATGCTGCAGGTCGGCATCCGGTCCTGCCATGTGCATGGTCAATTCGAGGCGAAGGACAATCAGAAGCCGAAATTCACGCTGAAGGAGGCGCTGGAGAATCCGCGGCGCGATCTCGGCCGCATCGTGCTCCCGCCCGCCTCGTTCCAGCACGAGAAGGAGAAGCTTGAGCAGCGCTGGCCGGCCGCGGTCGACTATGTGAAGGCCGCGAAGCTGAACGAGTTCTTCGGCCCCGAAACCGGCGACGTCGGCATCATCCTGCAGGGCGGCGTCTACAATGGCGCGATGCGCGCGCTGCAGCAGCTCGGCCTCGCCGACATCTACGGCAATTGCCGCGTTCCGCTCTATGTGATGAACGTCTCCTACCCGATGATCGACGACGAGGTCATCGCCTTTGCCACGGGCAAGAAGGCGGTGCTGATGGTCGAGGAGGGGGCGCCCGAATATATCGAGCAGGCGCTGCATACGCTGTTCCGCCGGCGCGACATCCAGACCCGCGTGTCCGGCAAGGACGTGCTCCCGCTCGGCGGGGAATATACCGCGCCGGTGCTGGCGAAGGGCTTTGCGGCCTTCTTCGATGCGCATGCGCCGGCGCTTCGCGGCAACCGGCCGCCGGTCCCCGATCCCTCCGAGGTGCTGGCCGATGCGCGCGTGAAGGCGCTCGCCGATGTCGTGCCGCCGCGGCCGGCGGGCTTCTGCACCGGCTGCCCCGAACGCCCGATCTTCGCAGCCATGAAGCTGGTCGAGAAGGAACTCGGGCCGCATCACGTGGCGGCCGATATCGGCTGCCATCTGTTCTCGATCCTGCCGCCCTTCAATATCGGCGGCACGACGATGGGCTATGGCCTTGGTCCGGCCTCCGCATCCGCGTTCAATGTCGAGGCGGACAAGCGCTCCATCTCGGTGATGGGCGATGGCGGCTTCTGGCACAACGGTCTCGCGACCTCCGTCGGCAATGCGGTCTTCAACCAGCAGGACGGCGT
>DATMGE010000043.1:0-9303 GCA_035555795.1 Rhizobiaceae bacterium | reverse complement strand
CAGGCCGGAGCCGCAGAGCTGGTTGAGGCCCCAGGCGGTCGTTTCCTGCGGTATGCCTGCCTTCATCGCTGCCTGGCGGGCGGGGTTCTGGCCTTCCGCCGCCGACAGGATCTGGCCGAGGATCACTTCGTCGACCTCCTTCGGGTCGACGCCGGAGCGCTCGAGCGCCGCCTTGATGGCGACTGCGCCGAGTTGATGCGCCGGCAGGTTGGCGAAGGAGCCGTTGAAGGAGCCGACTGGCGTGCGCGCGGCGCTCGCCACGACGATGGATTGTGAAGCGGCCATGGACGTCTCCTCGAATTGGCACTGGACCGGTTATGCCCCGATTTCTTGCCCTTTCCGCGAAAGCTGTCAAACCGGATTCGTCAGCTTGCGGCCGCAAATGCCGCCAAAGCGGGCAAACCGCTGCCGCAGTGCACAAAGTGCTTTCATTCGCGCCGGCTTTGCGCAATTCTGGCTGGAGGGTCCCGCCGTCCGGCCGTTCGACGGCCATGAGGTGGGGGCGCGTATGGGAGGTTCTCGATGCCCGCAAAAGACGATCCGGTGGTGATCAAGAAATATGCAAACCGCCGTCTCTACAATACGGGCACCTCGACCTATGTGACGCTGGAAGACCTCGCCGAGATGGTGAAGCGGGGTGAGGATTTCACCGTGCAGGACGCCAAGAGCGGCGAGGATATCACCCATCCGGTCCTGACGCAGATCATCTTCGAGCTGGAGAACAAGGACGGACAGAACATGCTGCCGGTCTCCTTCCTGCGCCAGCTGATCTCCTTCTATGGCGACCAGATGCAGATGGTGGTGCCGAGCTTTCTCGAACAGTCGATGATCGCCTTCGCGAAGGAGCAGGAGCGCTTCCGCGAGCAGATGAAGGATGCGATGGGCAAGGGCCCGATGGAGATGATGCAGGTCGCGCCGATGAAGGCCTTCGAGGAACAGGCGCGCCGCAATGTCGAGCTGTTCCAGAACGCCATGCGCATGTTCACGCCGTTCCCACAGGCCACGACCGCGCCCGAACCGACAGGCAGCAGCGATGCCGACGATCTGCGGGAATTGAAGGACCAGATCGCCGCCATGCAGCGCAAGATCGATTCCATGGGGCGCAAGGGCTAGCCGCGCGCATCGATACCCGCCTCCCGGCTGGCTGGCATATTTTCGGTATTCGTGCTGCCGGGCTACCGATCCCGATCTTCAGGCCCGCTCTGGCTTCCCTGACCGCATTTGTACGATTCCGTCCGGCTGCGAAATGCTCTAGACGGGGGCGTCACAACAGGAGGGACATCATGGCACGTATTTCGCTCGCCAAGGCAAACCGCATGATTTCGGCAGCGCTGGCCAAGGGCAAGGAACTCGGCCTCAAGCCGCTGTCCGTCTCGGTGCTCGACGCCGGCGGGCACATCATCGCTTTCCAGCGTCAGGATGGCGCTTCGAACCTGCGCTACCAGATCGCCACCGGCAAGGCCTTCGGCGCGCTGGCGCTGGGCATCGGCCCGCGCGCGGTCAACAAGCTGGCGATGGACCGGCCGCATTTCTTCACCGGCCTGTCGGGCGTGTCGGAAGGCAAGATCATTCCCGTACCGGGCGGCGCGCTGGTGAAGACGAAGTCGGGCGAGATCATCGGCGCGGTCGGCGTCACCGGCGACACGTCCGATAATGACGAGATCGCCGCCGTGGCAGGCGTCGAGGCGGCTGGCTTCGTCGCCGACGCTGGCTGATTCAACATCAGGCGAGCGGAGCATGCGCCCCGCTCGCCACTTTTTCCGCTACGCAGTTCCGGACGTAGAGAAGCTGCGCACCTTTGCGGGAAATGCCGTGTTCAGCGGAGGGTGACGTCGCGGCTTGCCGCGCGCAGGGAGACCACGAAACCCGCCAGCACGTCGAAAAGCGCGATCAGCATCAGCACGAAGAAAAGCGAGTGCGCCGCGCCCTCGACCAGCAGGAACTCGACCAGGAAGGCGACGAAGATGAAGGTCGAGAGCAGGTGGTCGACCACCGACGCATTGCTGGTGCGCGTCGATTTCATGATCTCCACCAGGAGCAGAACCAGCGCGACGACGATCATCAGGTCGGCGAGCGTCATCGTCCAGACTCCGCCCGAGATCATGGTGAGGGAGAAGAGCTGCTCGTCCCAGGGGTAGGCAGTGCCGCCGAAAAGGCCCAGCAGCCCGAGATTGTAGAGAATGAAGGGCACGATCAGCAAAGGCAACTGGGCAAGCATGCAGATCTCCTTGCCGGCGCGCCGGCGCCGTCAAACATCAGCACATATGAAAAGACCGGCCAGAGGCCGGTCCGATCTTCAGCGAAACCAGGAGGCCGATCAGCCTTCCTTGGGCTCCAGCACCTGACGGCCGCGATACATGCCGGTCTTCAGGTCGATATGATGCGGGCGGCGCATTTCGCCGGAATTCTTGTCCTCGACATAGGTCGGGGCCTTCAGCGCATCGGCCGAACGGCGCATGCCGCGCTTGGACGGCGAGGTCTTTCGTTTCGGTACAGCCACGGGACTTGCTCCACTTGTCACAAACAGGGTCATCGGCCCGCTGGCAGGAGGCGAACAGACCCGAATTCCATAGAAGTCGCGTGCCTATACACGCAAGCCGGCGACTTGGCCAGCGTCGAACGCAAAAATTTCCGCAGGGGGCACGTGGCGGCGTTCCGGCAGACGCATGGATGAATCCGCCTGGCTGCGAATGCTTCAGCGCAGGCAGGCTGTGTAGGCGCCGGAACGCGCCGCGCGGCGCTCGACGATCGCCGCGATGCGGCTGAGGCCGGGGCCGGGCTTCGCCGGATTGCGGATATGGGGCGCCGGCAGCGTGACGGCCATCAGCGCGCCCTGCCGGGGCGTGAGCTGGCTCGCCGGCTTGCCGAAATGGGTCTGCGCGCCGGCCTCCACGCCATAGACGCCGGGACCCCATTCGGCGATGTTGAGATAGATCTCCATCAGCCGCTTCTTGGGCATCACCGCGTCGATATAGATGGCGAGCGGCAGTTCCAGCATCTTGCGGAGATAGGAGCGGCCGTTCCAGAGGAAGAGGTTCTTGGCCGTCTGCATGGGGATGGTCGAGGCGCCGCGCGTCGGCTCGCCGGCGCGGAAATCGTCCAGCACCGCCCTCAGCTCGCCCCAGTCGATGCCGTGATGGGAGCAGAACTGGCCGTCTTCCGACATCATGACGGCATTGACGACATTGGGGCTCATCTCCTCGATGGGCACCCAGCGCCGGTCGTAGCCATTGAACGTCACGAGTTCGGAGATCATCAGCGTGGACACTGGCCGCGTGCCCGGAATGAGATAGACGAAGGGCAGGACGAGCGGCAGGGCGACGAGGATGGCAAGCGCGGCCACGAGCCGGCGGCGCCAGCGCCGCAACCGCATTCGTCCGGTCCTGGCGGGCATCGCGCCTTTCCCTGTTGCGGAGCCGTGCGGCTCGACCTCGATGATCGGTTCCTTCACGCGCCTGTCCGTCGTTCCGAGCCTTCCGCAATACAGAGCGCGTTCGATGCACGCAATCTTGACTCTGCGCCGTCTGTCGCGTATCTGCCCCAGCGTCCGGCGTGGAGTCCCCTCCGCGCCGGGTTTGCTTTGCGTGGGCCATCGGGCCTCATGCAAGGCAGGAACCCGGAAACGACTGATAAAAAGACGGCCGCCCCGTTCGCGGGTCAGGCTGGACCGAACAAGCGAAAGGCAAACAAATGTTCGCAGTCATCAAGTCCGGCGGCAAGCAGTATCGCGTTGCAGCCGATGACGTATTGCAGATCGGAAATCTCACCGGCGAGGCCGGCGACATCGTCGAGATCGGCCACGTGCTGGCCTTCGGCAATGGCGACGACGTGACCTTCGGCGCTCCCTTCGTGGAAGGCGCGCTGGTAACGGCGGAGATCGTCGAGCAGGGCCGTGGCGAGAAGGTCATCGCCTTCAAGAAGCGCCGCCGCCAGAATTCGCGCCGCAAGCGCGGCCATCGCCAGTTGCTCACCACAGTGCGCATCTCGGAGATCCTGACGAACGGCCAGAAGCCGTCGAAGAAGCCTGCGGCGAAGGCCGAGGGTAAGGCGGCCGAGAAGCCCGCGGCGAAGAAGGCAGCCAAGGCGGAAACCGCCGCTCCGGCGCCGCTGTTCACCCCGCCCGCTGGCGAGGCCGACGACATCGAGGCGATCAAGGGCATCGGCCCGGTGGCTGCCGGCCAGCTCAAGGAGCAGGGCATCACCACCTTCGCGCAGATCGCGGCGTTCACCGACGAGGATATCGCCCGTATCGACGAGGCGATGCCCTTCAGCAGCGAGCAGATCGCCGACTGGCGCGAGCAGGCGAAGGAACTGGCCAAGAAGTAAGGTCGGTTTACGATTGGACACGGAACGCGAATGCGTTCATAAGGACTGAAGGCGCCGCAGGGCGCAAAGGAGCAAGACTATGGCACACAAGAAAGCTGGCGGTTCGTCGCGTAACGGTCGCGATTCCGAATCCAAGCGCCTTGGCGTCAAGAAGTTCGGCGGCGAAGTCGTTCGCGCCGGCAACATTATCATTCGTCAACGCGGCACCAAGTGGCACCCGGGCGTGAATGTCGGCATGGGCAAGGACCATACGCTTTTCGCGCTTGAGGCCGGTGCGGTTTCCTTCCGCACCAAAGCCAACGGTCGCACTTACGTATCGGTGGCCCCAGCCGCCGAAGCCGCGGAGTAGCCGGTTCCGCACCATAACACCGGCGCCCGTCTTTCGGGGTCCGGTGTCTGGCAGAGCCAGGATTGAGATCAAGGGGAGATGGGCGGTCCATCTCCCCTTTTTCCATGCCTGGAGTTCCGCCATGCACGTCCTCGTTTCAAGCCGCCTGACCCTGCGCACGCCGACCTGGCTCGATGCGGAAGAGATCGCCGCCGGTCTTGCCAACTGGAACGTTGCCCGCATGCTCGGTCCGGTGCCGTTTCCCTACCATATCGAGGATGCCGAGGACTGGATCGCGGCGGCTTCGGCCGCGCCGGAAAGCCTCGTCTATACGATCCATCGCGAGCGCCTGATCGGCGTCGTCTCGCTCGATGGCGGCGGCGACGAGCCGCGTCTCGGCTACTGGCTGGCGGAGCCGTGGCATGGCCATGGCTTCATGACCGAAGCCGCCGGCCGGCTGATCGCCCATGCGGCCGCGACGCGTCCGATCACGGGCATCCGGTCGTCGGTCTTCGTCGACAATCCGGCATCCCTGCGCGTTCAGGAAAAGCTCGGTTTCCACCTGACGGGCACGAGCCAGACCTATTCACGCTCGCGTGGAACCGCCGTGCAGACGCTGACGACGCGGCTGGCGCTGGATGGCCTGTGCCTATCCGAAGATGAAGAGATGGCTGCCGCGTGAGCGGCGCAGGAGCAGCGGGGCTCGTCAGAACGCCCGCTGCTCTCGCCTGGTTTAGCAGCATTCGCGTGACGCCAGACGATTCCGTCTGGCTGCAAAATGCTCCAGCGAGGGAAAGACGATGGTGCTCGCAGCGGAAGACGAAGAGGAAGGCAGTTCCTCGCTCACCGCATGTCCGATTCTGGTGACGGAACGTCTCGTCATGCGGCCGCCGCATGGGGACGACGTTCCCGACCTTGCCCGCCTCGCCGCAAGCCGCCGCATCGCCGAGATGCTGGCGCGCATGCCGCATCCCTATGGCGAGGCCGAGGCCGAAGCCTTTGTCGCGGCATCGGCGGCGCGCGCCGACGGATGCGTCTATGCGCTCACCCTGGGCGACAATGGCGCTTTCATCGGCTGCGCGGCGCTGAACGCGGTGCCGCACGGGCTGGAGCTCGGCTACTGGATCGGCGAAGCCTGGTGGGGTCGCGGCTATGCCACCGAGGCCGCCCACGCGCTGGTCGACCACGGCTTCCGCGCCAGCGAGGTGCGGCTGGTGCAGGCGTCATGCCGGGTCATCAATCCGGCGTCGCGGCGGGTGATCCAGAAATGCGGCTTCCACTATGTGGGGCAGGGCATGATCCACTCGCTGGCCGCGGGTCGCGTCGCGGTCGAGCGCTATGTGCTCGACCGCAAGACCTGGGCCAGCCTCAAGAGCTGGGCGGCGGCGTGAGCGCCGCCTCGCTCAATTCCGCTCTCGCGCCGGCCGCGCGCTTGCGCTAGAGCACCATTCTCAAGCTGGAAGTGCCAAGCAGATGAAATTCCTCGATCAGGCCAAGGTCTATATCCGCTCCGGCGACGGGGGCGCCGGTTCGGTGTCGTTCCGGCGCGAGAAGTTCATCGAGTTCGGCGGCCCCGACGGCGGCGATGGCGGCCGTGGCGGCGATGTCTGGGCGGAGGCCGTCGATGGGCTCAACACGCTGATCGACTATCGCTACCAGCAGCATTTCAAGGCGCAGACGGGCACCCATGGCATGGGCCGCAACCGCACCGGGGCGAAAGGCGCGGACGTGACGCTGAAGGTGCCTGCCGGCACGCAGATATTCGAGGAAGACAATGAAACGCTGATCTGCGACCTCACCGAGGTGGGCCAGCGTTTCCTGCTCGCCAAAGGCGGCAATGGCGGCTTCGGCAACCAGCATTTCAAGACCTCGACCAACCAGGCGCCGCGCCGCGCCAATCCCGGCCTGCCGGGCGACGAGCGCAATATATGGCTGCGGCTCAAGCTGATCGCCGATGCCGGGCTGGTCGGCCTGCCCAATGCCGGCAAGTCCACCTTCCTTGCCGCCGTCACGGCCGCCAAACCCAAGATCGCGGATTATCCCTTCACCACGCTCCATCCGGGGTTGGGGGTTGCGCGCATCGACAGTCGCGAATTCGTGCTGGCCGACATTCCCGGTCTCATCGAGGGCGCGCATGAAGGCGTCGGCATCGGCGACCGCTTCCTCGGCCATGTCGAGCGCACGCGCGTTCTGCTGCATCTCGTCTCAGCCGTCGAGGAGAACCCCGGCAAGGCCTACAAGACGGTTCGCGCCGAGCTCGAAGCCTATGGCAATGGGCTGGCGGAGAAGCCGGAGATCGTCGCGCTCAGCCAGGCCGACACGCTGGAACCCGAAGCGCGCAAGAAGAAGCTCGCTGCCCTGAAGCGCGCCGCCGGCCGCACGCCGCTGGTGCTCTCGGCCGTCACCCATGAGGGGGTGGAGGCTGCATTGCGCGCGCTCGCCGCCGAGATCGGCGAGACCCGCCTGCGCGAGGCCAGGACCGAGGCCGACCCGCGCTGGGCGAAGTAGAGCACGCATCCATGGGCATTCACCTTCAAGCAGCATTCCGTCCGGCCGTTTCTCGATGACATCGCTTTCCTCCTATCGCCGCATCACCGTGAAGATCGGTTCCGCCCTTCTGGTCGACCGGAAGAGCGGACTGCGCACCGAATGGCTCGCCGCGCTGGTGGACGACATCGCCGCCCTGTCGAAGCGCGGCACGCAGATGCTGGTCGTTTCGTCCGGCGCCATCGCGCTCGGCCGCAGCCTGCTGGGCCTGCCGTCGGGCACGCTGAAGCTTGAGGAAAGCCAGGCCGCCGCCGCCGTGGGGCAGATCGAGCTTGCCGGCGCATGGTCGCGCGAGCTGCACCGCTGCGGGTTGAATTCAGGCCAGGTCCTCGTGACGCTGGGCGATACCGAGGAGCGCCGCCGCTATCTCAATGCGCGCGCGACCATCGGCACGCTGCTCAAGCTCGGCGCGGTGCCCGTCATCAACGAGAACGACACCGTCGCCACGACCGAGATCCGCTATGGCGACAATGACCGGCTGGCAGCGCGCGTCGCCACGATGATGGGCGCAGACCTTCTGGTGCTGCTCTCCGACATTGACGGGCTCTACACGGCACCGCCCGCGCTTCGGCCCGATGCCGAGTTCATCGCGCATGTGGCGATGATCACGCCGGAGATCGAGGCGATGGCGGGTGCTGCGGCGTCGGAATATTCGCGCGGCGGGATGCGCACCAAGATCGATGCGGGCAAGATCGCCACCGCCGCGGGAACCGCGATGATCATCACCGCCGGCAACAGGATGAACCCGCTTGCGGCGATTGAGCGCGGCGAGCGCGCCACCTTCTTCGCCCCCAGCGACCGGCCGGTGAAGGGCTACAAGACGTGGATCGCCGGCAATCTCGAGCCGGCCGGCCGGCTCGTCGTGGATGCCGGTGCGGAGGCTGCGCTGATGCGGGGCAAATCCTTGCTGCCGGCCGGCGTGACGCTCGTCTCCGGCGACTTTTCGCGCGGCGACACAGTGGCGGTCGTCGGCCCGGAGGGTGGCGAGATCGCACGCGGGCTGGTTGCCTATGATGCCGCCGATGCCGTAAGGATTGCCGGTCTCAAGACGGCTGCCATCGCCGCCGCGCTCGGCTATGAGGGACGGTCCGCGATGGTCCATCGCGACGACCTTGTCATTTCCCGATCCGCCGGAAGGCGCGACGCAGAGGAAGCGGAGGGCTGATCATGCTCGACAAGAACAAGCAGGACATTGCCGCGATCATGGCGGATATCGGCCGCAACGCGCGCGCCGCCGCGCGGCCGCTGGCGACCGCAAGCGCGGAACGCAAGCATGCGGCGCTGATCGCCATGGCCGATGCCGTTCGCCGTAACGAACAGGCGATCCTCGACGCCAATGTGGTCGACATGGCCAATGGCGAGGAGGCGGGGCTTTCGCCCGCCATGATGGACCGCCTCAAGCTGACGCCAGACCGGGTCCGCGCCATGGCCGACGGTATCCGCCAGATCGCCGAACTGCCCGATCCCGTCGGTGCGGTGATTGCCGAATGGGATCGCCCCAACGGCCTCCATATCGAGCGCGTGCGCACGCCGCTCGGCGTCATCGGCGTGATCTATGAGAGCCGGCCCAATGTGACGGCCGATGCCGGTGCGCTTTGTCTCAAGGCCGGCAATGCCGTGATCCTGCGCGGCGGCTCGGATTCGGCCAATTCCTCGGCCGCCATCCATGCCTGCATGGTGGAGGGGCTGAAGGCGGCGAAGTTGCCCGCGGATGCGATCCAGCTTGTCCCCACGACCGACCGCGCGGCCGTCGGCGAAATGCTGAAGGGGCTGGGCGGCAATCTCGACGTGATCGTGCCGCGCGGCGGCCGCAGCCTGGTGGAGCGCGTGCAGAACGAGGCGCGCGTGCCGGTCTTCGCCCATCTGGAGGGCATCTGCCATCTCTATATCGACCGGTCGGCGCAGCTCGACATGGCGGTGAAGATCGCCGTCAATGCAAAGATGCGGCGCACCGGCGTCTGCGGCGCCACCGAAACACTGCTTGTCGACCGCGCGGTGAAGGACACGCATCTGGTACCGATCCTGACCGCGCTCGCCGAAGCCGGCTGCGCCATCCGCGCCACTGACGAAGTGCGTGCGCTCTTTCCCGCTGTGACCCTTGC